>NZ_AUEH01000005.1 GCF_000425885.1 Schleiferilactobacillus harbinensis DSM 16991
GTTGCTGGACTCGGCCGCGCTTAAGCTCACGGCTTACCGTACTAGGGGAATGATGGATGATGTGTGCAATATCGCGAATGGAATATTCATGGGAGTGCCAAAGCGCATCAATTATTCCGCGCTCGCCCTCTGTGAGTTGAGTGTACGAGCCGAGACTGTTAGACTGATTGTGGGTCATGAAGGTCACCTTTCTTGGTAGTTTAGTCGCTTCAAGGATAGGTCTTCATGGCCTATTTTGTTAAATCAACCCGGTCGATTGGTCTAACTCAATCGGTGTTGCACTTCAATTTTAAATCCGGCAGTTTAATTCCTTGACATGGCACCATTATTACCATAGAGTAGATATTCAGTAACACATGTTTTCAATCATCTACCAACTTATAAATCTTTGTTAGATACATCCTAATTAGACGAATCCGGCGAAGTTGATATTGCACAGTGATACCAAATCATTATATTCGCCTTTTTCTATAAAATAATGTATAATAATGACGGGCATCTAATAGACACAGGAAATGAGGATTTTTGCATGCGGATTGGCTTTACTCAAGGGGATCCTGCTGATTGTGATTTTCGACAGCAGATTGTGACACTGACAGCAACCGGTGTTGATAGGCTCTTTTTAGAAGAGACCGCTGTCCCTGGTACGATTGGCAATCAATTACACGAGATGCTGGACAGTTTGCAGGCAGATGATGTAGTGGTCATTCCGTCGCTGGCAGCATTAAGCGCAAGCAATACTCAGCTTATTGAACTTATTGATCAAATTTATCAAAAGAATGCTGTGTTGGATGTCTTGGATCTTAGGACATTTCAACAGAACACAACGTTGAAGATGCAGCGTATTCTCACGGCGACGGTGTTAGAGTCACTGCGCTATGCGCAAAAGATGGAACGCAAGCGGCGGCGCGAACAGCAACGTAAGGGCATCATTTCTGCTCAGGCGGCGGGACGCTATCGCGGTAAGCAGCTGGAGTATTCGGATACCGCGCCGGATCCGAAGAAGCGGGAGATTTACCATCAGATTGTTTCGCTGCTGCAAGCGACGCCGCGGGTCGGTGTGAGTGAGATCATGCACCGCACTGGTGTTGCTCGACAGACCGTTTACAATATTAAACATCGGCTCGAAAAGAAGTAAAGTGCAGACAAATAGCGCATTGCTCGGGAAAGTTCTCAAGCAATGCGCTATTCTTATGCCCAATCAGCGTTCAGTGTTTCGCCGGGGCGGAGTTGTACCGGCAAGGGAGCAAGGTGCTTAGGCGGTTGGTCGTTGATGCAGGCTGTCAAAGTAGCAATGAGCAACTGGCCGAGGCCGGTGAAGGGCTGTTGAATGGTGGCCAGCTCTGGATGGTAGTCCCGCATGAACTGTGTGCCATCATAACCGATTACTTTCAACTGAGTGGGCACGTCAATACCGAGTTTAGCCGCTTCTTCCAGGACCAGCAGCGCGGTGAGGTCGTCGCTGCAGAAGATGCCGTCAATGGGTTGATTCTGCAGCATAGTGCGAATCGTTATCCGTTTCACACTGGCGACGGTGTTGAAACCTAGCGGTGTGACTGTGGGTGTTAAACCGTGTTGGGCCATAACATCGGCGTAGGCCTGCTGCCGGGCATTGGTCGGTTCGCTGGTACCGGCAGAGCTGACCAGCATGACGATGTGGCGGCAGCCCTGGGCAATCAGTGCTTCGCTGGCGATACGGCCGCCCTGATAGTTATCGCTGATGACGATGGGGATCGTTGGCGCCAGATTCCGGTCGAAGGCGACGATGGGCAGCGCAATTTTCTGATACTCAGTAATCCCTAAGTTGTGGGTGCTGGTGATGATGCCGTCGACTTGGTTGGCGGCCAGCATGCGCAGGTAAGCCCGTTCCTTGTCGGCGTTGTTGGCCGAATTACAGAGGATCGTCTTGTAGCCGGCGGCGAAGAGAGAGTTCTCTAGCGTTGCCACCAGTTCGCCGAAGAAGGGGTTGCTCACGGAAGGAAAAATCAGGCCGACAAGCTGGGTTTTCTTACCGGAAAGCGAGCGGGCCAGGTTGTTTGGCGCATAGTTGAGCTCGCGCATGGCGGCGAAGACCTTGGTCTTTGTTTTCTCGCTTAACGCACCATAGTTATTGATCACGCGGGACACGGTGGTGGGAGAAACTCCTGCCACCTTGGCCACATCGTTCAGCGTTGCCATAATCCCACTCCTAGTTGTTGTTGATATTCAGTGCCGTCAGCGGATACAGCGTCGCGTGCACCGCGTTGGGCGCTGATGTTTCGATTCGCAGCAGGTCTGCCGGAGTCTTCGGGAAGAACCGGACCGTGCAGACTTTCTGACCGTGGTTAAAGTATAACTCCATCACGGAGGTATCGACGAATGCGTTCAGCAGGACAGGCTGACCGGCGGGGAGAGAGAAGCGGCGAGTCGTGCCGTATTTCTCAGCAAACGGGACACCGGCATGACTGCGGTCAACGATGACGGTACCGCTGGTCTGGTCAATGGTGACCTTCACGCCAGCAATGGTCAGCGTCACCGGCACTTGGCTATCTGAATGCAAGGCCAGCTCATAGTGGTCGCCGGTGCCGATGAAGGTCTCATCATTGCCGGCAATCGTCAGCGGCCGGGCTTCGCCGCGCAGGCTCTTGGTTTCGGCCACGGGATATTGATAGAGTTGGCCGTCGCGGTAGTGAAGCTCCTTAACGAGACTCAGACAGTTAGCCCAGCCGTCTTTGGTGTCCGGTGCGTCCGCGCCCGGCAGACCAATCCAGCTGTTCAGCAGCGTGCGGCCGTCTGGTGCGACAAATGCCTGGGAGGCATAGACGTCGAAACCTTCATCGAGATTGACGGGCGTGGTTGGATTGATCAGCGTCCGGGTGTCCCAGTTCACATCGTCCGCGGTGATGACCATGTTCGGGAAGATATTTTGATAGGCAGCGATTCCCTGGTTGAGACCTTGGGGACAGAAGATGAACGCTTGGTGACCGTCAACACTTACTAAGTTGGGACATTCCACCATGAAGCCGTAACCGGCATCCCGGCCGGTATGGAGGATACCCTTGAAGCGCAGCGTATCAATACTTGGGCCTTCATAGATCAATGGAAAACCCTGTTTTTGATCAGATTGGCCGCCGATCAGAACACGATAGCCGCCTTCGGTTGTCCGAGTGATCTGCGGGTCGCGGAACTCATTGGTGAATCCAGTCGGCGGGGTGCTGATCAACGGCTCAGGCAATTTGGTGACCTTGCCCGCTGTATCCAGCCAAGCGCCGACTTGATACGAATGGCGGTGCCATTCGTGGTCGCGGACGTTGCCGGTGTACATCAGGAAGAGCTTATCGTCCATCGGTAAAGCAGACCCGGAGAAGGCCCCCTGGGCATCGTAGGGCGTGTCTGGAATGAGGGCTTCGCCGTCGTTGTGCCAATGGATGAGGTCGGTGCTGCTCATCCGGACCCATGATTTCAGACCGTGTACTGGACCAAAAGGATAGGCTTGATAGAAGAGCTGCCAGCGGCCGTTGAAGAAGCTGAAGCCGTTGGGATCGTTGAGGAGGCCGGTGGTTGGCTGGATGTGGTAGTGCAGACGCCAAGGCGACGCCTGTACCTGGTTGCGGAGATTAACCAAGTATTTGGCCGGCCAGTCTCTATAGGGCCGATAGCGTAATTCAGTGGTCCATTCGTCAATCATATGAGCACTCCTTTCGAATTAAATGTTGGCAGCAACGGGCGCGTTGGCGGACGGCGCGGTCAGAGCAATGAGCTGCTGATCGGCCTGGACAGTATCCTGCGAGATCGGCTGGACGTCAGCGTAGTTGCCGGTATTGGTGATGACGACCATGACTGTGTCATCGTAACCGGCTTGTTTCAGCGCAGTGCGGTCGAATGTACCGAGTTCAGCGCCAGCGGTGACTTGATCGCCCTGTTGGACGGTGCTCGCGAAGTGTTCGCCCTTTAAGTTCACGGTGTCGATGCCCAAGTGAACCAGAATCTCAGCACCGTCATTGGACTTGATGCCGTAAGCGTGCTTCGTCGGATAAGCCACGGTGACGATACCAGTCGCTGGAGAAACAACTTGATCAGAGTCGGGGACGATTGCGATGCCTTTGCCCATGATGCCGGTAGCGAAGACTTGGTCGTTGACTTTGCTAATGTCTTCGACTTTGCCGGTGACAGGCGCAACGATGACTTCGTCGCTGACAGTCGGTGCAACGGGTTCACCGGTCACGTCGGATGTTTCAGGTTGTTGTGCCGGTGCCTTTAGGACACGCTTGGCATAAACGAAGGTGGTGGAGAAAGAAATAACCAAAGAAACAACCGCACAAAGCAGGAATAAAGGAATTGATTGGGTAGCAATGGAAACAAAACCAATCAAACCAGCCGGTCCCATAGAAACAGATAGGACATGGAACATCCCAAGCATTGCACTAGCAATGCCAGAAGCAATGGCCGCACAGATGAACGGAAACTTCAATTTCAAGTTAACCCCGAAAATTGCTGGCTCGGTGATCCCCAACATGGCGGAAACACTGGATGCAGAAGCCAGCGCCTTTTGCTTACTATCTTTGGTTGCAAAGAAGATTGCCGCAGCCGCGCCACCTTGAGCAATATTTGCCATAGAAGCGACTGGGAAGATGAAGGAGCCGCCAGTCGTGGCTTTTTGTGCCAATAACTGTGTTTCGATTGCGGGGAAAGTCTGGTGTAAACCGGTGATGACGATAGCGGAGTAGAACAGACCGAAAATACCCATGCCAATCCAACCGGTCGTGCTATAAAGCCAAACCAGTCCGCTAGTTAAACCATCACTGACAGTCCGCAGAACAGGGCCAACGATGGTGAAGGTCAGAAAGCCAGTGATAATGATTGCCAGCATCGGTGTGAAGGTAAAGTCGACTGCACCCTTGAGGTGCTTATGGAAGAATTTCTCCAAAGTAGCCAGAATAAAGGCAACACCGAGGATTGGCAGTACTTGGCCTTGGTAACCGGCCTGAGCAATGTGCATTCCGAAAACGTCCCAATAGGGCATCTTGCCTGCCGCTTGCACAGCGGCAACGCTGTAGCCGCTGACCAGTGACGGCAGGACCATAATCATGCCCATCGTGGCACCTAAGTAAGGATTACCGCCGAAGCGTTTCGTGGCGGAGTAGCCAATTAGGATTGGTAAGAAAGCAAACGGTGCAGAAGCCATGGCATTGACCATGTCAGCGAAGCCTTTGATACCAGGCACCATTTGTACGACCGATTGGGCGCCGAACAGATTCGGCGCAGTGAGGACGTTATTCAGCGCCATCAGCAACCCGCCAGCAACCAAGGCTGGGATAATCGGAATAAAAATATCAGAAAGCAGCTTGAATAAATTCAAAATTGGATTTTGTTTGCCGGCTGATGCAGCGACTTTCTTCAAATCATCTGTCGTCGCTTCTTTTAAACCAGTCAGTTGGATGAGGTGGTCGTAAACCTTGTCGACATCTCCCGGTCCGATGATGATCTGGTACTGGCCGTTGGTTTCGAATGTACCTTTTACATCCGGGTCATTGTCCAACGCTGTCTGGTTGATTTTCTTATCGTCTTTCAGTACCAACCGCAACCGCGTGGCACAGTGTGCAGCGGCTTGGATGTTGTCTTTGCCAATGTCCGCTAGCACACGTTTGGCAACTTCGTCATGCTTCATAATGGTGATCCTCCCTTTGATCGTTCCGTTAAGCCTTTTCATTTAGAAGTGTAACCGGCTTCAGAATAATTGTCAAGCGTTTGACAATTTGACGTACAGAGACATTATTGAACGTTGACACGAAAGCATCTATGAGTAGCCAACGTGAGCCATTTATAAATGGAGACACAAAAAAACGACCCCGGTACGGGATCGTCGCTGAATCAAATACGCGATTAGTAAACCTTAACGAGCTGAATCGTGCCGTCGGTGAACACGTTGTACAAGGCAACCGTGCTGCGGCCGTTGTTCTTGCCGACTTCAATCTGGTAACCAGACTTGCCGTTCACATTGACTTGTTGATCGAATGCATAAACGAGCGGCGCGTCCGCAGCAAACTTAGCAGCGGCGGTGGGCTTCAATGCATTGATAGCCGCGTCGGAGCTGGTAATCTGTGCCGTTGTACTGCTTGAGCTGCTGGCAGTACTTGAACTGCTAGCAGATGAACTGCTGCTGGTGCTATCCGAGGATGAACTGCTGGTCGTGGACGAGCTTTCGGACTCGCTGCTGCTCTTCTTTGAGCCGCTGTCTTTCTTAACTGTTTCAGTCTTCGATGTACTGCTGGAAGCAGCACTCTGGTTGTTACCTGCGCTGCACGCGCCTAACGTGAGCAAGAGTGCGGCGCTAAGTAACGGTAACGCGATCTTCTTCTTAAGCATGGGTGTGACCTCCTTACTTGATATATTGTACTACGAAAGCGAGCTGAAACCATTAGGATGGTCTGTATATTGTGCTTCGATCCATTGGTTGCCGCCTAGGTTGTACCAGTAATGGCCGTCAACCTGCGTTTGCTTGAGGACCTTCCAGCGGCTAGCGTGCTTCAATGTGCGGCCCGCATAGGAACGGCTGCTGGCATACCCATTCCAGAGCGCAATGCCGTAGCCGGGTACATATTTGATCTGAGCCACCGCGTTTTGAGTCACCGTCGGGGTGGTCGGCGTGCCAGTATCAATATTGGTGCCACCGGTGCTGCTCGAACTAGTCCCAGTAAAGAGGCCGCCGAAATCATAACTCATGTCCACGTGCTGGCCATTGTAATTATTGGTGTACTGCCAGGCCGTCGCATTGTCCACACCAGGCATATTGACGCCATAATTTGCTACCCAAATCGGATAATTGCGGGGAACTTTGTTGGCCCAGAACCAGGAGGCCATGGAGTAGGTGACTTGATTATTGAAACCGCGGGCGGCAAGCTGGCTCTGGAAGGAGACGGTGTCATTGTAGGGATCGGGTAGTGAAGAATCTTCCACATCAGCCACCACAACGGTATCTGTGCCTAAATTATATTTGGCAGCGGTGTCCGCAAAGAAGTCAGCTTCATTCTTTGCATCCTGTGCGCCGCTATACTGGGCATAATGATATAAGCTGACTTTTAAACCGGCTGCTTGGGCCGCTTTGATTTGAGCCCCAGCCTTAGGATTGACGTAGGCGGCGCCGTCAGCGCTGCCTTCGGTCAATTTAATGACCACCCCGGCGATTTTATTGGTAGATAAAGACTTAAAGAAAACAACGTCATCTGGCTGATAGCTGGCGACGTCGGCAAATTGGCCAACGATCGCGGCGTCAGCGTTCGAAACGAAGGTGGCGGTACCGACCCCAATTCCGAGTAACAGGGCAATACCCAGCTTCTGAACGATCTTGCGTGAATGGTGCAATCGAATTCCTCCTCATAGAGTTGGCAACTTGACGCCTGTCGAGTGCCCAGCTCAGGTTTATGTACTCCCACAAGGATAACAGATAATCGGCTGGTCTACATTACCATTCCTTAACTTTTTTGTCAGACATTCTGGGAGTCTCCTAGGCCGATTGCGCCCACCTGGTCGCCCGGTTTCTTATATTCCATTTATTTTCAAAAATTGGTTCAACCAATAAAAAAGCGGCCGTCACGCGGTCGCTTCAAATCAACACTCTTTATTGGAAAGCAGGTAAGCCGTTAGGGCTGTCAGTGTACTGACCTTCAACCCATTGGTCACCGCCAAGATTGTACCAATATTCACCATCCACGTATTTCTCACCGTAGACAGCCCAGCTGGAGGCGTTGGCTAATGTCCGGCCAGCGTACTTGCGGCTGGCACCGTAGCCGTTCCATAAGGCGATTCCGTAGCCCGGGACATACTTAATGGTGATGGCCTTGGAGTTAGATGACCCGTTGGAGTTGATCGTGGTCACGCCGTCCATGCCGGTTGGCGCATACGTGTACTTGCCTTGGATCCATTGGTTGCCGCCCAAGTTGTACCAGTATTCACCGTCGGCATAAGTCTGGGCAAGTACCTTCCACTTTGAACCGGTCAATAATGTTCGGCCGGCATAAGTCCGGTTGGCACCATAACCGTTCCACAGCGCGATACCATAGCCGGGAATGTAGTTGATTGTGGCGGTATCGCCAGTGCTCGGGGCCGTCGTGCCGGTATTGCTGCCGGTAGTGAAGATGCCTGAGAAGTCATAGCTCATATCGACGCTTTGACCATTGTAGTTGCTGGTGTATTGCCACGCCGCAGCGTTGTCCACACCGGGCTTGTCCACACCGTAGTTGGCGACCCAAATGGGATAATTGCGGGGCAGTTTGTTGGCCCAGAACCAAGAGGCCATGGAATAAGTGACTTGATTGTTGTAGCCTAGCCGAGCCAATTCCTGTTGGAACGTGACCGTGTCGCCGTAAGGATTGCTCAAGGAATTGTCCTCGACATCGGCAACCATAACGGTATCTTTACCCAGACCATATTTTGCGGCTTGGCCAGCAAAGAAATCAGCTTCGGCCTTCGCCGCACTCGCCCCGTTATACCGGGCGTAGTGGTATAGGCTGACCTTCAGGCCTGCTGCTTGCGCAGAGGCAATTTGGTTGGCAGCCTTCGGGTTAACATAGGCACCGCTGCCGCTGCCTTCAGTGATCTTCACGACAACGCCGGCCACTTGATTAGTCGCAAGATTCTTGAAGAAAAGAACGTCATCTGGTTGATAGCTGGCGACGTCAGCGAACATACCGTATGTCGTTGCTTGGGCGATTGAATTGAAACCGAACAAAGCAACGAAGAATGTCAGAAACGCGGTCAGCAGGACCCGTTTCTTCCTTGAACTGTGCATGCGAATTCCTCCTAAGTGTTTTAAGAAATGCTTAATACATCTCCTCTAGTATACATGGTGAAGTTCGTGCACTGCATTACTATCTGTTTACAAAATCTTTAAGGGCCGGCCCCGCGATTACTGCTTAAAAAATAACAAATGGGTCAGGCTGTGTCAGCTTGGCCCATTCGATGTCAGGGTTATTGGATATCCACTTTCTTATCCAGCACTTCATCGCTCTCCTGGGCGATGGTCAGCGCTTGGGAGAGGTCGTAGATAATGTCATCCTTATTCTCGATACCGACGGCGAAGCGCACCAGATTGTCGCGTACACCGATTTCTTTCAGCTTGTCTTTGGGATAGGGCGCGTGGGTCATCGTGGTGGGTCGACAGACTAAGGATTCCACGCCGCCTAGGCTGACAGCCAGGTCGATCATTTGCAGTTTCTCGAAGAAGACACCCAGGTCAACACCCGGTTTGACGGCAAAGGAGATCACAGCGCCCAGGCCCTTGGCTTGCTTCTTTTGAATAGCGGCTTCATCTGGCGAATACCAGCCGGGATACAGGACTTGGCTGACGGCCGGATGCTTTTCTAATGCGCCAATCACAGCCTTGACGTTCTCCTGCTGCCGGTCCAAGCGAATCGCTAGTGTGCGAATACCTCGGAGCAGGGTATAACTGTCGAAGGGACTGAGCGTGGCCCCCAGGGTATTTTGATAAAAGAAAAATTCGTTGTACAAATCGGTGTCGTTCAGCGTAATGAAGCCGGCGTTCAGATCGGCGTGGCCGCCGTAGAACTTGGTGGCGGAATAGACCGTCACATCGGCGCCCAGGGCTAGCGGCTTCTGCAAGTAGCCGGTCATGAAGGTGTTATCAACGATGAGCAGGGCGCCGTGGCGGTGGGCCAGCTCGGCGATCTTCGCGATGTCGTAGACCCGCAGCGTGGGGTTGGCGGGGGTCTCGAGGAAAACGGCTTTGGTATTCGGTTTGAAGTCGGCATCCGAGAGGGTGCTCAAGTCGGTGATGAAGTCATAATCGACCTTACGGGGCCCCAGAATGTCGAGGAAGAACCGGTACGTGCCGCCGTAGATATTGGCGGAAGACAGGATGTGGTCCCCCGGATGGAAGTGTTCAAAGACGGTGGCGATGGCGGCCATGCCGGAGGCAAAACCCAGAGCGTGATCGGCATGATCCAAGCGGGCCACGGCGTCCTCCGCCTTTTGCCGGGTGGGATTCTGAGTACGGATATATTCATATGGGCCGGCTTGGTTGATATCTTCGAGCCGATACGTGGTACTTAGGAAAATTGGCGCCATGATCGCCCCGTATTCGTTGTGCCGGGCGGGGGCCCCTTGGACAGTGAGCGAATCATCATGTAAAGGAAATTCGGGATCCAGCGGTTTTTCAAATTGATCTTTAGTCATGAAGTAATCATCCTTTCTCAACTGCGTTACAGGGCCGGTACTGTTTCTTGCAAGGCGGTGACGATCTGGTTGGCGGCGCGGGCCACGATGGCCGGGTCGGTGGCCAGGTTCAACCGAATAAAGGTGGGTGTTTGCGGGGAGAACCAGGCGCCGTAATCCACTGCCAAGTGGCAGTGATTCTGCACAAAGTCGCGGATCTTGTCCGCGGGGATGTACTGGCCGAGATCAACGTACAATAGGTAGGTGCCTTCCAGCGGATGCAGCTTCACGCCGGGGGCTTGGCGCAAGATCTCGCGGACTTGCCCGTCATTATAGCGAATGATCTGCAGAATTTGATCCAGCCAGGCTGCACCATAACGGTAGGCGGCTTCGCCGGCCACCACGCCCAGCAGGCTGGGTTCCGTCTGGTGGATGGATTTAATGAAACTGTCGTAGTCTTTGCGCCAGGCCGCGTTGGGAATGATCACATGGGAGTGGAGCAAAGTTGCCAGATTGAATGTCTTGCTCGGGGCATTGACCACAATGACACCGTCCCGAAAGCGGCCGTCGGCGACATCCAGAACCGAGGTGAAAGGCTGCTCGCCGATTTCGAAATCCTCGTGGATCTCGTCTGAAATTACTGGGATGCCGTTGGCCACCAATGGCGTCAAAATGGTTTCCAGTTCTTCAGGTTTCCAGATTCGGCCCACCGGATTGTGGGGTGAGCACCAGATGACCAGTTTGGGCTTGTCTTCCGTGATGATCTTGTGCAAGGCTTCGTAATCCACCTGCCACCCCTGGGGTGTATCCAGTAAATTACAGGAAATCAGTTTGCGGTGGGTGTCGGTGACAGCATTAGCAAAGGGATAGTACACCGGTTGAAAAATCAGCACCGGGTCGCCGGGTTCGGTGAGCCAGTTGACCAGGCCGTATAAGGAGTTGACAACGCCGGTGTCGAACCGCAGCCATTCCGGCTTGACGGTAATCCCGTGGCGGTCCCGCTGCCAGTCGATGAAGGCGGCTTTATAACTGTCCGGAATGTAGGAATAGCCGAACACGCCCTCTTCCACCCGCTTGACCAGGGCGTCCCGGACTGGCTGGGCCGTTTTGAATTCCATGTCCGCCACCCACAGCGGTAAGAGGTCCGGGTTGCCGAACCGGTCGTCTAAGGCATCCCACTTCAAAGTATTGGTGTGGTGCCGATCCACCAGGTGGGTTTTAATAAACGCTTTGTTTTCCGGGGTTAATTCGATTGCCATGCTGCACAGGTCCTTTCTATTATTTATTACTGAGCGTCAGGCCAAACATCCTTGGCGGTTTTGGCCACCAGAGCCAGTTTCTTCCACTGGTCGGCTTCCGTCAGGTTGTTGCCTTCCTCAGTGGAAGCAAAACCGCACTGCGTGGATAGACACAGGTCCGCCAAGGGGACAAACTCGCTGGCGTGCTTGATCCGGGCCTTCAACCCGTCTTCATCTTCCAATTCCGACCGTTTGCTGGTGACCAGGCCCAAGACGATCCGCTGATGCTGGCCGTTGGCGCTGATCTTAGCTAGTGGCTCAAAGCCTCCGGAGCGCTCATCGTCATATTCCAAGAAGAAACCGTCAATGTTCAGTGCAGCTAAGTAATCAGCTACTGGATCGTATGCGCCGGCGCCGGCCCATTGGGACTTGTAGTTGCCCCGGCAGATGTGCATCGTGATGGTCAAGTCTTTGGGCTTGGCGGCGATAATTGCGTTGATTACCCGCACGGCTTCCTTGGCTTGGGCGGCCCATTCTGGCTGCAGGACCTTTTCATGGGCATTGTGTGCGAAGGCGGCCCACATCCCCCAAGCCGTGTCGTCTAATTGCAGGTAGCGGCAGCCGAGGTCATAGAAATGCTGGATGGTTTCTTGGTACGTGGGAATCAAGGCATCGTAGAAATCCTGAACATTCTCATAATAATGATTGAGGATGTGGGCCGGTTCACTGGGGAAGAAAACGGACGGACTCGGAATAGTTTGCTTAGCCGCCACGCCAGCGGGTACAATGCTTTGCAGATATTGGAAAGCCCGGAAGAACGGGTGCTCCGGGTTGTAGGCGACGGGACCGGTGACGTTCACGCCGCCCGGTCGGGACTCGCCGCCGGAGAAGGCCCAGCCTTCCTTTGGGGTGAAGAACTCTGTACCTTTCAATCCGGCGTAGAAATCCAAGTGCCACCAAGAGCGGCGGAATTCGCCATCGGTGACATCTTTGTAGCCCAGGGCCACTTGCTTATCGACGATGCGCTTGATTTCGTCATCTTCGACTTGGGTCAAGGCGGCTTGGTCAATCCTGCCGGCGGCGAAGTCTGCTCGGGCTTGGTGCAACCGGGCGGGCCGCAACAGGCTGCCGACTTGGTCGTAACGGTACGGATAAACGGTTTTCGTTAGTGTGCTATTGGTCATGAATGATCGCTCCTTCGTTTATGTAGGCAAATGAGCTCCGGCCGACAGAAGCGCGGGCCTGCGCTCTCTGGACAAAAAAGACGTCCTTGAAAAAATATTTTCAAGGACGTCTTGCTGTGGGCAAACGCGGTACCACCTATCTTCGCTGACGGTTCACACCTCCAGCCTCACGAGTGCAGTCCAAACCGTAACCTTAGTACGATCAGGACGATACTCCGACGCAATAATGGGCGCACCCACCGCCGCCTCGCATATGAGCTTGGCACCGGAATCGCTCAAAGACCATGTTCGACGCGTTGGCATTACCGGTTCGCACCACCCACCGGCTCTCTGAGAACACCGCGTGCTTCTACTCATCTTCTCACAGCAGTTTTTCGTATTTGCTTTATTGGTATTGACTATAGGGCGAAAAGGGGGCGGTGTCAAGAGTGGAAAATGCGAACCATGATCACTACAGGCGCCCCTGCAGTTCCGTCTGTCGGCCATCCCGCAAGAACACTGGCAGACTATCCAGCGGTGCAGCCGCTGCCACCGCTGACCACCAGCATAATGCTGGCCGGTCCGCGCGTCGGTCCATTCCGCACCAGCCGGCAGATAAACCTCGCGTTGGCGGTCGCCAGCATGGACGATCGGCGCGACTAAGATATCTGCGCCAAGTAAAAACTGATCGTTTACGGGCCACGCTGCCTGATCGTTAGGAAACTCATAAAAGAGCGGCCGCATCACCGGTGCGCCCGTTTCATGGGCCGCGGTCATCACTTTCTCTAGATACGGTTTGAGCAATGCCCGAATCCGAATAAACTTCGTCAGGATTTTCTCCACTTCGGGGCCAAAACTCCATACCTCATTAGGCGCACCGGCTGCTTCCGTTTCTTCGCCATCGGCCTTGTAGACCTTGGTCATCGGTTGCCGCGCACCGTGGATCCGCATCACCGGTGAGAAAGCGCCGAACTGGAACCAGCGCACCAGCAATTCTCGGAACGCCGGGTTGTCAGGCCGGCCGCCGTGGAATCCGCCGATGTCGGTGGTCCACCAGGGAATGCCGGCAATCCCCATGTGCAAGCCAGCGCTGATCTGATTGCGCAGATCTTGGAAGGTGGAATGAATATCGCCGGACCACACCAAGGCACCGTACCGCTGGCTGCCGACCCAGGCGCAGCGGACCAGGTTGACTTCGGGATGACCGTTAGCCGCAATTTCATCCTCATAAAAGCCGCGGACGTACTCCCGGGGATACAGATTGCCTGTGCTCAGCACGCTGCCGGCGTAATATGTGTAATTGGTAAAGTCGTAGGTGCTGAATTCTGGTTCCGCTTCGTCCAGCCAGAAGAGATGAATCCCGTGCGCGCCATAGTTTTTCTGCACCTTATCCCACACATAGTGGCGGGCGGCCGGATTTGTCGCATCGTAGAATTCGTTATTCCCATGGAATTTCATCTGCACAGGCAGACCATGATTTGTGTGGACCAGCAGGCCGCGTTCCCGCATATCGGCGTAATTTTCGCTGCGCTCATCGATTTGCGGCCAAACCGACACCATCAGCTTGATCCCGTAACGGGCACATTCTTCGGCCATCGTCGCTGGATCCGGGAAGAAATGGGGATCAAAGCGATAATCCCCGCAGCGCGGCCAGTGGTAATAGTCGATGACCAGGACGGATACCGGAATCTTCAGTTCATGGTACTTGCGGGCGACCGCCAGGACGTCCGCTTGCGTGGCGTAACGCAGTTTAGATTGCCAGAAACCCAGGCCATAGACCGGCATCATCGGTGCCCGGCCAACAACGGCGCTGTACTGCGCTTCAATTTGGGCGGGGGTATCCCCGGCCGTGATCCAGTAATCCAGTTGCGCGGTGGCTTGGGCGTGCCATTCGATCACGTTTTTACCGAAAGTCACGGACCCGACTGCCGGGTTATGCCAAAGAAAGCCGTAGCCGGTGCTGGCCAAATAAAAGGGGACCGATGCCTGGGAGTTGCGTTGGGCCAGCTCCAGGGTGGTGCCGTTCAGATCGGCGATGGTCTGCTGGTACTGGCCCATACCGGCAAAATGGGCTGCCGGTTGACCGGCAAACGAGGCGGTTAAGGCGTATTGGCCGCCACCAGAAAGCGGCTCGAAGCGGCGGGCCTGACGCTGCAGGGCACCGCCAGGATTCAATTCTTCCAGCAATAAGTCACCGGCAGCATTATAAAACCGCAAACGGCCGGTGCGATCCCACCAATCATGGTTATCAATGACACACCGCAGTGTGCCGTTTGTAATCATGGCTTGACCGTCAGCCACCGTCACCGTGGCGGCGGTATCGGTCGGCAGCAGCGCACTGCAGGCCAGATCCAGCGGCCCTGTGGGTGTCGCCACCACCCGGAAGCTATTCTGGCCCCACGCAATGATCCGCAAGCGCTCATTACCGTTTTGACACTCTAAGTAATTCGGTCCTTTAGTAAAAATCGTCATGTTAATCACGTTCCTCCACTGATAATGCCTATAGTCTAGCGGAGAAAAAGAAAGCGCGCCTTCAAAGAACCGGCACGCACTAGCATTATTCAGTCATTTTTCTGAAAGCGGTGGGGGAAAGCCCATAGTGCCGCTTGAACTGGGCCGCAAAGTAGTTGGCGCTTTGAAAGCCGACCTGGAAGGCAATGTCGGTGATCGGCGCGGCGGTCTGACGCAACAGCAGGGCAGCTTGTTGCAGGCGAAAGGCCAGCAAAAAAGCCATCGGAGTCCGGTGAAAGGCCGCCTTGAAGAAACGGGTGAACTGTTCCGGGCTGAGATTAATGACGGCGGCCAACCCGGGGACGGTGAGCGGTTCGGCGAAACGGGCATTGAGATAGGTCAAAATTTGTTTCTGCCGCTGCTCCTGCAGCCGGGCTTGGGTGGTCCGCCACGGGTCGGGAATCGGATTCGTTAAGAGCTGGGCCAGAATCAGCAGCAGCAAACCCTTGAGCAGCAACGGCCGCTCGGGAGCCGTCGCGGCATAGACCGTTGCAAACTGATCCAACAACGGGGCCAGCGCAGCCTGATTGACCATTCCGGGGGTGACCGTTGCGACGGTTCGGGTCTTAGTCAATACGGCCTGCACCGCATCAGTGGTTTCACTGGCAATAAAGCGCGGCGCAAAGACGATGGCTGAAAATTGGGCAGCCACCGGCGACGCCGGGACCACATGGGCCGCGTGGATCACGCGAGCGGGAATCAGCGCGGTAGTGCCGGCGGCCATTACCCGGGCGTGGCCGTTGATGATCAGTTCAATTTGGTCTTTCTCCACCGTGAATAGTTCCAGCTCATCATGCCAATGGGGGAAGAAAAAGAACCCGTCCCAACTGCGGCGGGCGTGACCGTACCAAGCCACAGGCAGCGTTAGCGTCCCGTGCCGGGTCGGCTCTTTGAGGGCCATCGCGGGATTCGTCATTTCATCCAGCGGTGCAGGAAGGCACCCATCACCAGCCAGAGCGCTAACGTGATGCCGATGGTAATGATCCAGCCCCAGGGACTATGCTGCGCCGGCAACGGCACGTTCATACCATAGAATCCGGTGACAATCGTCGGCACTGTCAGCAGCAGGCTCCAAACTGTCATGAATTTCATCACGTCGTTCAAATTATTGTTCAAGATTGAATCATACGTCTGGGACAGGTGATCCAAAGTGTGGGAAGACAGCTCCGCCATCTCCAAAACCTGGTCCGCTTCAATGACGACATCGGCCAGCTGTTCTTCCTCCCCGACCGTGAAACGCTGGTAAATCGGATGGGCATGGACCTGGCGCAGCACCATCGTGTTCTGCTTGGCAGAGCGGCTGAGATAGTCCGCCCGCAGACTCAAGTCAGACAGCCGCAGCAGAGCCTTCTTGGTCGTATGCCGCCGCAGTTCAGGCACGATTGCCTTGCGCTCGTTGTCCACGGTTTGCACTAATGGTGCAAACATGTCAGTCAGCTTGACCAAGCAGGTGAACAGAGCGCTGAACGGGGACGTCGTATCAGTCTGCGCCAGCGTCCGGTACAATTTATCCGATACCCGCAGCGTCGTCCCGTTGTCCACCACCAGCAGCGTCATGCCCTTGATGATGAACGTTAGCGGCGCGTCATAGACGTCATCCTCCGGCTGGTTCCGGGGCACATTGTAAATGAGTAAGAAAGTCCCCGTCGCCCGGTCCAGCTCCGCGTGGGGCGATTCGTCCTCGTCCAGGGCGTAAGTGATCACTTCTTCGGTAATGTGATATTTCGTGCGCAGCAAGGTCTGCTCCGCGGGTTGTTTGCCGTTAATGATTTGCCAGTGAAATGTGTCCTCGGTCGTCATGGTACTCCTCCCCCAAATAAAACAATAAATCTATTATCGCACATTTGAAAAAACTCGCTATTCCCTAATTGGGACAGCGAGTCGGGGTACATTAATTCTATTAAATTGGCTTTTCTCTCAATGTCTTAATCCCAAACAGTCGCGGCATCGTGGTTTCACCAGTCCCATTCAACTGCACCGTCACCGTGTGCGGTCCCAGATTAGTGGCGTCGGCCAACGCCAGCACGTCATCCGGCAGGGTCAGATAGGCCCAATAGAATCCGTTCGCTGGTTCAGCACTGACGGTCACAGTGTCGATCGAAGCACCGCCCACCGCGATGACCGCCCGCTGACCGGCGTCGGCCGTGTTGAACTGCAAAGCCAAGTAATTGACCGCACTGTCCGGATCCACTTGCAGGTTATAGCTGAACCAGCCGTTGCTGCCGGCAGTGCGATAGGTGTGCCCAGCGTAGTTGCCCACGGTGGCGTCGGCGCTGACCGCATAGTGCTTGCCGGCCTCGGCGTTGTTGTTATCGAAGAGGAGCAGGCGGTCGATGGTCCGGCGGGCGTCCGCTGCGGCGGCGGCCGCCTGTTTTTGAATCAGGCGATACGCATCGGAATCGGCTTGGGCGAGGGCCCAGTACACTGCGTAGAAGTTGCGGTTCAACTCAGCGTAAGGATGCAGTATTAAGCCGTTCCCCTGGGCCAAGCCGCGGAGCTTGAACGTGAGCGGCTGGTCGTCGTCGGGATCGTCCACCCGGATCACATGGTCATCCAACACGGATAACCATGTCTTCGGAGTAAACCCGTCTTTAGGGACCAGCAGACTTTCCGCATGGGCGGTCTGGGAGAACTTGGCCACCCGGACTTTCACCCCGCCATAAGCGTAATCTCCTGGGGTGTCCTGATCTGTGGGCAATGCCCCGGCGAGAATCGTGGGGCCGAATTGGAAAGCTACCCAATTGGGATTATCCGGACTGGCGACCGCCCGTAAGACCGCCGGAATCGTGTAAAGCAAATCTAATGGGCCATCATTCACAGTAGTGGTGATCCAGTCGTCCGCCGGTTTGTCCTCGGCGGTGCGGGTGAAATCGCCGGCGGTCAAAGAAATCAGGTCATGATTGGCCCACGCCGGAATCCGCAAGTGCAGCCGCAGGGACGAGGCCAGGGGCTGGCTAGGATTCAACCGGTCAATCGTGATGTGCACGGCCGCCTGCTTGGGCAGGTCTGCCGTCTGCGTGATTTTGGCATTCAGTTCCGGCAATATCAGCGTACTGCTGAAAAACATGTTGAGGTACACATCGTGGTCATCAATGAAGTACAACGAATCGCTGAGTTTGGCAAAATTCTCAATACCGGTCCCCTGACAGCACCAGTATTCGCCTTGGGCGGTGCTGCCGTTTAAGCCCGTGCCAGGAACGCCGAACACCCGGGAATACCCGGCTTGCATTGGCTGAAAATAAGTGGTCATGCCGGTGTCTGGATCTTGGGAAGCCAAGATCGTATTTCTGAAGGTATGCTCGTAGTACTCCGAATAGCGGGCATCACCGGTGACTTGAAACAGGAGCCGGGTCAGCTTCAGCATATTGTGGGCATTGCAGGTCTCACAAGTGGAATTATCGTTATACCCGCCGTCTTCAGTGCCGTTGGTCGTGGCATCCTGCCACAGCGCATCCGGGGAGTGGAAATGCTCCGATTGCGAGTTATCCCCGATGACGTAAGTATGATGGTCGATGACCATCTGCCAGAAATTCTCGGCCGCTTGGCGATACAGAATATCCAGAGCCAGCTGGTCTTTGTTAGACAGGCGGAAATAATACAGCGGATTCTCCGTGTACACGACATACCGCGTGAGCGCGCCAATCAGTTTCGGAATCGTGGTGTTGGCATGCAAGCCCGGCAGCACGTCTTCGTTATCCGCTAAGCGGGCAAACAACGGCACTTCATCGAACAGATGCGCAGCCGCTGCGTGCTGATCGTCGCCAGTGAGGGCAAACAACTCATAAAGCGCCGCGTTCATCCCACCGTATTCGGTTTTGAGCATATCAACCGCCGCATGCGCTTCGTACCAGGCATTGATGAAATCCGCGAAACGGCTGGCCGCAGTCAGCGACGTTGCCCGGATCGTTTCCGTCGGCCCCATCGTCGCTGTGTCCACCAGGCCTTGCAGAATTTTGTGCAAGTTGTAGAAAGGCACCAGCAAGCCATCCGCACCATCGGGCAGGGCGGCTGCTGGAAAGGCCGGAATGAAACCCGCTGATTCGGGATGCGCTTGACCATACGCCGTTTGGGCGGCGGCCAGGCCGTCCACCAGGGTGGTCAATTTAGCCGTCAGGGCCTTTTTCTCTTCGGGGGTCGCAGTCGTTGCGGTGCAGGCCTCGTTCAAGGCAGACAAATAGTGGCCCACAAAGTGACCAGTGAAGCGGGTGGGGCTGGTAGTCCCATCTGGATTGCGGTCGGCCGCCGGGCCGTTTTCCCACCCGCCGTAATTCTTTGCATCGCCGGTGGGCAATCCTGCGGTGGCGCGAAACTCGACCAGCAGGCGCGCGGGGTCGAAACTAAGCAGATAGGCGATTTCCAGTTTCGCCGCGTGCTGCAATCCGGGATCGGTCACGGTCACCCGGGCCATGTCCGCGCCTTGAAGGTAATGGTCCGGCGTGCGGTAGCGGGACAATAATGTATTCGTGACCATTTTTTAGTAAACATCTCCTTACTTTTAGTGAAAACGTATTCGACGCCCATCGTACCGCGTCCTTTACACTGGGTCAACTGGCCGGCACGGCCACCTTTCTGCTTAAAAACGTGCCCCATTCGACAACATAGCGTATCATAGTCGGTATATTAACCGTAATGGATGGGAGTACTGCTATGCGACTGGAATCAATGGGGCAACGACACGACGCGGGGATGTTGCCGAAATGGATCGTGAGCTTGATCAATCATCGGAGTGAAAAAGTAGCGGCTGTCCGCCAATCGCTGGTGCGGGCGGAATATCTCGGCCTGACCTGGCTCGATCAGCAAGTCGTACCGGTCTCTCGGGTGCAAGGAACGATTGGCACGGAGCACCAGCAACTGGCTAAGGTTCAGGAAGCTCTGGTCCTGGTGGATCTCATCCCCGACTATTGGGTCATTGCTAAAATCGAAGCAGATGACCGCTGGCTGATCGTTAATCCCTATCTGTGCCTGTCGTTTGGCGTCAGCTTTCGAATTGCCGGCGGCCAAGTCAGCATTCAGACTTTCTATACCCCCATTACGGCCGCTGATGGGACGGGCCGGCGGGCCAAAGCCGCGGATATCTTGGAGGCGATTACATTATCGCCGTTAGGGACTGATCCAGCAGTGGGTCTCTTTAGCGAAACCGAAGGACTCACGATCCCGGATGTGCCGGTCACATCGTTCGTTTCGCCCAAGAAGCTATTGCAATTAGAAATCAGCGACGCTGCCGCGGCGCACTACCTCAATACCCTGAGCAGTGCCTGGCCGGAAGCCACCGCCGTCCCGGCCAATCAGGTGATGGACTTCACGCCGTTGGCGGAAGCGACTCAAGCCAAGGGCGTCCGCGGCCGGCGGGCAAAAGTAATTCAGAACCTGATTGTCGACGCCGGACTAATTTCGACCTATTGGCAAGTCCGCAAGAGCCGGTCCACGTTTACATGGCAATTATTCAATCCATTTGTTGGCCGCCACGTCACGGTGGTTTTGGACCGGGGCGACGTGCCGCGGATTTATAAATACCAACTGCTCAGCATGAAGCACGTCATGACCGATATTACCACTCATTATTTGCTGGAGGCGGCGCTGCTTGCGCCGTTTTAAAAAAATCACCGTCAGCGGATTTTCCGTTGGCGGTGATTTTTTTATTCGGCCAGGTTGTTGGGCATGCCCATGTTGGCTTCGGTTTGTTTTGTCTGGCGATCTTCGTCATAGGTGAGCGAATCGCCATCCTTGTCCGTGTAGTAGGACTTCACTTCGATGTTTTGATCGTAATTGCCGAAGCCCTTGCCATACAACGTACATCCGCCGGCGTTGGCGGCATCTTCCTTAGCAGCAATGCGGAAGGTCCACAGGGGCTTGGTGATGGCGACGTCGTCAAACGAAAACTCGCTGACTTGCCGGCCATTGATCCAGCAGCCGCCGTTAGTGATGCGCAGCGTGACTTTGACGCCGTACTGGTTGATGCCGGAATCGTACCAATCGGGATTATAGTAGCCGCGCTTATCGATGAAATCGCCGGGGCTGGTGTAGAGACCAATGTCCTGGCCGTTGAAAGAGAATGTGATATCGGAGGGCCAGTTGTTATTCCCCTGGGGGAACTCGGACCCCAGTTCCATCGAAATGTCGATCATCTCCAGATTTTGGGTATCCTTGATGGGATTGACTAAATTGTATTCAACATAACCGGTGGTGAACCAGAGAATGCTAGCATCGAATCGCTGGGGATCCATGAAGTAGCGGGGTTCATCCAGCTCGCCAATAATGCCTTTGGTCGTAGCCAGCCCGCAGGTTGGCGTGACGTGGCAGCTCGTATATTGGCCCACCGGCAGCGAAATGGTGCTTGATTCATAGGCCAAGTTGACCTTTCGGGGAAACTCGATATCGATGTTGTCCACCCGCAGAACTGATTGCTTTTGCACGCCTTGCTTGCCTGGCAGCCGCTGCGTTTTAATGATCCCGGCCTTGGCCAGCACATTAATGTGTTTGGCGGCGACGGGTTGGCTGATCCCCAGGGCCTCAGCTAACTCTCCCACGTTCATTTTACGCTTCGATAGCTGTTCAATAATGGCGATGCGGGTGTCGCTCGCCAATGCCGAGAGAATGGGTAATGCATCTTTGTTTAGCGGTAATTTCATACTTTCATCCTTCTTCTTATCCGTAATGGTAATTCAATCTCGACCATAATGCTTGCTTACGGTCATTATTATACCTTTATGGGTAACATAATTGCAATTATTTTTAATAACTTTGCATTAGGGGTTTACATTTATATTCTAAAGCGTTAACATTCATTTTGAAAGCGGAAACAGTTAACCTCCTCAGTTAGCAAACACCATAGCACTTTCCGGAACAGGAATGTAGAGAACAGGCTTGGTTCCCCTCAACTAAGCACTCTGTGTTGCGTTACCGGATTGACATCATACGCTTTCGAGAATGGAGATGACATAGATGAAGGGAAATTTGACACTGGATGCTCACGCGACCGTGGGCAAGGTTGATCCGCGCCTGTTCGGTTCATTTATTGAACACGTGGGGCGAGCCGTCTATCACGGCATTTATCAACCGGATCATCCGAGTGCCGACGCCGATGGTTTTCGTCAAGACGTCATTGATTTAGTTAAGCACTTGCAGGTACCGATCATTCGGTATCCGGGCGGGAATTTCGTTTCTGGGTTTAATTGGGAAGACAGTGTTGGTCCCAAAGATCAACGCCCGCGCCGCTTGGACTTAGCTTGGCGCAGTGTGGAGACCAATCAGTTCGGTTTGCACGAGTTTGAGGCATGGGCGAAAAAGGTCAATGCGGATACTATGATGGCGGTGAACTTAGGAACGCGCGGTATTGATGCCGCCCGCAACCTGATCGAGTACACCAACTTTCCAAGGGGTACTTACTATAGTGACCTGCGTCGCCAGAATGGTGCAGACCAGCCCTTCAATATTAAGACGTGGTGTCTTGGCAACGAGATGGATGGGCCTTGGCAAATTGGCCACAAAGATGCCACGGATTACGGGAAATTGGCCAATGAAACCAGTAAAGCCTTGAAGTGGGTGGACAGCAGCATTGAAACGGTTGCCTGCGGCTCATCAGCGTTGGACATGCCGACTTTTGGGCAATGGGAAAACACAGTACTGAACATTGCTTATGACAATGTGGATTATTTATCCCTGCATCGCTACTACGGTAATCGGGACGATGACACACCGAATTATTTGGCCCAAAACTTGGATTTTGATGATTTCATCAGCGGCGTTGTTGCAATGTGTGATGCAATTAAGGCCCGGAGACACAATAAGAAGCAAATCAACCTGTCCATGGATGAATGGAATGTGTGGTACCACTCCAATCAGCAGGATGATGAAACCGCACCTTGGCAGGAACATCCGCACTTATTGGAAGATATTTACAACTTTGAAGATGCCATTCTTGTGGGATCATTATTGATCACGCTGCTGAAACACGCTGATCGGGTCAAAATTGCCTGTCTGGCCCAGCTGGTCAACGTGATTGCGCCGATCATGACCGATGATAACGGCAAAGCATGGGCCCAGAGCATTTTCTACCCGTTCATGCAAGCGTCGACGATGGGGCGGGGCACGGTGCTAACACCGATTACCAGCGCCGAGACATACAGCACCAAAGAATTCCATACCGTATCGTACCTCGACAGCATCGGTGTATTGAATGATGCCGGCAATCAAGTCACCGTCTTCGCAGTGAACAAGTCCTTAGATACGCCCATGCAGCTCCATGTGGATGCGGGCACTTTCGACTTCAAGCAGGTCACCGGGGCCACGCAGTTTGCCGGCTATGCGCCGAAGCAAACAGCTCAGGATGCTGCTATGCATATTGCTCCCAATACGAAGTACACACTGGATGCGCCAGGCTTAACTATTGAATTGCCGCCGCTGTCTTGGAACACGGTACAGATTGCGGTGTAAAGGTATATTAATGTATCAAAAGGAAAATTAAGGAGAGGTGTATTGCAATGAATCAGTTTGGTAAAAAGCTTGGCTTAGCCGCGTTAGCAGCAGTTACAATGTTGAGCTTGGGCGCCTGCGGCAATAATTCTTCCTCGGCCAGCGGCAAGTCAGCCAATGGTGAGAACAAGATGACCATGTGGACGTTCGTTGATGCCCAAGGGGATTTCTGGAAAGATGCCGCCAAGTCTTGGAACAAGACGCATAAGCAAAAGATTGATTTGAAGGTCAATGTACTGCCCTTCGATCAGATGAACCAGAAGCTGACGGTGGCCATGCAATCCGGTTCCGGCGCACCAGATCTGGCGGACGTGGAACTCGGACAGGCAGCCACACAATTGAAAGCCGATAAGCCGCCGTATTATCCGTTGAATTCAGCATTAAAACCGTATGATGGCAAGCTGGTCAAGTCGCGGCTGGACAACTTCTCGAAGAACGGTAATGTTTACGGCCTGGATTATCACGTTGGGACCACGGTCACTTATTACAACACCGATATTATGAAACAGGCGGGCGTTGACCCGACCAGTATTAAGACGTGGGATGACTACGTGAAGGCTGGTAAAGAAGTGAAGGCCAAGACTGGTAAGTGGATGAACGAAGTTGAATACAGCGCCTATTTCCAATTCGACTCCATGACTGCGCAACAACATGCCGATTACGTCACGAAGAGCGGCAAAGCTGATTTGGCTAATCCCGCATCCGTGCGTGCTCTGACTGAACTGCAAAATTGGGTTTACAAAGACAAGATTGCTCGGCCGGCCGTTGGCGGCAGCCTGGATAACGATCAGTTCTTTGCTGAAATGAACAAGGGCAATGTGGCTTCCGTGACGATGCCTTCCTGGTACATGGAACGGATGGCCGATAATATGCCGAAACTGAAAGGTAAAGTGGCGATTGAACCAACCCCTGTCTTTAAAGAGGGCGATTACCGGTCTGCTGGCGGCGGCGGTACTGGCACAATGGTCACCAATCAGGCTAAGAATCAGAAACTGGCGGCTCAGTTCGTTGTTTGGGGTAAAGCCAGCAAAGACCAAGCGTACAAGATTTGGGAAAAGCTGGGCTTCGATCCCGTCCGGTATGATATTTGGAGTTCCAAGCGGATGAAGGCTGACAACAAGTACACCGAATACTTCGGCAAAGATATCTTTGATACCTTCGTTAAATTGGAACCGGATGTCCATTCTGTGACCAAGACCGCCAAAGTATCTCCGGCCTTGCAAGACTATCTGTTGAAGAACACGATGCCGTCAACCTTGCTGCATGACAAGATGACGCCGAAAGCCGCGCTCGAAAAAGCAGATTCTTCCTTGAACTAGTACATTGACAGTATGGAATTACTGGGATGAGCCTGGTAATTCCATATTGTCTTAGAAAGGACTTTACTATGCAAAAGCCAAATTCGGAGGTGAGTGGTGTGACCAATCACGAAGATGCCGATTCACGGCCCAAAGTCCGGCGGATCAAGTGGGACCGAATTGCCCCGTACCTGTTTGTCTCGCCATTCATTATTTCGTTTCTTGTATTCTCGTTATATCCGTTTATTAGTGCCGTGATCATGAGCTTCCAGCAAGTCAATGGGTTCAGCGACGTCAAGTGGATTGGGCTGGCCAATTATCAGCAATTGTTCAAAGACGGCGATTTCTATGCTGCGCTGTGGAACGTTGTCCGTTACGGCTTCTGGACCATCCTGATTCTGATTCCGCTGCCGATGCTGTTGGCCTATATCATGAATCAAAAAGGGATTCCCTTTAAAGGATTCTTCCGGTCAGTGTACTTTGTGCCGGTATTAACTTCGTCCGTCATCGCTGGGTTGATTTTCAAATATGCGTTCAGTGGTGAAAAGTCTGGGGTATTTAATGAATTGCTGCATGTCTTCGGGGCTGGTCCGTTGGATTGGTTGAACGGCTCGCACACTGCGATGTTTGCCTTGGTGGTCATCGCGGTCTGGCGCTGGCTGGGGGTCAATATGATTTACTTCCTCTCCGGCCTGCAAGGCATCTCCCCTGAACTCTATGAATCAGCCTCCATGGATGGCGCCAATTCGTTCCAGAAATTCTGGTATGTGACGATCCCGATGCTCAAGCCGATCACCATTTACGTCTTGACCATTTCTATCATGGCCGGTTTCTCCCTGTTCAATGAGTCATACGTATACTGGGGTGCCCAGTCGCCGAACAATGTCGGGACAACGCTGGTGACCTTGATTTATAAAGCCGCCTTCTCCCAAGGCAACTTTGGTTACTCGTGTACCTTAGGGGTGGCGCTGTTCGTTATCGTGGTTGTCGTCAATGCCGTCCAGACCAAAGCCATGGGTCTGTTCAAGGATGAAGCTTAGGAGGGTGAGAGAAAATGGAAAGTATTAAAACACAAAATCGTCTCAAGACTACCCTCAGCGTGTTGTTGATGGTCTTCCTGGCTATCCTGGTCATGGTGCCGTTCTACTTTATGATCGTATCGTCTTTTAAAGACGTGTCAGTTATCTTCGCCAACGGGATCAACGTCAACATCGATTTCAGCAAGATGAACTTCGACAACTACAAGTCGCTATGGACCAATCAAAACGGGATCTACTGGTCCTGGTATAAGAACAGTTTGGTCATCACTGTGGTCGAAACGGTGCTCGTTCTAGTCTTTACATCGATGGTCGGTTACGGTTTGGCCCAATACGATTTCAAAGGGCGCAAATTCATCTTTGCCCTCGTCTTGGTCATGATGATGGTGCCGCCGTCTATTCTGCTGCTGCCGCTGTACAAGTTAGTGACGCAGCTGGGCTTAATGGACAGTTATGCCGGGGTCATTCTACCTTATGTCGTGCCAGCGTCTTCGATTTTCTTCTTCCGCCAATTCTGCATGGGCCTGTCCCGGGAATTCGCCGAGTCTGCCCGGATTGACGGCTGCGGTGAGTTCCGGATTTTCTGGCAGATCTATGTGCCGCTGATGAAGCCGGCTTTTGGGGCCATGACTATCCTGACCACCATGAATGCGTGGAACGACTTCCTGTGGCCATTGGTTGTAATGAAGTCAACGGAGAACTTCGTGATTCCCGCCGGCTTAATGTCAGCGATGACGCCTTATGGGAATAACTACAAGCTGCTCTTCGCCGGCAGTGTCATGTCCATCGTACCGATCCTGATCGTCTTTGTCCTCAACCAGAAGCAATTCATCGAAGGGTTAACCGTCGGTGGGGTGAAAGGATAGAAATCTAACAATGAAGAAAAATGTGGTCTATGACCTGATCAACGTGTTCTGGCGCTTTCTGATCTGCAGTGCCTGTTTTTACTTAACGAACGTGTTTCTATTGGTCCTTTTGTTCACCGTGCATTTTACAGTGATTACCGCGCCGCTGTATCTGATTGCTTTAATTATTGCCTATCCCGCAGTGGGGGCGATGGGCGACTTGCTGCGGGACCATCAATGGACCAATGAAGCCGTTCAAGGCGCCAAGCGATATTGGCACTACTACTGGGTCAATAAATGGAAATACATCAAGCTGGGCCTGCTCTTTACGCTGGTTTTCCTGTTTTTGGCGGCAGACCTCTATGGGGCCAATGTCATTATGAAAAACGGCCTATTTATGCCTTTGGTGCTGGTATTAAGCATCATTGCGCTGGTGGCGTTTAGTTGGGTGATCGGCATTCAGTCGTACTTCCAGATCGACGTGAAGAATAGTCTGAAGATGGCCTACTTTGCGGCCGGTCACTATGCCTTGCATTCGGTTTGTTTGATTGCCTTGATGTTCCTCATCTACATGGCGTTCTCGTTCATTCCCCAATTCATTATCTTCATTGTTGTACCGCTAGTGATCCAGGGTATTATGCTGATCACGCAAAAGCCGCTGCACCAGATTCAGCAGCAGCTGAATGTGGAGGTGTGATGCATGCCGCGTTTAGAAATTGGCCTGATCGGTGCGGGCACCATCACGGCTATTACGACAGTGGTGTGGTATGTCTGGCAAATCTTTCACATGCCCGTTGAAGAGCGGGTGGATTGGCATAACTTAGTCCAGAAAAAAGGGTCCATTTGGCGTAACGGCGCCAATTGGCTATTGATCGTGAGTCTCGTATTGCTTGTCGGCGGTTATATCGCCGGTGTTTAAAAATTCTTAACAGAGAGAAGTTACTTGAATGGTAAAAGTTGATTTAGACCACATCTACAAGCACTATCCCGCGGCCCCAGAAGATCAATATGCGGTGGGCGACTTTGATCTCCACATCCAAGACCAAGAATTTATCGTATTCGTTGGTCCTTCGGGTTGCGGTAAGTCGACGACGCTGCGTATGATTGCTGGATTGGAAGATATTTCCAAAGGTGATTTAAAAATCGGCGGTCAAGTCATGAATGATGTGGCCCCCAAAGATCGGGACATCGCCATGGTTTTCCAGAACTACGCCCTGTATCCGCATATGACCGTGTTTGATAACATGGCTTTCGGTCTAAAACTGCGTAAATACGAAAAGGCTGACATCAAGAAGCGGGTGGAGGAAGCGGCTCAGATTCTTGGGCTGAGTGATTACTTAGATCGCAAGCCAGCGGCTCTGTCTGGTGGTCAACGGCAGCGGGTTGCGTTGGGCCGGGCCATCGTCCGGGATGCACCGATCTTCCTGATGGACGAACCGCTGTCTAACTTGGATGCCAAGTTGCGGGTAACGATGCGGGCAGAAATTGCCAAATTGCACCAGCGGTTAAAGACAACCACCATCTATGTAACCCACGACCAGACTGAAGCCATGACCATGGCGGACCGGATCGTTGTTATGTCCATGGGTAAAGTTCAGCAAATCGGTACACCGGCCGAAGTTTATGATCGGCCGAAGAACGAATTCGTTGCCGGATTCATTGGTTCTCCGGCGATGAATTTCTTTAATGGGCACCTCAAGGACGGGTATATTTCAAACGGTCAAGGCCTCCACTTGCGGGTTCCTGACGGCCGTTTGAAGGTGTTGATGGACCAAGGATATAACGATAAGGATTTGGTATTGGGCGTCCGCCCCGAAGACATCCACGCCGAAGAAGCCTTCATCAAGACCTTCCCCGACGCCACAGCGAAGACTGAAGTAGTCGTATCTGAATTGCTCGGCGCGGAATCCATGCTGTATGCGCGGGTTGATCAAACTGAATTTGTGGCGCGGGTCGATGCCCGGGATTATCACAAGCCAGGCGACACAGTCACCATGGCGTTTGATCTGAACAAAGCACATTTCTTTGACAAAGAAACGACCGATGCAATTTATGAACAACCGGTGGCAACTGTCGCTGAAGCATAATAAATAAAAGGCTTAACACGCAACCTCCTCAGCGGGCTAGGCCAACGGGCAGTCGTCATTCTGGTTAATGGCGGCTGTTTTCTTTTTGACTTTTTTCAATCAACGCCACGTACTGATTGATGTCGCCACCAGGATCGACCTGCTGATTATTCACGAAAGTATGGGTATAGGCCGTACGATAAGCGCTGGGTGTCAGATGAAACTTTTTCTTAAAAATGCGCGAAAAATATTTGGCGTCATTGAAAAAAGACTGGTGGCAGATACTGTGCACCGTATCTGTCGTGGTTAGCAGTAAATAGCGGGCATAGTCTAACCGCACACTGTTTAAGAATTCAATCACCGGCATGCCGGTCTCACGCTTGAAAATGCGAGTCATATAATCCGGGTTGAGATTGAAATGATCAGCAATGGCGCCTACGGTGAGAGACTCATTCATGTGGGTCCGGATCCATTCTTTGATTTGAGTGTGGTCCCCGGTTACGTTTTGGCGGGCAGCCCAGGCCCGGTTGGCCAGCTCAATTATGAGCATCGTGGTCTGATAATCAGCCGCCTGGGCCAAGTAATACTCATTGTGGGCGACGTCGAGCACCTGTTGGATATTGATGAATACTTTGGCTAGATCCCGTAGGTGAAAGAAGCGCGGCAGAACAGCTATTTGTCGCATTGGCCGGGTGCTGACCTGGGTTGGCGCAATGAAATGACACCAGAAAAATCGGCTTGGTATCAGAGTCCCGCGGGTACCCACAATGGTTTCGTGGGGAAAAACGGTCAGCACATCGCCGGCGGCTAGTGTGTAGTCGGTGCCGGCAACGTTTACGTCCACCCGGCCGGCCAAGCCAATTAGAATTTCTGTGTCTGAACGGTGGATAAAGCGATGGTGACGCCAGCCCAGATCGGCATTAAATTGGCCGCTGCGGATGTGCTGCACGGGTGTCTTGAGGGGAATATTCAAATATTGCATGATACATCTCCATTTCAGTCGGAATTGTCCACTTATGCTTCGATTATAACAGTTTCGCTAATGAAAGGGGATACATATACTGAAAACGGTTAATTAATTCGGACAACTTAGGGATGGGAGCGATTAATGATGGACAAGCGATGGCGGACTAAGGTCGGCACAGTATTGCTGACAGCGGCCGCGGCCTTAAGCATCGTTGGCTACCAAGCAGCGCAGGGCCAACCGGTACAAGGCGCAACGACCACCAGCAGCGCAACCGGTGTAAAGCAGCCGGCAGCCAGCGGACAGGTAACGACAACTAAGACTGATAAAGGGTATGATATGCAGAATAATCTGTTTAAAGTTTCCGTTGGTCAATATGGTGAAATCAGCGGGTTGTATTTGGCTAACGATGCCTTCAAAACCAATTACGTAATGAATGAAACGGATAATCCTAAGCAGGCCACCCCAGGTCATGAATGGGTGGGCGAGCTGATGTTTCGCACCAAGCCAAGTGGTGCCAAGGATTGGCAAAAAGAGTATACCAACAAAAGCGGTGATGTCCGCAAAGTCTCGCTGGACGGCAATCGGGTCGTCGTGACATATACCAAGTCCGGGACGGCTGGCGGGATTAAATCCATGACCGTGACTGAGACGTATGCTTTGGTCGGGGATAACCTGCAATGGTCGATCAAAGTACAGAACACGACAGCTAACACTCTGACGATTGGTGATATGGGGTTACCGCTGCCGTTTCGGGAGTATTGGACGTATCCGCCCAAGGAGGGCGAAAGCCCATCGCAAACGGCCTATGAAGGCAGCACGCTATTTCACAGTTTTGTCGGTCAGGATGCATCCTACATCTACGTCAATCGCCCCAGCGGGGTCGGCAATTACTTAGTCATGACACCGGACCAAAAGAGCGGCGCTGGCTTTGAATATCAAGACCACTGGATTGACGGGACCAACGGCCGCACTGCCGATGAAAAGAATTGGTGCATGGATCAGGGCGATTGGGCTAACGGTCTCAATGTCTTTTATATCCATTCAGCGGCAATTAAAAATCAGAATGAAGGCTATTTGCCAAATACTGCCTTGACGCTTAAGGCCGGCGAGAGCAAGACCTATACGTTCAATTTTAATGCGGCAGAAGACAAGAAAAGTGGTCAATCCACTGCGATTGCTGATCAGGACCATTTGAAATATGACAAGTCGGTCGCAGCCACCTTGTATCAAAAGAAAATCATGGATGCTGTTTCCGTACCCAGCATGGTTCTGACCAAGAACGATCAAGGCGTGGCCACGGGAAAAAATGTATCTGCACACGTCGGTGGATAAGAAGGATATTTCCTTCACCTATCAGTGTATGCACACTGGCTCGATTCACGGCGGTACCCACAATATTATGGACACGAAGGGCGTGAAGCACGTTGAAAACGGCGCGTCGGCCACATTTGCCGAACGTAAGGTGATTGACGGCGAGCAGTACTTGATTTACAACGTTAAGTTTTCTGAACTTGGTCCGAACAATATCATTGTGCATTACTCAGTAGATGGGCAGGAAAAGAAAACGACGCTGCAATATACGGTCATTGATAATCCGCAGACGGCACTGGCGGACCATGCTGATTTCTTGCTTAAAACGCAATGGCAAACACCGGGCAAGTTGCAGGACAAAGTGTTCGATGACTGGATGATGGATACCAAGAGCAAGCGCAATGAGTTCGCTGGTTATTATGGCTGGGGTGACGATTGGGGCTTGACCCACGCTACGTTCTTGGCCGAAATGAACAGTATGACGCCCAAGGTTAAGCAAGTTCAAGCCATTGATGAGTATTTGGATACGGCCATTTGGAATGGATTGATGCAAGAGCATCACGACGATTACCTCATCAATGATTTCTTGATGAAACAGCCTAACACCACGCCGACATACCGCGGCTTTGCCTATCCGCATATTTACAATACGTACTTTGCCATGTATAAGATTGCCAGCCAATATCCTGATTTGATTCAGTATAAAGACAAGGCTGATACTTATCTGCTTCGCGCTTACCACATTATGAAAGCCATGTACGCTGATGGTGTGGGTTACAACTGGGAAACCGGGACGATGGGTGAAAGCAGTACGCCGGCCATCATTCAAGCACTGAAGGACCGAGGATATGCAGCAGAAGCCCAAGACATTACGGATATTATGGCCAAGAAATACCAGAACTTTGCTAAGGACAAGTATCCCTATGTGTCTGAATATCCCTACGATAATACCAGTGAAGAAGCAGTTTACATGCTGGGTCAGCAAAATAACGATCAGAATATGATGAGCATGATCGATCTGAAGACGCGAGCCTCCCGGGGTGTCCAACCGGTTTGGTATCGCTATGGGGTGACGACGCCGATTACGGGTGAAAACTGGTTTACTTTCCAATACAGTTGTGCACTCGTCGGTATTGCCATGGACGATTGGCTGCGGGTGCAAAATAATGGCTTGAATCAAGCTGATTTAGGCTTGGCCGAGCGAGCCAACTATGCTGGTAAACTAGCCAATTTAACATTGATCAACAGCGGCCAAATGGATTCAGATCCGGCCAATATTGGGACGACCTCCTGGACGTATCAGGCCCAGCTGGGTAATTATGAAGCACTAGGGACTGGCGGCGGCAACATGCACAATGGGTGGCGCCAAATGTCTGGTGAATCTGATCTGGCCCTCTGGGGGGCATTGCAAACCATGTCCGCCGATGTGGTGACCGATCCCGTCTTCGGTTTAACCGGTTATGGGGCGACTGTGCGCAAGCAGGGGAGGCTCTACTTCATTAAGCCGGAAGATGGTCTGCGGCAACGGGTCAACCTGATTAATGACAAATTATCGTATGCCTTTGCGAATGACAAGTATACCCAAGCGGTCATTGATCCCACCACGCAGAAAGCCCAGTTCCAGCTGACAAATACGGCCGGCGAGGCCCACGATGCCAAACTTGTGATTACGCATCCGCAAGCTAAGACGCAGGTCTTCACAGTGATTTACAACGGGAAAACCGTGGGTTCCTTCGAAGCCAATGGCACCAAGATAACGGTGACGATTCCAGTGACCGCGGCGAAGAAGGGCTTGCTTACGATTCAGCCGGGCAAGCTGCTGACAAATACCAAGCCGACAGTGACCGTGCCTGACAAGCTGACCACCTCAATGAGCCAAGCAAATGATGTTCGGTTAATCGGCCATGCGGAAGACAAGGCGACTCTGCAAAAGCAGCCAGCCGCAAAATGGACAGTTGTCCAAGCGCCGGAAGGCGGTAAAGCAACCTTCTCAGCAGCCGACAATGCAATCACCTCCGCGCAGTTCAATAAGGCAGGTCATTATGTTGTGCAGTTAACAGCAACGGGGGCCAATCAAAGCACGGCAAAGACTGTCAGTGTCGATGTGCAAGCTGATCAGCCTTTACCTGAGACTGTGGCCCGTTACGGTTTTGACGTGACTGATCAGGATATTATTGCCCACCGGTTACCCAATGAAGCCGCCGGTGGTCCCGCCGCAGAACTTTATGGTACAACGGATGACTTTAGTACGGTAGCTGGGAAAACTGGCAAAGCACTCGCTATGAGCGGCAAAGTCGCGGGCTATTTGCGGCTGCCGGCGGCAGTTACTGAGCGTCTGCAGGAAACAACGCTCAGCCTCGATGTGCGGCTGAGCGGTCGGCAGGTCACGGGTACGACGATTTATCAGTTCGCTGATGAGCAGCAGTCACTTGCGCTGCAGGTCAACGGCAGCAACGAGCTTTATCTAAACGTGAAGGACGCAGGTAAGACGGCCAAGGAGATTCATACCGGAGTCGCGCTGCCTGCTGATCAGTGGGAGAATATCACGCTGACCCTGACCAACCACGGTGCCGCCCTTTACTTGAACGGCAAAGTAATCAAGACACTGCCCCAAAGTACTTTGACGTTGGGTGCACTAGGTAAGGTGCAAAAGAATTATATTGGCCGCGCCACTAGCCAAGCCGCACCCTGGTTCCATGGCGCATTGGACAACTTCGTACTGCGCAGCAAAGCCTTAAGCGCAGCCGAGATTAACAAGCTGTATGGCAACGATGAGGCGTTAACAATTAAATCCTTGGATCCGGCCACAGCCGTGACCAGTGTGAAGACTGCCCCTCAGCTGCCCCAACAAGTGCAGGCCAATTATAGCGATGGCACCAAACGAGCGATTGCTGTCACTTGGGCGGAGGTTGATCCTGAACAGTATGCCAAAGCAGGCTCCTTTAAGGTTACTGGAACAATTGCTGAGAGCAAGGCACTATCAGCAACAGTCACTGTGCAAGTGGTTGCTGGTAAAAAAGAGAACCTGGCCAAGTCGGCTACCCCAACGGCAATTATCGATACACCGGAAGATTTGGGCGGCGTAAAAGGCTTAAATGACGGGTTTACACCAGCAAATTCAGATGATCGGAGTCATGGTGTCTGGCACAACTGGCATGGTGATCAAACTGCGGATGCCTGGGTCCAATATGCCTGGAAACAGCCAGTTTTACTGACAGACACAAATGCGTATTACTTCTTCGATGGAAGCAATTTTGACCCCTCCGCAGCACGTTTCCAATATCAAGACGACCAGGGCAAGTGGCAGGATTGCCAGAATGTTCAGGGTGCCGGAACAACTTTGAATCAGTTTAACAAAACGACATTTACACCAGTAACCACCAAGACTTTCCGGATGATTCTCACCCCCGGACATTTGGGTATTGGGGTCATTGAGTGGCAAGTGAATGGGTATACGGTGCAGTAGAGAGGATGGATAACAGGTGAAAAAGAAATTACGCATGACGATTCGATACGTTGGCGTGGCGGCTGCGGCACTCTTAGCAGCAGCTCCGCTGATCGCGCCAGCAGCCGTACAGGCGAGTACAGCTGGTGTTGTGGTCAGCAACGGCCAGCAACAGCCGAAGGATATGGGCAATCTGTATATTGGTGCGCCAGCAGTAGAACCAGGCAAGGGATTGGCCAACGTGGCTGGTGATGATTCGATTGGGTTGACAAGTGGTGTGTTGGCACAATTATTAAAAGATTCAGCTGCCGCATCCTATGTGAACGGTGATGATGCAACGGCGAACCAAAGGCCAGATTTGGCGGCACAATCTGAGCAGGGCCAGTTAAACCCCTGGTGGGAAGCAATTCGCGAAGATTTAACGACTAATGGGACGCACTTGGTTGATATGAATCAGGGCGATCCCGATACTGGTGTGTTTGTGGCAAAGGGGGATTTCTACCAAGCTATTCAACTTCTTCCTGATCAATCCGATGAATACAGTAGCTATCAGCAAGTACTCAAACAATTACCAGATAAAGTTCAAGGTACTGTGACCACAATGGTGAAATCGGAGAAGTCCGGGTACATTGGTCAATCGAATCTTTATGCGCTATTCAATGATGGTGGAGGCAATCTCGGCGCTTATGCCACTTTCTGGCTGGTCCGGCAATTGAATGTGATTCCTAAACCCATTGCTCAGTTAACATACAATGGGCAAGCACTCGCCGCTAACAAGGTCATTGGCAAAGATGTCCCCTTTACCGCAGCCGACAAAACAGCTTTTACCACTGGCAGCTCGGTTGAGGCCACTGATCAAGCCTATCAAAAGATGGTCCAGAGTGGCGCTTTAAAGGTCGCCAATGGTACATTGGCGGATGTATCACCGGCCGCGATTCGCACTGCGGCGGTGCAGGCTGGCGTCAAGTTCGTCAGCGATAATAGCAAGGATCCTGGCTACAATACGTATAAACAGGCCGGTCAAGTGTTCACGATTCCAGTTACCGTCAAAAATGAAGATGGGCAGTCTGCCATGACAGTTAAATTACAAGTCACCACGCAAACACTGCAAGTGGCCTGGCACCAGGGCAATCAGTGGACAGTCAACGCCGAGGTTGGTGATACGGTACCGGTTGGGACATTAACGAAGAATTTGGGTGTCACTGTGAACGATAAGCCAGTGACTAAACCAAAATTTCAGGTGAAGGATCAGTCAGGTAAAGTCATCACTGGGAACTTGAATACGCAACAGGCTGGAGACCAGTAATATACGGTTTCTTACACATACGACGACGGCACCAATCCAGCTGTAACGATTACCCATGTGGTGATTTTGAAAGTCAGCAAGCACGTTGTACCGCCAGTAATCGTGGCGAAAGATCCGGTCTTCACGTTTGACACCGGCTTTGTTAAAGATCAGACGGTTATTCAGGGCGGATCATTTGATGAAACCGCCGGTATTCATGCCTGGACGGACGCTGATCAGACAACGCCGATTCCCAGCAGTGATTGGCAAATCACTGGTCAAGTCAATACCCAGACGCCTGGGGTGTATCACTTAACTTACACGATCACTAATCCAGTGGGCGGTCACACAGCGCAATTGCAGCGGCAAATCACAGTAGCAGCCAAGCTGACCGAGCAGGCGCAGCAAGGAGTTGTTAAAGTGACCAACAATGCTGGGGCAGTGCTTTATACCAATCCGGAAACGACCAATGCTGCCGGGCGGACGCTCAGTCGCCAAAGCAGTTGGCGGTACTTCGGTGTTGTGCGCGATGCCGCCGGTCAAATCGTTGCTTATGATTTAGGCGGTCATCAGTATGTTAAGGCAGTTGATGTGGCGGTACCGGCAAGCAAGCCGCAGAATGGCGTCTTCACGGTACGGTATCCGGCCCATCCCAAGTGGGCAATCGCAGTCTATGATGACACCTTGCACACGCAAAAGTTGATTGCAGCGGGGTCAATTTGGCAGACGTACGGCAGTGAAAAACTGGCCGACGGTCACTCCTACTACAATCTTGGTGGGCATCAGTGGGTCCGGACCGACTATGGTTACTGGCATACCAAGTGATGCGTGAAACGATATGAATTTGACCCGGTACTGCGGTAATTCACGGTATCGGGTTTTAGTGACTCAAAATGGAGGAATGAACATGGCAGAAGCACGCTTCTCAACACACTTTAATCAGCACGGAGCCTTGGTGAAACTAACTAATTCCCGCGACGCCAAACACATGAACTGGGTGGTCTCACCGGATTATCTCACATCCGTCGGCTATCACGATGATGACAAGCTTTTTGGTGAATTTTCACTCTCAATCAATGGCCGTGACTATCGCAGCATTGATTTATCCCCGACTATCATGGCGGCGGCGAATAAAACCACGGTGGACTACACTCTGCCGGACGCCCAGGTCGCTCTAACTTATACTGACCAGACCGATCGGCTGGTTTGGGATGCAGCCTTGACTAATACGACCGACAAAGCAGTTCAGGTCGATCAATTCTCAGTGTGGGCCTCACTGGCCTATATCATGTTTCGCAACAAAGACGTCCAGGTCAATATGGACGACTCAGCCGCAGTGTTCCCGTCGATCTCCAAGAACTTTACCAAACTGGCGGCGATTCGACGGGGTAATGCTGGTCCGCACTTAGGGGTGTTCCAAACCGCTGGGATAGTGCAATCGGTGGGCACTTATAGCGAATGGACCAATCGTTTCTTCGACAATGTATCACCCTCACTGGACGGGCTGCTGTTTCACGAGATCGTTTTGGCCGGGGGATATCCCGCCAGCCGGGCGCCTAAAAAGGATTGGATTTATCCCCATCGGCCGATTCAGCTGGCTATAGGGGAAACGAAGCATTGGCAATTCGTATTGACCGATTTTGATCACGCTGATGATTTTCAGGCGACAGCCTTGGCGTTGGGCCAGCCAAAGATTCAATACGCGCCGTTGGCTTTTGCCGATAAGCCAGTGACATTCAGCATCACATTGCCGCAGGGCAGTGCCCTCCAGGCACTTGCTGTGCGGTATAAAGCAGATGACGTGGTAACTGAGGATATCACCGTTAAGTATCATGGTGGCCAAGTCACATTCACCCCAGTGGGGCTTGGCGAACACGAACTTCTCCTCACATTGGCCGACGGACGGCAAGATATGGCGGTCTTTAATGTGACGGCAGCTATCGATCAGGTTATTCAGCGGCGCACCCAGTGGCTGACGGATCATGCTTATTTAGGCGCCGAAGGAAAACCGGCTTACGCTTTTGGCCCCATTTCTAACCAGGGGGAATCACTGGGTAAGCTGAGCTTCATCTTGCAATCCAACCTATTGCAGCCCACGGCTGATACCGCTCGGCAAGTCGAAGCCGTGGAAGCCAGCGCTGTACATTACGTCCGCAATAAGTGGTTCCAGAATGGTGATTTCACTCAGCCAGTCAACTTGTATGGTGATTTCTATCGGGACATGGATTTTGAATACATCGGCCACATTTATTACTTGCTGTCCAAGTGTCCTGCCGAGTGGCTCCATTTGGAATCAGCTAAAACGTATTTGCAATGGGCGGCACAAGTCTTCGAGTTGCGGGTTGATCCAGAGATGCACACAATTCAGCGGGGTAAAGAAGAAGCACAGATGCTGGGCGTGTATTTCCTATACATCAATGATCTGCTCCATGACTTGAAAGACAAAGGATTAACCGAAGAGTATACCGTGATCAATACGTGTTGGCAGCGGGCAGTGCAACGGGTCGCCAAGGATAGCCCGCAATATAAGGCGGCGATTACGGAACATTTCTATGACAACGCTGGGTTTGGCCCAGCTACCGGGGCACTAGCTGCTTCAGACAGTCTGGCAGCGGCCCGCCGGTACGCTGAATTGTTGAAAGCCAACATTGGTTTCAGCAATGACTTTCGCGCTCAGGCCCCTGATCGTTGGTGGGAGGCACAATCGTATATGATCCATGCATTGTGGGGCGGTATCGTCGCCGCATCCGCGTTAATGGCTTACGAGCACTTAGGTGACGCAGAATTACTAGAGGGTGCGTACCGAGCCACTGTCGGGGTACTCTACATGTATGATGCCAACGCCACGACAATTGATCGCCCCATGACCCCGGGGGAGGCAGCGTCAACTTATTCCATTGCTGGGCCCAATTTGAATCGGCCGGATCTATCCCGCAATCGGTTTGGCCAATCGGCATTTGCCAAAGACGGCGGTATTTTTTCTCGACTATTTCCCGAGGGCGATACGGGTGCTGCTGATTGGGATATGGGTGAAGAAATGGCGGCGTATCTGACCGGCTTTGGTCAGAAAACCTACGTCTACGTGGACGATGCCAATCAGCTGCATGTGGTGAACGGCCAAGCTGAAAAAGTTGCTGCTGATCACTATCGAATCACCAGCGATGCCCCCTATATTCACGAATATCTGAACGTTCCGTACCACCAGACACTGCAAACAACGGCAGCTGAAGTGACCTACAGCATCCAAGACGGTTTTTCTGCGTAACCCGCTTATTCCTTTTCCTCAAACCGTTTCGTCAACGCAAAACTACCAAACAAAACGATGATCAATACCGCAGCGATAAGCAACGCCGTGGTGTGGGTCATCGTTTTTTTGAATACGGCCCAAACCACGGCCAGCAGGCCGATCTGCAAGAGCCAGGCCACCGGGGACTGGCCGCCAACGGGTTTAAAGAGAACTTTCATAAGTAGGTAAGCACCTTTCTGACTGACTATTCGGGAATGTCGCCATTCTCGGGGATGTAATTGATTTTATCGGCGATCCGCTTAGGGATCGGAATCTGGGGATCGACATTGGGGTTATTCAAGTGGATGCGGCTGTTGGCCAAGCGGTACTCGGACGGTGACAGGACGGTGGTGGCTTTGAAGTGGCGCATGAAGACCTTCGGATCATTGAAATAGGCCGCTTCCGCCACTTCATGGCCGGACGTTCAAGCTGGGTCTGCGGATTCCGGGCTGGTCAGCTAACAATTACGCCTTGAAGGTGGACGGCAGGTCTGACGATGTCGTCAATGAAGATGGATTTGTATTTCTGACCATCGACGATGAGAACGTCACTCTCGATTTGAAGCTGGACATGAGCGTGAAGTTCATGCGGGCCAGCAACCGGGTCCGGGCGGACTTCGGGCAGGTCGCTATCCAACGCGGTCCGGTCGTCTATGCGGCTGAACAAGAGGATAACGAAGCCCCGCTGTGGCTGTACAAGGTTAACCGCGGTGCCAAGACCGAAAGCCACTATGAAGCCGGTCTCTTGGACGGTGTCGAAGTCGTCGAAGTCGCTGCTCAGCGCGAACCAGAACAAGACGTGACGGATGATTTGTACACGGATGCCCCAGATGTACCCGCTGAAGAAACGCAATTGACCCTGATTCCGTATTACGCTTGGGCCAATCGGGCAGACGGGCAGATGCAAGTTTGGCTGCAACGCGGCAGGTAATGGCCTAGACCAGAACGGTTGTAGAACATAAAGCTCAAAAAAATCCCAAGACGTACACAACGATTAATCATTGTATGCGTTTTGGGATATTTATATACCAATCTTAACGGTTTGTTGCAAAAAGACGGTCGAAGTGATTATAATGGAACAAGTGGCTAATGGTTACTACCACAATAAAAATTGGAGGGTCCAATCATGGCATATCGTACCGTTTATCCATATACTAACGAAGTATTGCAGACGTATGATCCAGCGACCGACGCTGAGCTGGAGCAGGCGTTGGCTGCCGGCCACGCTCTATACAAGCAATGGCGGGATGCCGATCCTGCTCCGCGGGCGCGGATCCTGCGCCAAATTGCCGCGCGTTTGCGTGCCAAACGCACTGAATATGCAACAATCATGACCCATGACATGGGTAAATTGATCGGTGAATCGGAGGACGAAATTGATTTGTGTGCGGCGATTGCCGATTATTATGCAGAACACGGACCAGCCTTTCTGCAACCGCAACCGCTGCCAACGAACCAAGGCAAGGCGTACTACGTGCGGCAGGCGACTGGGGTATTGGTAATGGTGGAACCCTGGAACTTTCCGTTCTATCAAGTGATGCGGGTCTTTGCACCGAACTTCATGGCGGGAAATCCGATGATTTTGAAACACGCATCCATCACACCGGGATCAGCTGCAGCATTTCAGGAACTCGTGACTAGTGCCGGTGCTCCGGCCGGTGCACTGACTAACTTGTTCATGTCATACGATCAGGTCAGTAAAGCCATTGCCGATCCACGTGTGGCCGGCGTTGCGCTGACCGGTTCTGAACGGGGCGGCGCAAGCGTAGCCGCGGAAGCCGGCAAAAACTTGAAGAAGTCCTCTATGGAGCTGGGCGGTACCGATGTATTCATCGCCCTCGATGATGCGGATTGGAACAGGGTTTACAAGTTAGCTCCGGCCGCCCGGCTAGCCAATAGCGGTCAGGTCTGCACGTCCGCCAAGCGGTTCGTTATTGCAGCCAGTCACTATGATGAATTCTTGGAGCATCTGAAGGCAGCGTTTGCCCTGCGCAAGCCCGGCGATCCCCTGGATCCGTTGACGACATTGGCGCCAGTATCGTCAGCGAGTGCGAAAAAGAAGATTCAAAGCCAAATTGATGAAGCAGTGGCCAATGGTGCCCAAGTCTATTATGGCAATGAACCGATTGATTTGCCTGGTCAGTTTGTCCAGCCGACCATTTTGACTGGATTAACGCCGGATAATCCGTTGTACAGCCAAGAAATATTTGGTCCCGTGGCCGAGGTCTTTAAGGTCGATAGTGATGATGAGGCGGTGGCCTTGGCCAACGATTCAAATTATGGTTTGGGCGGCGCTGTGTTCTCCCAAGACCAAGCTCGGGCAGAAGCGGTGGCAGCCCGCATTGAGACTGGCATGACGTTTATTAACCAGTCCTTGCGCAGCGTACCGGAATTACCTTTTGGCGGCGTGAAGAACTCCGGTTATGGCCGGGAATTGAATGAATTAGGCTTTAGTACTTTCACGAATGAACATTTGATCGTAGCGGCACCGCAAGACTAGCTGCGGTTTCCAGATGACCCTGACATGCTTTGCAAGCAAAGTGTGCCGGGGTTTTCTTCGTAATGAGGCATATGGTCATGTACGCATCTTTCTGACAATTAGGTCACCTATACTTGTAACGTAACAAATTTTGAGCAACCTATTTTTGGGAGGATCGTTATGACGAATAGAAATGGATTATTGCGGACCGGCACAGCGTTATTACTGGCGGGCACATTAGCTGCGGGGCCGGGTCCGGCGGTGGTCAGTGCCGCAGCAGCGGATAATGCGCCGGTCACGGTGGACCAGCAGGCAGCGGAGCCAACGGCGGCCAAGCAGCCAGCCGGGCAGGAGACCCCTAGCCAAAAAATCAGTGAGACCCTGCGCTTTCGCCTGCAAAATGGTGCCCCAGCCAGTTATGGCACGCCATTGACGATTGAATTCTACGATGCTCAGGCCCCGGAGAAGCCGATCAGTACGAAAGAATTGGCGGCCACCCAGGACGAAACACCCACGGCAGCCAATTCAGAGATCACGATTTCTGACGCCGATGGGTTCCAACCCGGGAAGTCCTACGCCATCAAGCTCAAAGCGGGGGACGAGGCGTGGCAGGCGGTTCCGGGGACGATTGTATTCACAGCGGCGAAGGAGGCGGCACAGATCGACGTTGATCGATTTGCACTGTTAAAAGGGGTCAAACAGTTTCAACTGGTAGATGAAGCTGGGCAGCCGGTGCAAGCCGTTGTCCGGGCGATTCCAAATATTGTCAACGGTGAGCAAGAAGCTGATATCCAGCAAAGTAATGAACAGGGGCTGGTCACTTTTTCAACCGCTGACGCGGGCTTCCAGCGGACGGTGATTTATCACCTGGCGGTTGAGGGATATACGTTCACTGATGGCGTACTGAATTGGAATCTGCTTGGGGGTGAAAAGGGGACCGACGTGACCAAGTTAACGGTGGCTAAAGTCGACCCTCAGCCCGTACCAGTACCGGATCCGTCACCGGTTCCAGCGCCGCAGCCAGTACCAGCCCCTGACCCAACGCCGGCACCGCAGCCAGCCGACCCGCGCACCAGCGTCACTGGGGCGGTTTATATTGCCAGCGGCACAGCGCCCCAATATCACTGGGATGCCCAGACTAATCAGTTAACACCGAAAGACGCCGCCTTTGATTTGAACCAAGGAACGGGCTGGCAGATTGCGTGGCGGCTGGTAACGTCCAACGGCGATGTGTATTACAGTGTAGCCAATGACAGCTATGTCGCGGCCAAAGATGTGGTCCGCACGCAAGGCTTTCGGAAACTGCGCGGCGTGGTGACGGTGAACGCATCTGGTGCTGCTTTGCGGCAGGGTACGACTGACTCGGACGGCGCAATCAGTCGGCAATTACCCGCTGGTTCCCAGTGGCAATTCTATGGGATTGCAAAAAATGCCGACGGTACCAGTGCGTATTTGCTAGGCGGCAATCAATGGATCAGCACGACCCAAGCAGACATCAGCAACGGCCGTACCCATGGGGTGTTTCGCGTAGGCGCCGCCGCAACGGAAACGGTTGACCGCAACGGCCAGGCGCTGGCCCGCACCTTGCCTGCTGGTTCCGGTTGGCGCGTGGCCAGCCTGCGGACTTTCCACGGTCAGTTATATTATCAAGTGGCTGCCAATGTGTTTGTGCCGGCTGTGGCCGGAGCGTATCAAGCCCAGGACTGATTCGATAGTTCAATGACAGTTGACATTCCGCAAAATGGTGTTATGCTATTTCTCAATTAAAGTGCAACAGAAAAACGGACTAAGTGAGTAGCCAAGACAGGACTGTACAGAAAACCCGGATTGCTGAGAGCGGGGTAGCCAGTCGCGGCGAATATGGCTTAGCAACCTGGCATACCGAACCGTTAGGCAAGGCTATGATGATTGGCGGCCATTACCCCGCACGCGGATGATTTCGTCCGTCGAGTGGATCGTTTTTGACGATCAAGTGGAATGGTACCGTGGGGCAGCTCACTTCTAACTAACAAAAGTTAGAAGTGGGCTGTTTTTTTGTTAGAGGGCGCAGGCCGACGGTTAGCGGCGTAGGCATAAGGACCAGGATGCAGAAAACCCGCACTTAGGTTTTATGCATCCTGGTCCTTATGCCCTAGCCGCTGTCGGCCGGAGCCCGTTTCGGCGAGACAATCTAATCGGTGAAAGTTTTTTTGTTGGCAGCACAATTTGGAGGAATGAAATGATGGTAAAGAACAAGTTTGTGATAGGCGCGATTGGCATATTGGCGGCAGCAGCGGTCGTTTTGGCTGGGTGCAACAGCCAAAGCAAGGGCAGCAGCGCGGCCAGTACCAGCAGTACCGCCAGCCAGCAAAAAACATTGAAGATCCTGGTATCCGCCGAGATCCCCCAGCTGGATTCAGCGAAGAGTTATGACGTGGTCAGCGACAGTCAAATTTTCAATTTCCAGGAAGGGTTGTATAAATTGGGCAAGAAAGACGCCGTCGTGCCGGCAATCGCCCAGAGCCAGCCCACTGTCAGCAAAGATGGTCTGACCTATACGATCAAGCTTAAAAAGAACGCCGCCTGGAGCAACGGTGCCCCGGTCACCGCCCAGGACTTTGTTTTCGCCTGGCGGCGGGCGGTGGATCCTAAGACCAAGTCTCAGAACGCGACCAAGCTGTTTTCCCTGGCCAATGCTGAGGAAATCAATGCCGGTAAAAAGCCGTTGACCGATTTGGGGGTCAAAGCAGTGGGGGACGATACCCTGCAAGTGAAATTAGCGATTGCCAATCCCTATTTCCTGCGGGAATTGACGGGCACCAATTATTTCCCGCAAAACGAGAAATTTGTTAACAAGGTTGGCGCCAAGTACGGCACGGCAGCCCAATACGTCCTGGCTGACGGCCCATTTATCATCAAGGATTGGAACGGCACCAGCGACAAGTGGTCTTTCGTCAAGAACCCGCATTACTATGATGCCAAACAGGTGAAGCTGACCAAGGTCGATGTATCGGTGGTCACGAATGCTGCTACCCAGGCCCAGACCTTTGATCAAAAGACGGCGGATATCACGCCGGTATCGGGTGAATTTATTGAGAAATACGCTAAAGATCCAGCATATCACCGCATTTCTTCCTATGGCACCAGCAATGTGGAAATTGATACGACTTCTGAGGGGCATCCGGAGCTGGGGAACGTCAACTTCCGGCGGGCGCTGTTCTACGCCGTGGATCGCAAGGCACTGACCGGTCAGGTACTGAAGGACGGCTCGGTGCCAGCAGTGGGCTATCTGGCCCCTGGGGCGCTGCGCAACCCGGCCAACGGCAAGGATGTCAATACGGAATTGGGCACGCTGACGTATTACAGCAAGGCCAAGGCCCGCAAGTATCTTGCGCTGGCCAAGAAGAAATTGGGCAAGGATAAATTCACACTGACCTTGAAGGGCAGTGACACCGATGCGGGCAAGCGGACAACCGAGTACCTGCAATCCGCCTTCCAAAACGCCCTGCCCGGCGTGACCGTTGATGTGCAAAATATTCCGGCCAAGTCCCTGTTTGCCTCGTTAATGTCCTATAACTTCCAACTGGACACTGGCGGTTGGGAAGCTGAGGCCGATCCGTCCGTGCTGCTGCAACAGTTCACCACCGGCTACACCCACGACCATGGCGGCTTCAGCAACAAACAGTATGACCAGCTGGTCAAAGATGCCCAGGGCAAAGACGCCGCCAATGCCCAACAACGGTATACGGATCTGAAGGATGCCCAGAAGATCTTGTTGGACCAAGCCGTCGTTGTACCGCTGTATCACTCAGCGACGAATCTGTTGATCAATACGCAGCTCAAGGGTGTGCAGACCCACGCCTTTGGCCAGACGTATGATTTCTCCCGGGCCTATTTTAAATAATATCAGCATCCTCCGCCAACCCGGCGGGGGATTTTTTGAGCAGCAAAAAACCGCCAAGACACTAAAATTCAGCATCCTGACGGTGGTGTAACCTGAGTGGAGCCTAACGGACTTGAACCGTCGACCTCCTGCATGCCATGCAGGCGCTCTCCCAGCTGAGCTAAGGCCCCATTTGCTATCGCTCAAACTATATTACAGGAAGACAGAATGAAAAGCAAGCCTTGTGAGTCAATTATTTTTCCGCCGGCCCGGTGTCTGCATCGGTGTACATCGCCTGTACCAGGGCATCGCTGACCCGCTGGGCAACTAGGGCCTTGGTGGCTAAGTGCACAAGTTCGCGGACGGCCGGCGATGCGGATTGAGCCGTTGGTGTGGTGAGCGGCACAGCCGCGTCAGTTTCTGCCGCAGCCTGAGCGTTGTATGCCCGTACCCATAAATCATAAGCTTCTTCCCAGGACAGCTCAGCAGTCAAAGTGGTTAGATAGTGATGGACGACATCCAGTGAATAGAGTGTTTTGAGCAGCGTCACCAGGATGATCTGGGCTAACTGAGTGCGGCCGTACCGTTTCTTGTCGGGCCGGGAAACCAAGCCTTGCTTGACGTAGCTGTTCACCATGGACTTGGTGACTTCCGTCCCGGTGACCATCATGGTGTAACGATTTGTTTCGCTGATCACTTGGTCCATGTATAGACCGATGTCGCTGAGATCAGCAAACAACGGCAACTGATGCCGCCGAAACCGCTGAATCCATGTTTTGAAAGCCTCAGTGAACGTGCAGATCGCTTCCCTTCTTACTATCCGTCATTATATCATAGAAGAAAAGGGGTACAAATTCAGTAAAAGCGCTTGCAAGCAAATCGATTGTACCCTATAATTTGTACTGACAAGTTGACACAATGGGAGAAATCGTTATGGAGAAAAAATACGAGATCGTTACCGCGACCATTCGGGAGTGGATCACGGGTGGACGATACCAGATCGAAGATAAACTACCAACAGAATCTGAATTAATGAGTCAATTCCAAGTAAGCCGGCACACGGTCCGCAAGTCGCTATCTGACTTGGAAGTGCAGGGCTTTATCTACCGTATTCAAGGCGGCGGGTCTTTCGTCGCGGATTACAAACACAACGCGAACCGCAGCGAGGCCCACACCAAGACGGTGGCGGTCTTGACCACCCACATCACGGACTACATTTTCCCGGCCATCATCTCGGGTATTGAAAGTCAGCTGTCGGCAAATGCTATTTCCATGCTGCTGTCCAGCACGCAAAACGACGAAACGCTAGAGCGGAAGAATCTGGAGAAATTCCTGGATGACGATATTCAAGGGGTGATCGTGGAACCGACGAAGAGTGCCTTTACGATTCAGAATGAGGCGTTCTACAAGCGGTTTACCGATGCCCATATTCCTATCCTGACCATCGATGCTAAATCGAATAACGAGACCATTCCGTATTTCATTATGGATGATTTCAAGGGCGGCGTGATGGCTGCCCAGGCATTGATCGACGCCGGTCACGAGCATATTCTCGGGGTCTTCAAGTCCGATGATCAGCAGGGCATTTTGCGGATGAACGGTTTCAGCGAAGCGTTGCAGAAGAGTCAGGGCAGTATTCGCGGCGAGGTGCTGCTGTATCAATCCGAAACCGGCGAAGCCAAGCTGAAACAGCAGATCACCCATATCTTGCAGGAGACCGATCCGCCCACCGGGATCGTCGGCTACAATGACCAGATTGCGCTGGTAGCGTACAACGCCGCCCGCGCTGCAGGCTTGCAGGTGCCCGATGACGTCTCGCTGGTCGGCTTCGATAATTCCCTGTTGGCATCGCGGTTGGGCATCCGCTTGACCAGCATCAACCATCCGAAGTCTCGGATGGGCCAGGATGCGGCCGAGTTGATGATCAAAATGCTGCAGGATCCGTTACATGATTTCAGCGAGGAGGCTAAAATCTATCCGCCAGAAATGGTCACCGGCGACTCGGTGCGGCCAGTGCTGGGGGCACATGATCAGGCATCAGGCGAATAGATTGGCAGGGCTGGCTAATGGCTGGCCCTTTTTCTTTGGCCTTAAGTTATCCAAATAGGTAATCTCAAATACAATCATTAGCCATTTACCCCTTGAAATGGCTTACACCGTTCGTTACCATATGGATTGTAATCAAATTGTTCGGACAACTTTTCGGGAGGAAATTGTGACGACAGAGAAGCAGCCGATCGTGGCCCAGCGGGCTGACCCGTTTGTTTACCACCAGTCCGGACGAACAGCAGGACATTCTGGTCTATCATGCCCGGCCATACGATAATGCCCATTTGCAGGGCGGCTTTCTGGGCAATCCAGATCGGCATGCGTACACCCAATCATTTATCTGGAACAGCGACGGCTTCCCTGTGTTTGGTACTCCGGGGGACAATTAGAAAGGATTGCATACATTATGGGAACAGTTTATATCGACGATCATCGGCCGCTGGGCCGCATTAATAAGGATATTTATGGTCAATTTTCTGAACATCTGGGCCGCTGTATTTATGGCGGCCTGTGGGTCGGGCCGGATTCGGACATCCCGAACACCAATGGGTTGCGCAATGATGTGGTCACCGCGTTGAAGGATATTCAGGTACCCGTCCTGCGCTGGCCGGGCGGCTGTTTCGCCGATGAATACCACTGGCAGGACGGCATCGGCTCGAATAGTCAGCGCAAGACGATGGTCAACAATAACTGGGGCGGGGTGACAGAAAATAATCACTTCGGCACCCACGAGTACTTCGAACTGCTCCAGCAAATCGGCGCAGCGGCGTATATCAACGGCAATGTCGGCAGCGGCACGGTGCAGGAGATGCAGGAATGGATCGAGTACATGACCATGAACGGTACCTCGCCGATGGCCGATTTGCGGGCGAAAAATGGCCACCCAGACCCTTGGCCGGTGAAATACTTCGGCGTTGGCAACGAAAGCTGGGGCTGCGGCGGCAACATGCGGCCGGAATACTATGCAGACTTGTATCGCCGCTACCAGACCTTTGTCCGGAATTATGATCCGGCGCACCCGCTGACGAAGATCGCCTGCGGCCCCAGCAACGATGATTATCACTGGACCGATGAAGTGATGAAAATCGCCGGCCACTACTTGGACGGCATCAGCCTGCATCATTACGCCCTGCCCTCAATCACCTGGAGCGGGAAGAAAGGCGCAGCGCTGAGTTTCCCGGAGCAGGAATGGGTGTCACTGATGCAGAGTGCCAATGAAATGGAAGAACTGATTACCCGGCACAGTGCCATCATGGACAAGTATGATCCGGACAAAAAGAAGAGTCTGGTCGTAGACGAGTGGGGCAGCTGGTATGACGTGGAACCGGGGACGAATCCGGGCTTCCTGTATCAGCAGAATACCATTCGCGACGCGTGTGTGGCGGCGTTGACGCTGCACATTTTCCAGCACCACGTGGACCGCGTGCATTTAGCCAATATCGCCCAGATGGTCAACGTGTTGCAGGCGATGATCCTGACGGACGGCGCCAAGATGATCAAGACGCCGACGTATTACGTCTTCAAGATGTTTTTGGATCACCAGGACGCCACGGCGTTGAATACCCAAGATGACCTGCCAGATACGGTGACCACCTCAGTATCAAAAACGGATAAAGGGTATCTGCTGTCCCTGGTGAATTACGGTTTAACCGCGGCAGAAGAGGTGCGGTACGCATTCCAGACCCACACCGTGACCGCGGCCCAGGGGGAAATCCTGCACAGCAGTACCATGGATGCCCATAATGACTTCGAGGCACCGGATGTAGTCCAGCCGGAAGCGATGACGGCGGGGCTGACCCATGATGCCCATCAGGTGACGGTAACGATCCCGCCGATGAGTGTCGTGACGGTCCATGTCCAATAGAGTGCCCTGCTGGACTTGCGGAGATTTGGTCCAGACCGATCCGAATCAAGTCGCGGAAACCATTGCGGACCAATTAGCCCTGGAAGTGGGTAATATTGTGCCCGCAGCGGTGCGGGATGCCCGGCTGGCCGTGTGTACGCAATGCCCCTTTTTCCAAAACGGCACCTGCACCCAGTGCGGCTGCTATGTCCGCTTTCGCGCTAGTTTAAAGAACAAACACTGTCCTCTGAATCATTGGTTTGACGATAAGTAGCATCTAAATGACTGAAAACGTACCGACTTACGGAATCGTCTTCGTCGTTTCGAGAGGAGAAAAATAATCATGGCAGAAAAAGCCTTCCGATCCTGGGCGCCCACCGCGCCTATGGGTTGGAACAGTTGGGACTGCTTCGGTGCATCTGTCACCGAAGCCGAAGTGAAAGCCAACGCCGATTATCTGGCCAACCATTTGAAACAGTCCGGCTACGAGTATGTCGTCGTGGATATCCAATGGTACGAACCCCACGCCGATTCGTCGGTCTATCATGCGTTTGCCGATTTGGCGATGGACGATCGGGGCCGCTTGGTCCCGGCTGCCAACCGCTTCCCGTCCGCGGCCAATGGTCAAGGGTTTGGTCCCTTGGCGCAATACGTGCATGACTTGGGTCTGAAATTCGGCATCCATATCATGCGCGGCATTCCCCGCCAGGCTGTGGCCCAAAACGTGACTACCGCTGGCGGCTACCATGCCCGGGACATTGCGGCCAATAATATTTGTCCCTGGAACTCGGATATGTACGGACTGGACATGACCAAACCGGGCGCTCAAGAGTACTACGATTCCTTGCTAGCGTTGTACGCCAGCTGGGGCGTGGACTTTATCAAGTGCGACGATATCGCCGAGTCGACCCTGTACGGTATGCATCGGGCTGAGATTCACGCGTTGCGTCAGGCCATTGACAAGACTGGCCGGGAGATCGTCCTGAGCCTGTCGCCTGGTCCGGCGAATATCAATTATGGGTACTTCTTGCAGGAAAATGCCAACATGTGGCGGCTGACCGATGACTTCTGGGATACGTGGCGCCAGTTGAAGGGCATGTTCCCAGTGGCCGCCAAGTGGGCGCCCATGGTCCGCCCGGGCACCTGGCCTGATCCGGATATGCTGCCGCTGGGGGCGATCCGCCAGCGCAGTGTCGACGGTGGGACCAAGCTGCCCCACACCCGCTTCACGACGGATGAGCAGAAGACCATGCTGACGCTGTGGGCACTGTTGCGAGCGCCATTCTTCTTGGGCGGCGATTTGCCCCAGACTGGCGATGAGCTGGCCTTGATCACAAATCAGGCTGTCTTGACGATGCGCCAGGAAATCACTGACGCCCATGAAGAGCAGGCGACAGATACGATCATATCGTGGCAGGCCCAAAGTGCGGCGCACCGTTACTTTGCCTTCTTCAATATCAGTGATGAAGACCAGCAGGTGAGCGCACCGACTGAGCAATGCACTGAATTGTGGCAGGGAACGCGGCTTGATCCGTCCCAGGACGTGACCGTCCCGGCCCATGGTGTGGTGTTATTGCGCGCGTAATCTGCACCAAATAAAATTGAGCGGTTCAAACTCTCGGTACCCCAAGAGTTTGAACCGCTTTTTCAATAAGAATTAATCTTGCCGCGCCCGCTTCAACACTTTAACGTCCTGACCCCGCGTTTCGATCACCAAATCGAAACCGGGGTCATTGTCGATTTCCCCTAAATTGACCCGGGTCACGTTATCCGTATGGCTCAGGCCCACCAGGCGCTGAGACACAATGGTGCGGAAGGTGTCGACGTCCTGATAATGGGTTTTGATCATTTCCCCCGCTTTGGCCAGCGTATAGCCGTCGTCGATGAAATTCTTGATGATGATGATTTTCGTCAGGGTTTTCAGGCTATAACGTTTATTGCCGCCTTCTTCATGGCGGATGGGGTGGATCAGCCCCTTTTTCTCCCAATACCGAATCTGGGTCGTGGTGGCGCCGGTAATCCGGCTCGTTTCACCAATCCCCATCGAGATATTCAGGCTCTTGAGCTTCATAATCACATTATCCAATGACTTGCGCCACCTTTCACGTTCTGTCTTCTATTATGAATGTGACATTTAGTCTTGTCAATATCACAAAATGTGGTAAAGTAGTCGTACAACATTTTTTCTGAAAAAGGTGGCTTGGAGTGTGCAAGTAAAAGATAACAATGGCCGCCCCGTCAACGTCGCGATGCTCGTCGTGACGTTGATCACGGGTGTGTTCATTACGGTATTAAACCAAACAATTTTGGCGACGGCCTTTCCAACTTTAATGAAGGCCTTCGATATTTCCACCGCCACCGTCCAATGGCTGACGACCGGATTTCTGATGGTGAACGGGATCATGATCCCGGTTTCTGCCTACTTAAGTGCTAAAGTACCAACAAAATGGCTGTACATTGCGGCGATGAGTATGTTCGAATTGGGCACGGTCATTGCCTTTATGGCCAACAGTTTCCCGATGCTATTGATTGGCCGGCTGGTGCAGGCCCTGGGCGTCGGCGTGACGATGCCGTTGCTGCAAAACATCATGCTGTCAATTTTCCCCATGGAAAAACGCGGTACCGCCATGGGCTTAGCTGGGATCGCCATCGGGGTGGCGCCGGCGATTGGCCCGACCTTGTCTGGATTTGTCATTGACAATTTCGGCTGGCGGACACTGTTCGGGATGATCATCCCGGTCGCGGCGCTGGTGCTCATTGCATCGTTCTTCTTTATGCGCGATGTGCTGCCGAATACGAATCCATCCATTGATGTCCTATCGCTGATCGAATCCACGATTGGGTTTGGCGCCTTGCTCTACGGTTTTTCTGAAGTGGGTAACAAGGGCTGGGGTGATCCCATCGTTCTCGGCAGCATTGCCCTGGGCGCGATCGTAATTGCGCTGTTCTCCATGCGGCAATTACACCTCAAGAACCCCTTCGTCCAGATTCGGGTCTTTACTAACCGCACCTTCACGTTATCCACGATTCTGGGGTCCATTGCCAACATGGCCATGGTGGGGGCTGAAATGGTCATTCCCTTGTACTTGCAGATCATCCATGGCAAATCTGCGTTGGAATCCGGCCTGACCCTGTTACCGGGGGCGCTGTTGATTGCTTTGATGAGCCCGGTCACTGGCGCGGTCTTTGATCGCATCGGTGCCCGCCGCTTGGCGCAACTGGGGCTGTTCCTGCTGGCCATTGCCACCGTCCCCTATGCCTTTATCACGGCGACAACACCGTCCATCTACATTACGGTACTTTACGCCGTACGAATGTTTGGAGTTTCCATGGTCATGATGCCGTTGACGACTAACGGCATGAACGCCTTGAGCGGTGAAATGATTCGCCACGGCACGGCCGTGAACAACACCGTGCGGCAGGTGGCGACCTCGATGACCACGGCGATCATGGTCTCTGTCTTGACCAACGTCACCAACAGTGCCAAACCAGCGGCGAGCCTTTTGAAGTTAGACCCGCTGGCCTACAAGCATGATTTCTTCAATGCCACCTTGTCCGGCTATCACGCGGCGTTCTGGATCGCCACCGGCTTCAGTGCCGTGGGCTTCATCCTGGCTTTCTTCTTGAATAAGAAGGAACATTCCAAGGATGTGGACGTCGCCGAGCTGGCTGATGCAGATAGAAAGGAGGCGGCAGAATGATTCTCTGGATTCTTGGGATTGGCGTTCTGGCGCTTTACTTGAGCTTCATTATGATGAAGAAAAGCGCGCTGCGCAGTATCTTCATCGCCGTCTTCGGCATTGTCATGCTGGGCGCACTGCTGCTCATTACGCTGAATGATCGTAGTCACTTTGGCATGACGCAAAAAACAACGACGACCACGCAAACGATCACGTCGGCGTCACCGAGCAAACAGCTGCCGCTTCTGCTCTATCAAAATGTCGGCACGAACGGCAAACGGCAGGTCTATATTTATAAACACGACAATAAAACGACTCACACCACAGCGGATTATGCGGTGGTGAACCGCGTGCAGCAGAGCAGTTCTGCTGCGGCTCAGGTGACAAAAAAGCGGACCGAGTGGCGATATAGTTCTAACTTTTACAGTGTGCTCTTCGGAAATGAAAATGACGGTCTATTCGTTAAACAGACAAACACGTTCACCATTCCGAAGACTTGGACGACGTTGACCACGGCCCAGGCCAAAGCTTTGGCCAAGCGGCTGAAAGGCTTGCAAAAGCCTACCGCGGCACAAAAGGCCCAGATGCAGCAGGCCATTGCCGCCCAGGTCGCCGCGGCCCGGGCGAAGAACCCGACGATGACGGCAGCCCAGCAGGCGCAATTGGTTGAACAATTGACTGCAAAGATGCAGCAGCAGGCGGTTCAAGACGCTATTGCGGCGGTAAAAAAATAAGATAGGACCATTAAAAAATCAGGCACTCGTCCCTCTTGAGGCGGTGCCTGATTTTTTAATGACTAGATGACCGGTGTGGCCTGGGTTCAACGGGGCTAGCCGGTAATGGGTGGTCCTGGACCCACCAAGCCAGGAGACTGCTCACACCCAACATGATCAGCAGAACTAGCACTGGTGTGCGATTCAAGAAGCGTTCAACACTTGTATAGGCATGCGAAAGAGTAATGACGAGTGCGTTTGTACGGAATGAGGTGCCAATTAATTGGATTGTTAAGAAACCCAAAAAGACATAATACAACCGGTGTCGTACTGCGTGGGGCCACTGGACGATCCACAAAGTCAATAAGGATGCGGCCCAATAGAAGCCCAAATGAATCAGCCAATAAGCTGCCCCTAGCAAGGGCAATGGCCACGCGGCAGTAACCGTGTCGGTATAGAAGCGATACATTAATGTTGTTTCGACGATGTCCAAAGTGGCTGACCACAAGGCACCGCCTAAGGCCAATTGCCCCATTAAACGCCAACGATCTTGATCGCTCACGCCAGCTTGCTGCAAGTCTTGATGAATTTGGCTGCTGGCAATTACCGCCGTGAGAATGAGCAACCACAATACATTGGCAAACGGACTCGTTTGACCGAAAGTGATCTGACGGACGTACTCTCGCAGTGTTTGGCCTTGCTCAGCCGCGGCGCTATACAAGGCCGCCACAGAGAAACCAGTGAGCGCCAGGGTTGCCAGCATGAATATCACGATGCTCCAGTGGTGCTTGTGCCAAATAACCCGCCAACCGATACGCATAGAAATCACTCCGTTCTGCTTGTTATCAGAATAACGCCCAGTACAGATGAATACCATAGCCATCTAGCCGGCAACTTTTCTGCCAGCATTAACAAAGTGCGAAATGTTGATTCAGACTGGTCACATTGGTTTTGATACTTTATGGAATAGCCGATCTTGCTTGACCGGTAAGGGATGCGCTTGAATCCGCCAAGAAAGAACAGCGATTGCGCTGAATTCAACGATTAGGACTAGGATGGGGGTTCGATTCAAAAAAGTGGTGACCTGATAACGAATCATATTCGTTGCTGGGAAGAAACTGATCAGTAAAAGCACCGTGATCCAACCGATCAGGCAGTAGGCTAAATACTGTATCCAGCGTTCAGGCCATTGTACTGCCCGTAGGCAGAGCAGTGCGGCCAGCCAGTAATAGCCGAAGTGAATCAGCCAAGCGGTCACGCCCAACAGCGGCAAAGGCCAAGGAGCAGTGACGGTATCGGTATAATACAAATAGGTGAGGGTCCGGTCGGCAATCGCCAATGTGGCAGACCAAACGGCCAACGCAGCCGCAAACACGCTCATCAAGCGCCAGCGCTGCTGATCAGTTAGACCGATTGCACTGAGCTCTTTTTGCAGTGCACTGGCATCGCCGCCCATGAACACAATCAACAAAATCAGCCACCACACTGCACTGAACGGACTCGTACCGCTGCTGCTGATATGTTTAACAAATTCCGGCAGAGATTCCTTGCCGGCCCAACTGTACATTGACGCAATCTGAATCATTGTCAGTAAGAGTGTCCCAACCAAAAACACAAACAGCCCCCGGTGGTGCTTGTGCCAAATAACTGCCCAACCGCGTGCCATGATCGTCGCCTCCATTTTGCCTTCATTATACAAAGCGCTTACAGCCAATGCTATTAAAAGCGCTTGTCAGCATACCGGCGCAAAAGTTGCGCCGGGCAGTTAAATCTGGCACAATCGGGTGACACAAGAGGATGATATGGAGGATATTATGCGGAACGTGGGTAAGCTTTTCGTACTGGATTGGAAGCGGATCGGCAAAACGCCGCTCGCCGCGCTGCTGATTGCCGCGCTGGTGGTGATTCCCAGTCTCTATTGCTGGATGAACGTGTGGGCGTTGTGGGATCCCTACAGCAATACCCAGGATTTGACCGTGGCGGTGTACTCCGCCGATCAGCCCGCGACCTTTCAGGGGAAAAAGGTCGCCATTGGCGATGAATTATTGAGCCAGCTGAAGAAAAACAAGAAACTGGGCTGGCGTTTCGTTAAGTCCAAACGGGCGGTCCAAGACGGGGTACGCAGCGGCGAATATTACGCCGGGGTGGTCGTGCCCAAGACCTTTTCAGCGGACTTGCTGACGTTTGTGCAGGGCAAGATCCATAAACCGCAGTTGGAATATTACGTCAACGAAAAGATCAATGCGATTGCCCCCAAGATTACCGGCACGGGGGCGGCGACTTTGCAGAGTACGATTTCTGACCAGTTTGTCACCACTGTGGCGGAAGCGGTAGGCACAGGCTTCAATAAGGCCGGCATCACACTGGGGGACAATTTGCCCCTGATTCGCCGGTTCAGCAGTTTGGTGACCACGACCAATGATCAATTGCCGACGATTGAAAAATATTTGACCGAGGTCGGTGCGCTGCAAAATAAGATGCCTGAGATTCGCCAGAAGCTGCAAGCCGCCAATGATATGGCCGGTTATTTACCGGAGATCAACCAAATGGCACAAAAGCTCACGGCAGCCAATGGTTACTTGCCCCTGGTGGCCGATGCGGGCAGTTTAGCCACGCAGGTCCAGGGCAAATTACCTGAGGTCCAGCAAGCCGGCGATCAGCTGAATACGGTGGTGACCCACTTCAGTGATCTATCGGCAGCGGTGAAAAAGGCCGCCACTGTTACCAGCAATGGTCTGACGGTCATCAATCAAGTTGATGGCACCTTGCCCGCCCTGAATGAGTTTGGCAAGAATGCTCAAGCAGCCATTGCGACAACCAAAGATGAGGTGCTGCCGAAAGTGACGACCGCCTTGGGTATTGTGCAAAATGCTGCCGATTCGGGGCTGACTTTGATTGCGGCTGCCAATACCGCGCTGAGCGCTGATTTAACGACGCTGCAAAATCAACTGCAAAGTCTGGATAGCAGCAGCGATACGGCTGCGGTGAAACAGGCGATGGCGGTTCAGTTGACGGCATTAGCGGAGCGGCAGGAAAAGACCGCCGCGAATGCGACCAGTTTGGCCGATACTCTAACCCGGTTGGAAACCAGTTATAACCAGTTGACGGGCCGAGAGGAGCACCCCTTGGCGGCGGCCATTACCCAACTCAGAACAGTGGCCGCTCTGGCGACCAAGATTCAGCATGATGCCGCTGATTTGAGTGCCGCCCTGCCGAGTATGGACACGGCGGCGATTCAACAGCGGTTGGCTGCGCTGACTGGAACGGCGAGCCAGTTTGCCCAGGCTGCCCAAGACTTGCAGGCCAGCGATCTGAGCAGCAGCGTACAAAAACTGATCACAGCCTTCAGCAACCAATTGGCCGCCGCCGGGACGACGCTGACGACGATCAATAATCAGGTTCTGCCGGCCATGCCGGCACTGCTGCAAGGAACAAAATCGCTGCTTACCCAGGCCAATGAATTTTTGACAAAAATGCAAACCCAGCTGCCGGCCCTGCAAAAAGAATTGACGGATGCCAATTCTTTGCTGAATGGGCACATGCAGCTGATCAAGAGCGGCATCACGACGGCCGCCGATTTGTACCGCAATGACTTCCCGGCGCTGAAGACCAAGCTGATGCGTGCCACTGATTTCATCAATAATGATTTGCCGGGTGTGGAAAATGAATTGACCAATACGCTGACCCTGGCCAATACCAAAATGCCGGTCCTGCAAAGCGGCTTGAATGACGCCCAAACACTGATCACCAATGACTGGCCGACGCTGAAGGAAGCCATTCAAAAGGGCGCGGCCGCTATTCAAAAGGGAGAGAAATCCGTTGATCTCAGTCAGCTGCTGAAGCTGCTCAGCCGTGATGCCGCCAAGGAAGCCAATTTCTTGGCCACGCCGGTGACTTTGACCCAGCATACGATGTACCCCATTCCCACCTACGGCTCACAAAGCGCGCCATTCTATCTGGCCCTGTGTATTTGGGTCGGGGCTTTGCTGCTGGGCGCACTGCTCAAGATGGAATACAATCTGCCCCCGGAACTGGCCGGCGTTACCGTGAAACAGCAATACCTCGCCCGCTGGCTGACGTTCGCCGGGTTGGGCATGCTCCAAGGACTGATCGCGGCGCTGGGCAATCTGTTTTTGATCCATACTTACGTGGTGAATAAACCCTTGTACCTGGTGTTTGCGATGTTTCTCGCGCTGGTCTTCGACTCGATCCTGTACATGCTGGTCTCCCTATTCGGCAATATCGGCAAGGGGATCGGGATCATCATTCTGGTCCTGTCCATCTCCGGTGCCGGCGGGAACTTCCCGGTCGTGCTCTCCAGCCATTTCTTCCAAGCAATCAACCCGTGGCTGCCGTTTACCTATGCCGTGAATCTGTTGCGGGAAACGGTCGGCGGGATTTACTGGTCTCACCTGTGGCTGGACGTGGCCGCCTTGACCGCGTTCGGGTTGGTGTTCTTCAGTCTGGGCATTTTGCTGAAGGAGCCGATCCGTCCATGGATCGTGAAGATGAATAAAATGGTGCACAAGTCGCAAATTATTGAGTAAGCAAACAGGTGCTGCCTCCCAATGTCGGAGACAGCGCCCAGGCCAGGGAGAAGGCGGCTAAGTCTTGTTTTTCTTGACCGTGCAGATTGGTCATCCAACTGCCCAGAGCTAATGCACTGACGCGCAGCCCTTGTTTGCCTAAATGTCGATATTCCATGAGTGATAACCGGCCTTCCGTAATTTGTTACCGCTTAAGCGTAAGGGTGATCATACCGGAAGGCAATAACGCACTTTAAAGTAACCGCTCCGAGCGAGCGCTGCCTGCTAAAATCCAGCATTGACAGTAACCGTTCCCATACCCTATTGTTACCGCAACAAGGGAATGTGGAGGATAGTTATGACGTCATTTAAAGTACGCAGTTTTGTCTTGATCCTGCTGGCGTTCGTCCTGGGGTGCAGCGAGTTCATCATCGTGGGTGTGTTGGACGACATCAGTACGGAGCTGCATGTCGGGGTCTCGACGGTGGGTTATCTGGTGACGATTTTCGCGCTAGTTTATGCGGTCAGCACGCCGTTTGTCACGTCGGCGGTGGGTCAGCATACCCTGTATCGGTTTATGCTGTTTTTGATGGGGATCTTCATCATCGGCAACGTGCTCAGTGCGGTGGCGTTCACGTACCCCGTGTTGGTCGTGTCCCGAATCATCACCGCCATCGTGTCTGGGCCGCTGATTTCCATCGCATTGACGTTTGCTAATTACATTGCGCCAATAAGTAAGAAAGCCTGGCTGATTTCCTGGGTCTTCTCTGGATTCAGTATTGCCTCGGTCTTCGGCGTGCCGCTGGGTACCTGGATCGCAACGGCGGCCGGGTGGCGGATGTCCTTTGCGGCAATTGTTGTCGTCAGCGTGCTCACGATGGCGCTGATTGCTTTCTCCCTGCCGCGGGATCTGCGCCAGCGGCGGCGGACGCAAGCAGCCGGGCAGGGGCAAAGTGCCGATGGCGTCATGGCCCTCTTCAAGGATCGGCGGATCCAAATTGGTATGCTGATGCCGATGGTCAGCATTGCCGGGGTCTATGTGGTATACACTTATCTGCGGCCGCTGCTGTCCCGCAACCTGGGCTTCACAACTAATGTCGTCACGATCCTGCTGTTCATCTTTGGGGTGATGTCCCTGATCAGCAACCAGCTCAGCGGCCGGCTGGCTGACAATGACGGCCTGCTGAAGATGCCAAAGATTTTCGGCGCCGAATTGGTGTTGATGCTGCTGATGCCGCTGGCGTTGACGAACCGGGTGACCGGTTTGATCGCGCTGATGCTCATGGGCGTCGTGATGTATCTGATCAATTCACCGATTCAGATGCATTTTCTGGGCGTGGCCGAACGGGATTATCCCCAAGCCATTGTCATGGCGTCGTCTCTGAATTCCATCTTTGCCAACTTCGGCATTGCCCTGGGCAGTGCCACGGGTGGGTTGATCGTGGACCATTTGAGCATGCGGGTCACTGGGTTTGGCGGGGCGGTGTATATCTTGGCCGCACTGCTGCTGGTAATTTGGTTGAATCGGGTGAATAAGCAAGCGGCGGAGGCGGTGCCAGTAAAGCAGGTGCCGACTGGGGCAGCCGCTAAAGTGCAGAAGGGTTAGAAAAAGGAACAGCCGTTATCCTGGACGTTGAGCAAGCGTCTACGGTAACGGCTGTTTTAGGATTTCGGTTTTGCCGGTGCTGAATCGTCGTCATGATAATTTAGGACTTGTTGCAAGTGGTCGTCGATTTGGTCGTGTACCAAGGCTTTACGCAGATTCTTTCGTATCCGGGAAAGGTCTTTTGGTGGCAATAAATCAATCAAATGAGCGAGTTCATCGGGATCCAGATTGAAACTCATAGTAAGGGCAACTCCTTAAGACGATGTTACAGCAAGAGGTAGGGCAAAACAGGCTAAGGCCGCGCGGACTTCTTATTTGGTGCAGAGTCGGTATCTGGGCTTTTTGAAGTGCCGTACCATTTCTTCTGATTCTCGTCGAATTTTTTAGCAACCGCCAAATCATGACGTAATTCTTGTCGGATTTGCTCGCGTTCTTCGTCGCTTAGCCCATCTAGCCATTTCTGAAATGTGGCGGAATCGGGTAATTTATAACTCACGATGGGGAACCTCTTTCATCAACCGAAAAGGGCTTATTATTTCCAAATTATAGCATGGCAGACGGTCCTTGAACTGTACGAAAGCTCGGATAATCAAGTACAATGAGGCTATCTGATATTGACGGGTGATAACATGCATGCACTTTCAATCAAACAGCCCTATGCTTGGCAGATTCTAACCGGCGATAAACCATACGAATATCGAACGTGGTTGCCGGGCACAGTGCAGCAGTTTCTATTGGTCAGTTCCAGTCAGCCATCAGCGATGGACTTCGGCTGGGGCTTGGCCAATGGCTATGCGCTAGCGGTGGTGGATATCACCGGCACACCGCAATTGGAAGACGATGGCAGCTATGCTTGGCCGGTCAAAGTGCATGCGGCGGTGACTCCTTTTCCGGTGAAAGGCAAACTGCATTTTTACGAGGTCGCAGACGCTCAAATCCACCAGCACCCGGAATGGGCAGCAGATCTCTGGCAGTATCAGCGCGGCGCATCAGTCAGCGAGAACTCGGCGTTCTATCGCGACTACTTGGCCCCGCTGGCGGCTATTGGGTTCAGCCAGATGCCGCTGAAGTACCAGAAAATCTACAATACGACCCGGAGTTGGGAAAAAGTCGGGGCGGTGTGGGCGCAAGCCAAACGGCAATAGCTGTACCGCCAGAGAAGGGAGCCAGGCCGATGAAACGACTGCACGATTTCTAAGTACCAAGAAAGGGTGCTTAGAATGAGTCGAAGTTACAAACATTTTCCCTGTGTGAAAGATTTTAACCGTGGAATGAAGGCCGCCACGAATCGGCGGCTGCGGCGCGAGCTGAAGTGCGGCGTGTTCGATGAGGTCATGGCCGGCAAGAGCAATGCCTATCGGCGGCTGTTTGAGAGTTGGGATATTTCCGACTATGCGTTTCGGAGCAGTGCGCAAGAGGCACTGCAACAGACCCGTGATGTGTATCGGTGGACTACTGTTTACAGTACTACCGTAGTGGATATTAAGGATCGAACAACTTGGATTGAAAGTGAGAAACAGCTTTGGATGCCAGTGATCGTACCTGTGAGTTTTCGGGAAACGGACCAGGTGCCGGCCAATTGGCATCCCCGACACCCCAGTGCACGGGCTTGGCGGTTGAATCAGAATGTTTGGCAATATGTGCGGGACTATTTACGCAAATAGTATAGTGTAGAACCAGCAAAGCGGCCCAAATCATTCACGATTTGGGCCGCTTTGCTGTTCATCTGGGTTTTATCTTTTTACACCGACGGCCTTCTTGAACAGAAAATTACAGCAATCTGGAGTCGTTTAGCCAATATCAAATTGCTCGGATAAGACATGATACTTGCTAATAGTGATTGCAACCGGATTCACGATGTGCTAGTCTATTGCTGGAGTTAGTACGAATAAACAACCAACCCATCATTCAACCTTGGAGGTCATTCTATGACGGTTACTTATCACGTTGCCAAAACTGGCGCAGGTACCAATCCCGGCAGTGCCGCCGCCCCATTTCTCACCATTCAGCAAGCAGCAGACATCGCGGTGGCTGGCGATACCGTGCTGGTCCATGCCGGTACTTACCGCGAGTGGGTCAAGCCGCGGCACAGCGGTCTGAATCAAAACGAGCGCATCACATACGCCGCCGCCCCAGACGAACACGTCACGATCAAAGGCTCAGAAGTGGTTAGAGGCTGGCAAAAACAAGCCGGCGCAGTCTGGGCCGTGACGGTACCTAATACGTTTTTTGGGGACTATAATCCCTTTGCTCACGCCGTTGACGGCGATTGGCTGGTGTACCCAGAGGACTGGTCGGCCCACGAGGGAGACGTCTACCTGAACGGCCATTCGCTATTTGAGGCGCATTCTTTAGACGAAGTGGCGCATCCGCAACGCCGAGAAAAGAACCCGTTCCATCTTTATTGGGGTTTGGACGAGAAAATTCTAGATGCGGATGGCACCGTGTTTGTTTGGTATGCTCAAGTTGATAATGAGACGACGACGATTTACGCCAACTTTGGCCCGGCTGATCCCAATCAAGAAATTGTGGAGATCAATGTCCGCCGGTCCTGCTTCACGCCGGAGGCGATTGGCCGCAATTACATCACGGTCCGCGGTTTTGAGATTTGTCAGGCAGCAACGCCCTGGGCACCGCCGACAGCTGACCAATTGGGGATCATCGGGCCCCACTGGAACAAGGGCTGGATCATTGAAGATAATGACATCCATGATAGCAAGTGTTCCGGTATCAGTCTGGGCAAAGAAGCCAGTACCGGCGACAACGACTTCACCAAAACCCGGCGCAAACCGGGCTATCAGTACCAGATGGAAGCCGTCTTCAAAGGCTTAGCGGCCGGGTGGGATAAGGCCCGCGTGGGGTCCCACATCGTGCGCCATAACCACATCCATGATTGCGGCCAGACTGGCATTGTCGGCCACATGGGCTGTGCCTTCTCGGATATTTACGGCAACGACATTGCCCGCATCGCGATGAAGCGGGAATTCTGGGGCCATGAGATCGGCGGCATCAAGTTCCATGCTGCCTTGGATGTTCAGATCCACGACAATCATATCCATGAGTGTACGCTGGGCACTTGGCTAGACTGGCAGACCCAGGGCACGCGGGTGGCGCGCAACGTATACGACCACAACGACCGGGACCTCATGGTGGAAGTCAGCCATGGGCCTTACCTGGTCGACAACAATATCTTTGCGTCGGGGTACAACTTCGACAACATGTCCGAGGGTGGGGCCTACGTCAACAATCTCTGCTGCGGCGCAATTGGTCTCAACAAAGTGCTGGACCGGGCGACCCCGTATCATTTTGCCCACACCACTGAAGTGTTAGGCACCCAGCCGATTTATGGCGGGGACGACCGCTGGTATCAGAATGTTTTCGCGGGCAGAAATGACGACCGGTTATACGGCACCGCTGGCTATAACGGCCACCCCACGTCTCTGGCAGCATTTATTCAGGCGTACGAGGCGAAAGGCGGCGACGTTGAGACCTATGCGCAACTGGCGCAGCCAGTCTACATTGATGCCAATGTGTATCTGCATGGGGCTAAGGGCTACGATGAAGAGCAGCACAGCGTGAGCGATGCGGTTGATCCCCAGATCAAAATCAGCGAGGAAGCAGACGGCTTGTATCTGACCATCACGCTGCCGGCCAATTTCACCCAGGTGCCCACCCAGCAACTGGATACTGCCGCACTGGGCGTGCCCCGAGTTGTGGAGGAACCGTTTGAGCATCCAGACGGCACACCGCTGACAATTGACCGTGATCTGACCGGTGCGGCGCTGTCCGGCAAGCCGATTCCGGGTCCTATCCAGGCTTTGCAAGCGGGTCCTAACCATATCAAGGTCATGGCCAGAAACTAGGCCATCGCGGGGCATTGGGTCAATCCCGGTGCCTCTTTCTTTAATCATCTCTTGTACCAAAGTACCACTTGCAGTAAAATATCCTTCATGTCAAATTTGTGCGGTCAAAAATACTGATGAAAATGCATGTAAGCGGTTGACTTGTCCGGTCAAATAATTTAAACTTTGCATTGTAAATACGAATTAACCAACTAAGTTTAGCGGAGCCGAGTGCCAATGCATCCTCTGCCATGAAGGAGTGTCAATCAATGTTGTTAACAGTACCCAATTACAAATTCTGGTTCATCGTCGGGAGCCAAGCCCTGTATGGTGAAGACGACTTGAAGTCTGTCCGTAAGGATACCGAGGTCATCATCGAGGCCTTGAACGATAGCGGCAAGCTGCCTTATCCGATTGAATTCAAGGAAGTCGCCATTGACGCCGAGACCATCACTTCTGCGATGAAGGAAGCCAACTACCGCGACGACGTGGCCGGGGTCATCACTTGGATGCACACATTCTCACCGGCCAAGAACTGGATCCGAGGCACGAAGTTATTGCAAAAGCCGCTGCTGCACCTGGCGACGCAATTCCGGGAAGATATTCCTTGGGATACCATCGATATGGACTATATGAACTTGAACCAGTCCGCCCATGGCGACCGGGAATACGGCTTTATCAATGCCCGCCTGCGCAAGCATAACAAGGTCGTTTACGGCTACTGGAAGAACCCGGAAGTCCAACAAGAGATTGCGGACTGGATGGACGTTGCCGTTGGTTACAACGAAAGTTTCAAGATCAAGATTGCCCGCTTTGGCGATAACATGCGGAACGTCGCCGTGACTGAAGGCGACAAGGTTGAAGCCCAGATCCAATTTGGCTGGACCGTTGACTACTGGCCAGTTGGCGACTTGGTTGAAGAAATCAACAAGGTTTCTGAAGCCGACATTGATAAAGAATACGCTGACTTGGAGAAGAAGTACGATTTGGTGCCGAGTGCCGGCGACAATGATCCGGAATTCTTCAAGGATCATGTCCGTTATCAATTGAAAGAAAAGATTGGAATCGAACGCTTCTTGGATGCCCGCGGCTGCACGGGGTTCACCACGAACTTCGAGGATCTGCACGGCTTGAAGCAATTACCGGGGTTGGCTGTGCAATTGCTTCAAATTGAAGGCTATGGGTTTGGTGCTGAAGGGGATTGGAAGTCTGCGGCATTCGGCCGGTTGTTGAAGATCATTGCCCACAACAAGCAGACTGCCTTCATGGAAGATTACACCTTGGATCTGCGCCCGGGCCACAATGTTATCTTGGGCTCGCACATGCTGGAAGTTGACCCGACTTTGGCCAGCACCAAGCCGCGGGTTGAAGTACATCCTTTGGGTATTGGCGACAAGGAAGACCCGGCCCGCTTAGTATTCGACGGTTCTGAAGGCGACGCGGTGGACGTGACCATTTCTGACTTCGGTGACGAATATCGGATGATCATGTACGCGGTTGACGCCAAGAAACCGAACGTTCCGGCACCCCATCTGCCGGTTGCCCGTCAGCTCTGGGTACCGAAGGCCGGTCTTAAGGAAGGCGCGACCCAATGGATCCAAGACGGCGGCGGTCACCACACGATCCTGACCTTAGCCTTGAGCACCACGCAATTGGCTGACCTGGCCACGATGTTTGGTTTGAAGTATTCTGATATTAAGTAGTTGCGCCGACAATAATCCGCAGTTGCGGGAATAATTGCGCCATCTAAACCGGCCGATAATCCACCCGTATGGATTGTCGGCTGGTTTTTTCTTAAATTGAGCAAAGGAGCATTTTTAAAATGAGTAGTGAAACGATCAAGCAAGAGATTCAGGCCGGGCAGACAGTCTTAGGCATTGAGCTGGGCTCGACCCGGATCAAGGCGGTCCTGATCGACTCCCACTTTGAGACGATCGCCGCGGGCAGCTTCACCTGGGAGAATAAGTTCGTGGACGGGATCTGGACCTATCCGTTGAAGGAAGTTTGGCAGGGGCTGCAATCCGCTTATACCGAATTGACCAACAAGATTCGCGCTGAGTACGGTGTTTCCGTCACCCAGATCGGGGCCATCGGGGTCAGCGCCATGATGCACGGCTATCTGGCTTTCGACAAAAACGGCCAGCAACTGGTACCGTTCCGCACCTGGCGCAACAACATTACCGGCGAAGCGGCGGATCAGCTGACAAAGCTGTTCAACTTCAACATTCCCGAGCGCTGGAGCATTGCCCACCTGTATCAGGCCATTTTGAACCAAGAAAAGCACGTGGATCAATTGGACTTCATGACCACGCTGGCTGGTTACGTCACCTGGCAATTATCTGGAGAAAAAGTCATCGGCATCGGCGACGCCTCTGGCATGTTCCCAATCGACGAACAGACCCATGATTACAACGCCAAGATGATCACCCAATTTGAAAGCTATACCGGCGTGCTAGGCCATAATATCAAGATTCGTCACCTGTTCCCGAAGGTCCTGCTGGCCGGTGACCGGGCGGGGATGCTGACGGCTGCCGGTGCTAAGCTGCTGGATGCCACCGGTACCTTGCAAGAGGGGGCGTTGATGGTGCCGCCGGAAGGCGATGCCGGAACCGGCATGACGGCGACTAACGCCGTGCGCAAGCGGACCGGGAATATTTCTGCCGGGACGTCCGCTTTTGCCATGGTCGTATTGGACAAACCATTGAGCCAAGTGCACCGGGATATTGACATCGTCACGACACCGGATGGTGCGCCGGTGGCGATGGTGCATACCAACAACTGTACATCGGACATCAATGCCTGGATGGGGCTTTTCGCTGAGTTTGCTAAAGCGACTGGCCAGCATTTGAGCGCCGATGAGCTGTACAAGACCCTCTTTAACGAATCTACTAAGGGTGATCCGGACTGCGGCGGCGTGTTGAACTTCAGCAACGTCTCGGGTGAAAATATCACCAATATCCAAGAGGGCCGGCCGCTGTTCGTGCGCACGCCGAACTCCAACTTCACCCTGGCCAACTTCATTAAAGCCCAACTGTATTCGGCTTTTGCCCCGCTGAAGATTGGGATGGATATCCTGACGAAGAAGGAACACATCCACACGGACGCGATGATCGCCCAGGGCGGCATCTTCCGGACCCCGAAGATTGCCCAGCAAGTCTTGGCCGATGCGTTGGACATTCCGATTACCCTGATGGCGAATGCCGGCGAAGGCGGCCCGTGGGGCATGGCGGTGCTGGCCCTTTATGGCCTAAACAACGCCGACCACGAGTCGTTGGCTGATTACTTGGATCACCAGGTCTTCGCTCAGCCGGAGAGCACGACGCTGGATCCGGTGGCGGCTAATGTGCAAGGCTTCGACGACTATATTGCCGTCTACCAGAAGGCGCTGCCGGTGGCGGTGGCCGCGGGGGACGACATCCAGGATTACCAGCCGAGCAAGCAGGTGACAGAATGACCGACACCGACGGCGGTTACTTGTTCGTTCATTTCACCGGTACGGAACACCACGCCAGTGATGAACAAATCTATTTTGCGCTAAGTCCCGACGGCTTGCACTGGCATGATTTGCACCAGCAGCAGCCCGTCCTGACCTCTGACGTCGGTGAGATCAGTTGATGTGGCAAGGCTTGTCGTATTTTATTTTTGCCCTCAGCTATGTTGTCACTAATTCACTGTTCGCCTATTATTTCCAATACGTTTTAGACCGCACCGATAAATTCTATATGGTAGGCATTATCACCACCGTCTTGGGCATTATCTCTGTCGTTCTCTTCCCCAGCATTGAATTGGCCGTCAAGCGGCGGGCAATTTATGTTGGCGGGATCTGCTTAATGCTGATCGGCTACGTGACCTTCCTACTAGCAGGAAGCAATCTGTTCCTGGTGTATATCGCGGTGGGTGTTTTCTTCTTCCCGTATCCGATGATTTTCTTGGCCGCATTAATGACGATCACGGACAGTGTGGAGTATGGCCAATGGAAAAATGGAACGCGCAATGAATCCGTGACACTGTCCGTCCGGCCGCTGATCGATAAGCTGGCCGGGGCACTGGCCAACGGGATGGTGATCCTGGCGGCCGTCAATTCCGGGATGGTCGGGAAGGCCAAACCCAGCAATATTCACCCGGACCAGCTGCTGAAGTTCAAAGGGTTCATGTTCTTTGCCCCGATGATCCTGTTGGTGCTGGCGGCGTTCATTTACTTAGCGAAGGTCAAGCTGACGGAGAAGAAGCACCAGGAAATCGTCAATGAGTTGCAAGCGAAGCTGAGTGCGGAGCAAAATAACTAGTCAGAAAAATACCCCAGCCCACTCTCGGAAAAACGAGAATGGACCGGGGTGTTTGCGTTAATGGGTCTGCGCTGCGATTTTCTTACCAAATTCAGTCTGATCGAAATGATCAATGATGTCTTTCAATTCGTCATGGCGCAGGCTGGCGCCGAAGAGGGGACTGCCGGGTTCGGTCATGATGCCGTCGGCGATCGTGTAATGGACGACGGTGTCAAACCCCATGCTGTCCACGAAAGCGGCCACGGTATCGACGGCCTCGCGGTCATCACCAGTGACGAACAGGGCCTTGCGTTTCGGGTCGCCCTTGAGCCGAGCTTCTTCCTGCAAGTTGTGGTAGCCCATGTGGTTGAACGTTTTGACGATCGTCGCGCTCTTGAAGTAGGCCTGGACCTGTTCGCTGGACGTGGCTGATGGATCCAGGACTTCTTCGCGAATGCCGTCAGTTTCCCACCAGTAGTTCATGGCATCAATAACCAGCTTGCCCTTGAGTAAGTTAGGATCGATGTTCTTGTACCGGCTGAGGGGAATCGCGAGAATAATGATGTCGCTGTTGGCGACGACGTCGGCGTTCTCCGAAGCAATGGCGCCAGGAACCAAGGTCTTGATGGTTAGGGCGATCTTTTCGACCGCCCCGGAGCCGGAAATGCGCACTTCATAGCCTGCATCCAAGGCGAGTCCGGCGAGAACGATGCCGACTTTTCCGGCGCCTAAAATACCCACGCGTTTAATCGTCATTATTTCACCGCCGCCGTTTCTGCTAAGATTTCCTTCACCCGGGGGACGACTTTTGTGCCGTACAGTTCAATCATTCGTTCACGCTGGGCGGCGGTTTGGTTGCCGGCACCGTAGACGATATCGAAGCGGCCCAGGCCGAGTTGGTCAATCGTCCGAGCCATGCGCTGCGCGACGATTTCTGGGGTGCCCACGTAGAATGAGCCGACCTTGGTTTCGCCGTCGAATTGTTCCCGGCTCATTGGTGCCCAGCCGCGGGTCAGGCCGATCCGGTCGAAGTTGGCCTTGATGTTCTTGTAGGCCACTTCTAAGGCGTCATCCTCATCATCTGCAATAAACCCGTGGGAGTGGACGGCGATCGGAAACTCCGGCTTGCCCAGCTGCTGCGCCGCGGCATGATATAGATCAATATACGGCTTGAAGCGGCTGGCCTGGCCACCAATGATGGCAATGATCACTTTGTAACCGACTTTTACGGCGCGGATGATCGACTCCGGCGAACCGCCAATACCGATATAGGTTTCCAGCTTGCCGTGTTCGGTCTTCGGGTAGACATCTTGATCCTTCAGTGAGGCACGGAATTTGCCCGACCAGGTAACCGGCTTTTCGTTCCGCAACAGGTCGTACAAGCCTAGCTTTTCGTTGAACAGATCATCGTAATCGGTCAGATCGTAGCCGAACAATGGGAAGGATTCGGTGAACGAACCGCGGCCCAGCATGACCTGGGCGCGGCCGTTGGATAAGGCATCCAGGGTGGCGAACCGTTCATAAACGCGCACTGGATCGTCGGAACTGAGCACCGTCACGGCTGTCGCCAGCTTGATGTTCTTGGTTACCGCCGCGATCGAGGCCAGGACGGTTTCCGGACTGGACACGCTATAATCCGGCCGGTGATGTTCGCCGACGCCCATGACGCTCAAACCGAGCTCATCGGCCAGCTGGCCTTCCCGGACGATTTGCCGAATGGACTGCGCGGCCGTCTGTAAACTGCCATCTTCATTGGCGACAATGTCCCCGAACGTTTCCAACCCGAATTCTAAGTGATCGATATCTACCATTGCGTATGGCCTCCTATATCTGGTTGCTTACTTTTTGTAAGTGAATAATCATATAGTATGGCATTTTGTGGCGAATGGCAACCCTCAGTTTTTTCCGAGCAGGTATTTTTTGCGTAATGTAATGGGTGATGAGGGAAAATAGCCCTCGTCGGATCCGCAATTAGAATTGGAGGAAACCGGATGGTGTTACAAAAAGTGCGACGCGCTGGTGTGGCAAAAGTTGACGATGAATTTTCTCTCGGTGTATACTTGATGTATACAGAGGGAGATGAGCAGATGACGGTAAAAATTCGCAAGGTCGGCAATTCCAATACGCTCACCGTGCCAAACACGATTCAGCCGCAAGCAACGGAATATGATGTCTATCAAGGCCGGGATGGCGTGATTGTTTTTGTACCTAAACATCAGAATCCTTTCCGCGATGAGGAATACATCAACACCCATGATTTGACGCAAACCGAAGAAATCGGAGGAACGCTCATTGGCCGCGAAATTCCAGAAGACTGACGCCTACATTCCAGATCAGCAAGACATCATTTGGCTCGATTTTGATCCGGCGGTGGGGCATGAGATTCGAGATCGGCGGCCCGCGGTGGTGCTGAGTAATAAAGGGTACAGCCAGCTGACCAACCTGGTGGTCGTGGCGCCGATTACGCATGCCAAGAAAAACAAATTGCGCAAGAACGGATTTTTTGTCCCGGTCAATACAGAAGACATTGACGGGTACGTTAATCCATTGCAGTTTTTCACTTACGATTACCAAAAACGCCGGGCAGAATATGCTGGCTTTTTGCAAACAGCGGATTATGTCACCGTTAAACAGACTGTGTTAGACATCTTGGATTAGCATCAACGAGGCTCAATTACGCAACGGCAGCGTGATTGGTTTTTCTTTTTAAGTAATAGACGACAAAAGAGATCATGGCGTGTTAACTTTAAGGAAGCGGCTAATAGAAAGAAGGTATTTTCCATGTCTGAAATTCCTACGATTACTTTGCGTGACGGTTTACAATTGCCAGCGATCGGCTTCGGCACCGCCGGTATGCGCGGTGCGCAAGGCGTCCAGGCCATCGATAGTGCGATTAACCAAGGCTACCGGCTGATCGATACCGCCTACAATTACGAGAACGAGGGCACGGTGGGCGCAGCGGTCCGCCGGAGTCCGGTGCCCCGGTCGGATTTGTTCATTTCTTCTAAGCTTCCCGGTCGTTATCACGAATACGGCAAGGCCGTCACGGCCATTCAAGAATCGCTGTACCGAGCGGGCTTAGACTATTTCGATCTGTACCTGATCCACTGGCCGAATCCGGAGCGGGATCAGTACGTGGATGCCTGGCGGGCGTTGATCGATGCCCAGAAGTTCGGCTTGATCCGGTCAATCGGTGTCAGCAATTTTGTCCCGGAATACTTAGATCGGTTGGAGAAAGAAACCGGTGTGTTGCCGGCGGTGAACCAAATCGAGCTGCACCCGCACCATAGCCAGCCGGAGCAGCGGGACTATGATCGCGCCCACGGTATTGTGACTGAAGCCTGGAGTCCGCTGGGCGGGAAGGGCCCGAAGACGCAGCGGATTCAAGAAACCTCGGTGCTCCAGGATTTGGCAGAGAAATACCACAAGTCCGCTGCCCAGATTATGCTGCGCTGGGAGCACCAGCTGGGCGTACTGCCTTTGCCGTTGTCCCACAATCCCGGACGGCAGGCACAAAACTTGAATATTTTTGATTTCAGTCTGACTCCTGATGAGGTGCAGGCTGTCACTGAACTTGATGGGGAACGGCAGGTCACTGGTTACGGTGATCCGCGGACCCACGAAGAATTGTAAGTTAGACAAAGAAAGACCTGACGGTGGTTCGCTGCCGTCAGGTTTTTGCGTAATGTATTGGTAGAGGAAAGAGACTGCAACAAGTTCGACAATGACTTTTTACTTATTATATACTGCATATGGAACTATTTGCAGTATATAATAAGTAAGAAAAGGAGAGATATTGGATGGCCCAGCCGTTGAGTCGACTCACAAACCAGTACAGTACGTTCACGTTTGCCACAGCCAAACGTTTTGGTGTAACCCAGGCGATGCTGCAAAAGGCAGAACGACATGGCGGCTTACGCCGCACTGAACGGGGCGTGTTTGTCGTCACTGGGTTCCAGAGTGATGCCCTCACCTTACTGAGCCAGCGGTTCAGCTTGGGGGTGTTATCGGGTACAACTGCGCGACAGTTTTACGACTTGTCAGATGAACTGCCGGCGTATTACGAAATGACCTTTCCCCGGGGCTATCACAATCCCAGTCTGGCCCGACATCATGTGCGTCCGCGTTATCAGATCTCGCAGCGGTACCAGCTAGGAATTGAAGATGCGCCCACACTGACGGGTAATCCGGTGCGGGTGTACTCAATTGAACGAACGGTGTTGGAGACATGGGAAGATAAAAACGTTGACGTGGAAGTGCGCCAACAAACAGTACAAGAGTTTATCCGCCGGTACCGGCAGGATTACCACCGACTGGCGGAAGTTGTCCGGCTTGCAACGGTCCTCTATCCCAATACTGGCTTAATTGCCACCCTGGAGGTACTTACCGGGTGGCAAAAAAGTTGAGCCGTCTGGAGTGATTAACTCACTTCCGGGCGGCTCATTTCAATGATTCTTTAAACATGTTCCTTGGAGCGTTCAAATGACTTAGTCGGGGTCATGATCATCCGCTGATCCTGGAAGGACAGCGGATAGACAACATACCCCGACTGATCATAATCTTCAGCATTCCACCGATCGCCCCAGTACAACAGCTGGTCGCCCACCGGCAGAATAAATGTCGGCTGACTGCCATAAGTCGTTTTGTCGCCGATAGTCACCAGATTAGTCCAGTCGCCGTCAATTCGGTCAGCACTCGCTTATTGCCCTTGATTCGGCGCCCAGCCGGTACAGAACGAACTCAGCATGTAATACCGGCCATTCTGCTTAAACAGTGCCGGTGCCTCCCGGTATTCGCCGTTCCACAACCGATTGACCAAGCGCTGGACGTTCAAATAGTCATCGCTGAGCCGATAGATGTGCATGTCGGCGTTATCCCGAGCCGTAGAAATAAAGTAGGCCGCGCCATCCTCATCTTGGAACAGGGTGCAATCCCGGGACATGAAGCCGAAGGGTTGGAAGGACCCGTGGTAAGTAAATTCATCTTCCGGATTGGCCGCCGTAGCCACTGCCGCGGATGCTTCCCGATAGTCTACGCCGTTTTCGTAATGCAGCCACATCACATATTGTTTGGTCTGCGGGTTGTAGAGTACTTTGGGCCGTTCCAAGTTCACCTTGTGTTGCGAATTGCCCAGGTTCAGCGTGGCCCGGACCCGGGTCTTGGCCATGGGCGATTCGGTGGTCAGACTGTGCCGGACGAATTCCCAATTGATCAGGTCTGTGGAGCGGTAGCAGCTCACGTAATAATTTTCCCGCCGGTCCTCACCGTACCAGTAATACGTATCCGCCACCTTGATGATCGTCCCGCCATGGGCATGTAGCGGGGCACCCGCGGCATCGGTCCAGACAGCACCATTCGTTTGTTCAGTCAGCATTTCTCTCGTCCTCCTTGATAGTTGGTTCACTGTGTCCATTGTGCCGAAGAAAGGTGGGCACTTGAAGGCGTAATTTGCAGACAAAATAGGCGAATCTGAAGAAACAGTCATTATGCCTTGTGAAGGGCTTACAATGCACAGGCAGATGTGCGAAAATGCCTGTATACAATAGAATTCACAAGTAAAAGGAGACTTTTATTCCATGGCACATACACTGCAAGAAATTGACGCGGTCATCGCCCAGGGCCCGTTTCACCCCACGTGGTCGGAACTCGCCACCAACACCGTTCCTGCCTGGTGGGCGCACGCCAAGTTCGGTATTTTCAGCCACTGGGGCGTCTTTACGGTGCCCGAATTTGGCAGCGAGTGGTATTCCAGAAATATGTATATCCAAGGATCCGCGCCGTTTAAGCATCACGTGGCGACATATGGTCCCCAGGATAAGTTTGGTTATAAGGATTTCATTCCCCTATTCACCGCCAAGGAATTCGATGCGGACAAGTGGCTGGCTCTGATTCAAGCCTCGGGGGCGCAGTACTACATGCCAGTGGCCGAGCACCATGACGGCTTCCAGCTGTACAAGAGTACCTTGTCCCACTACAACAGTGTTGAAATGGGGCCGCATCGCGATGTGATTGGGGAGTTGCGCCAGGCGACACTGGCCCGCGGGCTGCATTTCACCCTATCCAATCACCGGGCCGAGCACTGGTTCTTTATGAGTCATGGCCGGGAATTCCCCAGCGATATCCATGGCGAGTTGAAGCGCGGTGATTTCTACTGGCCTGCCATGCCGGAACCGAAAGACCACTTTGATACCCGCAGTCAGCCTTATCCTACCCAGGAATACTTGGAAGATTGGCTGTTGCGGAACTGTGAGCTGGTGGATAATTATCAACCCGAGCTGGTGTATTTTGATTGGTGGATCCAGCACGAAGCCTTCAAGCCGTATCTGTTAAAATTTGCGGCCTACTATTACGACCGGGCGGCCGAATGGGGCAAGCAGGTATCCATCTGTTACAAGAACCAAGCCATGGCTTGGGGCAGCGGTATCAAAGAAATGGAGCGGGGCGGTTTCAATACAGCGCAGCCGTTCCATTGGCAGACCGATACGGCCATTGCGCGGAATTCGTGGTCGTACACGACGACTTTGGACTACAAGGAAGCACCGGAGATTCTGTGCACTTTGATCGATACCGTCAGCAACAACGGTAATTTACTGCTGAACTTTGGCCCGAAAGCCGACGGCAGCATCGCCGATAAAGACCGGCAGATTCTGACAGCGATTGGGGCTTGGCTGAAAGCCAACGGCGCAGGCATCTATGGTTCCTTCCCTTGGGAAAAGTCAGCAGAGGGACCGACCCAAGCGGCCAGCGGAGCGTTCTCGGATAGCAAAGCCCAGGTGTATACGCCTGAAGATTTCCGGTTCACGAGCAAGGATGGGGCCATCTACGCCTATCAATTGGCGCCGGGGGAGCGCACAGAGGCCGTGGTAAAGACCTTTGCCGCGATGCCGGCGGGCCATGAGGATGAAGGGTACAACGGCATTATCAAACACGTTGAACAGTTGGGCGTTGGCGACGTGCCGTTTACCCGGGACGAGGCGGGGCTGCATATTGCCGGGCAAACGGTTGCTGATGGTGTGCCGCGCGGGTTCAAGATTATTTCTGAATAGTAAAACAGCACTGCTGGCAGCCAACACTTTTGCTGTGGTTTTGATATACTAACGGTGACTGAAGAAAGACACAGATTCACCACAACGGTCCTATCACCCGTTGTGGACGATCATCCTCGCGGGTGGTCGTTTTTTGATTACATCACCCATGAATGCAAGCTTGCGCACATGTGCATACCTGCATTCATGGGTGTTTTTTATGCGGTAGGATACTTTCAGCATGCATTAATTGATGGAGGTATTCATACATGACAGAGAAAAACGATCCCGCCAGCGCTCGCCGGCGGATGCACAGCCCGAATAAGAAAACCAAGGCCCGCGCCTTGAAGATCCTGAAAGAGTATAAACGGGTCAAACGCCACGCCCGTTACGTCGCCATGGCCAACGGGAGCAGTGAAGAGAAATGAGAAAATGGCTCAGTCTCCTGGGTATCGCTCTAACCGCTGTCAGTCTCGCGGCCTGCGGTACGCACCAAGCAGCGAAGAGCGCCAACGTCAGCGTTGAATCCAGTCAGCCCACCAAATATCGCCGGGTCGTCGTGTCCACGGGCACGATTGCCCAATATTTATCGGCTCTCCACGTCCCCATGGTGGGGGTGCCGCAGGAAGATAACGTGCCAGCCAGTCTGAAAAAGCTGCCGACCATAGGCCAGCCGCGGCATGTTAATTTAGAGAAAGTAGTCAGTCTGCACCCGGATCTGTTCATTGGCGACGCCGCCATGGCGAATATGACCCAGCAAGCCCTGGCTAAACAGAAGATCAAGACAACTTACTTAGATAATATGAGTTACGACAAAGTGATGACCAACATTGAGCGGCTGGGCAAGATGTTTGGCCGCCAAGCCCGGGCCCAAGCCATCGTCAAGCGGATGCGGCAAAATGAAGGCAAAGCCGTGGCCGGAGCGGCGAAATTAAAAGGAAAGAAGGTGGTGATTCTTTTCGGTACCGGAGAAAACTTCATGGTCGCCACGAAGAACTCCTATCTGGGCAGTTTGCTGGGCAAACTCGGGGTCCACAATATCGCGGACGATCTTGTTCACGCCCCGACGCCTTACATGCCGATTAGTATGGAGTCCGTGGTGGCTAAAAATCCAGATTATATCCTAACGCTGGCCCACGGCAATAAGCAGGCAGCGACCGCGGCGTTCAAGCAAGAAATGGCCAAGCCCATCTGGCAGACCACCGCAGCTCGCCAGCAAAACCACGTCTATGCGTTGGCTGATCAGACTTTTCCGGTGACCGGCAACATCCACGCCGACACCACGTTGACGAATTTAAAGGATTTGTTGCTGTATGGTCCGCAACAGTAAACAACGATCTTTGCTGGCCTTGGTGCTGGGCCTCCTGCTTCTGGTCAGCGTCCTCCTCAGCGTTGGCTCGGGCAGTGTCCATATCCGGCTGCCAGAGATTGCGGCGATCCTGCGCGGGGCCGCCACCCCGAACGCCGCCGTTTTCACTCAGATTCGCCTCCCCCGGGTGAGCTTATCGCTCCTGGCGGGTATCAACCTCGCTTTAGCCGGGCTGCTCCTCCAGACCGTGCTGAAGAACCCGCTGGCTGATCCGGGAATCATGGGGATCAATGCCGGTGCCGCATTTGGCGCCACTTTGATCATGCTGCTGTGGCCCGCCGCTACGGCGGCAGTACCGTTGGTCGCCTTCCTGGGGGGAATGGCGGCCTTCTTGCTGATTGTGGGCTTTTCTTGGCGGCGGAATTTGTCGCCGGTGGTCCTGATTCTCGCCGGGGTGGCAGTGAACACAGTGATCAGCGGTGGCCAGTCCGTGCTGACGACGCTGTTCAGCGATCGGCTGCAGGGGGTGGTCACTTGGCTAAACGGCGACTTGAGCGGAAAAACATGGGGGCAATGCGGTCTGCTGCTGGTCTATGGGGTGCCGGCTTATCTGACCGTCTTGCTGCTCAGCCGTCAGCTGAATGTATTGAGTCTGAATGATAACGCCGTCGCCAGTCTGGGGTTGCCGGTACGGCGGTATCGGTTAATGTTATCAAGCGTGGCGGTGTATCTGGCCGCTATCACGGTGGCCCAAGTCGGGCTGATTGGCTTCGTCGGGTTGATCGTGCCGCATATCGCCCGCTTGCTGGTGGGCGGCAATCATCGCTGCCTGTTGCCGTTTACTGTCCTGCTAGGGGCCGTGGTTGTTTCCTTTGGCGACACTCTCGCCCGAACCATTGTCGCGCCGGTGGAACTGCCCGTCGGTACGATTATGGCGATTTTTGGCGGCCCTTTCTTCTTATTTCTTTTAATCCGGCGAAAAGGGGGTACAGTTTGATGATGACTGGTAAAGAACTCACCTATCGCTATCCCGGTGCGGTTCAACCAGCGCTTCAACAAGCCACGGTGACACTGCCGCCGGGCCAAATCACCGCGTTGATTGGCCCGAATGGATCGGGCAAAAGTACTCTGCTGCGCTGCCTGACTGGCACACTGACGCCGCAACAGGGCACTGTTTGGTTGCAAAACCGGCCTTTACAGCATCTGCCAGCCAGACAGCGAGCTCAGCGGATTGCCGTGGTCCAGCAGGCTAACCAGGACCAGCCGCTGCTGACGGTGGAAGAAATCGTCCGGCTTGGCCGGACACCTTTTCATCGGCTCTGGTCGTCCTGGACGACGGCCGACCAGCACGCTGTTGAGCAGGCTTTGGCCAATACCGGCTTAACCGATTTGGCTGACCAGTCGTATACCGCCTTGTCTGGCGGTCAGCAGCAGCGCGTTTGGCTGGCCATGGCATTGGCTCAAAAACCGGCTGTGCTGTTTCTGGATGAACCGACAACATATCTGGATATCCATTATCAGCTCGGTTTGCTGCAGACATTACGCCAATTGAGCCGGACTCAAGGGCTGACGGTCGGTTTGATCCTCCATGATTTGAATCAGGTGCTGCAGTTTGCTGATCGGACCTACTGTGTCCAAGCGGGGCGGATCGTTGCCGGCGGGAAAACAGTGACGGTTTTGACCCCGGCCTTGATCCGTGATGTTTTCCAGGTTGAGGCCAAACTCATCAGCGGTACTTTGGCACTTCATTAGTAAAGAGGCGTCCCCATCAATCACGGGGACGCCTCTTTTGGCCGCTTGGCCTAAATGATTTCCAGATGCAATTGTTCCTCAGATACCCACGCCAGTTTCGCTTCCAACTTGAACAAAGTCAGCGAAATGACCGCTGGTACGGCCACACCCATGAGCAGATAGACCCAGAACATGCCCATGTTGGGGGAAGCCAAGGCAATTGGCGCAATCAAGGAGTTCAACCCCAAGCCGGCTAATTTATACGTAGCCTGGAAGTTAAAGACCATCGTCGCGATCGGGGCCGCCACCACCGCGGCCACCATCGGCGGAATTGCCAAACGCGGATTCGCTAGCAAATTGGCGAACTGCACTTTCGGCGTGATGATGCCCTGGGCAATGTTCGCGCCCAGATTGTTTCTGCGGAAAGACATGATCGTAAAGCCGACGAATTGTGCGGTGGTACCAATCAACGCTGCCCCGGAAGAGATCGGGTCGAGCATGATGGCTACCGCCAGTGCCGCCGATGATGCCGGGGTCATTAAGAAAATGGACCAGGCCAGAGAGACCAGCATTGATCCGACTAATGGATTGACTTGCATCGAGTTCGCAATGACTTTCGATAACCAGACCAGGGCCGGGGTAGTGACTGCGGCCAAGCCCAAGCCAACCACGGTGCCGATGAACGTGGCCGCCAAGGGGACCAGCATCATGTCCAATGGGGTCTTGCCGGTTAAGTAGTTACCAATCAAGACGGCCACTAAGCCCGCGGCAACGGCCGAAATCGGCTGACCGGTGGTCAATACGATGCCGCCAGCGGCCTGGGGCAAGGCATGTCCCGTCGCGGTGATGCCATTCGTGGCAGATTGAGTGAAAAAGGCCGCGTTCGCCCCAATTGTCGAACTGATCATGGCACTGAAAGTAACGAGCGTATTAGCTTTTAATGTGACGGCGATCGCCACACCAAAGGCTGGTCCGAGCAGGACCTGGGCAATCGCCCCAATTTGGTACAACGCGGTCCAATGAGTAAAATTGGCGATGGACTGCAACAACAGGCCAATCCCCAAACACACCAAAATGGCATTCGCCACTCCGGCTGATACCCGGTATACATAATCCATGGTCTTCGGTTTCGCTGCTGCTGATTCCTCCATCCAATCGCCTCCTAATAAGTGTTGATGAGAATTGTACTCGGGAATCTAGATAACTGCAATACTATTTTTGAAAAATATTTGAAAAGTCCAATGAAAAGGAACTTTTCTGCCATCGACCGATAAAAAAAGCCTGAACCCTGGGGTTCAGACTGAAAATTGATTATGTTAATGAACAGGCTTCTTGAATTCCGGCCGCAAGGCATGCCATAAACTCTCTGCTGCCTGCCGCCACTGCTGGCGGGTTGCCGGCGGTACAGCTTGGACGGCGTGATGGATGACCCGCAGGTGCCGTACTGTGAACAAATCATGGGTGGTCCTGGCGTGGGTGGCATCCACCACAGTATACAGAGACGCCAGCACCGTGCCCCGTTCTTCCCGGGGGATGCTTTGCAGCCATTGGGTGACGGCTTCCTGGGTGTACTGCGACAGAAAATCCGTCTTGGGGCGACGGACAAAATGCCGGCCGCGCACCTGCCAGGTGAACGGATCATGCTGCCATAGGGTGAACCCATCGCTGTCGACCACACTGAAATCCTGGTGCGGTTCCAGCAGCATGCCAAAGATTGAGGCCTGGGGCACCAATTTGGTGATCCGCGGTGCCAGCAGTACATACCGCTCTTCCATCTCTGGATCAGGAAGGAAACCCGGTCCGTCAAAATTGAAGATGCGGACGATGTCTTCCCGGGCCGCCGGCGTACTATTCAGGGCGGCGTAAACCGCTAAGTTGCCGCCCTTGGAGTGACCGCCGAGATAATATTGGCCGGGGAAGGCGGCCTGAATATCGCGCAGATAACGGGTGGCGGCCCGCTGCGAGGGCACGACCGGCAGGTAAGACATGTTTAAGTCTTCCTTCCAGCCGGCGATCGTCGAATTTGTCCCGCGAAAGGCAATATAGTACTGTTGCGGCGCAAGTTCCAGCGTCATTGCCGCAAACTGCTGGGCGGCCGCGGCATCGAACTGTTCCCGGCACTGGTGCCACTGAACATCGCGGAAGCGGGGACTGGCGGTGAGCAGCCGCAGCAGCGCTAAGTAATGCGCCGGGACATAGGTGTGCGCCGTCATCTGCCGCTGCATCGCCGGATCAAGCGCTAAGTCGCCCAGCCGATGATACTTCGTTGTATACAGCCGGCTGAAATCCATGTACGACAGCACAGCACAAATCAAACCGTCCACTTCGTTGAACGGCTGCTGCGCAAATGGCTGGCCACCATATTGCGCTACATAATGGGCAAGATAATGACTGGCCACGACTGACACCTCCTTTGATCTTCGATTTTGGCACGATTGCGGAGAGAAAACAAGCCGCTTAAGACTGACGCAACGGTCGGTCTCAAGCGGCTTGGCGGAACGGAATTAATAGTTCACTGGTTCATCGCGCGGGACTGGTGCGTTGCCGTAAATAGCCTTCGCAGTCCAGTCCTTGGCTGGATCAGCCCAGAACGGATCGCTGACGGGCAAGCCCAGCGGCAGGAACACCGTATTGCACAGATACACACTGCCGTGATTGATGTAGCCCTCGCCCATGGTTGGCTGATTGCCGTAAAAACCGATATTCAGCCAGCCGTTGGCATCGAACATATCCGTGGCGGTGATGGTCCGCTGGATCACAGCGGTCAGCGCTGCCCGCACTTGGCTGGGCGCGACGTTTTCCGGCAGGTTATGCTGCCAGGCCGCCTGGGCCAAGGCGTGGAATGCGCCAAAGCGATAGGTGATGGACCGGCCCAGTACCGGGAATGTACCTTCGGGGGAAATCACTCGTTCCAGCGTGGCCGCATAGCGCGCGGCACGCTGGTAGACAACGTCCCGAATAGACCGGGTGTACGCGTCTGAATAATACGTCACCGCGTCCACCAGCAGCGGGTGAATGACATAACTGTTGTAGTAGTCCACGTGGACGTTTTGACCATCGCCGTAGATCCCGTCGCCGCGGTACCACTGCATCATCTTTTGCAGCAGCGTATCGATCTTTTGCTGGGAATAAGCTGGATCGTCCAGCTTCCAGCGCATGATTTCCACCAGCACGCTGAAGAGCACCCAGTTGGATTCATACGGCTTGATTTGGGCGGTCAGTTGCAGGGCGTACAGAAAATCATCCTGGACATCCTCCGGCATATCGTCGATCATCCGGTCCCCGCCGCGCAGAATGCCGTCCGCGAGGAACGCCATATCCACCAGCGGTTGATGGTCGCCGACGATGGGCATGTAATCTTGGGATTCAGGGCGCATGCCGTTGGCTAGGCCGCGGTAATAGAGATCGAGGAACTCGGCTTGCACGGCCTTTTCGTTTTCTGGAATATCCGTTGCGCCCAGCCAAGGGCCTAAGCCGCAAATGGTGCGGCCGAACGCCTCCAGCAGGGCCGACGGTTTCAATGGTGGCGTCTCCGTTGGCAAATCGCTGTGCAGTGTCTCGTTCGCCAGACTATGCAGCACCGGCGATGCGATGCGCTGCATCGTGTCAAACCAATATGTTCGTTCATCAGTCATTCGAATCACCAGCCTACCAGATAAACAGAGCCTGCCCAGTGACCCGCAACAGAGCCTCCAGGTAGAAATAGTCGCCGTAAATCATCGGGAATTCGTGGGTCGCATCATGATAGGCGGCCGTACCTTTCTCTAACAGAAAGTCCGTGCTGGTCTCAAAATGCGCCCGCTGCTCGGTCAACGCTTGGAGGAGACGCAACGCCGCCGCCCGATAGACGGCCGCATCGGCATCTTCGACATGCTGAGCCAATTCCAGCAGCCCGCAGGCCGAGATCGCGCCAGCGGACGTGTCTTCCCAGTCATCAGGCTGAGCAAAGTCCACCGGCAGCAGGCCATCTGCCGGGATCCGGGAGATGACGTAGTTCGCCACTTGCTGACTGCTGGCTAAGAACGCCGGGTCGCCAGTGTGCCGGTAACTCAAGGCAAAACCGTACAGCGCCCACGCTTGGCCCCGGGTCCAGCTGGAGCCTTCGCCCAAGCCTTGACCGCCGGGGACGTCGATATACGCGCCGGTCTCTGGATCCAGATCCACCATGTGGTTAACGCTGCCGTCGGCCCGAAGCAAATACCGTGCCGCTGTTTGCGCGTGCTTCTCCGCCACAAACTTGAAGCGGGGATCGTGGGTCTCCCGACTGGCCCAATACAGCAAGGGCAGATTCATCATGCAGTCAATGATGAACCGGCCGGCCATGTGACCGTCACCGTTGTCGTTCCAGGCCCGGATGAAGTTGCCAAGGGGATTGAAGCGGCCGGCCAAATTCTCGGCGGCCAGCAGACCTCGGTTGCGGGAGGCCTTGTTACCGGTCAGCGTATAGTCTGCCACCGCAGTCGGCAGCCATTTGAAGCCATTGTCGTGGTCCAAACGGTCTGCCTGCATCAAGTTGGCGTCCAGCTGCTGTTCCAGAGTTTCGGCGTTGTCCCGGTAAACCTGGGTGCCGGTGACATGGTAAAGCTGCCACATTAAGCCGCCCCAGAAACCGTTAGTCCACCACGTGGGATCCTTCGTACTCAAATCGATAAAACGGCCCTGGTCGTCAGTGGTGTAGGGCATGGCCCCGGCATTACGGGCGGCCACGGTGGGCATTTTGGCGATGATTTCAGCAATCGCGGTCGTGACCCAGACGGGTGCGCTTGTCTCTTCTGTCATGGGAAAAATCTCCTACTTGAGTTCTTGCATGGGAATGGCATCCATGTCGTCATAAGTCTGGTTCTCGCCGCACATCGCCCAGATGAACGAATAGCTGCTCGTGCCGATCCCGCAGTGGATGGACCAGCTGGGGTTGACCACAGCCTGCTCCGGGCTCAACACAATATGCTTCGTTTCAGTCGGGGTACCCAGAATATGGAAGACCCGAGCATCAGGATCAGAGAAGTCGAAGTACATGTACGTCTCCATCCGGCGGGCATGGGTGTGCGCTGGCATCGTGTTCCAGCCGGACCCATCTTCCAAGACGGTGTAACCCATCTGCAGTTGGCAGGTATCCATTTGGCTGGCATCGATGTACTTGTAGATCGTCCGCTTGTTCATGTGGGCCTGATCGCCCATCGGCTTGGACAGGGCGTTGGCAAACGGCAGCTTCTTGTTCGGGTACGTCTTATGGGCCGGCGTTGATACGACGTAGAACTTAGCCGGCTTAGCGGCATCCTTCGACGCAAAGACTACGTGCTTGGTGCCCATGCCGACGTAGTAACCATCCTGCTTGACCATCTCTTCAGTTTGGCCGTCGATGGTGATCGTCCCTTCGCCGCCGATATTGATCACGCCGAGTTCCCGCCGCTGCAGGAAGAAGTCGACACCCAGACCTTTGTCCAGCTTGATCTCCAACGGTTCATCCGTCGGCGTCACGCCGCCAAAGATCATGCGGTCGTTGTAAGTGTAAGTGAGCAAAATGTTGCCGGGTTCGAATAACTTCGGCATCAAGAACTGCTCGCGCAGCTTATCGGTGTCGTAGTGGCGAATGTCCTCTGGACTGTGGGCATACTGGGTAACCATGTTGAAACTCATGAATAATCCGCTCCTTTAGATTTCTTAATAGGAAACTCTATTTCTTATACGTACAATCCGACTATAGCATGACTAGCCAGAAAAGCAACCGGATTCATGCATTTCGGCCAAAGAATTGCAGGGCAGTCAACGCCGGAAATGGGGACGCAGGGTCCGCCCGATGCAGATCATGGAACGTGACGGCGGTGGCGGTGTGTTCGGCAAAATCGAAGTATTGCGGTTCTCCGGTCTTGCGCAGGGTCAGGACCTCGTTTTGGCCATCAGAAAAAGTAAGGACGGCGGTGTCCCACCAGCTGTCGTGGGGGAAATCGGCCCGCAAGACGACCCCGACCCGATCGAGAATGACCGGCCGGCCCAGTTCCACGGTCAAAGCAGCGTGGGGATCCTGGTTGATACCCCAGGACAGGTAGGGGTATTCGCCGTGGAGATTGCTGGCCCAGACGCCGTCAATGGCGTTTTGAGCAAAGAAAGTCGCGTCGTTGCGGGTTTCCACGTTAGCGTGGGCATGGGGGAAGATACCGGTGGCTTGCGGCTGGTCGTGGGGATTCAAAGCCCAATCCCGGTAAGTGTCGGTCTCCTCCGGCCAGGCACGCCGGGCACTGAGGTAATGGCGCTGGGTCTTAAACGCCGCCTCGGGCCGGGCGTCCTGGGCATTTTGACTGAGATCGATTGGGTAATCCCAAATCGGGGTGGTCAAATAAACCAGGGTGGGCGCCAAGGTTTCGTCAAACTGCACCACGTAGTATCCGGGCACGCGATCCACTTGCAGGCGAATGATGTCGCCATCTGCATAGGTAAGGGCTTGGGTGGCTAAAAAGACACTGTCGCTGCCGGTGTTGTGCAGGTCCTTGGGCGCGTCATCGTAGTCGTTTTTACCCTGGCGGATTGCGCCTTGGGCGTTCAGAATCGTCAATTGCAGCATACTTAACTAGATTCCTTTCTTCTTATATACTATTGCAACGTCATCGTGACGGGAGCCAGGCCGTTGGTCTGACAGGTGACCGTGGTGCGAGCGGGGTCAGTACTGCGGACAAAAATGACCAAGTGCCCCGCCAGTGTCCGGCGATAATCGGCGCTGTAGTCGGTCGTGTCCGCGAGATTGCCGTTCTCCAGCCCCAGCAGTGTGCCGCCGGTCACGGCAGCATGGATAATTTGTTCCGCTTCAGTGGGATGGCCGGCTTGGTCGAGCAGCGTGATTTCGATTTGGTAAACATCATCGTCAGCGGTTTGCGGGGCCAGGGGATCAGACCATACCGCCGCGTGCAGCTGAGCAGGAGCACCTACGGGGACCAGCGTATCGGTGACTTGCGCGCCTTGATACGTCCCGCGGACCAGCAGCGGCTCATTCTTGTAGGCGATGGTGGTTTCGTAATAGCCGTGTTTGGCATCGTAAACCGGCGCCGACAGCGGGGTAGTCCCCAGGGTCAGCTGCAAGTGCTGGCAGTTCGTGTAGAAGCGGACGGTAATGACTGAACCAGGTACATAGTCCCACCGCCGATAAAGCGGTTCCCATGGATAGTGTAACGTACCTTGGGGAACGGTGACCATCTTTAATACGGGTGTTTTTGCCCACCAGCTTTGGCGTAAATAATAAGGTGTCTTAGGAAAGCCGGCCAGCGTGAGCAGTCCCGCGCCAGACCCGTGGATCGGCCAGCCCTGGGCCTCGCCGAGATAGTCGATACCGGTCCACAGAAACTGGCCGGCGACATACTCATGGTCAGTCACCGCTCGCCAGGCGGCATAGTCGTGACCGTTCTCGCTGCCGATGAAGGGCTTCGTCGGGAAGCGTTCGTGATCCTGAGCGTAGAGGTGTTCCTTGTAGTTGTAGCCGACGACATCCAGTGCGTTGAGCAGACCAGTGCGGGCGGACAGTTCCGGGAAGGCGGCGGCTAAGGTTACCGGCCGGGTGTCGTCGTTGGCTTTAACGATCTTCGCCAATTCAGCCGCAATCACGCTCAACCGTCGGGTATCCGGTCGATCCGGATTATATTCCCGTTCGGCGGCCGGTTTATTAGCATCATTGTTGCCGGTCATTTCTTTAAACAAGGGATTGGCATACGGATCGTTGGGATAATCGACTTCATTGCCGATGCTCCAGGCAATGATAGACGGGTGATTGCGGTCCCGCTGGACCATGTTCGCCAGATCGGCCGCGTGCCAGTGGGGGAAGTCGTGGGCATAGCCGCCAAACTTCGGCGGATACACGTTGTGCCCCTGCCACCACTTGTTTTTCGGGTTCTCCCATTCATCGAAGGCCTCGTCGAAGACCAAGAAGCCCAACTGGTCGCACAAATCATATAGCGCTGGCGTATGCGGGTTGTGACTCATCCGGATCGCGTTGGCCCCCATTTTCTTCAGCGCCAACAGCCGGCGTGTCCAAACGGAGGCCGGTACCGCCGTGCCCAGCACGCCAGCGTCTTCATGGAGGCACACACCTTTGATTTTCAGCGGCTGGCCGTTCAAGTGAAAGCCAGTATTCGGGTCAAACGCGGCATTGCGGATCCCGACAATTTGGGTGTACGTACTTTGCACATCACTGCTGTCACTGGTCAGCGTGGTCGTCAACCGATATAAATGGGGATGATCCACCGACCACAGGGCCGGTTGGGGCAGCACGGTACTGCTGGTGACGACTTTTTCTTCATTACTTTTGATCGTTTCTGTATGGGTCAATGACACTGTCTGGTCCGTATCAAGGCGAGTCAGTGTATCCGTGACGGTCACGAGGTGCGTATTTACTAAACGATTGCGGACCTGATGACGAATTTGCACCGTCGCCTGGTCTGCAGTGACCGCCGGGGTGGTGAAAGTTGTCCCGTAATCGGGGATCATCAGCGCTTGGTGAACTTCCAGATAAACGGGCCGATTCAACCCGGTGCCATTGAACCAGCGGGAATCAGCCAGTTCCTGCCGCGTCAGCCGGACGGCGATGACCAGATCATCATCCGGGGCATCCGCCAAGAGATCCGTAATATCGAAGCTGAACTCCGCATACCCGGAAGGCCGGCCGCCCAAGTGATAGCCATTGACCCAGACGTCACTATTGCGGTAAGCCCCAGCAAATTTCAGGATCACCGTATCATGGTCTGAGCGGGATAACGCCGTCAGGGAGAAATGTCCCCGATACCAGCCCACGCCGCCGTTTAAGTAGCCGGTGCCGCTGGCGTTATGCCGATCAAAGGGTTCATGAACGCTCCAATCATGGGGCACACTGACCCGTTCCCAGTCAGTATCATCGAAGTCTTTTTGCCAGGTCGATTGGGCGTCAGTATGGCTGAAGCGCCACGTCCGTAATTGTATTTGTTCCATGGTTTCCTCCTATTGATTGCGCTTTCTAGAGCAACTATCTAGAATGTACGAGATTTAACGGAAGTTGTCCAGATAATTCCAGAAAATGTTTTAGTAAATTAACCGGAGAAGTTTTGTTGAAAGGGCTCACTTTACGAAAACTATAGATTATAGTACCAAATGTAAGCGAGAATAATAAGATGCTGCTAAGCAATTATCGTGCCAAAGCTTAAAACCGATGATAAGCAATTATCGCGCCAACAGCTGTTAATAGACGGAACCATCTGGAAAATGCTTTTAAGCCAGCTGCATTTGTTTTGCCCAAAAATAATATAGTGTCAACTTGTCCGGCTAAAATTCTGGCTAATTAATGTGTTGAACAATGGTTTTGATCTGGCAGTGTTGGTTGAGGGGGAGGAGAGAACGAATCATTGTAGGACCGCACTAAGAATCGTTGGTTGTCCGAATCAGCTAATGTATTAATTCTTATTGCAGCTGTTTCTGGGCATTACTGCAATACATGTGGCTGCTAAGAAATTCGCATCGCAACTCGCAATCTTTTCATCGGGAGGTGGCTCATTATGAAACAAACAGCCGCAGAAATTACCGCAGAATCGGAGGACCAATCAGGTCGCGGCGCCGTGCGCAAGAAGCACCCCTGATTTCAGCGCATCCATTACCAAACTAAAGGCGATATCGCCGTTGCCACGATCATTGGTGTCAGCTTCGCCCTCTTGTGTCTGATCTTGTTCCTATTCATGATCGGCACATCGTTCTCGTCCGAAGCCAGTTTGACGGAATATGGCATTCACATTTATTCCCCATAGCTTATCCTTGGCGGCGTACCAAATATTGTTTGAAGGCAAGCAGATCTTCATGTCCTATGGGGTGACGATCTTTATCACCGTTGTGGGCACCCTCTTGAGCCTGATCCTGAGTGCAATGATGGCCCATCCGCTGTCCACCGGCCGGTTGAAGCTGGGGAACACCATCAACTTTTTGGTGTACTTCACGACGCTGTTCGGTGCCGGCTTGGTGCCGAGCTGCCTGCTGATCAGCAAGTAGCCGCACATGGATAACACCATCTGGGTACTGATCATCCCCGGGGTCATCAGCCCCGGAACATGTTCCTGCTGCGCAACTTCTTTTCTTCCATTCCCCGGTCGCTTTCCGAATCGGCGGAAATGGATGGCGCGCCAGAAATGACCATTTTGTTCAAGATCATCCTGCCCGTCGCCAAACCGGCGCTGGCCACGATCGGTCTGTTCTCCGCGTTGGGTTACTGGAATACTTGGTTCGGCGCTTTACTTTACATTTTTGACCCGAACCTGTATCCATTGCAGTTCCTGATCATGAAGAACGTCGAGACCATTCAAGAAGCGACTCGGCAAGGGGTGCCATTTCCACAGCCAATCTGCCGGATATCGCTGCCAAGATGGACACCGCTGTGGTCGCCATTGGCCCCGTTGTCGTATTCCATCCATTTGTCCAGAAATACTTCACTTCTGGTTTGGCGGTGGTGCAGTAGGCCACGCATCTGAACAATGTCATCTTTTACGAAGGCGCGGGCCTCCGAAATTTTTTTTTGGGGGGGAGCAACAGTGACAACAAAACGACTAAAATTAGCGTGGAGTATTGGTTGTCCATGCCGTGGCAGAGGGCCCAAAATGATCAAGCCCGGCCAGCGGCAGTCCAGGCCGCAACCAGCGACGCCGCCTGCAGCCAATTCGGGAAGGTCCTCGATCAACATCTGGCGGTCAAGAAAAACGACTATATCGCCGTGCGCGCGGCGGCTAACCAGAAACAGATTCATGAAACGGCGTACGATCAAAGCTATCCCAAAGACAAGATCATTGTACGCGGCGGCCACCAGCTGGCCTTAGCCGGTTTGGTCAAATCGGTAACTGGCCAATACGGATTGCGGATCCAATCTAACGGTACCGCCAAGATGCTGGTGAGTGTCAGCAATGAATCTGGCACGGCGTATCAGACGATTGCACTGCCCGATACCCATGGCCAATGGGTGACCCTGGCCTATTCCGATTCAACCGTCCATTCAGCGTAAACCGATTTCTATGCCGTGATTGGTAATTCGGCCGTCACGGTGGACTTTGCCGCGCTGAAATACTTTAACCAGCCCGGCGGCACCGTTTTGGTCGGTGAGCAAACCGCTTGGTCGGTGACAATCACCAATGCCACTCGGCAGGAACCAGCCGGAATGATTTTGGCGGCAGATGGCCGCAGTCTGCATTGGCAACCCGCTAAGGTAAGTGTATACGAGGCGGTGATTGCAGCCGATGACGGCACTACGATCGTGACCAAGACACTCACGCTGAACGTTGTCCAGGATCGCCAAGCAGCCTACGATCAGGTCCATGCCACCGTCGGCAAAGAGCCCTATTCAACCGACTTCCCGTAAGCTTTGGCGGCTTATTGCACGACGCTTCAACAATCCCACCCTGAGCGACGGCAGCCTGAATTATGTCGCTTCTCCAGATATGGTGACCACTTATGTCGGTGATCAGCAGCGAACAATTAATCTCACCCGCCTGCTGGACGACGATCCCGGGTCAACTAATGGTGATTTCAAAGCACCCCAGATCTTCGACTTTGGCCCGGACTTCCGCGTGCGGCCGACCTCGTTCATGATCCAAGCCCGCACCGGCTTCCCGCACCGCAGTCAGGGGACCAATGTTTACGGCTTTTTGGACGGAAAGGCCTGGACGAAGTTGACGGAACACATGACGGATTGCGTGACCATGCCGCAGACCTTCCCAATGGGTAAAGACAAGCAGGCCGCTTACCGCTACTTGAAGTTCCAAGTTGACGAACCCGTTTTGCCGACGGATCCGGCTTATCCGGGGGTGATTGATTACGGGGAGATCCATGTGTTTGGAGAGCGCACGCTGATGACGAAGTGAAGTAAAAGATGACGTATTTGTAGCAAACAGCATAGGATCGCTAGAACAATGCGATGCTATGCTGTTTTTATAGTGACGCGGAAAAGTGAGGGGCAGCGCCAGATGACTAGAACAAAAAAGGACCAATAAAGTTAAATCCAGAAGATGTACGGAACAAAAATAGAGGGAAGGTCGTCATGTCGGTCTTCTCGTTTAGTAAACGGTTTCCAGTAAAACTTTTCCGGACAAATTGGCATTATATGTGTGTGGAAGTGTTTACTTTTACAATAGTCTCGTATATTATATACGGTGTAAGCGCAAACAGAAAGTACGGTATTGAGAATACAGTACCGTTAGTTGTCCGGACAATTGATGGAAACAAGGAAAACTCTCAAGATCACTTCGATGAGTTGCGTGCAATCGTCAAAAATTTAGTAAAATTCGAGGAGGAGTTTTGTGATGAAGGGCTGGAAAAAGATTGGCCTGACCTTAATGGTCACAGCTACTGCATTAACACTAACGGCATGTGGAGGCGGTTCGTCCAATACCAGTGGGGAATCCAATGGCAAGGTAACCATTCAGTTCATGCACTGGGGCGGTACCGACACATACAAGGGCGACTATCAAAAGCGGATTGAGGCCTTCGAAAAGGCTAACCCAAAGATCAAGGTTAAGACCATCACAGTTGGCGACAACTACGATACCAAGCTGCAGACCATGATTGCCGGGAACAAAGCACCGGATGTTGCCCAGGTAGCCGAAAACGGGACTGGCTTTGCTTCTAAGAATGCATTTATTGATTTGGATCCTTACATTAAGAAAGACAATCTCGATATGGTTAAGACGTATGGCAATGCGTCTGCGTTGTACAAGTGGAAAGGCAAGTTTTTCGGTATGCCTGACCGGGGCGGTTCCGGTATTCTTATCTACAACAAGAAGATTTTTGATAAGGCCGGCTTAGCCTATCCGAACGACAAGTGGACCATGGAAGACTTTTACAAAGCAGCCAAGAAGCTGACCATTGACGGTACTGGCAAAGAAAAGAAGCAATACGGTACGCAGGTCGCTGACTACGTCCTTGGCTGGGGCGGCGCAATGATGAGCAATGGCGGCTCCGTCATCAATGCTGCCACAAAGAAAGCAACGATCAATTCACCCGAGAACGTGAAGACTTTTGAAGAGTACAACAAGAACTTCAAGGAATCCAGCATTCCTTACCAAGTTTCTGAAGATAAAGTTAACCGGTTCCAAGGCGGTAAGGTAGCCATGATTCTTGATGGTATGTGGCAAATTCAACCCAGCATGAAGCTGAAGGGTATGGAGTTTGACATTGCTCCGATGCCCGGCAAGTACACTTGGTCCACTGGTTCTGCCTTGACGATTTCTCGGCAGTCCGACAAGGCTCACCAAGATGCGGCTTGGAAGTTTATTAAGTACATGGGTAGTTACAAGGCCCAACAGATTCTGGGCAAGAACTTGATGGACTGCCCGGCTAACTTGCAGGTGCTGGATTCTAAGGAATTCCAGAATCAAAAGATCATGGGCAAGACGGTCAATATGGAGGCCATTGCTGAAAACCAGCGGAAGGTCAAAATTGATGGCATGCTTAAAGGACCGTGGTACGCTGAAGCAATGACGGAAACGTCCAATCAGTTGAAGGAAATGCTTCTTGGTCACCAAACTCCGGCAGCAACGCTTAAGTCTTTACAATCTAAATTACAGACAATTGTGAATAAGTACTAAGCGTCTGTCTAGCGTGAAGTAAATGGGGAGAGATTGTCGGCAGCTGAGACAATCTCTTCGCATATCTAGTAGAAGGAGTGACTACTCATGGAAGCAACCGAAAGAAAGACAATGGATGAGCGCAACACATCCATGGCCAAGAAGCGGGAGCGGATGAACCGCAACTGGTTTTTCTTCTTCATATCACCTTGGCTGATCGGTTTTCTATGCCTGACTGCAGGCCCGATGATTTTCTCGTTCTTTATGAGTTTTACTAACTGGGATTTGATGACTCAGATGAAATTCATTGGTATTCAGAACTATGTCAATTTATTCAAAGATCCGATTTTCTTAACTTCAATGAAGAACACGTTCTTGTACGCTGCCATCAGTGTACCGTTGAATCTGCTGCTTTCCTTAGGCATGGCGTACTTGTTGAGTTTCCACTTGAAGGGCATGCGGTTCTTCCGTACTCTTTATTACCTGCCTGCGATTGTGCCGGCGGTAGCTAGTACCATCCTATTCACCAATATTTTAGCCACCAACGGTTTGCTGAACAAAGCATTGAGCTTCATTGGTATTCAAGGGCCGTCCTGGTTGCTGAATAAGAATATCGTTCTGCTGAGCTTCGTGTTCTTGGCGGTATGGGGCGTTGGGGCGACCATGGTTTTGCTGCTCTCCTCCATCAATAGTATCGATGACGCCATGTACGAGTCAGCGACACTGGACGGAGCAACACGGATGCAGATGTTCGTGCATATTACATTGCCCCAGATTTCGCCGGTCATCTTCTTCAACTTGATCACCGGGATTATCGGGTCCTTGCAAACTTTCACCCAGGTTTACTTGATGACTAAAGGTGGACCGGATAACGCCAGTCAAATGATCGTGCCTTATCTGTATACCAACGCCTTTTCATATTACCGGATGGGATACGCGTCAGCGATGGCTTGGGTATTGTTCTTCGTCATCTTGATCCTGTCGGTTATCGTACTGAAGTCATCCAGCGCGTGGGTATTCTATGAACAGGAGGTTAAATAAACATGCTCGATCGAAAAATGAAGTGGTATCACAAGCTGTTTATTTACGTTGTTCTGTGTGCGATTGGCTTCGTCCTGTTTGCCCCGTTCATGTATATGATTTCAATCTCTCTGGCCGGCAAACAGACCAACGCTGTTCAAAACTTCAGTTTCTTCCCTAAAGAATTTTATTGGCAGAACTACCGGACACTGTTTGGCAACATGTTCGGCGGTGAATATCCGATTGGGACTTGGTTCCTGAACACGTTGTTCGTCGTGGTGTTGAGTATTATCGGTCAGATGTGGTCCAGTTCTTTCGTGGCCTACGGTTTCGCTAAAATGCAGTACAAGCATAAGAATGGCTTCTTCCTGTTACTGCTGACAACCATGATGCTACCTGGTCAAATCACTTTGATTCCTGTATTCATCATCTTCCGTAACTTGGGCCTGTACAATACATTGTGGCCGCTGATTATTCCGCAGTTCTTCGGCTCGGCGTACAACATCTTCTTCACGCGGCAATTCATGACCGCTATTCCTGGCGAACTATACGAAGCTGCTGAATTGGATGGGCTGAATTACTTCGGCATTTACCGCAAAATCGTGCTTCCCCTGGTTATGCCGGCATTAGCGGCGATCGCAATTTTCACGTTCAACTGGGCGTGGGGCGATCTGATGGGTCCGTTGATTTATGTGTCAGATTCAAGCAAGTTTACGCTCGCCTTAGGGGCAGCCAACTTGTCCGCAGCGACCAACCCCAGTGGTACGATCAATACCTCGCTGGTTATGGCCCTGTCCTTCTGCTTGTCCATCCCACAGATCGTCATCTACTTCTGGGGTCAGAAGTACCTGTTCAATCTCAACTTGGGCTTGGGTAACAGCGGGAGCAAATAATCTTGTCCTGCGCGTTAAAAAAGTAAGGAGTAATCGCCATGCATCACCAAGAATTCATGTACAAGCTTTACCACTATTCAAGTTACCTCAATTACATTATCTGGATATTTGAAGTGAATGCGTTGATGCTCGTGCTGAATACACCGCTCATTTTAGCGGCGATTGGTTTCCGCTTGAGTGTGGCGACTCTACTGCTCTACGTGGTGTGCACCTTGCCCGCTGGGCCAGCGCTATACGCTGGCTTGTCCGCATTGGCGCACGCCGACACAAATAATGGTGTGGTGAAATCGTTCTTCCGAGCCCTCAAGGAGAAAGGTCTGACCATCCTCAAATGGTCAGCCATCCCAGTCAGTGTGATCTGGTTAATGCTCTTCAACCTCTCTGTGACGGGGAAGATTGGCAGCATGGAACTGCTGTGGTGGCTGAATGTTGTTTTGCTCGCTGTGGCAGCGGCGTTCACAGTCAATGTAGTTATTGTCCTTGTGTCGTGGCCGCTATCGGTTAAGGATGCCGCAATTCTCACGTTGAAACTGAGCGTCGTTAAGTCGTTCCGTTATTACATGAACCTGATTATCATCGTTGGGACTTTCATTTTACTGAAGCTGTTTCCGGTGTATATCGTACTGTTTGGTCCGGCACTAGCTTTACTGCTGTGCAAGGTGAACTTCCAACCGGTCGTTGATTACGTTAATAATCGGCCGGAAAATAAGTAATATGTATTGCCCCGCAGTAATCTGGCGGGGTATTTTTCTGGTCAAAAAAGTAATCTTGACAATAGACCAACCAGGTAATTTCAGCGTGGAGATCAATAAGGATCGGTTCCACAATCTGTACGTATTTGCTGGGGGCATTGAAGAGGCACCGGCGCGGGATGCGCCTGGGATTTTGCACAATACGATTGGCAACAGTGCTAATGATCAAATCGCGGCGCAACCAGTTAATCGACTCGTATACGTGGATCCAGGCGTGTACTACATCGGTAGTTACATCTGGGAGATTCCCAGTGATACGCGGGTGTATCTGGCTCCTGGGGCCGTCTTGATGGGCGGTTTAGCGATTCGCCAAGCCCGCAATGTGCATATTTTTGGCCGCGGAGTCGTTTATCAGGGCCATCTTGATCCGTATTATTATGCCGACGGGTTGACCATTGACCATGCCACCGACGTCTCCATTGCACTACACGATTGCCATGGGCGGCAGTGACGGAATCACGATTGATAACGTGAAGACCTTCAGCTGTTTAGTCTGGTCGGATGGCTTTGACATGATGAGCTGCAGTCATGTCACGATTCGCCGATCTTTCCTGCGGACGTCGGATGACTGCATTGCTATCTATGGCAGTCGCTTCACCAATTACGGCGACAGCCATGATGTGACCGTAACGGATTGCGTACTCTGGGCAGACGTGGCGCACCCGATGAATATGGGTACCCACGGCGATGCGGTCCACGATGGCGACGTCATCGAAAATATCCGTTTCGAAAACATCGACGTCCTGGATCAGCACGAATTTCAATCCAATTATCTGGGCGTGATGGCGTTGAATCCAGGGGACAAGAATACGATCCACAATGTGATGTTCAAGAATATTCGCATTGATGCCCTCGAACACGGACGCGTTTTCGATGTTGAGGTGAAATACAACAAGGATTACAACCCGGCCCCAGGCCGGCTGATCGAAAATATTACCTTTGAGTATATTCACATCACCTCTGGTCCGGGGGAAGAAGTTTCCCTGGTGGCTGGGTATGACTCCACGCATCCGGTACGGGATATTCTGTTCAAGGATATTTATCGAGATGGGGGAAAAGTTGCTGATCTTTCCGCCGCAAATATTTACGTTGGTGATTACATGAGTCAAATACGAATTGTGCAGAAAAAGACCTGGCCTGCCGCAGCTGTCATCCAGCTGTTTAGCTCGGCTATTTACCCAGTATCAGAAGTAAACATAATATCATGTCAAAACGTCCAAGCCAGGCTGGTGTCTCAGTCTGATTTGGACGTTTTGGTTTAGGCTAAGTGCGCCACTGGGGCAGGCTCCGGTTGCTCACGACGGGGCATCATGCGAATGACGCCGGTCAGCTGCGGCTCGATTTCCGGATACAACTGGTGCGTGATCATCAAGACCGTCAATTTCGGATCGGCCAGCAGTGTTTCCTCGATTTTCAGCGCTTGGTCTTTATCCAAACTGGCCGTGCCTTCATCCATCAGGACGATTTGTTTATGCCGCAGAAAGCCCCGGGCTAATGCTAGCCGTTGCCGCTGGCCGCCGGAGAACGTCCGGCCATTTTCACCCACGCCGCTGTCTAGGCCCTGGGGCAGGCGGCGGACCTGGTCCCAAAGATCCGCGCGCTGCAAGGCGGCGATCAAAGCCGCGTCTGGATAGTCATCACCCAAAGTGAGATTATCCCGTACCGTGCCGGAAAAGATGTAGGGGATTTGGTCCAGATAAAGTACTTGGTCGCGAATCGCTGTGGTGCTCAATGTGCGATATTCTTGGCCATTCAGCGTCAGCGAGCCGGTATAAGCCGTGAGTTTGCCGGCCAGCAGGTTGAACAGGGTCGATTTGCCGCTGCCGCTGGGGCCAACGATGGCGTACTTGCCGCCAAGGCGAAAGTCTTGATTCAAGTCGGCCACGGCTTTGGTCTGACCATAGGTGATGGTCAAATCCCGCAGGACGAAACCGCTGGTCACGGTGGACAGCACTTGGCTTTCTTTAGCAGCCGGGGCGGGCAGCTGATCGTATTTGGTAAACAGGGCATTCGTGCCGCTGATCAAGGTGAGCTGAGAAGACAGGCTAGCCAGCATACTGAAGACGCGGAAGGAAAGGGTGCCAGTGGATTGAATCAAACCAATGGAAACGATATGTTGGAAGGCCAGCAGGGCGGTAATAAAGATGATGCTGATCTGGGCGGTGATATTGGTGAAATTGCCCAGCGTACTGGCGATGGCCTGGATCTTGGTCTGATGTACTTTGGCGGCGGCTAAGGGCTGCTGCGCGTCGTGGATCAAGGCATGCAGCAACGGCTGGTGATTCAAGGCCAACAGGGTATCGAATCCCTTGAGATGGTCATTCACCACTTGCATGAAGTGCTCATTTTTTTGACTGACCAACTGGCTGGCCTTCGCCATGTGCCGGCGCATGACGACGGGGACGACGATCATCAATCCGCTAAAGCCCAAAGCCGCGGCGGCTAAAGTCCAATGCATAGTAACCAAGGTGATGAGCGAAAATAACGCGATGAGGCCGCTATCGACGAGCGAATACACGTTGGTAAAGCCTTGCGTCTCGATCTGGTTGATATCGTTGCTCAGCCAGGAACTGTAGTCATCTGTTTGGCGGGCATGATACGCCGTGTAGGGCAGGGCACAGATCCGGTTCGTGAGATCATCCCGAACCGCGTTGTCCATTTTCTGGGTCGTTTTCGCCCGCAGCATGGCCTGCCAGTAATACATGGCCAGCAAAATGATGAAGTTGCCGACATCCCACAGCACCCAACGCAGGAAAAGCGGGAAGTCGAACTTGATGAGGGCGTTCAGTTGGGCAGCAGAAAGCAGAGCAGAAAGAATCGTTTGGATTGAGGTAATGGTCGTCAGTCCCAAGTAAAGCAGATTACTGGGCCAGAATTGTTTGAAGTAGCGGGTCATGATAAAACACACTCCTTATGCTTGATGTACCTCTAGCATAAGGAGTGTGTGATTGGGGGACTTGACAGCTTGCATATCTGCAAGTTGATTTGCTGATTGGTGTCAGGCCACTATTTGATTGGTGTTAATCCACACGCAACCCTTCCGCAATTTTATCCAGGTTCCACTTCATCATCCCATAGTAACTATCCCCGGTTTTGCCTTTCGCGGCAATCGAATCGGTGAATAAAGTGGAATGAATCGGAATGCCGGTATCCTTCGAAACGGTCTGCATCGGTTTGGCATTCACGCTGCTCTCCACGAAGAGGGACTTGGGTTTGACTTGTCGCAGCTTGCGCACCAGAGACGAAATCTGATCCGGGGTGCCTTCTTCTTCCGTGTTGATTTCCCAAATATAAGCAGACGGGATGTTGTAGGCTTTGCTGAAGTACTTGAAGCAGCCTTCGCTGGTCACGATCAATTTTTTATTCGCGGGAATCTTGGCGAATTTCGTCTTAGCCGCAGCGTCCAACCGGGCAAGCTTGGCGGTGTACCGTTTCATATTGCGCTGATAATCTGTTTTGTGCTGAGGATCGACCGCGCTCAACTGAATGGCAATATTTTTGGCATAGATGATGCCGTTGGCCAGATTCAGCCAGGCATGGGGATCTTCTTTACCGGTTTCATTTCTCCCTTGCAGATAAATCACATCAATGCCGTCGCTCACGGCGTGGGATTTTTTGCTGGCGGCTGGCCCGATATTCTTTTGCAGTTTGGTAAACCAGGCATTGGGCGCATTTTCCAAATTGACGCCATTGTAGAAAATGACATCTGCCTTGCTTGTACTGCGGACGTCCGCCGGGAGCGGATCGTATTCGTGGGGATCCTGGCCGGTGGGAACGATGACGTGAATTTGGGCATGCTTGCCCGCAATATTTTTGGTGATGTCGCCGATGATCGTATCGGTGGCCACCACCCGCACTTGGCGATTGGTGACGTGCACAGCACTGCTTTTGTTCGGGGTACTCTTTTGCTGACCACAGGCGGCCAGCGTGATGCCGAGCAGACCGATCGCGAGCCAGCTAATCAGCTTTTTTAGTTTGGACATTTTTCTTCCTCCATAATAGATTCTGTTTCGGGGAGAACGGGAAACTGAGGGCAAATACGGCGGTGCCGCAGATGACGATGCAGGAACCAACGGGAATATTAAAGGAACCCGAATTGTCAAATTAAGTGCAACAGTGAAGACTCATCCATGTGAATTGGTTTAGGTAGTGGGCAGGGATTCCTCCAGGCCCAGGGGGGAGGCCTGGAGCGCCGCGATTGCGCTGCGGTATCCAAGGCACTTCCTTAACCGGTGGTTTAAGACATCTTGGATCTTACGAATCTTCTCCTTAGAGACTTCCCATAGTGATTG
>NZ_AUEH01000006.1 GCF_000425885.1 Schleiferilactobacillus harbinensis DSM 16991
TCCGTTTTTCCGCAAATGATATAGATGTTAAGCTCTTGGATATTGGGGAACATTGCCTGTCAACTCCTGGAGCACCACGTGCAGAATTGCCCGGTCAACACCGGTGTAAAACACGACCTCGGCGTCCTTGAGCTTCACTCGTGCCGCAACCTGCGGTTTGACCAGCGGCTTCGGCGACCGGTCGGTCACCTGGATCGGCACGATATCTTTGATTTGAACCATGAAAGGCCTCCTTGTTTACTTGATAAACCAAGTTTACAAGGAGGCCTGCACCGGGTCACGATACCTATGTCAACGACCGCTTACAAAGTGCTATAGTTGCGTCAAGTTAAATTGGTATGTGTATTAGAAAGAAGTTCTAAGGAGGAGAGCATCATGCAACAGGCGCAGGTTTCTAAACACCGTTGGATTGTTGGACTGCAGTTTTTTTCAATCGTTTGGTTTGTTGCCTATCTGGGCATCATGCTATTTTATCCGTCACTTGGGCCGACTGTCACTAGACTTTTGGACCGGGCGGCCACTGCCGTGTTGGTGTGGGTTGGAATCGTTGGTTTCCCAGCGTGCTCCGTTGGGATGTTTGTTTATCTTAGCCAGAATACCAAACGCGGGCATGTGTTATGGACGTTTTTCGCTAATTTGGCGCTGTGGATCGGATTGGCCACGATACTGTGTACTTTGATTTGGGGCGGCCACTGGATTGATGTTATTAATTTGAACACACCAGCACCTGTCCCTGATGTACCTTTCGGATAATATTGTGGTCGGGAAAGTGATCCTATAAGGGGACCTTTTCATCGGGGGGACGGCTATGGCTTTTGAAAGGCATTTGTTGAAGGTATCGCGTGCAACAGAGAAAGACCTGCTTGCCGCTGAACGAAAACTAACTGGCCATCATCGTTCAGATGGTACGACCACCAAGAGTGTGCGGGGTACTCTCCCGGGCAAGCAGACACCCATCTCTACAAAGACTAAGGGAATTTTAACTGCTCGTATCTGGGATGAACGGATGTTAAGGATTGAGGCCGTGTTTGTTGGCGGTTATTTTCTGTTGATGATTATTTGGCCACCGGCCTTTGGCTTCTTGCCCCTGGTGCTGGTTACGATTGGTCTTGTGTGGCTCATTGCAGAGATCCTAAGTCGGGTGTTACCGGGCACTGCCTTTGGCGTATGGTGTGCACACAGCGTGCTCCAGTCAGTGCAATGGTTCAAGGCGGTACCGCCGTGGGCGACTTTGGGATACCTGGGTCTAGCCCTGCTGGCTTGGGCAGCGCTGGCGTTGCTTACTGGCAAAACCAATGATTTCCAGACGACAAGCCCTTATCGCTTGGGTACAATGGTGCCATTGGTTGGGCCGTTATTATTTCCAGCGGGCAGAGAATTAGCAACTGTGGCCGAATTCTTCTTCGGAATTTTGACATTGGGAACCTATTCAGAACATTTCTTGGGCCATCGACGGTTTTTCTTGATCGTAGGTGGCACTTATACGATCATTCAATACATTAGCGTGGCTAATCATTTTCAATACGTTATGCTTCAATGGATGATCTTGGTCCTGGTGGGCATTTCAATCGTTGGCGTGTGGCAAGGCCGATCCTGTCCGGCCTGGTTGCAGGCCAGCGCGTCTGTTATTGGTTATTCGTGGGTAGTGCGATCGTTGCCGCTGGATACTGATGCACAGATTGCTTTTGTGACTTGGCTCAGTTTAGCGATGATCCTCGCTGGCGGTATCGCTGCCTTTGCAGTCATGCGAAAGCAGCGGCAACTTCGCCGTGTTGCTTTGAAGAAGTTACCGTCTGTTCCATGGGTGACAATCGGCTTGGACGTTGTCCTCATTGCTTTTTTTGTCATCGAAGTAATCGTTAGTGGGGGCTTAGATCAGTCCAACATGGTGAACCGTGAGGCACTCGCATCGCTGGGATTACCCAATGAGATTGACTCAGTTGGCTCAGCCGTGAGGCAGATGTTAATTTATTCGTTTCTACAACAAAGTATCGGCCATCTTGTTGGAAACTTGATTGGGGTTGCCATTGGTGGACTCGTTGTTGAGCAATTTTTCGGACATGGCCGGGCATTGTTTGCTATCCTACTCGGTGGATTTGGTGCGTCTTTGATCCGGTCAATCGTGACCTTGACATGCAGTGAAGGGGTGTCTCTCTCATTCAGCGTGGGTATCGGTGCCTCCGGGATGGGCTACGCAATACTGGGGACCGGATTAATATCAACGGTTTTCGCCAAGAATATTGCGACAGGGACCAAAGCCATATTTTACTTTCTCGTGTTTCGTAACATTCCATACGCAATATCGGCAGTGATCACTGGTGGGTTGATCAATCCGACGGCGGACGTAGGGGATGATGTCCACGTTTACGGTTTACTTATTGGTTTGGTTGTTGGCGTATTCTTTTTACTCTGGCATCGATTTGTGGTACGTCGGCCATTGCCAGGTTTGAATACAGACTAAATTTAGACCCTGGTCTAGTTACCAGGGCCTTTTTGTGTCCTCTCAGTCCTCCGCCCCTGTTTTTCCGCTCCCCGTTCCCTTATAATGGAAACATTGAAAATTACTGATGATAATAGGAGGAATAGACGAATGGTCGATGCAGCATTTGTTTCTGAGTTGCGCGACCGGTACGGGATCGAGTTCAAGAACTTGCGTCTGTTGGATGAGGCTTTCACCCACTCGTCGTATGCGAATGAGCATCCTGAACTGGGGTTGCGGGATAATGAGCGACTGGAATTTTTAGGTGACGCGGTCATGGAATTGACAGTGTCGGAGTATTTGTACAAGCGTTATCCGGATTGGCCGGAGGGTGAGCTGACGCGGTTGCGGGCGGCGAGTGTGTGCACGCGGAGTTTTTCGATGTTTTCTCGGGAAGCCCATTTTGACAAGTATATTCGTCTTGGTAAAGGAGAAGAGCAGTCTGGTGCCCGCAAACGGCACACGTTGCAGGAAGATACCTTTGAAGCCTTCAACGGTGCGCTTTATCTTGACCAAGGCAAAGATGCGGTCGTGAAGTTCTTGGAGCAGATCATGTTTCCGAAGATTGCGGCGGGGGAATTTTCCGCGGCAAGCGATCACAAGACGTTTTTACAGGAGTACCTGCAAAAGAATGGCCCAGTGGCGATTCAGTATCGTTTACTCGATGAAGAAGGCCCGGCCCATGAGCGCAAGTTTGCGGTGGCCGTGACCGTGGATGGTCAGGAACTGGCTCGGGGCGAAGGCCGTAGTAAAAAGGCGGCTGAGCAGGACGCGGCCAAGAGGGCTTTGACGCTGTTGAAGGCGCAGGCTAAGCAGGCACAGTAGTTTTATTTTAGAAGGGAATGCGCACGAGCATGGGTTTAACGCGCCTACAACTGAAGGGATTCAAATCCTTTGCGGATACGACCACCATCGAATTTTCGCCGGGTATCACGGGGATCGTCGGGCCCAATGGGTCCGGTAAGAGCAACCTTTCTGAATCCATGCGCTGGGTCATGGGCGAGCAGTCGGCCAAGGGTCTGCGGGGCAATCAGATGGCGGATGTGATTTTTGCCGGAACGGAATTGCGCCCGGCCGTCAACATGGCGGAAGTGACGATGGTCTTCGACAACCATGATCATGCCTTGAAGTCCAATTTGCCCCAACTGGTGGTCAAACGGTCGCTGTATGTGGACGGCACCAGTGAATATGCCATCAATGGCAAGGTTTGCCGGCTGAAAGATATTACTGATCTGTTCATGGATTCAGGGCTGGGCAAAGGCTCTTTTGCAATCATCGGCCAGGGACGGGTGGATGAAATTCTAAACTCGAAGCCGGAGACTCGGCGGGATCTGATTGAAGAGGTTGCCGGAGTTTATAAGTATAAAGTCCAGAAGAAACAGGCTGAGGGCCAACTGGCCACGACCATGGACAACTTGAACCGGGTCTTCGATATTACCCACGAGATCAAGGAGCAGCTGGCGCCGCTGGCCGAGCAGGCGTCCATCGCCCGGGATTACCAGAATCAAAAGAGCGAATATGACAAGCTGAACAAATTTGTCCTGGCTGGTGAAATCACGACGCTGACCCAGCAGCAGGCGGCCCAAGCTGACCACTTGGCTGAATTGAAAGGGACCCAAGCTAAGCTGGAGGCGGCTATCAAGGCCGGTCAGGCTGATTTGGCGACCAATCAAAACGAAGTCGCCACGCTGGATGAGCGCTTGACGGCTGCCCAAGAAGACTTGTTGGCCAACAGCAAACAATTGGAGCAGAAAAACGGTCAGTTGAAGCTTGCCCAGCAGCAATCCGATTACGCGGCGTCGACCCGGGCGGAGAAGCAAGAGGCACTGGCCCAGGCTAAAGCTGAGCTGGCAGCGGTGACGAAGACGCTGGCTACCCAGCAGGCGGAATTGGCCAAGCAGACCGCGGCGCTGGCTGAAAACCAGACTGCTCAAGACCGGTTGGCCAACGGCGACGATGCCGGCAAGGACAAACTGCAGCAGCAGCTAACGGACTTGCGCGCCCAAACGGTGGACGCACTGCAGCAGCAAGCAACTGTCCGTAACGCGCTTGGTGAGATCAAGAAGCAGCTGGCTCGGCTGGGGGAAGATACCCCGCTGGAAGCTGTGGCCACTGCAGTACCGGCAGCGTTGGCCAAAAGCGATCAAGATTTATCTGCCGCCAAGCAGGCTTTGGCTGTTGCGGAGGAAACATTGGCGGGCACCGAGCATAACCACCAAATCGGTCAAGAGCGATTGGATGCGCGGCAAAAGCAATGGTATGCTGCGCTGGAGATTTATCAACAAGCCAAGGCCCGTTTGGGGTCTTTGCAGGAGATCAACGAAGACTATGGCGGGTTCTACGCCGGCGCCAAGGCGGTGCTGCAAAACAAAGCGCATCTGGCCAGTATTCACGGCGCAGTAGCCGAACTGATCAAAGTACCGGCCGATTACACGACCGCCATCGAAATGGCTGCCGGCGGGGCGTTGCAAAATATCGTGGTCGACACGGAGCGCAGTGCCACCCAAGCCATCAATTATCTCAAACAAGCCCATGCCGGTCGGGCGACGTTCTTGCCCATGAATGTGATTCAGCCGCGCCGGATCCCCGCCAATGTGCTGGCCACTGTGCAGACGATGCCTGGGTTTATCGGGGTCGCCAGCAGTTTGGTGGATACGCTGGACCGCTACCGCAATATTGTTGATAATCTGCTGGGCCAGCTGCTGATCGCCCAAGATTTGGATACAGCCGTGGCGATTGCCCGGGCCAGTCAGCACCGGTACCGCATCGTCACGCTGGCCGGCGACCTGATCAACCCCGGCGGCTCGATGAGCGGCGGGGCCAACAAGCGCAACCAAAGCGGTGTCTTGGCCCGGCGGGCGGAAACAGACAAGCTGGCCGATCAGGTCAAACAAATGTCCGCGGAACTGGATAAGCGGCAGAGTGCCATTAAGGAATTACAGACCAAACTGGCGGGGTTGAGCGACGACCGGACAGCCCAGCAGGCTCAGGTGAGTCAGCTTCGGACAACACTGGCTGAGCAGCAGGAGGAGAACCACCGGCTGCATGAACAGGATGCCCTGGCAGCGCAGCAGCGCAGCCTGCTGGCGAAACAGCAGGACAGACAAGCGCAGCAGCGCCAGGAGCTGACGAGCGAGCAGCAGGACCGGGAAACTGAATTGGCGCGGGTTACCGATCAGCTGGCGGCACTCAAGCAGCAGACCGCCGCGGTGACTGATCAGATCAACGCGGCCGAACTGTCTCAATCCGAGAAATCAGAGCGGCTCAGCACCCTGCGGGACACGGAAATGCAGCTGAGCCAGACCAAGGCCCGGCTGGACACGCAGGTGGCCACGGCCCAGGAACAACAAGCTGGACTGATCGCTCAGGTGCAGCAATTGACGGATTTCTTAACTGCTAAGGATGCGCCGACGAGCCATATCGATACGGCCGCGCTGCAGGCGGATATCACCGACCTGACGGGTGCGATCGATCACTATTCACAACAGATCAAGACCTGGCAGCAGGATAAGGCCAAAGCGGCCGGTGCGGTCAGTGCCGCTCAAGCCCAAGTGGATCGGGACCAGGAATTGCGTCACCAGACTCTGGCGGAGCAAGAAGACGTCGCCGTGGCAGTGGACCGGTTGAAAAACCAGACCAACACCCGTCTGGCATCGCTCAGTGAAGATTACTCGTTGAGCTACGAAGCGGTCCAGGCTGATTTGCCAGCGGATTTCGACTTGCCGGCAACGCAGAAGCGGGTGAAACTGCTGAAACGGGGCATTGATGAGTTAGGCCCAGTGAACCTGAATGCCATTGCCGACCAGGAACGGCTGCAAAAGCGGGCCGATTTCTTACAGCAGCAGCAAGATGATTTGCTCGCCGCCAAGAAACAGCTGGAAACCACGATGGACGAAATGGATAGTGCCGCAGCAGATCGCTTCCTGGCGACCTTCCAAGCGGTAGCCAAGGCCTTTGCCCGCATTTTCCCGATCATGTTCGGCGGCGGTGCGGCCGAGTTAACATTGACCTTGCCCGATGACTTGCTGCACACTGGGGTAGACATCACGGCCCAGCCGCCGGGTAAAAAATTGCAGCAGCTGTCTCTGCTCAGCGGCGGGGAACGGGCGCTGACTGCCATCACTTTGTTGTTTGCCATTCTGCAAGTGCGGCCGGCACCGTTTTGTGTGCTGGATGAAGTGGAAGCGTCTCTGGACGATGCCAATATCGACCGGTTTGCCCACTTCCTGCAGCAGTATCAGAAGCATACGCAATTTATCGTCATTACCCACCGGCGGGGCACCATGGTTGCCGCGGATCGTCTTTACGGCGTTACGATGCAGGAGTCGGGGGTCTCGAAGATGGTGTCTGTATCATTGAAGGAATTCGCTAATTCATAAGGGAGTTGTTTGTGAGCATGGGACTTTTTGATCGCCTGCGCAAGGCCTTTGGCGGCCACGAATCGGAAGAAGAAAAGGCATCGGCGGCCGCGTCGGCGAGTGCCGAAAATACTGAGAGTGCAGCCGAAAGCAGCGCCTCAGCGGCTGCCAGTATCAGTGCGGCCAGTACGGCGGCTGAATCAAGCACCGACGCATCGGCTTCAACCGTTGCGTCGGCCGCGGCGAGTGTTTCAGCAGCGCCGGAATCAATGGCTGAATCATTGTCTGCGGCCCCAGAGTCGGCAGAAACTTCAGCCAGTGCGGCGGTGCCCGAGGCGGCTTCTGCTGAAGCAGAAACGGATGAGGCGCCGGCTACTGAAGAGGATACTCTAGAACGGTACGACAAAGGTCTGGCCAAATCCCGGACCTCTTTTGGCGACCGCTTGAACCACTTTCTGGCCCGCTTCCGTTCCGTGGACGATGCCTTCTTCGATGATCTGGAAGAGACCCTGATCGAAGCGGATGTTGGCTTTGAAACCGCCATGCAGATCACTGATGAACTGCGGGACGAGGTCAAGCTGCGCAACGTGAAGAAGAAGTCCGATGTGGCCCAGGCTATCGTGGAAAAAATGGTTGATCTATACGGCGATGCGGGCCAGGGTGAAGACAATAGTCTGCACTTTGCCACCGACGGGACGCCGACGGTCTTTCTCTTCGTCGGGGTCAATGGCGCCGGCAAGACGACGACCATCGGCAAGCTCGCTCACCGTTTCCAGGAGGCGGGCAAGCACGTGATTCTGGCCGCTGGAGATACCTTCCGGGCCGGGGCCACAGAACAGCTGGTGGAATGGGGCCGCCGCGTTCACGTACCGGTGGTGACCGGTCCCGCGGAAAGCGATCCGGCCGCGGTCGTCTATGATGCGGTGCACGAGGCCAAGGAGCAACAGGCCGATATCGTCCTGGTGGATACGGCCGGCCGATTGCAGAACAAGGTTAATTTAATGAACGAATTGGCTAAAATCAAACGGATCATTACCCGGGAATTGCCAGAGGCCCCGCAAGAGGTCTTGCTGGTGCTGGATGCCACCACTGGGCAAAACGCCTTGAATCAAGCCAAGGAATTCACCAAGACGACTGCCGTCACGGGAATCGTGCTGACCAAACTGGACGGCTCCGCCAAGGGCGGCATCGTCTTAGCCATCCGCAACGAACTGCATCTGCCGGTGAAACTGGTCGGTTTGGGCGAAAAGATGGGCGACTTAGCCGACTTTGACCCGAATAAATTTGTTTACGGCCTGTTCAAGGAACTGATCGTCCAATGACGGAAGCCCATGATGACGCGGAGCTGATCAAAACGCTCCGGATGAATGAATTGTTTGATTTTTACGGGGACCTCTTGACGGCGAAACAGCGCCGCTACATCGAGCTGTATTACGCCGACGACCTGTCCCTGGGGGAGATTGCTGAGGAATTTTCGGTTTCTCGTCAAGCCGTGTATGATAATATCAGGCGGACGGGCAAGCTCCTGGAAGAATATGAAGCCAAGCTGCATCTGCTGGCCCAATATACCGGGTTGGATGACGCGGCGACGGCCTTGCAGCAGTATGCGGTGGTTCATTACCCGACCGATACACAGCTCCAAACGCTGGTGACTGCGCTGCAGCAGCACCTGGCCCGTTAAACGAGAAAGGAACGATTTCATTGGCCTTTGAAGGATTAACTGAACGACTCCAAAATGCTTTCAGCAAATTACGACGAAAGGGGAAAATCACCGAGAGCGACGTCCGCGATATGATGCGGGAAGTGCGGCTGGCGTTACTGGAAGCCGACGTTAACTTCACCGTCGTCAAGGACTTCGTGAACACGGTGCGTCAACGCGCCTTGGGCGCTGACGTCCTCGATTCCCTGACTCCCACGCAGCAAGTCTTGAAGATTGTTAACGAGGAACTGACGAAAGTCATGGGGGACACCGCGGTCCCGCTGAATAAGTCACCCCATATCCCCACGATCATCATGATGGTCGGGCTCCAGGGGGCTGGTAAAACAACCACCGCTGGCAAGTTAGCGCTGAAGCTGAAGAACGAAGAACATGCTCGCCCGCTGATGATTGCAGCGGATATTTATCGGCCGGCCGCTGTCGATCAGCTGGTCACGCTGGGTAAACAGATCGATGTGCCGGTCTTTGAACAAGGCACCGACCACGATCCGGTGGATATTGTCAAAGCCGGCTTGGATCAAGCGGCGCTGCAAAAGAACGACTACGTCCTGATCGATACCGCCGGCCGATTGCAGATCGATGAGCAGTTGATGGACGAACTGGTACGGATCAAAGCGTTGGCCCACCCTGACGAAATTCTGCTGGTGGTCGATGCCATGACGGGGCAAAACGCAACCGAGGTGGCCAAAGGGTTCAATGACCAATTGGACATTACCGGCGTTGTCCTGACCAAGCTGGATGGCGATACTCGGGGCGGGGCAGCGCTGTCGATTCGCGCTGTCACCGGCAAACCGATCAAGTTCACGGGGCAGGGTGAAAAGCTGGAAGATCTGGATGTCTTCTATCCCGACCGGATGGCCAACCGTATTCTTGGCATGGGCGACATGATGACCCTGATCGAGAAAGCCCAAAAGGACTATGATGCCAACCAGGCTGAAAAAATGGCCGAAAAGATGCGGGAAAACACCTTTGACTTCAATGATTTCCTGGATCAAATGGGCCAGATTCAGAATATGGGTCCCGTTCAGGACTTAATGAAGATGATTCCTGGTCTGGCCAATAATCCAGCTGCTCAGAACTTGAATATCGGCGATAAGGACATTGACCACCTGAAGGCCATTGTCTATTCCATGACGCCCCAAGAGCGGGAGCAGCCGGAATTGCTGAACCCGTCCCGGCGTCGCCGGATCGCCGCCGGCAGCGGCCGCAGCGTCCAAGAAGTGAATCGGATGATCAAGCAGTTCAACATGTCCAAGGAAATGATGCAGAAGATGTCCAAGGGCAACATGAGCGGCATGGAGGGCATGTTCGGCGGCGGCGTGCAAGGCAAGCTGGGCCAAATGGCCATGCGCTCCATGGCCCGCAAGACGAAGAAGAACAAGAAGAAGCGGCTGAAGAACGTGAAGCGGTTTAAGACGCATAAATAGGCAGATTTCTACCCTGTCAAGAAAAACCTCTTTACAGCCCGTCGTTTTCTTGATATAGTATTCCCTGTTAATAACTCAAGGAGGTGGATTCATTGTCCGTTAAAATTCGTTTGACGCGCATGGGTTCGAAACGTAAGCCATTTTACCGTTTAGTCGTTGCTGATTCACGTTCACCGCGGGACGGCCGCTTCATCGAAGAAGTTGGTTACTACAACCCGTTGACTGAACCGAAGACCCTGAAGATCGAAGAAGACAAGATCATGGACTGGCTGCAAAAGGGTGCGCAACCCTCTGACACCGTTCGTAACTTGTTATCGACTCAAGGCGTCATGAAGAAGTACCACGAAGCCCGTTTCGCTAAGAAGTAAGGCGTATGGTAGATATCGAACATTTGATTCGTTCTCTGGTGACCCCTTTGGTCAATGAACCGGACGCGATTCAGATCAACCGCCGGGAGACCGAGAGCTTCATGGAATTCGATTTACGAGTGGCCGACGCCGATGTCGGTCGCGTGATCGGCAAACAAGGCCGCATTGCGCAAGCTATTCGCACGATCGTTTATTCCGTCCGCAGCCCTTACGACAAGCGGGTCCGGTTGAACATTGTCGATCAGAATTCATAATATGGAGCGGGTTGCCCAAGCGGCTGCCCGTTTTTTTGAATATTAAGGAGGAGCGGAATGATTGCTGATTAAAGGATCAAATGTAAGCATCGATAATCAAGGGCCATCAAGATCCTGGGCGTTTTTTATCACGTAATACAGCTTCTCTGGATGAATCTTGATTCGAAGCAGCCGAGCACGGAAGGAGACAAACACACATTCGATTCGGTATCCTTGAAATATAAGGAGGTGAATCGAATGCCAATCAAAACACACAAGATACGGATCTATCCCAACGCCGAGATGGCCACGGTCATCATTGAGCTGATGGACTATAACCGTTTTTGCTGGAACAAAGGTTTGGCCGCATGGAATGACATGTATGACGCGTCATTAGACATGGCAAACAAGAAATTGCGTCCTAGCGAATGCAAAGTCCGAGACGAGCTGGTGAAGAACAAAACCGACTGGCAGCATCAGTTTTCAGCACGAGTGCTCCAAACCGCTGTCCACCGGCTGCATCAAGCTTGGCAGAATTTCTTCAATCCCGCTATGCCGGACGCTCACAAGCCTAAGTTCCATCATAAGTGGGATCCCAAGCAAAGCTTTACAACGGATCGAGCGGTTATTACCGGCAAGTACCTGACCTTGGATCGGCCGCACGCAGCCAGCCATCGGTTCAGCGCTATTAAGATGGCGGAAGAATTACGTTTTACTGGCGAGATCAAAACCGTGACGATAACCAAGCGCGGGAAAAAGTTCTACGCCAGTGTCAACGTATTGGTTGAAGATACCCCACATCCGGCTTTCTATGACTCCTGGGACATCGTCGGCATTGATGTGAACGTGGGCCATATCCGCTGGAACGGCGGGGACGTCAACACCTTCACACCACGCATGGCAGCGCTGCATCAACGCATCAAATATTACCAAAAGTGTCTAAACCGGAAACGGCGGAGAAACCCCAGCGACTACCGGTCCAAGACCTATCAGCGGATTACAGCAAAGATGAACCGCGCCTATGAGCAGGTACATGCGTTGCAGGATGATCTGATTCACAAATTCAGCCACATGATTATAAAGAATTATCCTGTTCCCTGTTTAGAGGATCTGGATGTCCACAGGATGATGATGGACGGGAAGAAAGTCAAAGGTCTTCAGCGCGGTCTCTTTCGCCGCTTGCGCACAGCAATCGAGTACAAGGCAGCTTGGCATCACCGCAATTTGGTGATTGCCAATCGTTTCTTCCCGTCAACGCAGCGCTGTTCAAACTGCGGCTGCATCAAAACCAAGGAAAGCTATGGCGGTAAGATGACGCTTCAAGGCGACAGCATTTACCACCAGCATGACGTTTACCGCTGTTACGAGTGCGGTCTTGTCATTGACCGAGACGATAACGCTGTGCAAAACTTGATTCAGTATGTGGCGGGGCTTACGCCGGAATGGGAAACCGTTCAGAGATGATTTCTAGTCGGCATTGTGTGCTCCATACTCGTCTGATCCCAATCAGACGGGGGTGCCGGCAATTACGAAATTGACTAAACACACTGTACTCTTAATGGTCTAAATCTAAAGTGCCACCATAGATCAGATGTGTATACATTTGAGTACGTTTTAGAAAGCAGAGAAAAATGACGCAATTATTCCGGGTCGGCGAAATCGTCAATACCCAGGGCATCAAAGGCGAAGTCCGGGTCCTAACCGTGACCGACTTTCCCGAGGAACGGTTCCAACCTGGCAGCCAGCTGGTTGTCGGCCAGTCCGCTGCGACAGCCGCCACACCGGTCACTGTTGAAAGTGCGCGGCCGCATAAGCAGTTCATGCTGTTGAAATTTGTCGGCATCGATTCGATCAATGACGCCGAACCGCTAAAGAAGCAAACACTCTTTGTTTCTGACGCTGAACAGGGTGACTTAGCTGAAGGTGAATTCTATTACCGGCAGATCATCGGGTTAACCGTCCTTGAAGAAGAGACCGGCGAAGAGCTGGGCACCGTGCGCGAGATCCTCTCCCCAGGGGCTAACGACGTATGGGTGGTGGCTAAAGCTGGGACACCGGACCTGTTGATTCCCTACATCCCCCAAGTCGTGCATCGCGTTGATTTGGCTGCGGGTAAAGTGTACGTCGAGTTAATGGAAGGGATGCGGTAAGATGCGCGTTGATGTGTTGACCCTGTTTCCGGATATGTTCGCCACCTTGCATCAGTCCCTATTGGGCAAAGCCCTGGAGAAGGAATTGTGGCAGCTGAACGTCGTGAACTTTCGCGACTACACCCACGATAAACACCAGCACGTGGATGATACGCCCTATGGCGGCGGGGCCGGCATGCTGCTGAAGCCGGAACCGATTTATGAGGCCATGGATGCCCTGCCCAAGCTGCCCAAGCGCCGGGTGATCCTGCTGGATCCAGCCGGGCGGCAGTTTAACCAGACGGTGGCCGATGAGTGGTCCCAAAGCGAGCAGCTCGTCTTTATCTGCGGTCACTACGAGGGCTATGATGAACGCATCCGCGGGCTGGTCACCGAGGAGGCCTCGCTGGGCGACTTTGTCATCACCGGCGGGGAACTGGCCGCCATGACCATGATTGACGCCACTGTGCGCCTGCTGCCTGGTGTATTGGGCAACGAAGATTCACCAATCACCGATTCCTTTGCGACGGGTTTGTTGGAATATCCCCAATACACTCGCCCGCCGGAATATCGGGGGATGAAGGTGCCGGAGGTGCTGATGAATGGCGACCACGGCAAGATTGGGCGCTGGCGGTATAAAGAGGCGTTACGCCGCACTCTGGAACGCCGACCGGATTTATTGCGGGACTATCCGCTGGATAAGATGGGGCGCGAGCTGCTGCGGGAGGTTAAGGAAGAAGAAAATACGCACGAGATTGATGACCAGTGATCCAATGAAAACGGGCAATTGCCAAAGCGGCAGCTACCCGTTTTTCGTGTGACAATCTTGTCACATGCCTTGACGCTGTCTTTCGGTAATGCGTATCCTAGACGGTAGAAGAAAAATGGTCTAGGGAATGTTTGGAACTCATCGAAGGGTAGTGGTTCCAACGAAAAAGCATTTAGTCATTATTGGTATTTTAGAAGTTTTGTACGGCGCCGTGTTTACCCTGTCGCCATTGTTCTCCTTTGACGGCAGTCGTTTTTCCTTTGACCTGGCCTTGTTTCTTACCGGGGCGGCATTGAATTGGGGACTGCTCATTTATAATGTAGTGGCCGTTTTTCTAGATCGCAAACATGCTGGTCTGTATGCCATCTTTCCAGTTGCCTGGATTCTCATGATGGCGGCCGAGATGATGTTGTATAACAATCGTGCATTGGCGCCGCTGTTTACTTACGGGCATCCCATTTTTACAATTCTCCTCGGTGTTTCCTTAATTATTATCTGGCGTCGGGGAGCACATAAAGTCATGGCTCCCGCGCGTTAGGTTGTTTTGCGGAAAGGAAATATCAATGAACAAGCAGATGCGGATCGTGGGTATTCTTGAACTGATTTTCAGTATTGCTTTCGTGCTGCTGATTCCTGCCCAACACGGCAGCAGCACGGTGTTTATCTTGAGCTTGTTGATCGGTGGGGCGCTGCTGGTCATTTTGCCGATCGCGACGATTATCGCCGCGGTCCGCGACCGCACTCATGCAGGCATTTATCTGATTTTTCCGATTTTGTTAGCCGTTATTCTATTGCTTCATGGTGCGTTGGAGACCGAGTTCGAGATGGTCCTGGACTATGGCTTGCCGGTAGTGGCGGCGGTTTTGGGCGCAATAATGATTTTTCTTAGCCAACGGGAGAAGAAGGGCACACCGGCGGAAAATGTGGCCCGCTATTATCGGTTGCTGCCGATCGTGGGCATTGTCACCAGCGTGGTTTTGATTGCACTGGTGCGTCTGGTCAATGGTTATGTATCCTGGCTGGGCTATCTTTACTGCTTGTTGCCGATCGTTGTTTACTCCGGGTTATCTCTGGTACATCGGTGGCGGCACACGCCTAATCAATAGACGGCGAAGCGTTTCCATTGACGATTTGTCCTGGCGCACCGTATAATTTTCTTGAGTGTGGGACTTTCTGATAACTGCTGGCTCGGTGGCCGCTGGTATGCGGCAGAAAGCGTGTGGACAATGGGGAAAAATCAAATTCGGCTGTTGGTGATGGGTATTTTGCTCGCTGTCTTTGGCGCGTTCTCCACGCTCAACGCGGCGTTTACCCTCGTCAGCGTACCGTTGAGCATGACTCATATGGAACGCGACCTTTTAATTACTCTTCTGATTGGCGCAATCATTGGCCTGCTCATGATTCTGGTGCTGATTGCCAGTTTCGTGTTCGGTATTTATGACCGGCGCAATCGCTGGCTGTATTGGGTGCCAATAATCGTACTGGCGGTGGTCGGGATTATCACGATCAAATGGCCGCTGCCGGCCGTTCTCCAGTCTGAATATCTGGGGACAGTGCCAATCCTGTTGTGGGGTGTTTGGATGATTTTGCGGGCGGTTCAGAACAAGGTCAGCCCGGATCCAAGCCAACAGCAACGATATCCTAAGCCTGTCGGACGCTAGCCGCCGCAGCGAGAAGGAGAGCTATCCGATGACACTCATCAAGTTTCTGCTCAATGCCGTAACAGTTATCGCCGCGTTGATCACCATAGTTGGAAACGCGTGGATTCTGTTCGCTACTATTCGGAAAATTCCCGTTTCCCGCCGAGCGAGCGTCATTTCATTTGTCTCGCTCATTGTCATGGTGGTCATGAGCGTGGTGCTGGACTGGCTGCATTGGCGTTAACCCTGCATTGCGCCCACCCCGAATCTATGCTATAGTTTTAACCTGTGATTGTGTGTCACAACAGCAACGATATTCCGCTGCGAAGGATCAGGCGCATGAATACCGGAATAAGGAGAAATTTTGATGAATCCATTAATTCAATCAATTACGCAAAAACAATTGCGCGATGACATTCCCGACTTTCGTGCCGGTGATACGGTGCGGGTCCACGCCCAAATCGTCGAAGGTACGCGGGAACGTATCCAGCTTTTCGAAGGCGTTGTAATCAAGCGCCGGGGCACTGGCATCAGTGCTTCCTACACGGTTCGTAAGATCAGCAGCGGTGTTGGTGTAGAGCGGACATTCCCGCTGCACTCTCCCCGTGTTGCGAAGATCGAAGTCATTCGCCACGGCCGTGTCCGTCGGGCGAAGCTGTACTACCTGCGTGCACTGCGGGGCAAGGCTGCTCGGATTACCGAGAAGCCGCGCGTCTAATTCACGCCGTACAAACGCGTTTTGCTTCCGAATTAATGGGGAGCAGGACGCGTTTGTTTTTTTATGGAGGATAAAAGAAAGCAGGGAACTCATGGCGCAACGATTTGTATATGTTGTCTATTACGCTGATACGGCGAAAAAAGAGCCAGTATTCCGTTTGCTCCGAGTCTTTTCGACCCCGGAACGAGCGGCGGGTTTCGTGGCGATTCTCGAACGGGCACCGTACGCAGAAATGCCGGTGCCGGAGGGCCGCTACGCCGTTAAACGGGTCCGCATGAATTAAAAAAGCCGCTAGCACCGGGGTGCTAACAGCCAACAGACTTATCGATTTAATAAACGTGTTCGCGATACAGACTAACGACTTTGCCGAGGATCGTCACTTCTTGCAAAATGATCGGCGCAAAAGTGTCGTTCTCCGGTTGGAGACGGAAGTGATCCTTCTCCCGGTAGAAGCGTTTGCAGGTTGCCTCATTTTCTTCGGTCATGGCAATGACGATGTCGCCGTTATCCGCGTATTGCTGGCGGCGAACAACGACTTTGTCGCCGCTGAGGATGCCGGCATTGATCATACTTTCGCCGCGGATCTGCAGCATGAACAAATCGCCATCGTTTTGCAGATCAGGCGGTACCGGAAAGAACTCGGTGGCCTCTTGGACGGCCAAAATCGGTTCACCGGCCGTTACAGTACCCAACAAGGGGATTCGATCCCGGGTCGCACCCAATTCGTCCAGCCCGTCCTCAGTGATCTCAATTGCCCGCGGTTTAGTCGGGTCGCGATTGATCATGCCTTTGCGTTCCAGCCGGTCCAAGTGACCATGCACTGTGGACGTGGAAGACAAGTCAACCGCCGCCCCAATTTCCCGGACCGTCGGCGGATACCCGCGGTCCTTCACCATGTCATAAATGTACTGCAGAATTTCTGCTTGTTTCTCTCCTAATTTGGCCATAACGCCACCTCATCTATCCGTGTTACCCCAAGTATACCAAGACTGGAGAAGGTTTTCAAACAAGCGTTCGTGAGAACATACGCCATTTTTTGTTTTCAGAAATTAATCGGCGTGGTACCATCAAAGTAAGCACGATTTCCAGAAAGGACGATCTCTTATGGCAGAACAAACTGAAGAAGAAAAGCGCTTGGCACGCATTAATGAACTGGCCCACAAAGCAAAAAAGGAAGGCTTGACCGCCGATGAAGAGCGGGAACAGCACGAACTGCGGGAAGCCTACCTGGCCAACTTCCGCGCCGGCTTCCGCCAGACCATTGAGCACTTGAAAGTGATCGATGAAGAGGGCAACGAAGTGACCCCGGATAAGCTCAAGCGGGTCCAGCGTGAAAAGGGTATCCGGAAGGATTAAAAAAAGCTCACCGGCTATTTTAATTTACCAGAAACTTGTGTAGACTATTAAGGTATTGGAAAAAGCGAGGTGTACATCATGATGCCCATGTGGTTGGCAGTGTTGTTGATCATTCTAGGAGTTGTCGGCGGAGCCGTCCTAGGATTCTTCGGCGCGCGGCGGTATATGAAAAATTATTTCCGAGATAATCCCCCCATCAACGAAGATATGCTTCGTTCGATGATGATGCAAATGGGTCAGAAACCATCTGAGAAGAAACTCAATCAGATGATGGCCTCCATGCGTCAACAGGAAGCCAAGAAATAACCAACTTCTGGCCGCCTGTTTCTAGGCGGCTACTATCGCGGGACAAAGACTGCGGCCATTTTTTGGCTACGGACTTTGTCCCGTTCTGTCCATTCTAAGAAAACAGTAAACGAACGGAGGTGTCCCAGTGGGCATATTTAAAAAGCTGGGCTGGTATTTTAAGCAGGAGCGGAAGCGATATCTGATCGGGATCTTAGCCTTGGTGGGGACCGCCCTGGTGAACCTGGTGCCGCCCCGGGTGATTGGGATTCTGGCCGATCTGTTCGACCAGGGCCACATCACCGGCAACGCGACATGGTGGTGGATCGGCTTGTTATTAGCCGCCGGTATTTTCCAGTACCTCTTCCGCTTTGCTTGGCGGAATATGATTTGGGGCGGCGCAGCGACCCTGGAAAAACAGCTGCGGTCTCGGCTATTCTGGCACTTCATGCAGATGGACGATACCTTCTTCCAACGTCACCGGACCGGGGACTTGATGGCCCATGCCACCAACGACTTGAATGCCATTCAAAACGTTGCGGGGGCGGGCATCTTAACGTTCGCCGACTCAATCATCACTGGCGGGTCGACCCTGATTGCGATGATGATCTTCGTCGACTGGCGGCTGACTTTAGTGGCAATTATTCCGCTGCCGTTGTTGGCGGTCACCGCGCGGCGGTTGGGTATGAAGCTGCACGCGGCGTTCTCTGAATCCCAGGCGGCGTTTTCGCGATTGAACGATAAAACCCAGGAATCCGTCTCAGGGATTAAAGTCATCAAAACGTTTGGCCAAGATCAAGAGGACGTCGCCGACTTTAATAAAATCGTCGACCGCACAATTCTCATTAACAAGCGCGTGAATCGGCTCGATTCACTGTTTGATCCCGTGACGAGTCTGATCATTGGCGCCACTTATGTGATTGCTATCATTTATGGCGGGACCATGGTTAATGCCGGCACCATTACCATTGGCTCGCTGATTTCTTTCGTCGCTTACGTCAATGCCTTGATTTGGCCGATGTTCGCTATTGGCCGGTTATTCAACGTGATTGAACGGGGCAATGCCAGTTACGATCGGGTGCAGGAACTGCTTCAGGAAAAGTCGGAAGTCGTCGACAAACCGAATGCCATTACGAAACTGTCCCATACCAACATTGATTACGCCCTGGATCATTTTACGTATCCCGGCGCGCACAAGGTCACCTTGCAGGATATTCGCTTCAATCTGCCAGAAGGCCGCCAGTTAGGCATCGTCGGCCGGGTTGGGGCCGGCAAGACGACGATCATCAAACTGCTGTTGCGGGAATTTGACCAATACACCGGCGTGATCAAGATCGGCGGCCGGGATATCCGGGATTACACGCTTGCGGCGTTACATAATGCCATCGGCTATGTCCCTCAGGACAACTACTTGTTCTCCACGGATATCCGGAATAACATTCGTTTCTCGGCTTATGAGAAGGACCAGCCGGCCGTGGAGGCGGCGGCCAAGACCAGTGCCATCCATGACGACATTCTCCAATTTGCTGACCAGTACGATACGCTGGTGGGTGAAAAAGGGGTATCACTGTCCGGCGGCCAAAAGCAGCGGCTTTCCATTGCTCGGGCGGTCATCGCTGAACCAGATATTTTGATCATGGACGATGCCCTGTCGGCGGTGGATGCCAAGACTGAAGAACAGATTTTATCCGGTCTGCAAGAGGATCGAGCCAATAAGACGACGATCATCGTCGCCCAGCGGCTCAGTTCGGTCATGCATGCCGACGAGATCTTAGTCCTTGATGATGGTCGAATCACTGAACGCGGGACCCACGACCAGTTGCTCGCCGATCACGGCTGGTATGCCGAAATGTGGGCAGAACAGCAGCTCACCCAATCAATGGAAAGGAGTGACGCGTAATGGCCGCAAAGAATCCTTACGAATCCGCTTGGAATCAGCATATTCCGGTCAAAGAACAGATGAAACTCACTGGCCGGCTGATGAGTTTTGCGAAGTACTACAAAAAGCAATTCATCAGCGCCATCATCCTGTCCTTTGCTCTGGCCATTATCAACATCTGGCTGCCCCGGGTCATTCAAGAATTCATGAATGGCGCGCTGGCCAAACATAACGCGACCACGGCTACGATCCTTGGTGCTGGGCTGGTTTATGCCTTGGGCACGATCGTGAAGGCCATTGTCCAATTCGGCAGCAACTTCACCTTTTCCATGGGGGCTGAACGGGCGATGGAAGACGTGCGCCGGCAATTATTCGCCAAGCTGCACACCCTGGGCATGCGCTATTTTGATTTGACCCCGGCCGGTTCCGTGGTCTCACGGGTCACTAACGACACCATGACACTCACCGATTTTTGGAACGTGTTTATGTCCCTGCTGGTGGGAATCTTCTCCATCGGTACAGCGCTGGTGGCGATGTATATCAATAACCCAACGGCGGCTTGGATCGTGGCAGCGTTCATTCCCATCCTGCTGCTGGCGACCTGGTTTTATAACCGATACAGTTCAAAGGTGTATCGCCATATGCGGGCGAAGCTGTCCGAGCTGAACGCTAAGCTGAACGAGTCCATCGAAGGGGTCTCGATCATCCAAAACTTCGAGCAGCAGAAGCGGGTCGACAGTGAATTCGAGGACGTGAACAACGATTACTTGGATTCCCGCCGGGCAATGATCAAGACTAACTCGCTCCTGCTGTCCTCTTTTCTGAATCTGATCTACGTCTTTGCCTTGACGGCCGTGCTGATTCATTTCGGGATCATGGCGGAGACGGCAGTGGTCGCGGCAGGGACTGTGTATGTCTTCTCCAGTTACATTCAGAGTTTCTTCAATCCGCTGGGCAACCTGATGGATCAGTTGCAGTTCTTCCAGGATGGCGTCGTGGCTGGCAGTCGGATATTTCGGATTCTCGATAATAAAGAATTGGCGCCGCAGCAAAACCCTGGCGCGGATGCCGTCGTCCAAGAAGGCAAAGTAGAATTTCGCCACGTGTCCTTCTCTTATGACGGTGAAAACGAAGTGCTCCACGACATCAACTTTGTCGTGAAGCCGGGTGAAACCATCGGCCTGGTGGGCCACACCGGGTCCGGCAAGAGCTCGATCATCAACGTCATGATGCGCTTCTATGAGTTCTACCAGGGCCAGATCCTGATTGACGATCGGGATATTCGCGATTATCCGATTGAGGAACTCCGCCGCAAATTAGGTCTGGTACTTCAGGATTCCTTCCTGTTCTACGGAGACATTGCCTTCAACATTCGCTTGTTCAACGACAAGATTTCAGATGATGAAGTGAAGAAAGCCGCTGAATTCGTCCAGGCTGACTCGTTCATCGAAAAATTGCCGAACACCTATCACGCTCGGGTAATCGAGGGCGGGGCGCAATTCTCCAGCGGCCAGCGGCAATTGATCTCTTTTGCCCGCACTGTGGCAGCGGACCCGAAGATCCTGGTGTTGGATGAGGCGACTGCCAATATCGACACCGAGACGGAAACGTTGATCCAAGACGGCCTGCGCAAGCTGCGGCAGGGCCGTACGACCATTGCCATTGCCCACCGGCTCTCCACGATTCGCGATGCCAGCCAAATTTTAGTGCTGGATAAGGGACGGATCGTTGAAGCAGGGACGCACGACGAATTGTTGGCCCAAAAAGGTAAATATTACAATATGTACCAATTGCAAATGGGGAAGGGCGATCTTTCCCAAGACTAAGAAAGAGCGGGTTGCTGACCCGCTTTTTGGTGCCCTCTGTTTTTTCTGGCCTGTATGTCAGCATCTCTAACATAAAATATAGACAATCTAACGTCCCCGCCATTATACTGGTTCTTATGTTATTCAATTAAGAAAGTGGGTGCGCCCATGCAGCGCAAATCCTTTGTCACAGGATTATTTGTCATCTTAGCGGGTCTTTTTCTCACGTTGTGGTCGGCCAAACCGGCGCAGGCGGCGGAGAAGCACTATACGATTGGGACGGACGTTACATATGCCCCCTTCGAATTTGCTAATGAAAAGAACCAATACGTCGGTATCGACATTGATCTCATGAATGCAATCGCGAAGACGGAAGGGTTCACGGTGACCATCAAACCCGTGGGCTTCAACGCTGCCGTACAGGCGTTGGAGGCGGGCCAAATTGATGGGGTGATCGCCGGCATGTCGATTACGCCGGAACGGCAAGAAAAGTTCTTGATGAGCAAACCCTATTATAATGTGGGCGTCGTGATGGCGGTTAAACAGGGGAGTAAGATCAAGAGCCTGAAACAGTTGAAAGGGCAGCGGGTAGCCATCAAGACAGGCACCGCTGCCGCCAACTATGCCCTGAGCGTCAAGGATAAGTACGGCTTTACCACCGTCACCTTCGATGATTCCAACAACATGTACCAAGACGTGACGACGGGTAATTCAGTGGCCTGTTTCGAAGATTCCCCAGTCATGCAATATGCCATCAATACCGGTTTGAAGCTGAGCATCGTCACTAAACCAGCAAACCCTACTGGGTACGGCTTTGCCACCAATAAGAAAAATACTGAATTGATGGCCCAGTTCAATGCAGGCCTGAAGAAACTGAAGGCGAACGGCCAATATACCAAGATTTTGCAAAAATACTTAGGGACCGGCTCTAAAAAGTCCCAAGCGGCGGCTAATAAAAAGACCCAGGAAACTGACCGGTCCTTCTTCGGCTTGCTGAAAGCCAACTGGGGCACATTGATGGGCGGGCTGCAAGAAACCCTGCTGGTAACTGTGGTGGCCATCATCTTTGCCACCATCGTCGGCATTCTCGTTGGTTTGCTGGGCGTTTTACCCAATGCCTTTGCCCGGGGCATTTCAATTACCTTTATCTATATTTTCCGCGGTTTGCCGCTGCTGGTGCTGGCCCTGTTCATTTACACAGGCGTCCCCAGCTTGATTGGCGCCAAGGTGCCGGCCTTCCTTGCCGGGATCATTACGCTGACCTTGAATGAAGGGGCATATACCGCTGCCTTTGTGAAGGGCGGTATTGAAGCCGTGGATGTGGGTCAAATGGAAGCGGCCCGTTCCCTGGGGCTGCCCTTCGGCAAGGCCCTGCGCAAAGTCATTTTGCCGCAGGGTATCCGGATCATGGTGCCCAGTTTCATCAACCAGTTCATCATCACCCTAAAGGATACGTCGATTCTGTCGATCATCGGTATCCTGGAATTGACCCAAAGCGGGAAAATTATCATCGCCCGGAATATGGAAGGCTTCAAAATCTGGACGATGGTCGCCTTGATTTATCTCGTTATCATTACGCTCCTCACTTGGCTGTCTAACTGGGTGCAGAAGAAGGTGCAAGCATAATGACAGAAGAAAATACCGATCGCGTGCAAATGCAGGATGTCTATAAAGACTACGGTACGAACCACGTCATTAAAGACGTCAACCTGAATGTCAAGAATAACGAAGTCGTCGTGCTCATTGGTCCCTCCGGCGCCGGGAAGAGTACGGTGCTGCGCATGATCAACGGCTTGGAAACCACGACGAAGGGACACATCCTGATCGATGGCGCTGACATCAGCCAGCCCCATGTGGACATCAACCGTATTCGGGAGAAAATCGGCATGGTGTTCCAGCATTTCAATCTCTTTCCCCACATGACGGTCCTGGAAAACGTGATTTTAGCACCGGTGGAGTTGAAGAAGGCAGATAAAGCCACTGCCACCGCGGAAGCCCGCAAGTTTCTGGAAACCGTCGGCCTAACCGAAAAAGCCGACGCCATGCCTGCTTCTCTTTCCGGTGGCCAGCAGCAACGGGTCGCCATCGCTCGCGCTCTGGCCATGCATCCCGATATCATGCTCTTCGATGAACCGACCAGCGCCCTTGACCCCGAAATGGTCGGCGACGTCCTCCAAGTCATGCGCCAACTCGCCCAACAAGGCATGACTATGGTCATCGTCACCCACGAAATGGGCTTCGCCAAAGAAGTCGCCGACCGCGTCGTCTTCTTCGATGGTGGACAAATCCTAGAACAGGGCACCCCAACAGAAATCTTTGACCATCCAAAGGAAGAACGGACTCAGTCGTTCTTGAATAAGGTATTGCAGGCCTAATTGGCTAGAAAGTACGTTTTTAAGAAGGAATGGATTGAGGATACGGCTTTAGTTTGGTGTACCGAGGGTTAAGTGCGTAGCAAGCGGAGGCAAAATGGGCTCAGCCGTGGGAACCACACAGCGGCGTTTTTTGCCGCTGATGTGGTTAGGCGTCTTGAAGACCGCGGTCTTTGCGGGCTTCAAGCGCCGTCACGGCTAGCTACGCCTGCGGCTTCGCACTAGCTGCGCGTCGCCAGCCCATTTTGCCGCAGCTTGCGGAGCACTTGGCACGGCAGCTGGGCCGGAAATTATTGTCCAGAACCTGGCAAGCAAAGAAAAAGCCGAAGTCCCAATGACGGGACTTCGGCTTTTTCTATCAAATAAATCCTATAGTTTCCCTTCCTCGTGCTCCAACTCCGCCTTCTTCTTATCTGGCACATACACAAAGTCCGGGTTGATCCGTTGATCAATTGCATGCCACGCCGCCCGCATCTCAGCGTCGATTCCCGCAATCGCCGCATCATCCAGCCGTCCCTTCCGGGAAACCGTGATCGGATCACCAAACCCAATAATCATCTTCTGCCGCTTCAACAAATTCATGAACGTCAACGGCCCCTGATACACCACCGGCACCAGCTGCACCCCGGCCAATCGGGCAATCAGCGCCGCGCCGCCCTTGATGTCGTTGGAATACCGCGTCCCCGTAGGAAAGATGATTACGGACAAATTATTCTTCCGCAAATTATTGATCGGCGTCTTTACCGCGCTGGGCCCTGGGTGGGCGCGGTCCACCGGAAAGGCATGCGCGTTGCGCAAGATCCAGCGAATGATCGGATTGTGAAACAACTCCGCCTTCGCCATGAAAGAGAATTCCATGGGACTGCCCGCCACTGCGAATAACACTGGTTCCCACCAGGTGCGATGGGGGGCAACGAGAATATAGGGTGTTTTCGGTACCTTTTCCTTATCCAAAACCACCATGTGACCATTTAATACGAAAATGACAAACCGGATAATGACCCGGAAGATGCGGTAGAGCATTGCGTATCCCGCTTTCTTATCGTGAATTCGTGCTAAAATAGCACGGTTGATTGTTAAAGAACCAATTCAACCCCAAATTATAGCAGAAAGGCGGTGGCCACGGTATGACTGATCGCTTATTACCCGGAGAACGGATCGATCAGCTGAATAGCGGCGGTATCGAAATTATTCAGAATCAGTCAGTCTTTGCGTTCTCCTTGGACGCCGTGCTGCTGGCGGCTTTTGCCCAGGTGCCGCCCACTGGTCGGATCGTCGATTTAGGCGCGGGCAACGGCGCCGTCGGGTTATTTGTGGCGCGGCGGACCCAGGCCCGGATCGATTTGGTCGAAATCCAGCCCCTGCTGGCGGATATGGCCCGCCGCTCCGCGGCACTCAATGGCTTGGCCGACCAAATCACGGTGCATACCATGCCCATGCAGCAGGCCCCGGGGGTGATTGCCAAGGACAGTGTCGACGCTGTCTTAACGAACCCGCCGTATTTTAAGAATGTTCCCACCAGCAAGCGCAACCCGAACCCGCATCTGGCAATGGCGCGTCATGAAGTGGCGGTTTCTTTGGCTGAAGTGGCTGCGGTAAGTGCGGCGTTGTTGAAATTCGGCGGCAAACTTTTCATGGTCCATCGGCCGGAGCGGCTGGACGAGATCCTGCCGGCGTTAACGGCGCACGGCTTGGCGCCTAAACGGGTACGGTTCATTTTTCCGAAACCGAATAAGGAAGCGAATATGGTCCTGATCGAAGCAATTCGCGGCGGGAAGCCTAACGGTGTGCGCATTGTCCCGTCATTGATCGTCCACGACACAGCGGGGAATTATACCCCGGAGGTGGCCAATGCCCTCCGGAACGACTGAGTTGTACTGGTTCTACGTCTTGTTGTGCGCTGATGGGTCGCTTTACGGCGGCTTTACGACTGACCCGGTGCGCCGGGAAGCGGAACATAATGCCGGTACGGGGGCCAAATACACCCGCACCCGCCGGCCGGTCCATCGAATCTACCAAACTTCATTCAGCAGCAAACACGATGCCTTGAGTGCGGAGGCCAAGTTCAAGCGTTTGACCCGCCGGCAAAAGGAGCACTTTTTGACCATTCGCGGCGTGGTTTGGTGAGCGGCTTGCACCCAGCGGTCGGGTTCTGTATAATGGTCTAGTATTTCAAAAGTACACATGCATATTGACCGGTTGCGGCAGTGCACAGTTGTGTCCGCACCGGAGTGACGTATGCAGAGGAAAAAACTATTGGAGGTATTTTTACATGGCAGTATTATCAATGAAGCAATTGCTTGAAGCCGGCGTGCACTTTGGTCACCAAACCCGCCGCTGGAACCCGAAGATGAAGAAGTATATCTTCACTGAACGGAATGGTATCTATATTATTGACCTGCAAAAGACGGTCAAGATGGTCGACACGGCGTACAACTTCGTCAAGGACGAAGCAAGCAAGGGTGCGGTCTTCCTGTTTGTCGGTACTAAGAAGCAGGCCCAAGATTCCATTGAAGAAGAAGCGACCCGTGCTGGTCAATACTACGTTAACCACCGTTGGTTGGGTGGTACTTTGACAAACTGGGAGACTATCCAGACTCGGATCAAGCGTCTGAAGGACTTGAAGAAGATGGCCGAAGACGGCACTTTCGACGTCCTCCCGAAGAAGGAAGTTTCCTTGCTGAACAAGGAACAACAGAAGTTGGAACGGTTCTTGGGCGGTATCGAAGATATGCCTCATTTACCGGACGTGATGTTCATCGTTGATCCTCGTAAGGAAGACATCGCTGTTCACGAAGCCAACAAACTGCACATTCCCATCGTGGCCATGGTCGACACGAACACGGATCCGGATCCTATTGATGTGATTATCCCGTCAAACGATGACGCGATTCGTGCGGTTCGTCTGCTCACTTCCAAGATGGCTGACGCCATTGTTGAAGGCCGTCAAGGCGAAGACAATGCTGACGCTGACCAACAACAACCGGTTCAACCCGCTGCTGCTGAGGGTGACCAACCGGCTAAGGATTCCATGGAAGATATCGTGGAAGCTGTTGAAGGCGACAATAGCGACGCTGCCGACAGTGCCAGTGATTCCGCTAATAACTAATATGTAACCCCTGAAGTGGCCTGGCCCAGCAGCAATCCTGCGGAGCGGCCACTTTTTTCAGCTTTTTAGAAATTTATTTATAGGAGGACTACATTCATGGCAGTTTCGATTCAACAAATCAAAGAGTTACGGGAAAAGACCGGCGTCGGCATGATGGACGCTAAGAAGGCTTTGGTTGCTACTGATGGCGACATGGACAAAGCCGTTGATGTATTGCGCGAAAAGGGCATTGCTAAGGCCGAAAAGAAGAGCGACCGCGTCGCTGCTGAAGGCTTGGCGCATATTTCGGTTGCCGGCAATACGGCAGCAGTCATTGAAGTCAATTCGGAAACCGACTTTGTTTCCGCCAATGACAAATTCCAGAATCTGGTTAAGGGGATTGCTGACGCAATTGTCGCTGGCAAACCGGCCGATATGGATGCTGCCTTGGCCTTGAAGATGGGCGACGACACGATCAAGGCGGCCATTACGGAATTGACCGCCGTTATCGGCGAAAAGATTTCCCTGCGCCGCTTCCAAGTCGTCGAAAAGACGGACAGCCAAAACTTCGGTGCTTACCTGCACAATGGCGGCCAAATCGCCGCATTGACCGTGCTGGAAGGCGCTGACGAAGAGACAGCGCGGGACGTGGCCATGCACGTGGCGGCCATCAATCCGAAGTACTTGGATCAAAATGCCGTTCCGGCTGATGTCTTGGCACACGAAAAGGCTGTCTTGACTGAGGAAACAAAGAACGAGGGCAAGCCCGAAAAGATTATCCCGAAGATCGTTGAGGGGCGGATGCGCAAATATCTGTCCGAAATTGCTTTGGCTGATCAAGAATTCGTTAAGGATCCGGATCAGACCGTGGCTAAGTATGTCGCCAGCAAGGGCGGCAAGCTGGTTTCCTTTGTCCGTTATGAAGTCGGCGAAGGGATCGAGAAGAAGGAAGAAAACTTCGTTGACGAAGTGATGTCCCAAATCAAGGGCTAAACTCCTTGCTGAAGAGGCCGCAGACCTACGGGTGTGCGGCTTTTTCTATGCCCGAAAGACTGGCGGCTATTCGCCCAAACGCGTCAAGTATGGTAAACTATTGAACAGCAAACTAACGGAGGAATGGTAATGAGTGGGATCAAATATAAGCGCATCGTTTTAAAAGTCAGTGGTGAAGCTCTCGCCGGTAAAGAGGGTTTCGGCATCACGCCGCCAGTCATTGACCGAATTGCTAAACAGATCAAAGCAGTCCACGAATTAGGCGTCCAAGTGGCAGTCGTCTGCGGCGGCGGCAATATTTGGCGGGGCGAAACCGGTGCTGAATTAGGTATGGAACGGGCCCAAGCAGATTACATGGGCATGCTGGCCACGGTCATGAATGCCTTGGCCCTGCAAGACAGTCTGGAACACATGGATGTGCCGACGCGGGTGCAAACGTCTATCGAAATGCGCCAGATCGCTGAACCCTATATTCGTCGTCGGGCCATGCGCCATCTGGAAAAGGGCCGCGTGGTGATTTTCGCCGGCGGCACGGGGAACCCGTACTTCTCCACGGATACCACTGCGGCCTTGCGCGCCGCCGAAATCGGCGCCGATGTGATCTTAATGGCCAAAAACAACGTGGACGGCGTTTACTCCGCCGATCCGAATAAAGATCCCAATGCGGTCAAATATGATGAATTGACCCAACTCGATATCATCGCTAAGGGCTTGAAGGTGATGGATGCCACCGCCAGCTCGTTATCGATGGACAATGATATTCCTCTCGTCGTCTTCAACATGAATAAGCCGGACAACATCGTCCGGGTGATTGAGGGCGAAAACATCGGAACGACGATTAAAGCCGAAGCCGATGAAGAAAAGAAAGGAGCACATTAATCATGGCAGAAGAAGCATTATTAAAGCAGGCAAAAGAGGACATGAAAAAAGCCCAAGACGCGCTGCGTCGAGACTTGGCGGATATCCGGGCCGGTCGGGCCAACGCCGGGCTGCTCAACCGGATCAACGTCAACTATTACGGGGCACCGACGCCGTTGAACCAAATGGCGGCCATCAATATTCCGGAACCCCGGGTACTGATGATCACGCCGTACGACAAGTCCTCACTGAACGATATTGAGAAGGCCATTTTAGCCTCTGATTTGGGTTTGAACCCGGCCAATGACGGCAACGTCATTCGCTTGGTCATTCCCCAATTGACCGGTGAACGCCGTCAGGAGCTGGCTAAGGAAGTCGGCAAGGATGCCGAGAACGCCAAGATCGCCGTCCGCAATGTCCGTCGTGACGCGATGGAAGAATTGAAGAAAGCGGCGAAGAAGGGCGACATCAGTGAAGATGCCCAACATGATTTGGAAAACCAAGTCCAGAAGCTGACCGATGATGCCGTCAAGGGTATCGATAGCATCGCCAAGGATAAGGAAGACGAGATCACCGAAGTCTAACAACCGTTAGGCCCGTCCACCCAAGTATTTGGTGACGGGTTCTTTTCTTCGTGTAAAGGAGTCAGGTATGGCAAGCACCGAAACAGCACCGCTGCCCGAGCATGTTGCTATCATTATGGACGGCAATGGCCGGTGGGCCAAGGCCCGCCATCTGCCCCGGGTTGCTGGGCACAAAGAAGGCATGGATAACGTCAAGCGGATCGCCATCGCAGCCAGTCACATGGGCATTAAGGTCCTCACGGTTTACGCCTTCTCCACTGAGAATTGGCGCCGGCCCACTGAGGAAGTGAATTACCTCATGGGCTTGCCAGTCAAGTTCTTCAATCACTACATGCCCGACCTGATGGCAGAAAATGTCCGGGTCGAAGTAATGGGTTATTTGGATGAACTGCCGGCGGCCACCCGCCAAGTGACTTTGGATGCCATGGCCCAGACGCAAAACAACACCGGCATGATTTTGAATTTCGCGTTCAACTACGGTTCGCGCCGGGAGATCACCACCGCGGTGCAGCAGTTGGCGGCGCAGGCGGCAGCCGGTGCAGTCAAGCCGGCGGACATCACAGAAGCAATGGTCAGTGACCATCTCTTCACCGCCCAATTAGGCGCCCTGGCTGATCCGGATCTCTTGATTCGGACTAGCGGGGAGGAGCGGCTGTCGAACTTTTTGCTTTGGCAGGTGGCCTATTCAGAATTTGTCTTCACCGATGTTCATTGGCCGGACTTTACCAGCAATGATTTAGCCGCGGCGGTGGCCACGTACCAGCACCGGCAGCGGCGTTATGGCGGCTTGAAGACCAAGTAAGTAGGAGGAAATTGGGATGCGGCAACGGGTAATCACAGCAATATGGGCATTGGCAATATTTTTGCCCACGATTTATTTTGGCAGTTGGGCCATTGAGGTCCTGGCGATTCTTTTGGGCCTGATCGGCCTGTCGGAGTTCTTCTTGATGCGCAAACGCATCGTGGTTTCGCCGGACTTCATCATCGCCGGTTTCGGGATCGTGGTCATGATCTTGCCCGCCGGCTTCTATGGCTGGCTCAAGGGCTGGCTGCCCAACAACGTGTCCCACTGGTTCAATATCACGGAGTTTCTGATGATGCTGTTCATGTTAATGCTGGTGATCACTGTCACCAGCAAGAATCGCATCAACATTGAAGATATTGCCATTTCCACCCTGGCCATGGCTTATCTGGGCGGCGGTTTCGGCGCCCTCGTCATGGTCCGGAACCAGGGCAGCTTTATGAAGCTCTTGTTCGTCCTGCTGATCGTCTGGGTCACCGATTCCGGCGCCTATCTGATCGGCCGCAAGCTGGGCAAACATAAGCTGACGCCGATTTCGCCGAACAAGACTTGGGAAGGCTCCATCGGCGGCACGGTCAGCGCCGTGATCGTCGGCACACTTTACTGCTTGGCGGTGCCTGAAGTTCAGGTTTACGCTCTGTGGCGGATGATTCTGATCATTTTGATTCTGTCCATCGTTGGCCAATTTGGCGACTTGGTGGAATCGGCGTACAAACGCTATTTCGGTGTCAAGGACTCGGGCAAGATTCTACCCGGTCATGGCGGAATTCTTGACCGCTTCGATTCGTTGCTGTTCGTTTTGCCGTTAGTCCAAATTTTCGGCTTAATTTAAAGGAGTTAACCAAATGAAGGGTATTATCGCATTCATCCTGGTCTTTGGGATCATCGTGCTGGTCCATGAATTTGGCCATTACTTCTTCGCCAAGCGGGCGGGGATCCTGGTCCGGGAATTCTCCATCGGTATGGGGCCCAAGCTCTTCTGGCATCGGTCCCACGGCACGACGTATACGATTCGAATCTTACCCTTAGGCGGGTACGTCCGCATGGCCGGCGCGGCCGATGATGAGGACGAAATTGAACCAGGCACGATGGCCACCCTGGTGCTGAACGATGCCGGCGTGGTCACCTCGATCAATACCAGTGACAAGGTGACTAATGTCAACGGTGTGCCGCTGCAAGTGTCCAAGAGTGATTTGGAAAAAGAACTCTGGGTTGAAGGTTACGAAAACGGTGATGAATCGGTGGTCAAACGCTACCCGGTGGATCACGACGCGACGATCATCGAGCACGACGGTACTGAAGTACAGATCGCCCCGCTGGACGTGCAGTTCCAGTCGGCCAGCCTAGGCCGGCGGATGCTGACAAACTTTGGCGGACCGTTGAATAATTTCTTGCTGGGAATCATCACGTTTATTATCATCGCTTTCGTCAACGGCGGGGCACCGAATAATAGTCAGACGATGATTGCCCAGATTGAGCCTGACATGCCCGCCGCTCAGGCCGGCTTCAAGGCCAAGGACGTGGTCCAAACGGTGGATGGCCAGCGGGTAGGGGATATTACGGATTTTTCTAAACACCTGCAAAACAAGGCTGGCAAAACGGTGAAGATCCAGGTGCTGCGCAACGGCCAAACGAAAACACTGACGGTTAAACCGGTCGCGCGTACCGTGGATAAGAAACAAGTGACTCAGATCGGGGTGGCGGTCACCGGCAGTTTAGATACCTCGTTCACGGCCAAACTAAAATACGGCTTCACGGAGACGTGGTATATCATTACCCACATTCTCCAGATCCTGGGTTCATTCTTCACCGGCGGCTTCAGCCTGAACAAGCTGGGCGGCCCGGTGGCGATCTACCAAGCGTCCAGTCAGGCGGCCAGCTTCGGCTGGCTCTCCGTGGTGACGATGATGGCCAGTCTGTCGGTGAACCTGGGCTTGATGAACCTGCTGCCGATTCCGGCGCTGGACGGCGGCAAGCTGCTGCTGAATGTCGTCGAGGCCGTGCGCGGCAAACCGATTTCTGAAGAAAAAGAAGGCGTGATCACCTTGATCGGTTTCGGGCTGCTGCTCCTGTTGATGATTGCAGTCACCTGGAACGATTTCCAACGGTTATTCACGCACTGAGTCCGGGACGGATTCAGAGGAAAGGAAGAATCTTGTTGTGCGTCAATCCAAAATGTTAATTCCGACCATGAAAGAAACCCCGTCTGATGCAGAGGCCATCAGTCATCAGCTGATGCTGCGCGGCGGTATGATCAAGCAGGAAGCTGCTGGGGTGTACGTCTATTTACCCTTGGCTTGGCGGGTCTTGCAAAAAATCCAGCACATTATTCGCGAAGAAATGACGACGATTGATGGGGTGGAAATGCTGCTGCCCACGCTGATCCCCGCTGAATTGTGGAAAGAATCCGGCCGCTACAGTACCTATGGGCCAAACCTTTACCAGCTGAAAGATCGCCATGATCGCACGCTGCTCCTGGGCCCGACCCATGAGGAAACGATGACGGATATTATCCGCAGCAGCGTGAAATCGTACAAGAAACTGCCGCTGCTGTTATACCAAATTCAGACGAAGTATCGGGATGAGGATCGGCCGCGCAACGGTCTGCTCCGGGGCCGGGAGTTCATTATGCAGGACGCGTATTCTTTCACCGTGGATAACGATGACTTGGACACGATTTTCAACCATGTGGAAAGTGCCTATGTTAATGTCTTCAACCGGGTCGGTTTGAACTACCGGGTGATCATCGGTGATGCCGGCGCTATGGGCGGCCGGGATTCCAAGGAATTTTCCGCCATTGCCCCGATCGGTGAAGATACCATCGCTTATTCTGACGGCAGCGACTACGCCGCGAATTTGGAAATGGCCACTAGTCAATTGCCGGCCGTACAGAATCACGAAGATCCCCAGGCGTTGCAAAAAATCGCGACGCCCGGTGCGCAGTCGGTGGAGGAAGTTGCCGACTTCCTGCATGTGGATACGGACCAGATCATGAAGTCCATTCTGTTCATCGCCGACGAGAAGCCGGTACTGGCCTTGATCCAAGGAACCCATGAGATCAACGATGTCAAGCTGAAGAACTTCCTGGATGCCGCTGAGCTGCGGCTCGCCTCGGATGATGAAGTGCAACAGTATCTCCATGCTCCGGAAGGTTCTTTAGGACCCGTTGGGATCGACCAGGATATTCGTATTGTCGCCGATTTGACCATTAAGAACATGGTCAACGCTTTTGTGGGCGCGGATGAAGAAGGCTACCATTTTGCCAACGCCAACGTGGATCGGGATTACAAGCCGGACGACTACGCGGACATTCGCGTCGCCCAGGCTGGTGAAACATCACCCGACGGTGAGGGCAAGTTGAAGTTCACTAAGGGCATCGAGATTGGCCATATTTTCAAGCTCGGCACCCGTTACTCTAAGATCATGAATGCCACGGTTTTGGATGAAAACGGCCGCTCAGTACCCGTTGTGATGGGCAGTTACGGCATCGGCGTATCCCGGCTGCTGTCGGCCATTGTCGAGCAGCACAACGATGAACACGGCATCATTTGGCCTAAGGCGATCGCGCCATTTGACATTCACGTCGTACCCGTTAATATGAAGAACGACGACCAACGGCAATTAGCCGACGAGATCGACGCCGCTTTAACGAAGGACGGCTATGAAGTCTTGCTGGACGACCGTAATGAGCGGGCCGGCATCAAGTTCGCCGATGCTGATTTGATCGGTATTCCGATCCGGATCACGGTGGGCAAGAAGGCTGCCGACGGTATCGTCGAGGTCCATTTACGGGCCACCGGCGACAATATTGAAGTGAAGAAAGAAGAACTGAGCAACGTCCTGCCGATCTTGCGGGCGAAGTTGGACGGTCAGTCTGCTGAATAAGTTGTTTTTGGTTTACCGAATTTAAGAAAGGGTTGAGTCCATTTGGCATTGTCACCTGAAGAAATGTTGACCCAACTCCTCGACCAGATCCACTTTGCGGTCTCCGCCGATGGCGGGGACCGTTTTGCTGGCGGCGCCGTGGAGAAGGTCATTGTGCATGAACAGACCAAACAGTGGGAATTCGTGCTGCGTTTGCCCCAAATCCTGCCATTCTCTGTGTATAGTGTCTTCCTCGCTGATCTGACCAAAGCGTTTGCGGATATCGCGTCCGTGGCGGTTCGGCTGCACGTGGCCCAACCCGAATTTGACGACCATTTGCTGGCTGATTATTGGCCATACGTGGTGAAAACCTGTGCCGCCTCGTCCCCTGCCCTGGCCCAAGTGAATGCCCCGCAAATGCAGGGCGACCGGGTGGCGATCAGTGTCGACAACGAAGTAGTTAAAAATTATGTCGTGGAAAACGCACTGAGCTGTGTTGAAGAAGCCTATGCCCGGTTGGGCTTCCCGGATTTCCATATCCACGTCTACGTTGATGAGTCTGCGACCCAAGAAAAAATCGACGCCATGCGCCAGCAGCAGGAACAGCAAAACCAAGAGCTGGCGACGCAAGCTCTGCTGAAGGCCCAGGAAAAGGCCGCAGCCGGGCCGGCTGGTAACGGCAGTGGGGCCCCCAGCGGCGATGGTGTCCACATCGGTAAGCCGATTCCCGCTGATGCGCCGATTCGCCAGATGGCGGATATCACCGAACCAGACCGGTCCCTGGTGGTTCAGGGAAACATTTTCTCCAGTGAAGTTCGGGATCTGCGCAGCGGCAAACAAATGCTGCTGTTTGAAATCACTGATTACACCTCTTCCTTCAAGGTCAAGGCCTTCTCCCGGGAAACCGGCACCGATCCGAATTTTGCGCAAGTGGCTGTCGGCCAATGGGTGAAAGTCCGCGGACCGGTGGAAGAGGATAAATATTCCCAAGAATTGACCATCAGTGCCTACGATGTTCAGACGGTGGCCCACGCGGCGCGGCAAGATACCGCTGCGGGGGATAAACGTATCGAACTCCATCTGCACACCACGATGTCCCAGATGGACGCTACTAATTCTCCCACCGATTACGTCAACCAAGCGGCGCAGTGGGGCATGCCGGCGATTGCCGTTACTGACCACGCCGTCGCCCAGGCATTCCCGGAAGCCCACTCGGCGGGCTTGAAGAATAAGATTAAAGTCATGTACGGGGTGGAAATCAACCTGGTAGATGATGCCACGCCAATCGCCTACAATTTGCGCGATCAACCGCTTACCGGTGACGAAGAATATGTTGTATTCGATATTGAAACCACCGGGTTGTCCGCACCCACCGACCGGATCATTGAAATTGGCGCGGTGAAGATGAAGAACAACAAGGTGTTGGCGAAATTCGATGAATTCATCAACCCCGGCTTTCCGTTAAGTGTGACGACGATCAATTTGACCACAATCACCGACGAGATGGTCCAAAGCGGCGGGTCTGAGGAAGAAATTATCAAAAAGTTCACCGACTTTGTGGGTGACGCGATTGTCGTCGGCCACAATGTCACCTTCGATATCGGCTTCATCAACGTCGCCCGCAAGCGCTTAGGCTGGCCGGCGGTACCCAATCCCATCGTCGACACGCTGATCATGTCCCGCACCCTGCATCCAGAACGGGGCCGGCACACCCTGGACAGCCTGTCGCGGGTGTATAAGATCACTTTGACCCAGCACCACCGGGCCTCTGACGATTCGGAAGCGACGGGCTATTTGTATTTTGCATTGCTGAAAGAAATGATGGCCCGCTTCAATACCGCCAATGTCAATCAGCTGAATGATCACGCGGGTGAAAAAGAAGCCTGGAAGACCGGCCGGCCCAGCCACGCTATTTTGATTGCGAAAACCCAAGCCGGCTTGAAGAATCTGTTCAAGATCGTGTCCTTCTCTTTGACGGATTATTTCCACCGGGTGGCCCGCGTCCCCCGCAGTATGCTCAACAAGTACCGGGAAGGAATCATTGTCGGCAGCGGCTGTGCAGACGGCGAAGTGTTCACCGCCATGATGCAAAAGGGGTACGAAGATGCCCGCAAATTGGCCGAGTATTACGATTATCTGGAAGTCCAGCCCCATGCAGCTTACCAGCCGCTGATCGCCACGGAATTGATCAAGGACAACGACCAGCTGGAAGACTTGCTGAAGAACATGGTGAAACTCGGCAAAGAATTGGACAAACCGGTGGTGGCCACCGGTGATGTGCATTTCATGAACCCGGAAGACGCCATCTACCGGGAGATTTTGCAGCGGTCGATGAAGATCAACGCCCACCGCAAGCTGTATTTCCCGGATCTGCATTTCCGGACCACGGATGAAATGCTGACAGACTTTGCTTTTCTGGGCGAGGAAACAGCTCATCAGGTCGTCGTTGATAACACCCATACGGTGGCCGATTGGGTCGCTGACGACATTACCCCGGTGAGGGACAAGCTGTATACGCCGCATATGCCCGGCGCGGAAGAAGATATCCGCCGACTGACCATGACCCAGGCTAAAGAATGGTACGGCGATCCGCTGCCAGATATTGTCCAGGCCCGCTTGGATAAGGAACTTAAGAGTATCATCGGCAACGGCTTCTCGGTCATCTACCTGATTGCCCAGAAACTGGTGCACAAGTCCAATAAGGACGGGTACTTGGTTGGTTCCCGGGGCAGTGTCGGCTCCTCTCTGGTCGCGACTATGACCGGGATCACCGAAGTTAATCCGCTGCCGCCCCATTACCGCTGTCCGCACTGCCACTACTCAGAATTCTTCAACAAAGGGGAAGTTGGCTCCGGGTTTGACTTGCCGGATAAGAAATGCCCCAAGTGCGGCACGGAATTGATCAAAGAGGGCCAGGATATTCCCTTCGAAACTTTCTTAGGGTTCAAAGGGGACAAGGTACCCGATATCGATCTGAACTTCTCCGGGGACTATCAGCCCATCGCCCATAACTACACCAAGGTGCTGTTCGGCGAAGACTACGTGTACCGGGCCGGGACCATCGGCACGGTGGCGGAGAAGACCGCCTACGGCTATGTCCTGCATTACCAGGAAGTCACGGAACAAAAGATCCGCGGCGCCGAGATTGATCGGTTGGCGGCGGGCTGTACCGGGGTCAAACGGACCACCGGCCAGCACCCGGCGGGGATCATCGTTGTGCCGGACGACATGGACATCTACGATTTCACCCCGATCCAGTACCCCGCAGATGATACGGATGCTGCTTGGAAGACGACCCACTTTGATTTCCACTCCATCCACGATAATATCTTGAAGCTGGATATTCTGGGCCACGATGACCCGACCATGATCCGGACTTTGCAGGATCTTTCGGGGGTCGACCCGAAGACAATTCCTTACGACGATCCAGGTGTGATGGGCCTGTTTTCCGGTACTGAACCGCTGGGCGTCACGGAGGACCAGATTCAATCAAAGACTGGTACCCTGGGGATTCCCGAATTTGGGACCCGCTTCGTTCGGGGAATGCTGGAAGAAACCCATCCGACGACTTTTGCTGAATTGCTTCAGATTTCTGGTCTGTCCCACGGGACCGATGTCTGGCTGGGCAACGCCGAGGAGTTGATCCAAAAGGGCGTCGTCAAGCTGAAGGATGTCATCGGCTGCCGGGATAACATCATGATGGACTTGATTCACTGGGGCCTGGATTCCCAGTTGGCCTTCCAGATCATGGAGCACGTCCGGAAGGGCCGGGGGATCCCCGACGAGTGGCAGGATAAGATGCGGGAGAATAAGAACATTCCTTCCTGGTACATTGATTCCTGTTTGAAGATCAAGTACATGTTCCCCAAGGCCCACGCCACTGCCTATATTGAAATGGCGCTGCGGATCGCCTGGTTCAAAGTGTACTATCCGTTGGCATACTATTGTGCCTACTTCTCCGTGCGGGCCGACGACTATGACCTGGTTGCCATGACCCACGGCAAGCAGACCATTAAAGAAGCGATGCAGACAATCAACGACAAAGGCAACGACGCGACAGCCAAGGAAAAGGGCCTGCTGACAGTGCTGGAGCTTGCCAACGAGTGCTGGGAGCGGGGCATCCGCATCCAGATGGTGGACATCAATCAGTCTGAAGCCCAAGAGTTTAAGATCGTCGATGATCACACACTGCTGGCCCCGTTCAACGCGATTCCTTCCCTCGGGGACCGGGTGGCCAAGAATATTGTCGCTGCCCGGGCAGAAAAACCGTTCCTGTCGAAGGAAGATATTTCCGTTCGCGGCGGGGTTTCCAAAACGATAATGGAATATCTGGACAAGAATGGCGTCGTCAACGACTTCCCAGACGAAAATCAGCTGTCTCTGTTCTAATGGTCGAGCCGTTGAAAAGAGCGGCAAAGTTGCTTTGGGAACGGAAATATGCTATATTCTTCATAGGATTTCCAATACTTCGAGTAGAAGTGAGCAGCGATGCTCACTTTTTTTTGGAGTTAGATGTCGAAAATGAGGATGGTGACATCCTTAGAAAGGGGTGCTGTTGTGGCCAAACAATCAATTGTGGATACCGTGACGCCGCTGGTGCGGCCAATCGTTGAAGCGGCCGGCTTGCAGCTGGTCGACGTGGAGTACGTGAAGGAAGGCAGAAGCTGGTACCTCAGGGTTTACGTGGATAAGCAGGGCGGCATTGATGTGGAAGAAATCGCTAAGGTTTCGGACCCCATCAGTACCGCGATGGATACCATCGATCCTGATCCGTTCCCAGAGAAATATATCCTGGAGGTCTCTTCGCCCGGTGCGGAGCGGCCATTGAAAACTGATGCTGATCTAGAAAAGGCTGTCGGGGAGTATATCCATATCTCCCTGTACCAACCGGTGGACGGTCAAAAGGTATTCGAAGGCACATTGCAGACGCTGACGGCGACGGAATTGACCTTGGTGATCAAGGATAAGACCCGCCGCATCCCGCGCACTTTTGCCCGGGACGCCATCGCCCACGCCCGCTTAGCTATTGAATTTTGAGGAAAGGAAACAAGTATTATGAGTGCTGAAATGCTCACTGCGTTAGATGAGTTGGAGCGTCAAAAAGGCGTTAAAAAGGAGGTCGTGATCGATGCGATCTCCGCGGCCCTGGTTTCGGCTTACAAGCGTAATTACGGTCAGGCCCAAAATGTAGAAGTGGACTTTGACAATAAAACCGGTGAATTCCACGTCTATGCCGTCAAGGAAGTCGTAGACACCGTTTTTGATTCCCGGTTGGAAGTGGCCTTAAAAGATGCCATTGCCATCAATAAGGCTTACGAAGTGGGGGACCACATCCGCTTTGAAGTGACCCCGGAACACTTTGGCCGCTTAGCCGCCCAAACCGCTAAGCAAGTCATCATGCAGCGGATCCGCGAAGCTGAACGCTCCATCGTGTATGACGAATACAGTCAATACGAAAACGAGATCATGTCCGGCGTCGTAGAACGCCGTGATAACCGCTTTGTCTACGTCGACCTGGGCCGCATCGAAGCCGTGCTGAGCAAGCAGGACCAGATGCCCAACGAAAGCTACAACGCCCACGACCGGATCAAGGTTTATGTATCGAAAGTCGAAAACAGTCCCAAGGGCCCGCAAGTGTTTGTTTCCCGGACCAATCCCGATTTTGTCAAACGGCTATTTGAACAAGAAGTCCCAGAGATTTACGATGGCACTGTAGAGGTCGCGGGTATCGCTCGGGAAGCCGGCGATCGGACCAAGATCGCGGTCAAATCCAATGATCCCCACATTGATCCCGTTGGTACCTGTGTCGGACCCAAGGGTCAGCGGGTTCAGGCAGTGGTCAATGAACTGCACGGCGAGAACATGGACATCATTCAATATGAAGATGATCCCGCTGAATACATTGCTAATGCCCTGAATCCGGCGGAAGTCATCGCGGTGCAATTTGCTGATGACGACGAGCGCAACTGCACGGTCATCGTGCCCGATGAGCAGCTTTCTCTGGCCATCGGCAAGCGCGGCCAGAATGCCCGCTTGGCCGCTCGGCTGACGGGTTACCGTATCGACATCAAACCGGAATCCGAAGTTGAGTTCGTGGACGACGACGGCGACGTTGAAGACCCGGATACGCCACAGACTAATGGTGATGAGAAATAATGGCCAAAGCAAAGAAACAAAAGAAAGTACGGAAGATCCCGATGCGTAAGGATCTGCTCAGTAATGAGATGAAACCGAAGAAGGAAATGGTGCGCATCGTCCGCGATCCGGAAGGCACCATCAGCATTGACCCCACGGGCAAAAAATCCGGCCGCGGGGCCTATGTTGCCCTTGATCCAGCAGCCATTGCCGCGGCCCAGAAAAATCGGGTCGTAGAGAAGGCACTGGCAGGTAACGTCACGGATACTTTCTACGATGAATTATACGCATACGTCGATCACCGCAAGGCACGGGTCGAATTGTTCGGTCCCGACGCATGACGCCAATGAATACCCAGAAATTAATGAATCTGATCGGTCTCGCCCAGCGCGCTTCCCGGCTCATTGTCGGTGAAACCCAAGTCTTGACGGTTGTCCGCAGCCAGCAAGCGAAGCTTGTTATTCTGGCAGCAGACGCCGGCGCAGCCACTGCGAAACGGATCACGGATAAGTGTGCCTTCTACCAGATTCCCCTCACGCAGGCTCTCACCAGCACTGAATTGACCACCGCCCTCGGGCGGCCGCGAAAAATCGTGGCGGTCATGGATGCCGGGTTTGCCCGCAGCATGGAGGCCCTTATGTAACTGAAATAGAGGAGTGTGAAGATATGGGGAAAAAGCGTGTCTACGAATTCGCCAAAGAAATTAAAGTACCCAGTAAACAAGTCGTTGAAGCGGCCGAAAAGGCCGGTTTGACCATCAATAATCACATGGCGATGATTGATGATGCCGGACAAAGCAAAGTCCGGCAGGTCTTGCAGCAGAGTACAAGTCAATCAGCCCCGCAGGCTGACAACAAAGTACAGCAAGCAAGTCAACCAAAATCACAGAGCAAGGATCAGAAGGACACCCATACAGGCAAGACAAAAATTCTCGTATCGGCTATCCGGCGACCTAAGAGCAAACCGAATGCGGCCCACGCCAGTGTCCATGGCGTGAAGACCACCACCGGTGTGCCTCGGGAAGACCGGCACACTTCTTCTACGCGGCGGGAGCAACCCCGTCGGCAGCCTGCCGTTAATGCAGCGCCCGCGAAGCCTCAAGAAACACCGCGGCCCGTCGCCAAGCAGGATCAGTCGACCGCCAATACTGCCCGTCCCACTCAGTCCACTCACAGACAGGAGCCTAAACCTACGGTAACCACTACCCAAGCAAAGCCTAATAATAATAATCAGCAGCATGCCGCTGCGACCAATCAGCGTACGGCGAGTCCCGCCCGGAACCAGAACCAAAGCACTGGCCGCAGCCAGAGCCAAGGACAAAACCGGACCCAGGGTCAGAATCGCCCTCAGGGTCAAAGCCAAAGCAATCGCAGTCAGAACCAAGGCCAGAAGCGGAATCAGGGCCAAAGCCAAGGACAAAACCGCGGTCAGCAGACCCAGTCACGGCCGAATCAAGGCCAAGGGCAAAGCCAGAATCGCAGCCAAGGCCAAGGGCAAAATCGGAAGCAAGCGCAAAACCGCAACACCAGCAGTAATCAAAGCCGCAGTCAATCCACGACCGCGACGACGGATAACAGCCGGCGGACGCGCAACCAAGGCGGCAGCAATACCGGCAATAGCCGTTTCAATGATAACCGCGGCGGTAACAGCAATCGTCGCAATCGCCGGAACAAGAAGGGGCGCCGTTACAATAACGAACCGCGCAAGGTCATGCCGGCCCGCAAGGATCGGCCGTTACCTGAGACTCTGGTGTATACCGAAGGCATGAACGCTCAAGAATTGGGCAAGGTATTGCACCGGGAACCGGCAGAAATCGTTAAGAAGCTCTTCATGCTCGGCGTGATGGTCAACCAGAACCAATCTTTGGATGACGATACCATCGAGTTGCTGGCCGCCGATTACGGCATCAACGCCCAAAAGAAGGTTGAACAAGATATTTCTAATCTGGACGCCCTCTTTGAAAAAGAACAAAAGAACACCGATCACTTAGTTGCCCGGCCGCCTGTTGTCACTATCATGGGGCACGTTGACCATGGTAAGACAACTTTGCTGGACAAATTGCGCCATACCCACGTCACCGAGGGCGAAGCCGGCGGGATCACCCAGCATATTGGGGCCTACCAAACGAAGCTTGATGGCCGGGTAATCACGTTCCTGGATACGCCAGGACACGCAGCCTTCACCGAAATGCGGGCCCGCGGCGCGGATGTCACAGATATTATCGTTCTAGTCGTGGCCGCCGATGACGGCGTCATGCCCCAGACGATTGAGGCCATCAACCACGCTAAGGCGGCACATGCGCCCATGATCGTGGCCGTGAACAAGATCGACAAGCCAGGGGCTAACCCGAACCACGTCATGGAACAACTGACCGAATACGGGTTGATTCCGGAAGACTGGGGCGGCGACACGATCTTCGTCCAAATTTCGGCCAAATACGGCAAGAACTTGGATGAATTGCTGGAAATGATTCTGCTCCAAGCCGACGTCATGGAATTGAAGGCTAATCCGGATCAGCCCGCTGTAGGGACCGTTTTGGAAGCCAAGCTGGATAAGGGCCGCGGCCCTGTTGCTTCCTTGCTGGTACAGCAGGGAACGCTGAAAGTCGGCGATCCTATCGTCGTTGGCGATACCTTCGGCCGGGTCCGGGTTATGACCAATGACCGCGGGCGCCGGATCAAGGAGGCCGAGCCGGCTGAACCGGTGGAAATCACTGGGTTGAACGACGTGCCCAACGCCGCTGATCATTTCGTTGTCTTCTCTGATGAAAAGACGGCCCGGGCTGTTGGTGAAGAACGCTCGAAGAATGCTCAAGCCGAAGAGCGGGCACACAGCACCCACGTGACTCTGGATAATCTGTTCGAAACCATGAAGGAAGAACAGATGAAGGAAGTCGACGTCATTATCAAGGCCGACGTCCAAGGTTCTGTTCAAGCTTTGGCCGATTCATTACAGAAGATTGACGTCCAAGGCGTGCGAGTGAACATTATTCACCAGGCCGTCGGAGCGATCAACGAAAGTGATGTCACCTTAGCCGCAGCGTCCAACGCGATCATCATCGGCTTCAACGTGCGCCCGACGCCGCAGGCCCGAGCCCAAGCCGATACCGACGATGTGGATATCCGGCTGCACCGGGTGATCTACCAAGCCATTGACGAAGTCGAATCCGCCATGAAGGGTAAGTTGGAACCGGAATACAAGGAAAAGGTCACTGGGAACTTACAAGTCCGGGAAATCTACAATGTGTCCAAGATTGGCACGATTGCCGGGTGCTTGGTCACTGACGGCTTGATTACCCGTGATTCCGGCGTCCGCTTGATCCGGGACGGCATCGTTATTCACGAAGGCAAGCTGGCTTCCCTGAAGCGCTTCAAGGATGACGTGAAGGAAGTCCGCCAAGGCTTCGATTGTGGTTTGACGATTGATGGGTACAACGACATCCACGTGGACGACCAGATCGAAGCCTACGTGATGGAAGAAGTACCGGTCAAATAATAGGGGGAGTTAGCCTATGAAACATCGTATTGGCCGAGTTGAATCAGAAATCCAGCGTGAAGTCACCGACATCCTGCTCAAGCGGGTCCGCGATCCGCGGGTTGAAGGAGTGACGATCACCGGTGTGGAGGTCACTCAGGATCTGCAATACTGCAAGATCTATTACAGCATTCTGTCCGATCTAGCGTCGGCGGCGGAAAAGGCCCAAGCTGGGCTGGATAAAGCCACCCCGCTGATTCGCCGGGAGTTGGGCCATCGCCTGACGACATACAAGATCCCTGAATTATCGTTCCATCAGGATCCGTCTGTCCGGTATGGTGAACACATTGATAAGCTGATTCGCCAACTGCATGTGCAGGATAATGATGAAAGCTAAGCATTAACTGAAGCGGTGTCTGACCATTCGCAGGAATGGGCGGGCACCGCTTTTTTGCATTTCAGGTACGGAATTAGGGATTTCGTGACGCACAAACGTTACGGGCGAACTTCTGGGGGTATGCTGGGGACAGTTAGAAAACGGGTGGCTTTGGAGAGGTGAGCATGATGATTAAAAAAATGACAGATAAGCACTATTCAATCTGGGAAAACCTGCGCTGGTTCAATATTCAGCGGCGGGGTATCGCCGACCATTTAAGATGGTGGCTGCCGAGTATTCTCGTGATTCAATTGGGCATCACCCTGGTGAGCGCGGCTGTCCCGGCCATGCTTGTCCGGTTGCTGGGCCAGCACACGGGGTTGCCGCTGGTCGCGCTCTTGATGATCGGGATCGGCTTAGGGCTGGGATGTTTGCAATTCAGCCAAGCCGTCTTAGATACTTTCATGCGGATGGCCAGCAGCGCGGTGCGCAACGAAATGTTTGCCACGGATGGCGGCGACTACTTGCACATTCCCTATGTGGCTGCCGCCGACGCCCAAGTGCGGGCCAAGCGAGCAGAGAGTATGAATTATGGTTATGGTGGTGATGAGTCGGGAGTGGGAGTATTCTATAACACCCTTGTTCATACCGTGCAAAATGCTCTGATGATCCTGGTTGATGCCGTAATCCTGGGGCAGGCGTCGTGGTGGATCGCAGGCGTAATTATCGCCACGACACTCCTCGCCTTCTATCCTCAACAATCTTTCCAACGGTTCCGCCGGCAGCAGCAGAAGGTCATGGAAGATCGGTGGACCCCCGGTAAATATATTCAACGTTCCAGTTTTCAAGAAGAGAATGGGAAGGATATCCGGCTGTATCACATGGCGGGGTGGTATCAGGGCAAGTACGATCAATTTGTGGCGGCCACCAACCAGACCCAAACCAAGATTGAACGCCGCCAGTTCTGGGTCAGCAGCGGGTCGGCCTTGTTAACCTTGATTCGAAATACTGTAGGCTACGGTGTCTTACTCCTGCTCATGGTCAATAAACAGGTGAGTATCAGCCAATTCACTTTTATTTCACCTTGTTGAGTACCGTCGGCATGACTGTCGAAGCCGTTCTGACTCAGTATGGCCTCCTCAAGGGGGCCAATACGGATGTCAACACCGGACGCCGCTTTCTGGATTGGGCCGAGGCAGTCATCCAAGATATGCCCCAGGGCAAAACCGTCCCGCATTTCGATGCGCGCAAGCCGCTCACGGTGGTGTTTGACCACGTCAGTTTCACTTACCCGGACGGTACCGCCCCCGTCCTCAATGATATTTCCTTCACGCTGCATGCCGGTGAGCGTATTGCCCTCGTCGGCCTGAACGGGGTCGGTAAAACAACGATCACCATGTTGATGATGGGGTTGTTAACGCCTAACAGCGGGACCATCACGATCAATGACATTAATATCCAGGATATTCCGCCGGCCACGCTGCGCAGCTATTTCGCGCCGGTTTTCCAAGAAAGCACCGTATTTGCCGGCAGCGTCGGCTATAACGTTGCAATGACGCGGGACTACGATGAACAACGGGTCCGAAATGCCTTGGCGGAAGCGGGCTTAACTGCGGATATCGACAAATTAGCACATGGTCTCCAGACAGAATTGACTAATTACATTCAGGACGATGGCGTGACGTTATCCGGCGGGTAGACCCAAAAATTAATGATTGCCCGGGCATTGTACCGGGATGCGCCGATCCTGTTACTCGATGAGCCCACTGCCGCGCTGGATGCGTTGGCGGAAAGTGCGTTATATCAAAATTATCAGAAAATGGCGGCAGGCAAGACCAGCCTGTTCATTTCGCACCGGTTGGCGTCCACCCGGTTCTCAGATCGCATTCTGTTCTTACAATAGGGGCAAATTGCCGCCAGTGGGACCCATGAAGAATTGCTGGCCCACTGCCCGGCATACACAGCGTTATACCGCACCCAGAGTCAATGTTATACTGAGAAACAAACTGGTCAGGAGGCGGTCCAAGATGCCTAAGAAAAAGCAAGCGCCAGAGGCTAATCATCATTCTTACCGTGAATATCTTCATTATGCCAACCTGCTGCGGCCGCATTCCGTTGCGGTCCAAGCCGCGTTGGCCGTGGTCACCCTGCTCCAAGGATACGCCGCCGTCCTTCTTAGGGGTACTGGTCACGCAACTGACCGTGCCCAACGTGACGATGGCGCAACTATGGCCGATGACGGCGGCCTTCCTGGGCACCATCTTCGTCCTTGCAATCATCGGCTATCGGTTGACGATGCATGCCAACGTGAATGCCTGGGGCTCTTGGTTCGGCATGCAAGCCATGACCAACAAGAAGATGCTGACAGTGACCTATCCCACGTTCATTGATCCAAAATTTCGGGATGAGTATGCGGCAGCTAACACCAGCATTATGTTTTCTGGCGGTTTCGGCCGGTTTGTCACCCAAGTCGTCAATAGCGTGTGCGGTCTGATTGCGGCGGTTGTTCTTTCTGGTGCGTCACTCGTTGCGTTGTTTACCGCCCGCAGCCAAGAAACAACCGCCTTGGCCCGATTTTCTAATTCACCGTGGCTGTTGGTGCTCATGCTAGTAATTATTGCGATTCCAGTGGTCATGGCCTTTCCTTTGGCTAAATTGAGCGGCAAATACATGCGGAAGTTCTATAACTTCAACGTGCAGTTTAACCGGATGGGAGCGTACTACATCCAAACCGTGTTTGACGATTATGTCATTGGCAAAGTGATTCGAATTTTTGACCCCCTCGATCACTTGCTGCACCATTTTGCCAAAGAAAATCGAACTCAAATCAGCGAAGACAACAAAATGCTGACCCAGGCCACTGCCGCCCGCAGTCTCAATAATATTGTACTGAGCGTTATTATCGGAATGCTTTACGTGGTCGTCGGCATCAAAGGCTTGGCTGGGGCAATATCGATTGGGGCCGTGATTGCCTATGTGGGTTATCTGCAACAGGTGATCGGTGCACTCACCACAATGATGGATACGATTGGCACGAGTGCATCTATCTTGAAGGGCTTGGATCAATTCATTGATTTCATTGAATATCCAGATGCGCCCGCCAAGGGGAGGCTGCCGATCGAGAAACGGTTGGATAATAACTATGAGATCAAAGTAGACGATGTGAGCTATCGCTATCCGGGCACTCAGGAGTGGGCATTGCGCCACGTGACCCTGCAATTCAAAGTCGGCCAACGGTTAGCGCTGGTTGGCCCAAACGGTAGTGGCAAGACGACGCTCATTAAGCTCCTGACCCGCTTGGCAGAACCAACAGAAGGCCGAATTCTGTTGAACGGCATCGATATCCAGAAATACGATATTCACGAATATCAGCAGATTTTCGCCGTGGTGTTCCAGGATTACCGGTTGTTTGCCTTCTCAGTCGCTGATAATGTCGCGGTGAATACCCATAAGGATCCTGAGCGCATTCAGCGGGCATTGACCTTGGCCGGAGTGTGGGACAAAGTAGACAGAATGCCGAAAAAGACAGAAACCAGCCTCACCAAGAATATTGATCCCGCGGGGGTGGACATCTCCGGTGGGGAAGCACAGAAAATTGCCATTGCCCGGGCCTGGTACAAAGACGCGCCATTCATCATTCTCGACGAACCGACTGCCGCTCTGGACCCGGTCTCGGAATATGAAATTTACCAGAAGTTTGATGACCTGATGGAGAAGAAAACGGCAATCTACGTTTCCCACCGCATGAGTTCGACCCGTTTCAGTCAGCGCATTGTCGTTTTGGACCACGGCCAGATTGTGGAGGACGGGACCCACGCGGCGTTGATGCAGGCGCAAGGGTTGTATTACCGGCTCTTTGAAGCTCAGGCGCAATACTACACGGCCGACAAAATTAAAGCCGAACGCAAAAACGCCGATGCCGCGTACGCCATCGACTAGCCAAATAATTTATATGAGTCGCTGTCAGTCCGTGCTGGCGGCGGCTTTTTGACTTATTGTGGGTAAGGGCAGGGCGATCTCAGTTACGAACACGCCCTCTTCATATTGCCGGTTGATCATCCCGTTATATTTCTCGACCAGCGCGTTGATCCGGCGAATGCCGAGGCCCCGTTTGTCGTTCTTCGTCGATGCATAATCGTAGTTGATATATTGATCCGCCGGTCGGGTATTGGTCACAGAAATATAGAGCTGTTGCTTCATAATCGCAATGTAGACCCGCAGGAAGCGGTCGTCCGTTGCCGGCTGGGCTTCGATGGCCTCCAGGGCGTTGTCCAAAATGTTGCCAAGAATCACCACCAAATCAACAGCCTTAATGAGCGGTTGCGGGCCGACAAAGGCTTTCACATTCATCGGGATCTGCTGGTTCTTGGCCATGGTTAATTTGGCGTTCAGGACCGCGTCCAGCATCGGGTTGCCGGAGCGGACGATTTGTTCGATATCACCCAGGGAAGTCTCCAATTCGCCTAAATAATGCTGCGCTTGGGCCACGTCGCCGTCGTGGAGATAGACTTTCAGCGATTGCAAATGATCGTGGTAATCGTGGCGCCAGCCGCGAATCTGCGCATAGAGATGGTTGACTTCTTTAATGTAGTTGGCCATGATGCCATCCAGTGATTGGGCATAGACCATGTCGGTTTGCTGGAACAAATAAGTGAGCAGGCCGGTCACCAATTTCACGGTAAGCAGCCACAGCCCAAGAAGCAAGAAGCGCGCTGGTGTGTCTGAAATGAAAAAGAGGACGGCAAAAATCGCACCGGTGCCGCTCAGCAGCAGCCACAGCGGGCGAAAGGTTTGTCCCCGGGCAATATGCACGATGCAGGCGCTGATGACAATGGTGAATAGGCCAGCGGTACTCTTCGGCGACGATAACCAAATCGGGGCCAGCGCCGCGAGTACCAGTAAACCGCCCAACACCATATCCGGCCAGCGGGCATGGAGCGGATCGCGGCCCAGCCAAGCATAGAGCTCCAGAACCAGCAGCGCGGCGAGAATGCCGCCCCAGGGGATAATGAAGGGCAGTGTAGCGATGGGGATCAGGGCCAGCCCCGACCACCACGGTTTCTTTTCCGGGTGCGCACTCAGCCAAAGCAGACCGCCTAAGGTGAAGAATAGGGTGCACCATAACAGTTGCCCGATCATTGCCGCGCCAACTTTCTGAACCGCTCCCAGAAGGCCTGCTTGACCGCTTGCGTCCGGTTCCGGGCGAGGGGTACGGCGACCCCGTTGGCCAAAGTGACCGTGTCTTTGCCAATGGTGCGGATGTGGTCAATGTTCACCAAAGCCGACCGGTGGGTCAGAATGAAGCGATTGTCCAATTGGGTGCGAATATTCTGAATGCTGTCTTTGAAGGCGTCTTGACGTTCTTGGGTGATGACCGTCAAATAGTGACCATCCACGGTAAAGGCCATGATGTCATACAGGTAAACTTGGGTCGATCCGTCGGCCAGGGGCAGGATAATGAATGGCGGCCGCTCGGTAGCGGCGGCCCGATCAAGCAGTTTGGTCAGTTTCTCCGGAGTGATCGGCTTCAAAATGTAATCTAAGGCGTTCACATCGTAGCCGTCGAAGACGTAGTCATCATAATTGGACAAGAAAGCCAGGGGCATTTTTGCATCCTGCGCGCGAATCTTTTTGGCCACTGCCATTCCGTCCATACCAGGCAGTTTGATGTCCAGCAGAATCAGATCAAAGTGGGGATGATCCGGCCAGGCAAACAGGAACTGCTCGCCTGACGCGAAGACAGTCCAAGTTAAATCACGGTGTAAGCTAGCCAACATATCCGTGAGGGTCTGCTGCATCGTTGGATTATCTTCCACAATGGCAATTTCCATGAGCGTGCACCTTCTTTTTCATTTTCCTTATTCAGTGTACCTTAAATCAAATTGACTTTCGATTGGCGTTGGTGCTGACATTGAACTCTTTTGTTCCCGCCACCGTTCTGCTGTAAACTAGAGGCTACATACTTGAATCGAATTATTGGAGGAATTGTTGTGATCAACGGCTTTATCCCCTTGCATAAGGAAGCAGGGATGACGAGTTTTGATTGTGTGGCAGCGGTGCGCAAGCTCGCCCGCCAGAAGCGGGTGGGGCATGGGGGCACCCTGGATCCGGATGTGGATGGGGTGCTGCCGATTTGTTTAGGGGTCGCCACGAAGCTGGTGGATCGGCTGCAAACCATGCCCAAGACCTACACGGGTGAAATCACTCTGGGCTTCGCGACGGATACCGAGGATTTGAGCGGAAAAGAAATTGCCCGCCAACGGCTGACGGCGCCGTTTACCGAGCTGGCCATTGATCAGGCGATGGCCTCTTTTCAGGGCGCTTACGATCAAACCCCGCCGTTATATTCTGCTGTGCGGGTCAATGGCAAACATCTCTATGAATACGCCCGGGCTGGCGAGACGGTGGCTCGGCCGACGCGGACGGTGCATGTGTATCATTTCGACCGCACGAGCGCCCCTGTCTTTAATGAAGAAACCGGGGAGCAGACTTTTTCATTCACAGCACAAGTCGCGAAGGGGACGTATATCCGGACACTGGCCTCCGATTTGGGCCAGCGGCTGGGCGTGCCGGCGGTGATGAGTCAATTGACTCGTCAGGCCAGCGGCGGCTTTCAATTGGCCGAAAGCGTCACATTGGCCGACTTGGCGGCCGCACCCTTAACTGATTTTGTGCGGCCGATCCAGGCAGTGTTTTCGAACATGCCGATTGAAGACTTGACCCCGGCGGCCTGGACCCGGGTCCAGCATGGCAATTACCTGCGCTTAACCCGTCCTGCGACCGATGGCAATGAGCTGTTTCTTCGGTATGGTGGGGACATTCAGGCGATTTACCGCTATGAGACCCAGACCGGCACCTGGCGGGCGGCCCAAATGCTGCTGCATGAAACAACGGGAAAGGAGGCGGAGTGAGTATGGAAGTCATTTCCTTAGCCAGCCCAGTGCCAGATACGGCGGCATACACCACGCCGCGGGTGCTCGTGTTAGGCTTCTTTGACGGCGTCCACCGCGGCCACCAAGCGGTGATCGCCAAGGGGCGGGCGATTGCGGACCAGCATGGCTGGCCGCTGAGCGTGCTCACTTTTGCGGATCATCCGGCGGTGATTTACCGCGGGGCAGACCGGGCGACTTTTGAATACTTATCACCCATCACTGAAAAGACGGCTTTAATGGCCCGCTTCGGCGTGGATCAGCTTTTTGTGATCCATACGGATACCAGTTTCAAGCAGGTGACGTCGCAACAATTTATTGACCGGTACGTGGTCGGGCTTGATGCTCAGATCGTCGTGGCCGGCTTCGATTACACCTTCGGCCCCCGGGACGTGGCCAATATGCAGACGATCGATCAGTTTGCCCAGGGCCGCTTCCAAGCAGTGGCCGTACCGCCTGTGGCCTTCAATGACATCAAAGTTGGCTCGACGGAAATTCGTGAACTGCTCATCGCCGGCAAGGTGGATCAGGCCAACGACCTGCTGGGCTGGACCTATTGCAACACGGGTACCGTAGTGCATGGGTTGCAGCGGGGGCGGGAGTTGGGCTACCCGACGGCCAACCTGGCTGTCACACCCAACGAAGTCGTCCCCGGTATCGGCATCTATGCCACTCGCTTTTTTGTCCGCGGCCAGTGGTACCCCAGCATGACCTCCATCGGCCACAACGTGACATTTGAACCGAATCAGCCCCTCACGGTGGAAAGCAACCTGCTGGACTTCAACGGCGATATCTACGGTGAACCGGCCAAAATCGTCTGGGATCACTACCTGCGCGGCGAGGTGAAATTCTCCTCCGCCCAGGGTCTGATTGACCAGCTAGCCCAAGATGCCGCCCATACACGACAGTATTATGCAGAAAGGACCCAACCCTAATGGTGGCTGCGTACATCCACATCCCGTTTTGTGAACATATTTGCTACTATTGCAATTTTAATAAGGTTTTCATCCAGGGCCAGCCGGTGGATGACTATATCACGCGGTTGCTAGAAGAAATTAAGATGGTGTTGGCTGAATACCCGGATGAATCGATCGAGACCGTCTATATCGGCGGCGGGACACCGAGTGCGTTGTCCCCGGAACAGATGGACCGGCTGCTCAGCGGAGTCAACGACCTGCTGCCGCTGCCAGCTGGCGGCGAATTCACCATTGAATGCAATCCCAACAACTTGCTGACCATGGATCTCCTGCACGTGTTCAAAGACCACGGGGTCAATCGCTTGAGTGTCGGTGTCCAGTCGTTTGACGACGCGGTGTTGAAGAAAATCGGCCGCACCCACCGGGCCAAGGACGTGTACACCGCCTTCAAAAATGCCCGGGCGGCCGGCTTCGACAACATGTCCATGGACCTGATCTACCGTTTGCCGGGGCAGACCTATGATGATTTTGCCGATAGCTTGCGCCAAGCGGTGTCCCTGGATCTGCCCCACTATGCAACGTATTCCCTGATTCTGGAGCAGCGAACCGTATTCTATAACCTGATGCGTGCGGGCAAGCTCCACCTGCCCAGCGATGACACGGAGGCTGACGAGTATGAACTGGCCATGGATTATTTCGCCGATCACGGGCTTCACCAATACGAAATCAGCAACTTTGCCAAGCCCGGGTACGAATCGGTGCACAACAAGAAGTATTGGCAGAATGAAGACTACTTTGGCTTCGGCGCCGGCGCCTGGGGCTACCTGGATCGGGATCGCTACCATAATTTCGGCCCGATTCAGCAATATCTGAACCCGTTACGGGCGGGCAAGGTGCCGGTGTTTGCCCGCCAATTGGTTTCTCCCGAGGAACAAATGGAAGAGCAGATGTTTCTTGGGCTGCGCTTGAATGCCGGGGTGGACCGCCAGCGTTTTGCCCAGCGCTTCAAGATGACCATCGAGGACGTGTACGGGCAAACGGTGCCGGAACTCGTCGCCCAGGGATTGGTCACCGATGATGGCCGCCATGTCGCGCTGACCAAGCGGGGCCGCTTCATCGGCAACGATGTGTTTGAAAAATTCTTGCTGGATGATGCCGATTAGCACCCGCACCGAAAACCTGCTAAAAATATCGCTGAGCCATTGACTTCAAAGCGCTTGGTTGGTATATTATGTAGTGTATTAGCACTCAACATCATTAAGTGCTAAAAAGAGGTGGTAGCGATGCTGACCAAACGTGAGATGTTGGTGTTAAAGGAGATTATTCGGCACTATAACGAGAGCGGCCAACCGGTGGGTTCTAAGACCATCATGGGTTCGCTCCCGATGAAGGTCTCCAGTGCCACGATTCGCAACGACATGGCGGCGCTGGAATCGGCGGGCTTGATCGAGAAGACCCATTCGTCCTCCGGCCGGGTGCCGTCCGATACCGGCTATCGGTATTACTTGGACCATCTATTGCAGCCGACGATGGTGGATTCCGATGATTTGAATATGATTCAGACCATTTTCCGCCAGAAGTTCTATCAAGGCGATGAATTGGTGGCCCAGTCGGCGAAGATTCTTTCTGAACTGACCCACTATACAGCGATCACGCTGGGGCCGGAAGTGGGCGTCATGCACCTGGAAGGCTTCCAATTGATGCCGCTGGGTAATCGCCGGGTCTTGGCCTTGCTGATTACCACCTCCGGGCAGGTCGTCAATAAGACGTTCGTGATCCCGGATACCGTCACTGGTGAACAGCTGGAGGCGGTGATGCGGGTGATCAATGATCAGCTGGTGGGCAAGCCCATTGCGACGGTCATGAATCAGCTGGACAGTCATTTGATCCCGCTGATCAGTCAGTATATTCACTCGCCGGATTTCTTTCTGGATGTGGTCCATGGGATTCTCAGCGAAGCCAGTGCAGACCGCTTCCATATCAGCGGCAAGATGAATATTCTGGATTACGCCCACATGGACGATGTGAATCAGCTGAAGTCGCTGTATCATCTGATCGATACAGATGATCAACTCGCGGCGCTCCTGGGGCTGAACGATCCCGATGACGACACCAAGCCGCCCACTGAGCACGGGGTGACCGTGCGCTTGGGTCATGAGTTCCCGAACCAATTGCTGGCCAACATGTCGTTGATTCGGGCTACGTACCACGCTGGCGAGTATGGGGATGGCATGATTGCGATCCTCGGTCCGTCCAGCATGCCGTATTCCCGAGTGATCGGGCTGCTGGATTTATTCCGGGATGAGCTGGCCCGGCGCATTGCCGATTACTATCGTGATCACGGATAATTAACGAAGGGGTTTTGCAGATTGGCTAAGGAAAGAGAACACGAGACAAAGAAGAAGGAAGATTTTCCTTCTGAAGATCACGTGCAAGAAAAAGATACCGCGGCTCAAATCCACGCCCATGTCCAAACTGGCCGGAAGAAACAGCCGGAATCCACTGAGGACAAGGTATTGGATGAAACCAAGGCAGACCTGGATGATTTGATCAAGGGCCTGTCGACCGCCGCGTTGGAAAAAGAAAATAAAGAGTTAAAAGACAAAGTGGCCCAACTGGAAGATAAATACTTGCGGGCTGAAGCAGAGATGCGCAATATGGGCAATCGCCAGAAGAAAGAAATCGACGGGATGATCAAGTACGACGGCCAAAGATTAGCCAAGTCGATCCTGCCGGTGGCCGATAATCTGGAACGGGCCTTGGCCGCTGAAGTCAATGCGGACGGCATGGCCCAGCTGCACAAGGGTGTGGAAATGACCCATGAACACCTGATCCACTCCTTGGCCGAGAATCACATTACGGAGATCGCGGCGGCGGGTGAAAAATTTGACCCGACCAAGCACCAGGCGGTTTCCACTGCACCGGCCGACAAGGATCATCCAGCCGACACGGTCGTGCAAGTGCTGCAAAAGGGCTACATGCTGCGGGATCGCGTCCTGCGGCCCGCGATGGTCGTTGTCGCCCAGTAATACGCGTAAATTGAATAAAAATTTGAATTGTATATTGTTAAAAGTGAGGTAATTTGAGTATGGCAAAAGTCATTGGTATCGACTTAGGCACCACCAACTCCGCAGTCGCTGTTTTGGAAGGCGGCAAGCCAAAAATCATCGCTAACCCAGAAGGCAACCGGACCACACCGTCCGTTGTCGCCTTCAAGGATGGCGAGATCCAAGTCGGGGAAGTCGCAAAACGGCAAGCAATCACGAACCCGGACACAATTTCTTCGATCAAGCGCCACATGGGTGATCCGAATTACACCGTTAAAGTCGGCGATAAGACGTATAAGCCCCAAGAAATCTCTGCGATGATCCTGCAATACATCAAGAACTTCGCCCAAGATTACTTAGGTGAAGAAGTGAAGGATGCTGTGATTACCGTGCCGGCATACTTCAATGATTCCCAACGGCAGGCCACCAAGGATGCCGGGACGATTGCCGGGTTGAAAGTCGATCGGATCATCAACGAACCGACCGCTTCCGCTTTGGCTTATGGGGTCGACAAGGACGAGAAGAAAGACGAGAAGATCCTGGTCTATGATCTGGGCGGCGGCACGTTCGATGTCTCCATCCTGGAATTAGGCGACGGTGTCTTCCAAGTCCTGTCCACGAACGGTGATACCCACCTGGGCGGCGATGACTTTGACCGGCGCATCATGGACTGGCTGGTCAAGGACTTCAAGGCTGAGAACGGCGTTGACCTGAGCAAAGATAAGATGGCTTTGCAGCGGTTAAAGGACGCGGCTGAAAAGGCGAAGAAGGATCTGTCTGGCGTTACCAGCACCTCCATTTCTCTGCCGTTCATTTCCGCCGGCCCCAACGGCCCGCTGCACTTGGAGAAGCAATTGACCCGGGCGAAGTTCGATGAATTGACTTCGGATTTGGTTGAAAAGACAAAGATCCCGATGGACAATGCCTTGCGCGATGCCAAGTTGACTTATGACGATATTGATAAGGTGATCTTGAACGGCGGCTCCACTCGGACACCGGCCGTGCAAGATGCTGTCAAGAAGTGGTCTGGTAAGGAACCTGACCACTCCATCAACCCGGACGAAGCCGTTGCTCTGGGCGCCGCCATCCAAGGCGGGGTCATCACGGGTGATGTCCACGATGTTGTCCTGCTGGATGTTACGCCGCTGTCCTTGGGTATTGAAACCATGGGCGGCGTGTTCACGAAGCTGATCGACCGCAATACGACGATTCCGACATCCAAGTCGCAAACGTTCTCCACAGCCGCGGACAATCAACCGGCTGTTGATATTCACGTACTGCAAGGTGAACGGCCCATGGCGGCGGACGACAAGACCCTCGGCCGCTTCCAGTTGGCGGACATTCCGCCGGCACCCCGCGGCATTCCGCAGATTCAAGTGACGTTCGATATTGATAAGAACGGCATTGTGAACGTGTCGGCCAAGGATCTGGGCACTGGCAAGTCCCAGAAGATCACCATCCAGAGTTCGTCAGGTCTGTCTGATGAAGAAATCAAGAAGATGATGGCTGAAGCCAAAGAGAACGAAGACGCCGATAAGAAGCGGAAGGAAGAGGCTGACCTGAAGAACGATGTCGATCAGCTGATCTTCCAGACCGATAAAACGTTGAAGGAACTCAAGGGCAAGGTTTCTGACGACGAAATCAAGAAGGCCCAAGATGCCGAAGATGCGTTGAAGAAAGCGCAGCAAGCCAACGACTTAGAGGACATGAAGACGAAGCGGGACGACTTGAACAAGATCGTGCAAGACCTGACCGTGAAGCTGTATCAACAAGCCCAGCAAGAGCAGCAAAAGTCTGGTGCTACTGATGGTTCTGGCTCCGCTGACGGCAATCAAGACGGCGGTGATAAGGGCAAGGACGGCGGCAACAGTGATACGGTTGACGGCGACTTCTCCGAAGTCCACAACGACGACAAGTAATCTGAATTAAACAACTGAAACATGCAAAGGCTTGCCTGCGGGCAGGCTTTTGTTGTTTTAGCACCTATGGTATATTAGTGACAGTCTGTATTAAATTTGCACGATATCAAGGAGGACGCCAGATGGCGAAACGTGACTACTATGAAGTGTTAGGAGTCAGCCGAGACGCAAGCGATGACGACATCAAACATGCTTATCGCGAATTGTCGAAAAAGTGGCACCCCGACGTTAACAAAGCCCCGGATGCGGAACAGAAATTCAAGGAAATCAACGAAGCCTATGAGGTCTTAAGCGATCCGCAAAAGCGGGCCCAATATGATCAGTACGGGCAAGCCGGCATGAATGGGGCCGGTGCCGGGGCTGGCGGTTTTGGCAACGCTGGCGGGTTCGGCGGCTTTGGCAATGCTGGCGGAGCCGGTGGTTTTGGCGGTTTCGACGACATCTTCTCCCAGTTCTTCGGCGGCGGCGCGACCACGCAAAATGCGACGGCACCCCGGCAAGGACAAGATTTGCAGTATCGGATGGATCTAAGTTTCAAAGACGCCATCTTTGGTACGGATACGGAGATCCAATATGACCGCACCGCGACCTGTCAGACCTGTCATGGGTCGGGCGCCGCACCGGGAACGAGTCCGGTCACCTGCCATAAGTGCCATGGGTCAGGCTACATTGAAATTCAACGCCAGACCCCGATCGGCATTATGCGCACCCGGGAAGTCTGCGATGTCTGCCACGGCACTGGTAAGGAAATCAAAGACAAGTGCCCGACGTGCAACGGCAGCGGCCATGTCCAAGAGAAGCACACGCTGAAAGTTAAGGTCCCTGCGGGGGTCGATGATGGCCAGCAGATGCGTCTGGACGGTCAGGGCGATGCTGGTGAAAACGGTGGCCCCTATGGCGACTTGTACGTGGTTTTCCGTGTGCAGCCGTCGAAGGAGTTTGAACGAGACGGCTTTGAAATCTATGTCACCGTACCCATCACCTTTGCCCAAGCGGCATTGGGTGACGAGATCAACGTGGACACCGTCCATGGTCCGGTAACGCTGAAGGTGCCAGCTGGCACCCAATCCGGTACTAACTTCCGCCTGCGCGGCAAGGGCGTGCCCAAGTTGCAGGGCAGCGGTAATGGCGACGAGCACGTTCGCGTGCAAGTGATTACGCCGAAAAACATGAACCCCAAGCAGCGCGAGGCGCTGGAAGCCTTCTCTGCTGCCGGGGGGGATAAGATCAAACCGCAGGAAAAGAATTTGTTTGAAAAGATGCGGGATAAACTGCGCGGCGAAGAGTAGCAACGGGTGGCGTGTCCCGTCAGACCCGACGGCTTAGCACGAGCAGTCTGGGGGGCGGAATCCGTTTACACCCCGTCGTGGCGACAGCATATAACCAAGCTCTCTGACTTTTTAGTCAGGGGGCTTTTTATTTTCTGAAAATGGTTGTATAATACGTTAGTATCCTAACGATATGGAGGAAGAAAGATGACACCAGAAATCGGACGGTTATTGAAGATTGCCAGTAATCGGTTGTCTTGGGGGCTGGATCAGTATGCCCGACAGCATGGTTTGACGGGGACCCAGATGTCTTTTCTGGATTTTTTGTACCGCCGAACCACTGCCGGTCAGGTCGTCCTGCAACGGGACATTGAACAGGAGTTTCAAATCAAACGTTCCACCGCCACACAGGTTTTGCAAACTATGGAGACCAAGGGATTGATTACGCGCCAGAGTGCGGCCCAAGACGCCCGGCAAAAGGAAGTGCTGCTGACCGCCGCTGCCCAGGATCAGGTCCAGCTGGTGCGGGACTATATCGAAGCATCGGATACAAAAATTACCGCTGGCTATTCTGCTGCCGAAGTCAGGGTAATTACCCATTTTCTGCAACACATTGCTGAATTGAATAAGGAGGAAAATTTTGACTGAAAAAAAATGACCGGATTCCCGGCTACGTGCTGGGAGCGATTGTTGCTACCGGGGTGATGTCCTTGTGTGGTACGATCGTGGAGACGGCGATGAACATTACATTCCCGACGCTGATGCGCCAGTTTGGCATTGGCACCAGCACTGTCCAATGGATGACGACACTGTACCTGCTGGTGGTCGCCATCATCGTGCCGCTATCAGCCTATCTGAAGCGCCGCTTCACGACGAAGGCGCTGTTTATCACCGCCAACAGCCTGTTCATCATCGGCGTGCTGACGGATGCGCTGGCGCCGTCCTTCGCGGTATTATTATTAGGGCGGGGGATTCAAGGTCTTGGGACCGGGATCGCGCTGCCGTTGATGTTCAACATCATCATCGATCAGGTGCCGATGGCTAAGCTGGGCTTGATGATGGGGGTCGGCACCTTGATTACTGCCGTTGGTCCAGCCATCGGGCCCACCTTTGGCGGGTTCGTTGTCGATACTTTGGGCTGGCGCCACATCTTCGTGTTCTTGCTGCCGCTATTGATTGCGTCGCTGATCTTGGGCATCATGACGATTCGCCAAAAGCATCCCACTCAAGCGGCCAGCCTGGATTGGCTCAGTGTGTTGTTTTTAGCTGTGGCCTTTGTGGCCATGATTCTGGGCTTCTCCAATCTCGGCAGCCGGGCTTTCTTAAGCTTGACCCTTGGCGGCATGCTTCTTCTGGCGGTGGTGGCCTTTATTCTTCTGGGTTGGCGGTCGCGGCAAGTGACACCGATCATCAATTTTTCGGTGTTAAAAAACAGCGGTTTTTCTTCCCTGACCTTCGCCTTGTTTGCTTTCCAGATCGCGACCATCGGCTTATCCTTCATCGTGCCGAATTATATTCAACTGGTGAACGGCGCCAGCGCTAACTTGGCTGGTCTGCTGGTCCTGCCCGGTGCCTTGCTGGGCGCGGCGATGTCACCCTTTGGCGGGCGGATCTACGATAATTGGGGGGCCAAGCCGCCACTACTGCTGGGAATCATTCTGGCCCTTGGGGCGAACATGACCTTGATGGTCTTTGCTCAGAGTCTGAGTAATTGGGCGATTGCCGTTCTGTATACGGTCTATATGCTTAGCCTGGGCTTGTCCTTTGGTAATCTGATGACGGAAGGGCTGTCTTATCTAAGCGGACTGACAAAGAGCGACGGCAATGCGATCATGACCACGGTCCAGCAGATCTCCGGCGCAATCGGCACAGCCATTGTCGCCGCCATCGTTGCTCTGGGTCAGGCGGCACCCCATGTTTCCCGAGCAGTTGGGACCGCCAATGGTGCCCAGCACGCCTTGCTGTTTGTCGTCGTCTTGCTCTTGATTGCTCTGATTTTATTAGTCAGAGTATTGTTTTTCAGAAAAGAAGCGAAAGGATGATTTGATGGAAATTATTGTGATTGGAGCTACTGGTATGGCCGGGTCGGCAATTGTTCAAGAAGCAATTAAACGGGGCCACACGGTCACGGGCATCGCCCGGTCGGCCAAGGAGCTGGCGCAATTAGCGGCGGCCAACCCAGATTTAAAGACGGTGGCCGCGGATGTCTTCGCTTTACCAGAAACGACTTTTGCCGGGGCAGATGTCACCGTGGATGCTTTCGCGACTGATCCAGCCCATGCATACCGGCATGTTGATTTGGCAACCCGCCTCGTGGCGATGTTCCGGGAAACGACTAAGCCGCGACTGGTCTTCATTCTCGGCGCCGGGTCGCTCCAAACCGGCACTGATCGGCACTTGTTGGTCGAAGACTTGCGCAAACTCCCGCAAAGCGAGTCTTTCATCGCGATTCCTGGAAATCAGTATATTGAACTGCAATTCTTAGAGACCGTTACTAATGTGGACTGGGTCGGTATTTCCCCCAGTCAGACATTCAATGCTGGACCTGCCACTGAGGCCCTTCTGGGTACGGATACCCTGCTGCATAATGCGGCTGGCAAGTCAGAAACAACCAGTGGGACAATGGCCGTCACGGTTTTGAATGAAATTGAAAAACCGGCTCACCGCAATACCCGGTTCACGGTAGCCAACCAATAATTCAGCCGAGACATAATTGTTGCATCCGGTTCGGTTTGCAGTGATAATGTAGCCACCGGTTTGGCAGTATAGAATAAATTGCCCCTCACCATTCTTTGAAGTGAGGGGATTGTTTATGATCAAACATTGGTCACGATTAGATTTTGGTGCACTGGCGATTTACCTGCTGGTGGTAATTGGCGGCCCGATTGCGATTTTAGCAAGTATCGCCGATTCTTTTGCACCGTTCATTCAGCATTTCGGCTGGTTCCTGTTTCTGTTAGTGATCAGCATCAGTACCTGGGTCTTGCTGCTCACGATGTATTACATCTTTCTGACGATTTTCGGTTTCGGCCGTGCCCGGCGGGATTACCCGTTGGCGGCGCCCCGGAGCCGTTTTCTTGTTTTGATCCCGGCGCACAACGAAGAGACGGTTCTCGGCGCGACTCTGGCCAATCTGAAACAAATCGATTATCCCCGGGCGTTGTACCGCATCGTGGTAATCAGCGATCAATCCACCGACGAAACCGCGGCCATCGCCCGCCAATTTGGGGCTCAGGTGATTGATACCAATCGCCGTCTTTTCCGGCGGGTCGGGGTCGGTAAGCCGGCCGCCTTGCAATATGGACTGGATACCTTAGCAAATACTGGTCAGCTGCGGGCAGCGGATTATGTGCTGGTGCTCGATGCGGACAATTTCGCCGATCCGTCAATCTTACGGGAACTGAACAGCCAGTTTATGGCAAAGCCGTATACGGCTATTCAGGCTTATCTGGACAGCAAGAACGATGATCGGCTGTTATCCTTGGGTTACGCGATGAGTTATTGGACCATGAATCGCTTCTTTCAATTGAGCAAGTATCGGCTGGGGCTTGATAACAGTATCGGCGGCACCGGTTTTGCGGTCAATGTGGACTGGTTGGTGGCCCATGACGGCTTTCAGTCCCGCAGTTTAACCGAGGATCTGGAGATGGAGATCCGTATCGTGGAAAGCGGCGGCAGCGTTGGCTGGAATCACTGGACGCGGATTTATGACGAAAAGCCGGAACATCTGCGGGCCAGCATGGTCCAACGTTACCGCTGGAGCCGCGGCCATTGGTACACTGCCTTCCATAATGTCGGGCCGCTGCTGGCCCATTTCTTTAAGTCAGGGGACGTGCGCTATCTTGATCAGATTAATTATCTGTTCTCCATGCGGCAAAACATCCAGTATCTCTTGGCCTTGATCTTTGTCCTGGGGTGGGGGATCAGTTGGGTCGTTCCGCAAGGCGGGGCATATCCGATGTGGCTGGCAGATGTGGAACGCAGTTACTTCGTACCGATGACACTGATCAATTGGGCGATCCTTCTGGAGGGATTCCTACCGATGATTGCGGGATACTGGTACGATGCCCCCCATCGGTTGGCTCAGCTGCCCAAGGCGTTGGTGGCGTTCTATTGGTTCTCGCTGACTTATTTGGCTGATCAACTTGTCGGGTTGGCGACCTTCCCCAATCAGCAGACCTGGAGCCATACCCGGCATGCACTGACCACGCCTCATCGGCACTGAACCTATGGTATAATGGGCCATACTGAAACCAACGGAAAGTAGGCTCAAGATGGATCAGCAGCAAATGATCGACCGGCAAAAACACATTCGGAATTTTTCCATCGTGGCCCATATTGACCACGGCAAGTCCACCATTGCAGATCGTATCCTCGAACTCACCCATACGGTGGCCGAACGGGATATGACCAACCAATTGCTGGACACGATGCCCTTGGAACGCGAACGGGGCATTACCATCAAGTTGAACGCAGTTGAATTGCACTACCACGCCAAAGATGGCGAGACGTATATTTTTCACCTGATCGACACGCCGGGACACGTGGACTTCTCCTATGAAGTCTCCCGCTCCCTGGCCGCCTGTGAAGGGGCGATTCTGGTCGTGGATGCGGCCCAGGGCGTCCAGGCGCAGACATTGGCCAACGTTTATCTGGCTCTGGACAACGACCTGGAGATCATTCCGGTGATTAATAAGATTGATCTGCCCAGTGCTCAGCCGGACGTGGTGAAGCAGGAAATTGAAGACATGATCGGCATCGATGCCTCCAATGCCGTGCTCGCCAGCGCTAAAGAGGGCGTTGGGATTCCCGAACTGTTGGAACGGATCGTCCATGATGTGCCCGCGCCAACAGGCGACGTAGAGGCCCCCTTGAAGGCGTTGATTTTTGACTCTAAATACGACAACTATCGCGGCGCAGTGCTCAGTGTCCGTTTATTTGATGGCACCGTTAAAGTTGGCGACCAAATCGAATTGATGAGCACCGGCAAAACATACGAAGTGACTGAAGTCGGCGTGATGTCTCCGGATGCCCAGCCCCGGGAAATGCTGATGGCGGGAGATGTCGGCTATTTAGCGGCATCAATTAAGACCGTTCAAGACACCCGGGTCGGTGATACGGTGACGTCCGCCGTCCATCCGGTCGCCAAGCCTTTGCAGGGTTACCGCCAGATTCAGCCGATGGTGTATTCTGGGATGTATCCGGTGGAGAACGCCAAGTACGGCGAATTGCGGGAGGCCTTGGAGAAACTTCAGCTGAACGATGCTGCTTTGGAATTCACCCCTGAAACTTCTCAAGCGCTGGGCTTTGGTTTCCGTTGCGGTTTCCTCGGTTTGCTGCATATGGACGTGGTCCAGGAACGGTTGGAGCGGGAGTATGATCTGGATTTGATCATGACTGCCCCAAGTGTGGACTACCACGTCATCACCACCGACGGCGACACCCACGTGGTGGACAATCCGGCGGATATGCCGGATCCCACTACGATCAAGGAGATTCAAGAACCCTACGTGAAGGCCGAGATCATGGTGCTCAGCGACTATATCGGGGCGGTCATGGAATTGTGCCAGCGCAAGCGGGGCGAGTATGTGACGATGAATTACCTGGATAAGTACCGGGTGAGCATTGTGTACGAGATGCCCTTGTCTGAAATCATTTACGATTTCTTCGACGAACTGAAGTCCAGTACGAAGGGCTATGCTTCCCTGGATTATGATTTGATCGGCTATCGCGCCAGTGATCTGGTGAAGATGGATATTCTGATCAACGGCGAACCCGTCGATGCTCTGAGCTTCATCGTGCACAAAGATTTCGCCTATCAGCGCGGTCGGGATATTACCGCCCAGCTGAAGACGACCATTCCTCGGCAGCAGTTCGAGATTCCCATCCAAGCGGCCATCGGCAATAAGATTATCGCCCGAACGACCGTGAAGGCGTATCGGAAGAACGTGCTGGCCAAGTGTTACGGCGGCGATATCACGCGGAAGCGGAAGCTGCTGGAGAAACAGAAAGCTGGGAAGAAGCGGATGAAGGCTGTGGGAAATGTCGAAATTCCGCAGGAAGCATTCATGGCGGTGTTGAAGACCAACGAAGACGAGACGCACGACAGATAGGCTGGGAGCTGAGCTGATGGCCGAACACAAACAACGTACGTATCACATTCTCGCTGCCCTCTATATTGCGGCGTTTTTCGGCTTTGGTTTCTTCTTTGTGGCTTATGCCATGTATCGTCACCCTTGGTTTAATTTGCTCGCAATCGTTATCCTGGGCGGACTTCGCTTTGTCATCTGGCTGATCCATGACCCACCGCGCAAGCGCAGTGGGAAACTGCCGGGATTCTGGAAATAGCATGTTAAAAACAGGTATGCCGCGGCTTCAATTGAAGCTGCGGCATACCTGTTTTGGTTTTCTTACATAAAAATGACTTTATACAATCCAACAGCGGTAATCCCAGCCAGAAACGGTGCAACCACCGGAATCCATGCATACTCCCATTGGGAGTCGCCCTTGTTTTTCAACGGAAACAACGCATGAACTAACCGCGGGCCCAAATCCCGGGCCGGGTTCAAGGCCGGGCCGGTCGGGCCGCCTAGGGAAGCGACGAGCGTACCGACTAAGAAACCCAAAGCCAGATGGGCTGTGCCCAAATTATTATGGAAGAAAGGGGCCCTGGTGATTCCAAGGGCGGAAAAAAAAAGAATAAATGAACCGATAAATTCATTGATGAACCCATTCAAATGACTGCCGGTAGCATCAATCGTGGAAAACGTGCCAAGAATCTTGTTTGACTCCGTAGTCAAGTCATAGTGGGGCTTGTAAGCGGCAATGACCACCAGTTGGCCAGCAATGGCCCCGAGCATTTGGGCCGCAATATACGGGGCCACTTCAGCCCAGGGAAAAAGCCCGGCGGTGGCCAGCCCAATGGTGAACGCCGGGTTGATGTGGTTGCCTGAGATGCTCCCGAAGAGCAGGGCGGGAATCATCACCCCGGCCCCGTAGCCGACGGCAATCAGCATCCAATCGGATCCATTGCCCTTGGTGCCCTTGAGGTCGACGTTGGCAACAGCCCCGTTACCGAGAATGATCATAATGGCAGTACCAATAAACTCTGCGGCGAGCCGCGCGATGAGTGAAAAATCCATTTACTTTTCCAGCTTTCCTGAATAATGGCAAAACAAAATGTGTTGGCGACCGGGAACGCTGAAGGAAGCACAACACACGTGATGAAATAATTACTCCGCCGAGGTGTATCCGGCACGCTCGGCGGTTTGACTATCGGTGAAATTGACCCGGGCATCAGCCGGCACATCACTGGGTACGGCGTTAGCCGGATAGTACGTATGATTACTGGAGTCTCCGACCACGGCTGAGGCCGAAGAGGCGGATGACTGACTACTGGCAGCTGCCTCAGAGGATGACTGTGCTGAGGCGGCCGCCTGAGACGCTGAAGCAGCACTGGCGGACTGGGCCGCTTCGCGAGCTGATGATGCTGAGCGCGATGCCGCCGCGGCGCTGGCCCGGGACGCCTCTTGGACAGACGATGCCGACCGGGCGGCATCGTCTGATTGGGAAGCGGCCGATTCTGAGGCTGCCCGACTGCTTTGACTGGCCGCTTGCGCGTCCGCTCGGCTGCTGGCCTGCGCCGCTGAACTAGAGCGGGCACTGGCAGCTTGTTCCGCCGCCGTTTTTTCCGCGGCCGATTGACTGCGGTCCCCGCTGACGACCGCACCAAGACCCGTGAAGGTGAGCAGGGTGACCAGTAAGCCAACCCCTAAAACGAGGGCCGGGTGCTGCAGTTGCCGGCGGCGTATTGCCGCGATGATCAGCCAGAATAAACCGATCACCGCCATCGTCAGCCCAACGACCATCAAGCCAATCATTACCGTACTCATCTGCACCCGCTTCCTTTCTCCCTCTATTATACGGGATTGCCCCGCCTTAAGGCAGAAAAAAAGGGCCGGTCGGCGGTCACCAACTGGCCTGAAAAGGAATTACTTTGTAATATCGATACTTTCTTCACCAATGACCTTGCCGAATGCGCCATTCCGGGCCGTCAGCTTAACAGCCGTCTTCTTGTCCTGCAAAGTAAAGTTCATAGCCGCCTGGGCGGACTTGCCCTTCTTCACTGGCGTGCTGGCCACGGTCAAGAACTTGTCCGCCGGGACACCGTTGGGGTCTAGCGTCTTCTTGCCTTGAGTAACTGTTAAGGTGTCGTTAAATGCGGTATCCGGAGTGATGGTATCACCACTGGTGTTTTTCAGTGTGTAATAAATGGCCACAACCGCATGGTCCGATTCGTTTCCTTTACTATTCGCCTTGAGTACCTTGGCCTGGTCAATTTTCACTGAATAGCCGCTGCGTTTGACAGTATCATCTTTGAAACCCGAAGTGACGGTGATGTTGCCGGCCCCGCTCTGGGTCGTACCTGAATTGCAGGCGCCTAATGCCACCGCGCTGAGTAATGTGATACCGATCAATGCCAATTTCTTCATGAAGCAAATCTCTCCTTGTGTGTTAAAAATTAAAAGCCAACTTTACTAGTTTACTGGTCCAGACCACTTTGCACAAGGGGATTTTCACGCATGAAAAAGACCGCCGCAAGGAAGCGGCGGCTCATAATGCATCCGTTTATTGCGGCGTGGATTCCCGGATGATCAGGTGGGTAGCCATGGTGATCTTCTGGGCCAATTCCGGCACTGCATTTTCAATCAACTGGCTCAGGCGATAAAAAGCCTGATGGCCCATTGCTTCGGTGTCCACGTGGACCGTGGTCAGCGGCGGCTCCAGATACTTGGCGATGGAAATGTCGTTGAACCCGATCAGCGCGACCCGGTCTGGGACGGCGATATCGGCCCGGCGCAGCGATTTCAGGGCGCCAATCGCCAGGGCATCGCTGGTGGCGAAGAAGGCCTGGGGGAGATGGTCATCCAGTTTGGCTAACGCTTCGTCCATCATCGCCTCGCCGGAGGTTGGATTGAACGCGCCCTCAAAGACCCAATCAGGGTTGAACAGATCTAAGCGTTTCAGTGCGGTGGTGAAGACGTGGGGGCGGGGATCGGGCCATTCATTGCCCTCACTGGTTTTCTCTACCCCGCGCAGCATGCCGATGCGTTCAATGTGGTGACTGATGAAGAAATCCACCACCTGATTGACAGCGTTAGTGAAGTCAGAGACAACACAGTTGATGTCCCGCTCCAGCACGTCGTCGTCAATGATCACCAGGGGCAGGCGGTAGGCCTTCAGCTCTTTCAGCTGATGATCGCCGAACTTGCCGATGGCAACGATGCCGGCGACATTCTTCAGTTCGCTGGCGCCAAAGGAATGGAATAAGCGGATGACCGAATATCCTTGCTCCGCCGCCGCTTCTTCGACGCCCATCCGAATCGACAGGTAGTACAGGTCGCTTAATTCGTCGGCTTCATCGACCCATTGGACAATAGCGATGCGTTTTTGCTGCGGCTGCTTCCGGTGCGCTTTCGAGTACTGCAACTCATTAGCCACTTGGAAGATTTTTCGGCGGGTCTCCTCGGTAACGTTCAATGATTGATCGTAATTCAGTACCCGCGATACCGTGGCACTGGAGACACCGGCCCGATCCGCAATATCTTTGATCGTGGCCATGGTTGTCACTCCATTCTAGTTAGCTTCTGTGACGTGTGTGATAAATTTGCGGAACCCGGCCTGGCCGGCAGCGTCCCGTTTGTAGACGCCGGCATCCATCAGCACCCGCAGGAAGACGCGGCCCACCGCCTGGCGGACGATATCTTCAACGGAGGCGGCAGAAATGCGCCCGGCATTATCCTTGGCCAGTTGTTCGGCCCAGGGCCGGTGATACTCTTTCATGGCATTCTTCTGGCCCAGCAGGAATTTCTCCACTTCGGCCAATTCACTCTTGAGCCGGGCCGGTAAGACGGCCAAGCCCATCACTTCGATCAAGCCGATATTTTCTTTCTTGATGTGCTGCACGTCCTGATGCGGGTGGAAAATGCCGTCCGGATACTGGTCAGAGGTCTGATTGTCCCGCAGCACCAGATCCAGCTGATAGCCGCCATCCGCGGTGCGGGACGCAATCGGCGTCACCGTATGATGCTGAATACCCTCGGTATAGGACCGAATATCTAGCCCCTCATCGGAATAGTTCTGCCAAGCGGCGCGAATTTCTTCGGCAGCTGGAATCAATGCCTCAGCGGTTTGTGCGGTCAGGCGAATGTCCGACATCGGCCAGTGGGCGATGCCAGCGGTCACGTCCGGGTGGGCGGGCCAAGCAAAGGTGCTGTCCAGCGGCGCCACCGTCATCGGGAAGGTGTGCCGGCCGCCCTGATAATGTTCGTGGCTCAGCATTGAGCCGCCGACGATGGGCAGGTCGGCGTTGCTGCCGACAAAGTAGTGGGGCCATACCGTGACGATATGCAGCAGATTTACAAACGTCTGCCGGTTAATGTGCATCGGTTCATGGATCGTATCCAAGAAGATGCTGTGCTCATTAAAGTAGGCGTAAGGGGAATACTGGAACCCCCAGTGGTGGCCGTTGATATCGAAGCGAATGATCCGGTGGTTGCTGCGGGCAGGGAAGTCCAGCCGGCCCTTGTAGCCTTCGTTTTGTAAGCAGAGCTGGCATTGCGGGTAATTGTTGGTGTTTTTCTGCTGCGCCGCGGCCGCAATCGCCTTGGGGTCCTTTTCCGGCTTGGACAAATTAATGGTGATTTCCAATTTGCCGTAATCCGTAGGCGTCAGATAACGAATGTTCTTCGCGATCCGGCGGGTTTGAATGTAGTCGTTGGCCTCGGATAAGTGATGAAAATAGTTGGTGGCGGCTTCGGGAGAGTCGCGATACTGTTTCCAGAACTCACGATTCACTATGCCCGGAGTGGGGGTGTAGAGATCCATCAGCTGGTCGCCAAGGATATCCCGGTCCGGTTGGGAATCATCAATGACGCCAGTGGTCACGGCGTGATCGACTAATTCATTTTTCAAGTCAATCACATTCGTCGTTACGGTGGTCAGCGGCAGCGCGTCATCACCCACGAGGGCCAGAATCCGATTGTTCAGGTAAACATCATCGACGGCTTCATATTCCGGATTGGCGGCGATGATTGCGTTCACGAATGCCGCCACAAGTGCGGTCTTTGCCATAATGTCCGTCTCTTCTTTCTGTCTCAGGGATTAGCGCCGGTCGTTATAGCCGTTGGGATGAGTCTGATCCCAGTGCCAAGCCGTGGCAATGATCTTTTCCATGTCATCATATTGCGGCTCCCAGCCCAGTATCTTCTTGGCCTTTTCACTGGAAGCGACCAGAGTCGCCGGATCACCTGGCCGGCGCGGACCAACTTCGGCTGGAATCGGCTTGCCGGTGGCTTTACGCGCAGCGTCAACGATTTCCTTGTTCGAAAAGCCGTGGGAAGACCCCAGGTTGAAGGCGGTGGAGTCATTGCCTTGCTTCAAGTATTCCATCGCTAAGATATGGGCATCGGCGAGGTCCATCACGTGGACGTAATCTCGAACGTTGGTGCCGTCTTTGGTGGGATAGTCGCCGCCAAAGATGGTCAGCTTATCCCGTTGGCCCTTGGCCACTTGCAGAATGATGGGAATCAGGTGGGTTTCCGGATGGTGGTCTTCACCGATAGAACCATCATCCTTGGCCCCCGCCACATTGAAGTAGCGCAGCGCGACGAACTTGATGCCGTAAGCCGCATCGGCCCAGTGGATGATCTTTTCCATGGCCAGCTTGCTTTCGCCGTATGGGTTGGTGGGAATCTGCGGATCGGTTTCCTTGATTGGCACTTGCTTGGGTTCACCGTAAGTGGCCGCGGTGGAGGAGAAGACGATGCGTTTCACGCCGGCATCGCGCATGACTTCCAAGAGGGCGGTCATGCCGTAGGTGTTGTTATCAAAGTACTTTAATGGATCGCTCATGGACTCGGGCACAATGGAGAAGGCCGCGAAGTGGATCACGTTGTCAATGTTCTCTTTGTCGAAGACTTCGCGCATGAAAAGCTTGTCCCGCACATCGCCTTGATAGAAACGCGCTTTGGCGTTGATCGCCTTTTCGTGGCCGGTGATTAAATTATCGACCACGGCCACGTCGTACCCTTTGTCCACCAAGCGGTCTACCGTATGGGACCCAATGTAGCCAGCGCCGCCTAATACTAATACTGTCATTAAAATACCTCCATTGATCTGTGCTGTGTGTGTTGTTGTGTTGTGGAAAATCGTGTTGCGGAGTTACCTGCTGTTACAGTTCAACCCGGTGCGGGCCGTCGGAAATTTCGGCGACATAGAAGTCGGCCGTATAACCGATCTTCTCTTTGTAGGTGTCGCCAACAGCTTTTTCGAAGGCCGGGATCGCATCGTCATGCACTAAAGCAATGGCGCAGCCGCCAAAACCAGCGCCAGTCATCCGCGCGCCGATCACGCCAGACTGCTGCCAAGCGGTATGGACCAGGGTATCCAGTTCTATACCAGTCACCTCATAATCATGTTCCAAGGAGACATGGGAGGCGTTGACCAACCGGCCGAATTGGGCTAAGTCGTTGTTTTGCAGGGCATCAACAGCCTCCATGGTCCGTTGGTTTTCAACCACCGCGTGCCGCGCCCGCTTGATCAGTGTGCCGTCGTTGATCAGGTAGGTGTATTCGTCGAACTCTTCCAAGGACAGGGCACCGAGACTCTTCACGTCGTCGCCCTTTTGAATCAAGGCCAGGGCCTTTTCACATTCAGCTCGGCGTTCGTTGTACTTGGAATCGGACAATTGCCGCCGCTTGTTGGTGTTCATGATGATGATCTTGGCATCGCCTAAGTTTAATTTTTGATAGGCATATTCCATGGTATTTGTATCCAATAGAATGGCGTGGTCTTTGCGGCCCATGGCAATGGCAAATTGATCCATGATGCCGGAATTAACACCGATGAATTGATTCTCCACCCGTTGGCCCAGTTTAGCCATGTCCACCGGAGACATCGTAATCTGGAACTGGTCAGCCAATAAATTAGCCGTTACGAGTTCCAGTGCACTGGAGGAGGACAAACCCGCACCGTTGGGCAAGTTGCCCCAGAAGAAGATGTCGAGCCCGTGATCAATGGTTCCGGATTCCGCCATAAATTTCGTGGTGCCGACAACGAAGTTGGCCCAATCGTAACCTGCTTTGTTTTCTAACTCGTCCAAGGGAACAGAAATGATCCCCTTGTCCGCAAAGTTGGCGGAATACAGCCGAAATTCGTGATCGGTCCGGGGCGCGACAACGGCGTATGTGCCTAAGCTAATGGCACAGGGGAAAACGTGCCCGCCGTTGTAATCCGTATGCTCGCCGATTAAGTTGATCCGCCCGGGTGCGAAGTACATCGCCTTTGCGGGGGTATTAAACTGTTGTTGGAATTGTTCCAGCAATTCTGAATGATTCATTGTGGACACCTCTTTCTTTATTCTGCAAATGTAGTATACCATGGATTTAGTAAATTTTACTAAATATCTTTTACTGAATATTTGCTGACAGGTCGGGAACCTTATTGGGTCGGCGTTGGTGGCGCTTTATAAAATTTTAATAAGAGCGGTTGCAGTAGTTGACACGCCCACTGGCCGGCTTTGGGCACAAAGATTGACGGCGGCCCGGCAATTCGCTAGCATATGGTTGTATACAATAGGACGAAAGGAGCGCGGCCCCGGGGATGAAAAAAGCAGGCAGGCTCGTACTGCGTATTTTTTTAGGTTTGGTCTTTGCTATTGGCTTGGTGCTTATTTTTAATGAACCAATCAAGAACTGGTTGGTCAGTACGATGTCCGAGCGGCAGATGAACGTCAGCCGCCAGCAGATCCAGCAAAATGAATTGGCCAAGGGCGAATTCGATTTTTCCAAAGTCAAAAGCATCAATACCCAACAAGTCGTTCAGGCGGCGGTGAAAAGCGATGCCAGTGTGATCGGCAAGCTGGCCATTCCGGCTGTGGGCATGCACCTGCCCATCGTCAAAGGCCTCAGCGACACGGCGCTGTCCACCGGCGGCGGCACGATGAAACCCGATCAAGTGATGGGGCAGGGGAATTACGCCCTGGCCGGGCACTACATGACCAACAAGGGCATTTTGTTTTCTCCTTTAGAAAGTACCCAACTGGGTCAGCGCATCTATCTGACCGATCTGGAACACGTTTATACCTATGAGATCACCTGGAAGAAAATCGTGGACCCCACGGCTGTCTATCTGATCAATGACGTTGCGGGGACGGCCATGGTCACGTTGATCACCTGTGCGGACGGCGGCGTGAACCGCTGGGCGGTGCGCGGACATTTGATCAATACGACGGTGGCTAACAAGCAAACGTTGGCGGTCTTTGCACCGTAGCCTCGCTATCCCTCGTTTCTTGAGGGATTTTTGTTTGCCCGCAATTTTGCTATAATGGAAGCCTTGGTTACGAACGAAAATGGAGGTCGCGAATTGAATCGTTTTACGTGGACGGCACCGCACCCAATCACTCAAGAAGATCAAACTCTGGCCGCAGCCATCAGCCAACCGGTGACTGTGGCTCATTTATTGCGCACTCGGGGCCTCACGACGGCAGAAGCGGCCGAGCATTTCCTCGCGCCGCAATTGACCGATCTGCACGACCCGTTTGCTCTGCATGATATGACCAAGGCCTGCGACCGAATCAAACAGGCCATTACGGCAGGGGAAAAGATCACGATTTACGGCGACTATGACGCCGATGGCATCACCAGCACCGCAATCATGCAGGAAACGCTGGATAATCTTGGGGCGGATGTGCATTTCTATATTCCGAATCGCTTCACCGACGGGTACGGACCGAATCTGGCGGTTTATAAGTATCTGGTCGAAACCGGAACGCAGCTGATTATCACTGTGGATAACGGCGTGACCGGTCACGATGAAGTGGCTTACTGTAATGATCATAATGTTGACGTGATCATCACAGACCACCATGAATTGCCGGAAACTTTGCCGGAAGCGACAGCGATCGTTCATGCCCGCTATCCGGACAGCACGTATCCCTTTGGTCAGCTCAGTGGGGCTGGTGTGGCCTTTAAAGTGGCTAGTGCGCTGATGGATACTGTGCCGGTTGACCTGCTGGATCTGGCGGCGATTGGGACGATTGCCGACGTTATGCCCCTGGTGGACGAAAACCGGGTGATTGCCACCTACGGCTTGCAACAGCTGCAAAAGACCGATCGCTTGGGCTTACAGGCGCTGTATCAAGTCGCCCAAATCGCGCCGGAAACCATCGACGAGGAAACGGTCGGCTTTGCTTTGGCGCCGCGCCTCAATGCGCTAGGCCGGGTGGATGATGGGACAGTGGGCGTGACGCTGCTGACCACCTTCGATCCCGACGAAGCCGCCCAGTTGGCGCAACAGGTGGATGACACGAACAGCACCCGTAAAACATGGGTGAAGCAAATGGCCGATACCGCGCTGCGCCAAGCGCAAGACGCGGATCACGCGGCCCGGCGGACTTTGGTCATCACCGGAGAAGGGTGGCACGAAGGGGTGTTGGGTATCGTCGCCAACCATGTCGCGGAAGCAACGGGTAAGCCGACCATTGTGCTCAGTCGCGAGAAGCCCACGGATGATTACAAGGGTTCCGGTCGTACTGCCGGCGACTACAACTTGTTCGCAGCACTGAATCCCCAGCGGGACGCCTGTGTCGCTTTCGGCGGCCATGCGGCGGCAGTCGGGCTGACGGTGAGTGCGGCTAATGTCCCGGCGCTCGCCCAGGCGATGGAGGATGCCGCAGTGGCCCAAGACTTCAAGCCTGGGGCCAAACCGGCCCAGACGGCCGATCTCAGTGTAGCGGTGGATGAGCTGACCATGACCTTTTATGATCAGCTGGCGGTTTTGGCCCCCTTCGGTAATACCAATCCGCGGCCGATTCTGGCGGTAGTGCCAGACTTGATCCGGGGGGTCCAAACCATGGGTCAAACCAAGGATCACCTGCGCTGCCAAATCGTGGGCACCAAACAGAGTGTCAATACAGTGGGCTTCAATTTGGCCGCTATGGGTCCCAGTCTGGTGGGAGCAGATGACGTTACCCTGTACGGAACGCTCCAGCAGAACACCTGGAACGGTAAAACGACCGTGCAGTTTCAACTGCTGGATGTGGTCACGGCCACACCCTTGCTGAACGATTGGCGCTCCAATACACTGCAACGTTCTCAATTTTCTCTTGATGCCGCCTATGTCTTTTTCCAAAAGGCCTACGCCAAGCGACTGTCTAATTACCTCCAAGACCAACCCCGAATAATGTTTGACGACCCGCAGATCAGACAGTACACTAAGCTAGTGCTGGTGGACGCGCCCACGAATCTCGCCCAGCTGCAAACCCTGGGGCAAAACGTCACCCCCGAACAGGTCTGGGTCATTTTCTATGCGTCCCAAGCTCGGCGGGATGAAGCCTTGCCCGGAAAGAAAGTCTTCGGGCAGGTCTTCAACCTCTTCAAAGCCAAGCAGCGGGTCGCTCCCAAAGACTTGCCGGCCCTGGCCGCGCAAGTTCGCCTAGATGTGCCCAGTCTCCGCTTCATTATTCAGGTATTCTTCGATTTGGGCTTTCTGGCCATGGCGGGCGATATGATTGCTTTCCAAGCCGACCTGACGCCCCAAGCGCTCACCGCCGCGCCCCATTACCAAGCCCGGGTCCAGCAAATCCAATTTGCGCAGACTCTGCAAACCGGTTCTTGGGCCAAGGTGCGCGCGTTGCTCAGTGACCAATTTCATTAAATAAAGGTAGGAGAAAACATGTCGATCAATTTTAAAGACTACGTGGCCAATGTGCAGGACTTCCCGGAACCAGGGATTATTTTTCGGGACATTTCCCCGTTAATGGAAGATGGCCGGGCTTATGCCGCCGCTACAAACGCCATCGTGGATTATGCGCGGGCGAAAAATGTGGAAATGGTCTGCGGCCCGGAAGCCCGGGGCTTCATTGTCGGCTGTCCGGTGGCATATAAGCTGGGGGTCGGTTTTGCCCCGGCTCGGAAAAAGGGCAAGCTGCCTCAACCGACAGTATCGGTGACTTACGATTTGGAATACGGCCAGGCATCGTTATATATGCACAAGGACGCCGTCAAGCCCGGCCAGCGGGTGCTGGTCGTGGACGATTTGATGGCCACCGGCGGTACATTGGCTGCGACAATCAAACTGGTGGAAGAGCTGGGCGGCATCGTTGTCGGCACCGCCTTCTTGATCGAGCTGACGGACCTGCATGGCCGGGACAAGATCAAAGGGTACGATATGTTCACTTTAATGCAGTATTAAAATGGACAAGGACGCATGTTTTTGGTAAGATAGTATGCGTTCTGGAGAGTTGGCAGAGTGGTAATGCACCGGACTCGAAATCCGGCGAACCGGCTAATACCGGCGCGCAGGTTCAAATCCTGTACTCTCCTTATTTTGAGTTTTCTTGAGTTGATCTGAACCCCCAAAATGCTGATACAACGGCGTTTCGGGGGTTTTCATTTTTCCTGACTTTTGTACGTTGTCAGACTTAGTCTGACAAAAGTCTGACATTAAGAACTGGCCAAAGTGCTTAGGGCCGTCAAGGCTTTAGTGTCCTGGGACTTGCGGGCTTGATCCAGCAGGTGGCTGTAAACACGCATGGTTATCTCGATATTGGAGTGCCCCAGCCGTTGCGAAATGTAGTAGATATCCACGTCCTGCGACAGCAAATAGCTAACGTGAGTATGACGCAGTCCATGAAATGTAATCCGCGGTGTGATACCTAAATCGTCTTCGACCTGGTGGAGAGCCTTGTTAATCGCACTATCACCGGGTACTTCGTGTCTTATGTTACGGAAAACCATGTGTTTAGGGTCTCGATATCCTGTGGCAAGTGAACGTTCCTGCTGTGCCGTCTGTAATTGCTTCAGTATAGTTGCCAACTCTGGAGGCATAGATATGTCTCGCACACTGCTTGGCGTCTTAGTGGCCTTAAATCCGCCGCCATAGGTGTAGTCCCAGCTCTTGGTAATATGAATAGTATCGGTATCCCAATCAATGTCAGGCCATTGCAACGCAGCAACCTCGCTAAAACGTGCACCAGTCAAGGCACCGGTAATGATCATGTAATTGTAGACGCTCCGCAAGCGAGCGTGCTTGGTGCAGTATTTGATGAGCTTAGCAAAGTCATCCAGTTGCAAATACTTCAACTCACGTGGCTTGCCATTTAAACCAGTCAGCACTGTTCCTTTGGTGAAGTTCGAGTAAATTATCCGATCGGCGACCGCACTTTCAGCCATCGCCCGAACATATCCATTGAGCTTGCTGACCGTGTCTTTCGTGCGGTCAGCACCAAACTCGTTCAGAAATTCTTGCCAATCATTTTTACAAATATTGTTGAGCTGTGTGTCTTCACCGAAGTGGGCCACTAGTTGTTTACGGATGGTAGAATACCGGCGCTCGGTGATCGGGGCATTCTTGCCAGCTTTGTATAGCTTAATCCACTTATCCCAGTACGAGATCAGGCTTATTTTGTGTGCAGTCAGGTCTGCGCCATGACGGTACTGCTGCTCAATTTCTGCCGCCGCAAGTTGGGCCATTTTTTTGGTGGGGTAGCCGCCATGATTCAACTGCTGCTTGTCGCCATTGTTGTCCTTGTAGTAGACATAATATGTCCAGGTTTTCCCACGTTTGCGAAAGCTTGCCATTGTGTTTACCTCCCAATCTGGTAAAATAGGGTATGCAAAGAGCGTTGCCTTACGAATGGCTTTCATGGCATCGCTCTCCCATTCCATTATTCCTTCAATTTCTCACCTTTGCTCATCCGTCTCGGCCAAGAGATTCGGGTGGGCTTTTTTAGTATACGGATTTAAAATCCGAGAACCCCGTGCTATGTACGGGCCGTGAGGCCCGTGGAAGGTCGCATTGGAATGCGAGCTTATCCCCCTAGCAAAAAGCTCGTTTATTGCTGACCATCGGGCTTGCCACCATGATCCAGTTGCCATTTGGTTTGCTGCTCGCCAAAGGTCAGCATTTCATCGGGTAGGCTGTTCAGCGCTTCTTTTGCAGACATCCCGTCATGTTGCATCTTGTACAGGGCAGGAGATACACCATAAGTATTGAGAAATCCAGTCAGCGTGTTTGTGTCATAAGAGATCCCGCTCTGATTTTGAATATTAGGTGAAGAACTTTGTGCCGCCTGCTGTTGAGTGTTTGACTGTTGAACCGCGCTTGAACTACTAGAGGCCTGTTGTGCAGCAACGTTTGAACTGCTGGCGGCTGCTTGTGCGGCAGACTTGCTGCTTGCATCCGCCGCCGACTGGCTCGACGCCTTGGCCTTAGACTCGTTATCTGCTTTGGTTTTGGCGATACTTGCCGCTTTGGCCTTTGCTTTACGCTTTGAAACGGACGCTGCCTTAGCTTTGGCCACACTTTCCGAACGTGCCTTACTACTTGATGATTTGCTGGCTGATGGATTTGGCCCGCACGCCGTGAGTAGCAACGTCAATCCTAACAATAATCCTAAAACAGCCTTCTTCATGATTTTCTTCCATTAATATAATTATTTTGTTCAAACTTAAGCCTCTGATTCGCTCAAGCGGATTGGGGCTTTTTATTTTTCCCGGCTTTTAACGTCATCAGGGTTTGGACGTATTGGTACCCCTGTATTTTACCCCTCGCAGAGCAGGGCGGCGAAAAAAGTTACAGAACGACCACGTAAACCACTACCTTGCCAATTATCTTGACATCTTCGTCTTGCAGTTCTTCGTATGTATAGGTGATTGGCCGAAAACGTTTGTCAGTGGAATCTGGGACAAAGGTAATGATCTCTTTTTCGCGGTCATTGTAGAAGTACTTGACGGCATAATCACCGGCGTCTGCAAACACAACAATATCTCCGTCTTGAAGATCCTGAATATCGTTGTAAGCCTTGACAGCTATAAGAGACCCATCGGGAATTGTTTGGTCCATCGACTCCCCATTAACATGCATCATCAGGAGATCTGTGTCGCCAGCATATTTGCCGAGAACCTTGTCAGATATTTGGATAGACTCAATTTCATCGGAGGTGAATGGATCCACACTGCACAGAACGCCGGCTGAAATACCGGCGGGAATGTACTTGTACGTGCCAATCCCGGAAACATTTAGTTGGTTATGATCGGTGGTCAAATAGCTTATGTTAACGCCATAATGGTCTGCAATTGTTTGCAATGACCCACTGCGAGGCATTTTGTTAGCATGCAACCAGTCCGATACTGTCGAGAAGGCGACGCCAATGCGATCAGACAGCTCCGTCAAATTTTCGCCGCGAGAATCCATTAGCTGTTGCAGGTTCTTCGCAAATATTGTCTTGATGTCGTCCAAAATGTTTCCCCCTATTAGTGGTAAGAATGTTTTCTACGGTTCCCATACTACCACCAAAGCGAAAATAATCAACGTCGCTAGAAAAATATTTTTCGTTGATGGCGAAATTTTTGCTGCATTTCGCTAAAAGCGTGATAGTATAGACAATGTAGAAAGGAGGAAGAAATCATGGACATTCCTGAAAAAGTGCCAGTCTACTTGAAGCACACACTAAGAGACCTGCGAGTTCGCAAAGGGCTTCCCCAATCTGATGCAGCAAAAATGATGGGTGTAACAGAGCCAACCCTTCGTCGTTGGGAAAAGGACTCGTCTGATCTAACAATGCAACAGATCTGGAAGATTAGCAAAATTTATTCAATCCCTCAAGACTATATTTTTTTTGGAAGCAATAACGCTTTTAGCGAAAAACTTGATGAACAAAAGGAGGTTTCTAAATGAACGAATTAACACCAATCGAGAATCAAGGCCAGCGAGTGCTGACCACAGAGCAGCTTGCAGAGCTCTACGGAACTACGTCGGATCGGATTGCGGATAACTTCAAGAAGAACCGCGACAAGTTTATCGAGGGCAGCCACTTCTTCAAGCTAGAGGGCCCGGCTTTAAAGGATTTCAAGGACAAAGGGTTAAATTCACCCCTTGTCGGGAAGAACGCCAAGAGCCTGATTCTTTACACCAAGCGTGGTGCGGCCCGCCACTCGAAGATGCTTGGCACGGATAAGGCCTGGGATATGTTCGATAGCCTGGAAGAAAATTATTTTAATCCGAAGCCCCAGATCAATCTACAAGGTCTCAGCCCGCAAACGCAGTTTGCCATCCAGGCAGCTCAAGCCATGGCTGAACAGGAACGCAAGATAACTCAAATCGACCACAAAGTTGATGCCATCTCCGAAATCGTCAGCACATCCACAATGGACTGGCGGCGAGCTACCCGGGACATCATCACTAAGATTGCACATATGCGTGGAGATGACTATCAAGCCACACGGAACGATATCTACAAGGATGTCGAACAACGAGGTGGGTGCAGCTTGAGTACACGGCTTACCAATCTGCGGAACCGAATGGCTGGAGAAGGCCAATCTTTATCGAAGCGAAACAAGACTAACAAAGTTGATGTTATTGGCAACGACAAGCGGCTCATCGAGATTTACATGGCAGTTGTTAATGATCACGCCATTAAATATCGCGTCTGGGACAACGAATATTAGGAGGTATTTCATCGTGACAAGTATCAAAGTGCCAAAGCAGATCAAGCTCCAAATGCTTGATGACATGATCAGCGTTGTGGAAGACCGCATCTCGGAAATTGGACACTCTTTTCTTCCTGGGCAGACTGATATTCTAATTGACCTTGGAAGCTCCATCGGTCCAAAGGGCGGCCCATACTCAACAAAGTCTACAGACAAGATGGAGCTAATCGATGATTTGGTTGCTGAACTAAAGAAGTTAGCCATCATCAACGACTACCTGAATGCGATGTATGACTCGACCGAAGAGCTTCCGGATGAAGTAGATGTAGAGACGAAGAAATGAAGCGGACAGTCTGAGGAGGCTTAAGAATGAAAGCATTTGGTAGCGATTTTGACAACGTAAAGGATGCACTTGGTGACTTGATTGATATTGTTGAGGCACACGATTTCAGGAATGAGGATGGAACACTTATGAGCGGTAATGATGTTCTGGAACTTGTCTCCGAAGACGTGTATCAAATTGCAGATTTGCTTGGTCTTAGTGATCTGTACCTAGATCAGCCGGTAAAACATGATAACGAGAAGTAGCAATCGAGCGAGAAATGGGGAATCTGTAATGGACTTTTTTCGAGAACTGGTCCAATGGATGAATGAGAACAAAATGGTTGCTACAACAGCAGCGGTATTGGGGCTGCTATTAGGATTGCTGACAGCATTAGCCTTATAAGAAAATGGCTCCGGTTAATAATCCCAATAAATATGTTATGAATCCAACAATTATTGGGAACCAGAGATTATTTCTGATGTCAGTTCTTCTTCTTTCTAGTTCGACATCAAGAGCAGACATCCCCTTTGCTGTTAGCGATACTTTCTTTGGATCCCAAGCCATCGAATCCCATCCATTTTCAAAGTCAAGATGATATTCAACTTTTATCAAATTGTTATCTCGATCAAGACTTAAAAATGTTTTGTTCTTAACGGCGACGGCAAGCTCTTCTTCTGACATTCCGGATTTTACTTTTTTTAGCCACTTGATTTGTTTCTTGCTAAGGACCATTTAAGTCACCTCGAAAGCATTATCCCACAAAACAGAAAGAAGAAACGGAGGAAGCACGATGAAATTAACAATTGAATTCAGCACCACCGAGTTACAAAAAATGCTCCGGGCCATTGCGGGTGGCCAGGAGCACGAAAAGTTTCGTGTCAATATTGATGGTGACGGCATCCACTTTTCTGATTCTGAGGGAGAGCTTAAGGCCAGTGCCGATGGCTCATTCAGCCAGGGACCTATCGACTGATTTGCTGCATTTCGTAGTTTGTCTTTACGTAAGTTGCAGCATCAGACCCGTGCTCTTTGCGGGCTAAGAAGAGCTTGTGCCCATCCTCCCACTCTTGATAGCCGTAAACCACACCATCTCGTTCACTCATATGTTGCTTCATAATTCGTGAATGAAATAGGATCTTGGGTTCAAGCGACATGGCATCCGCCGAGATGTACTCATACTTCAAATCATTTACCGGGATGTCTTCAAACTTTATGATCTGTGGCAAAAAAACCACCTCCTCCAGAAGTGATTATCCCACTTCCAGGGGCCGGTGAGCCGTGAAAGTTTATGAAAGAAGGAACCATGATGGAAGGCAAAAAACACGTCAGCAATTATTTTTAAGCCATTTGGTAACTTCCTCGGGCAAGTTGAACCAGGTTGCCTCTTGGGCCAGTTCAGCCACGAATAAGCTGTCATTGTAATCTAGGACTTCTCTAAGCTCGCTGCATAGTATGGGTGCTGATTTGTTGGTTCTAATACACCAACACGAAAATGTGATCCTTGTCCAGTTTGGATATTCTCGTATTTTATGTGAAAAAATTTTGTATTTATGCGCTGAAGCATCGAGATCGCACGAAACGATATACGTATGCATAACAGTACCTCCTGCTTAGCATTATCTCACTCGAATGCAGAAATGAAAGGGTTGATTCACATGCTAGTCATTGACATCCCGTCCGCCATCATTGGCGGCATCATCATCAGTGCCTGTTGGTCAGAAGTTAAAGCGGTTTGGGCCAACCGGCACGAAGCTGTCAAGCTGTTCCGTAACAATTGGAAAGGAGGCGAGCGGCATGCTGCTGGGGACAAAAATAGAAGCCAACGTCAACGGAATGGCTTTGATGATCCAACTGCCAACTGGGCTTCACGTCGTTGACGACGAATATGTGGCTGAACATGATACTGCTCTCGCAAGAGCAGACATGGCTGGCTGGTGGACAATGCCGGAATTGGTAAAACGATATCACCAGAATCCAACTTGGTTTGCAGACAACGTGTTTCAAGTTCCGCGGTTCATGAAAGTTCTGCGAGGGCAATGTGTAATGTACCCGCGTGAAGGCGTCAAGGGCTATACATGTGAGCCGGAAGCATTTGGAGAGTTCATGAAAAAGTGGTTTCCGGAAATCGCCCAGAATGCAATCAAAGGCGGCAAATCTTAATGGAATCAATTGATCAGTATCGGTTATAGACAGTCGAAGCATACCGAGCACAAGCGTCAAGCGATTGGCAGAAGCGGTTAGCAGACAGCATTTACATGCGGTTGTTGATCAGCTACCGCAAGAAAGAAATGGAGGAACGGTAATGCTAACCAGTATTTACGAAACGTCAGCTACTCATTTATATCGGGAAATGGTCGGTGATCGGCAAGACAACGTGGAAGCACTGACCAAAATGATTATCGAGGGCGAACACTTCAATGATGATGAGGCTCTGACATACTCGGTGCGAATCCGGTTGTTAACTGAGTACATCGACGAAATTGAAGCCAATGAAAAGGCCGCAGACGCTGGCACGTCTACGGTCAAGAAAGGAAATTAACTATGGCTACATTATACGATTTGCAGGGTGCTTACGCTAGGGTGGCAGCATTAGTTGCCGACTCGGAGAGCGACCCGGAAGCAATTAAAGACACGCTGGCATCCATCAAGGATGGCATCGAGGAGAAGGCGGTTGGCACGCTTACGTCATTAAGTCGGTAGATAACGATATTGCCGAAGTGGACTCTGAAATCAAGCGACTAAATGATCGTCGGCGAGGGCTGACAAGTAATCGTGATCGCTTGAAACAAGCATTGACTGACGCTTTCCAGGTCGCCGGAATTAATAAAGTGAAAACACCCACGCTGACAGTCTGAATTCAGGCATCAACATCGGTGCAGGTACCGGATGACTACCGGCTGTTGCCACCACAATTTGTGACGAAGAAAGTCACACACGTTGTGGACAAACGGTCAATCAAAGTGGCCCTGGAAGCTGGCACGACTGTTGTTGGGGCAGAGCTAAAAACCAACTGGTCACCACGGATCCGCTAGGAGGGAAACATCATGAAACCAAAAACAGACGTCACACCGCAGAACAAGCTGGTCATCGTCCGGGGCGGCAAAAAGTCACAGGGCACTATGCCTATCTTTATCTCGGCCGAAATGCATCAGAAAGTTAAGGCAGTCGCCGCCGACGCCAACTTATCGCTGAGAGACACAGTGGAGACCATGCTGTTGTGGGCGATGGATAATCTCATTATCAAGGATTCTGACGGGCACCATGTATAAGCTGCGCAACTACCAGCAGCTTACCATCAGCCGTATCGTCGGCGCCATGCGTGAAGGCAAGCGAGCCATCATGGTGCAGCAGCCACCTCGCACAGGAAAAACAGTCATCATGGCCGAGATTGCTCGACGGGCGACGCTTAAGGGCAACCGGGTGCTATTCGTGGTCCATCGCAAGGAGCTGGTGGACCAGGCGCGGCAAACCTTTAAGCGCAATGACGTTGACATGTCGCTGGTCACCATGGGCATGGTTCAGACACTTACACGGCACACCGGCACCATCCCTAAGCCAGCAGTCATCTTAATTGATGAGGCCCACCACGTGTTGGCAAAGTCCTACCGCCGGATCATCGACGCTTTTCCCGATGCTGTGCGGATCATGGTTACAGCCACTCCCTGGCGCATGAGCGGGGCGGGTTTCGGGGATGTAGCTGACTGCCTCATTCCCGGTCAGCAGATGGGCTGGCTCATCAAAAACGGCTTTCTGGCACCGATCCGGTACTTCTGCCCGCCGAGCATCGAGACAGTTGGACTCAAACTTAAGGCGAACGGCGAGTTCGACGAAGCGTCCGTTGCTGACGCCATGAAACCGAAGGTATTCAGTAATGCCGTGAAGATGTATCAGGAACACGCTGATGGCATGCAAGCCATCGCTTACGCATACAACGTGGCCTCAGCCAGGCACCTGGCCGACAGTTTCAATGCGGCCGGCATTACGGCGGCAGAAGTTGACGGGGCCACCCCAAAGGAGGAGCGGAATCGGCTCATCAAGCAGTACCGCGAGGGGAAGATCACCGTCCTGACTAATGCGGAGCTGTTCACTGAAGGACTGGATTTACCGAATGTGGATTGCGTCATCATGATGCGGCCAACGCAATCGCTTTCGCTGTTCCTGCAGTTTTCCGTGCGAGCGATGAACCCGCGAGAAGGGAAGACGGCGATCATCATCGACCACGTGGATAACCTCAGCCGCTTCGGCCTACCCACCGACGAACGTAATTGGCAGATGGCGGGTGAGGGCAAGAAGAAAAAAACCGTAGCGATATTCCGTCCCCAACGACCTGCCCGTATTGCTTTGCAAGTTTCTACCGCAAGGGCCGAACGACCTGTCCGTTTTGCGGACACGCTTTGGCCAAGGAAGACAACAACGACGGACCGCAGCACGTTGATGTGGACCTAGTGGAAGTCACCCCATCGGCGGCCGCCCAGAAGCGTATCAAGATTGCCCGCATGATCCGATCGAGTGAATTGTACAAATGGCTGGCCGATAAACGGCCAGAACAGCTGGAGAACTATCTCCAATTACAGTATTACGCCAAGCTGCACGGTTACAAACCCGGCTGGGCGTGGTACCAGGCTAAGAAAAGAGGTTTTATCCGTTGAGTATTCTGCCACCGAACGAACCGCAGAAAACCATCGACGTGCCCCACAACTTCTTCATCTGGGGGGCGACGATGAGCGGCAAGTCTTATCTCGCCGAGCATTTCCCTAATCCGCTATTTCTCAACACGGATGGGAACGCTCTGGAGAATAAGGCGCCCTCGATCCAGATTCGCAATATTAAAGGGCCCAACAGTACCCTCCGGCAAGACGTCATCAAGCAGCTGGACGAAATCATCCTGGCACTCATGAACGAAAAACATGGTTATCAGACCATCGTGGTCGATGTCGTGGATGACCTGGTCGTCATGCTGGAGCAGGCCATCGCTATCCGGAATCGGGTGGAGACGCTGCCTGATGTGCCGTATGGCCGCGGCTTCGCGATGTTCAACACGATTTTTCAAGAATTTATCTTGGAGCTTAAAGCGTTGGATATGAACGTCGTTTACATTAGCCGGATCGCCGAAGTGAACGACGGTGTCGGTACCGAGACGCGGAAAATTCCGAGCCTGAAGACAAAATATTACAACGTGATCAACGGCAACTCGGACCTGGTCATCCAAACCAAGCGAGTGGGCACCAACTACATCCGCCGAATCACCGACCAGCGGCGGAAGTATTACCGTGACGACATCACGGACAAGGGCATCTTGCGTGTCCTCAACAATATCCCTGGCGTGTTTTCTACACGCCCTCAAACTAAAGGAGAAGATAAATAATGAGTTTACTCGATAAAGCACAAGAAGTATTAGCCGGTTTTGATGCAACCAAGGACAGCGCCAATTCCTTCGAGGGGCTGCCGTCCGGGAAATATACCGTCATCGTCAACACGATCGACCACCACGTCACCCCCGGCGGCTGGGACGGTCTGCGGATCATCACCGAAGTCAATGCTGGCGAACACGTCAGTACCAAGGATTACAACATGTTCAACCTCGATGAGACCACCGCGAGTGGTAAGAAAGTCCCTGACAGCGTCATCTCCAGCCATATTAAGCTCATCGCCAAGTTGGCGAACGCCTGCGACATTACCCTTAAGCCGGAGGACTGGGAGGACATCGACCATCTAGTGGCGGCCTTCAACTTCGGCCAAGCGATTGGCAAGATCGTCACGATGGACCTCACCGTGCGGGAGAACAAGAAGAATCCTCAGTACCCGTACAAGAATTACGATTTCGAACCAGCCGAACAGCCGGAGCCCATTACTGTCGATGATAAGGACCTGCCGAAGGATCTACGGTCCAATGATGACGACCTGCTGGGCGACGCGAAGAGTGACGATACCGACATCGATGACGACGATCTTCCCTTCTGACCATCAGCTGATGCAGTGTCATTAGACCGCCGGACGGGTGAGAAGCCCGTTAGAAGGGAGGACTTATGAAGAATCTTGTGAATTATGCTAAGTATTACGCACGAAACGGATTCTACGTGCTGCCCATGGTGGACAAGAAACCGCTCATCACTTTCGCGGATAAACCCGCGCTGACCGAATCAGAAATTGAAAAAATCTAGCTGCTGAAGCCCTATGCCCAGATCGCAGTGCGGACCGTTGACTTCTTCGTGGTCGACATCGACCGGCATGAAGGGGGAGCCGACGGATTCAAATCAATTCGGGAGCTGAAACATTTTAACTGGTTTCCGAAGACGCTCATGCAGACAACGGCTCACGGCGGTAAGCAGCTGTTTTACCGCAAGCCTCAAGGTACCGAAGTCAGTCAGCATATCGGTTGGCTGCCAGGGGTGGACATCAAGGCCCACATCAATAACTACGTGATGATTGCCCCCAGTACCGTCGGCAGCGGACAGTACAAGTGGGCCAACAAGCTGCCGATGGCTGAACCGCCCGCCGCTCTCATTGAGGACATCAACCGTGACGTGCCGGCAGAGGCTGCCTATCAAGGGCCAGCCGCCTTCAAGGGCCACAAGTCCAACACGGCGGAACTGTTTGAGCAGATTGTCAAGGGACTCGGTGAGACCGGCGGCCGGAACAATGCCTTAGCCACCTTCGTTGGCGCTTTGCTGATTCGTAATGTGGATCCGCAAGTGGCCTATGAACTGGCTAAGCAGGCCAATGCCAACACGCCCAAGACACTCGATGAGAAGGAATTCGAGAAAACGTTTGACAGCATTATCAAAACAGAGCTGCACCGACGGGAGATGATGAAGCTTGGCCAACAAGAAGGCAATGCAGCAACTGGCGGCGAAGCAGAATAACGTTGTCCCGATGACCATTAATTTCCGAGTCAACACGAAAACCGGAATGCCGGTCCCAAACAGTATTAATAACGTCGTCCTGGCCCTCGAACACGATCCACTGCTGATGAACACGTTTCGGTACAACGAATTCACCCACGAGGTAGACGTGGTGAAGCCAATCCAGCAGATGCACATCGCTAAGGGTCAGATGGTCGATGAAATCGTCTCTCTCTGCCTGAACTATCTGGAGAAGAAATACTACGTGCTGTTCAACGACAAGGCCTTCAACGCCGCAATGATCCAGGTCTCGCGGGACAACGCGTACAACCCGGTGAAGGAGTACATGGAGAGGGCTTATCAGCACTGGGACAAGAAGGAACGGGCGGATTCGTTTCTGCCGACATTTCTCGGGGCGCCGATGTCTCCGGTGACCACGCTCATTACGAAGCTGTTCTTCGTCGGAGCGGTGGCCAAAGTCTACCAACCGGATATGAAGTTCGATTACGTGCTGGACCTAGTCGGCGGTCAGGGCGCTGGGAAGACGACGCTGCTGAAGCGGATGGGCGGGCAGTATTACACCGACCAGTTCACCGACTTCAAAGATAAGGACAGTTACGCGATCATGCTGCGGGCGTTGATCCTCAATGACGATGAGATGACGGCCACCAACAATAGCAGCTTCGAGGACCTGAAGAAATTCGTATCCGCTGAACAGCTGGAATTCCGGTCACCATACAATCGACGGCCAGAACGGCGGGCTAAGTCTTTCGTGATGGCCCGGACGACCAACGAAGATACGTACCTCAAGGATAAGACCGGTGAACGCCGGTTCCTGCCGATCATGGCCGACTTGGACGCACAGGTGTATCACCCAGTAACGGACCTAAAGCCACCTCTGGTGGAGCAGCTGTGGGGCGAATTCGTCAGCTATTACAAAGCCGGGTTCAGCTTCGCGCTGACAAAAGACCAGGTGCAGATGCTAGAAGAACATCGGCGTAACTTCATGTATGTAGACGCAGTGGAGGACGAGATTGAACGTCTGCTCCAGACCTGGCACGACGATTTCATTACCAGTAATCAGCTGGCGTCCTTGATGGGCGAGAACAACCTGGTCACTAATCGAGCCCTGGCCAAGAAAATCAAGTACATCATGGACAACCAACCGGGATGGAGAGCCAAAAAGAAGAGGATTGACGGCCTATCCACTCGGGGCTATGAGCGGCGGGTGGTCACTAGTGGTCACTAAGTGGTCACTAAATTGCGAGTTAGTGACCACACCTAGACCCGCATGGCCGTAAGACTGAATCCCTATCGTGGTCACTACTACCCCTTTTTCCTTAAACAATAATATTAATTAATACTATTAAGGGGAAACGGCGCGACAAACGAGAAAAGTTTGAAAGTTAGTGACCACGTGACCACCAGGGCTCAAACCTATGAGACTCTAAGGAAGAGCCCCGTGGTCACTAACTTTTTCTAGTGACCACGGTTAGAGTTATGTAAACCTGGCGAAGGTAAAATTGGTCTGGAAAGGATAATTTATTCACAAAGGCACCCCGGTCATGTTAATTGCTAGTGACCACCACGAAAAACTATACCAATTAAAGAGGCGACTCTATGACAGCAGAAGCAAAAATTCAAAACGATATCCGAGTGGCTGTCTCGAAAGCTGGACATTCAATTTTTCGGGCAAATGTAGGCACGGTTAAGCAGAGCGATGGACGGTATTTTACCACAGGATTACCCGGCGGATTTCCAGACCTGTTTGGTTTCCGCAAGGGTGATGGGAAGTTTTTCTTTATTGAAGTAAAGAACGAAACCGGCCGTTTACGACCGGACCAGGAACGCTTTGCGGTGTGGCTAAGCACGAAGCCGGTACTGTACGGTGTCGCCCGCTCTGTGGAAGACGCACTGAAAATTATTGAAGGAGACTGAAGATGACACACCACATCGGAGAGACCGTCCGCTACGTAGGACCGATACCAAGATTCAAGGGTAAACGGGGCCAGGTTATCGGAAAAGGATCAGGCCGTTGGGATTGGTTTGTTGCGATAACGGACGAAGGAATTGTCAACGCAACTAACGAAGACTTGGAGGTATCTATTTGATGGAACGACATTTTGAACCAATCGCCGAGTATACCGGCCCAATGCCCCAACGGGCAACTGCGTATTCTGCCGGTTACGACATTGCAGCAGCGGGAACGGTGGTCATTAAGCCCGGCAAGATTGTGCTGATTCCGACGGGTATCAAGGCGAAACTTGGTCCCTATGAGTATTTGGAGCTGGTTTCTCGATCATCATTGCCACGCAAGCGGCACTTGGTAATGCCGAACAGCATCGGAATCATCGACAGTGACTACTACCCACACGAAATCATGGGTCAATTCTGGAACATCGGTCAGGTGCCAGCTGTCATCAATGCCGGCGACCGCATCATGCAGGGTATTTTCCGCAGTTACCTGTTGACCGACGACGATACAGCCACAGGCGCCCGCAATGGCGGTTTCGGCAGCACAGGGGGTAATTGATGTGGCTAGGCTATCGGAACATCCAGAACTGATGGAGCAAATCATTAAGCTGGAAAAGGAGCACGCCCCACGAGACGATCCACGGTGGGTCCCAATCCATGCAGCAATTGAGAAAGAAGAGCCGCGTAAGAAGAAAAATGTGTCTGTAAGCAAAGCAAAGAAATCTGATCAGGCGGAACGCATTGCTTATGTTAGAAGCCAAATTCTTCAGGGTCTTTCGCCATACGAAATTGCTGATATTTCGGGTATCTCACCGTCCTGGATTAACAAGTTGATGCATGATGTCCATATCCACCGACCACCGATTGCACATTTTCGTCTGTACAATTTTGAAACCGAGGAAGAACGGTACCTGGGAACTCAGGCTGAGGTAATTAAGCTTTTCAAGCTTTCGGCTTTTAGGCTGGGACTGGACAAGCATAACACGGTATTTATAGGGGATTGGGCGATCAATCGTGGACGCTGGTACCAAGATAAATATGGCAAGTGGAACAGAACGGAGAGTAAACGATGAATAAGGAAGAAGCAAAGCATTTTGTACGGAAGTGGTATTTAGACCACGGACTTACCATTGGCGGGTTAATTGAAGCGATGGACGGTATGATCGATGCTATCAATCCATATCCTGAAGAAACCGTATTACCCAAAGTGGTGGGGGACTGGGTAGGTAAATGCACGGGGCAAGGTGTGCCAGAATGGTTGTTGAATATGTCCATGATGCCCAGAGAGGTAAGTGTTTGGTTAAGGAATAAAGGTAATTATGTTGATGAACATCACCAGCAGCTGCTTATGTACGCCTATTTATATGGCTGGGTCCCAGAGCCACAGCCTGACAAATTGTACCGAGTTTACGTGCCCGGGACAGACCAAGTATACGTGTATACCCACCGGGTTTGGTCTGATCGTAAGGTCCACCTAGAAGTTCAGGGAATTGAAGAGCAAAACGACGACCTGACTGAACTGTTTACGGAGCGGCAGATTGATGAATTGAAATTGCAAGACTACGAACGGGAAGAGGCAAAAGGCTATGTCAAATAAAACAGCAGAAATTAAAGTGGTACGAATTGGTAAAGGGTATTTGACTGGATATCATGGGCTACGATTTGTACGGCAATTCAGCCCGGACCTTTCTGGTCGGCAACATCTTGAAGTACGTTTACCGGTACAAGAATAAGAATGGTGTGGAGGATTTGCTAAAAGCCCGCACTTAGTAATCAAGTATAATGAAGGTAGAAGAAACGGCAAATGGAGGGAATATCAATGCGTGAGCGTAAACTGAAATACTTTAAGAAACTGCTGCTAAACGGAGCACCGTCTGTGTTGGGTTTTATCGGGGCGCTTATTGCACCACTGCTGTGGATTAAAATTGCGTTCGTGATTTTTGCGATTGGTGTGTACGTGTTTCTTTCATACACACAGGCAGCGGCGATGATTGATAACGACGATTTTCACGAGAGAATCGGAGCGTCGATTGAAGGGTTGAAACAAGCTGGCCTGGTTCCCAAGTCAATTAGGGTTAACGGGAAGCCAATTGATAAGGAGTAGTGGTCCATTGGAAGAACTGTCGAAGAAGAAACTCGCCGCTTTAGATGAACTGTTTGAGGATTTCCAGACTGTGAACCACCAGATTGCCGAAAAAATTTATGAGATTGACCATCCATGGACACCATCAGATCAGAATGTTGGCGGCGGGCGTTCATCTGCAATATCACGGCCCCAAGAAGCGATTTTGCAACGGCGGGAGTCCAACAAACGGCTGCAATACTTAATTAGTTTGCGGGATGACTGCAACCGGGCAATTGCCAGATTTGACAAGGAGCAGCGCCAAATTTTCGATTTGCGATATTGCTCATCAAATTACTACGACTGGGACACCGTGGGCAATCTGATTGGCTATGCCCATTCTCAGATTTACCGGAAGCGATATGCCATGCTTTGGCTACTAGCTGAGGAGCGCGGAATGGTTTCGCATAAAGATGGTACTAGAAACGCTATTAATCCCAGTTTGAATCAGTGATAATGGTAGCATGAGATAATTGAGATACCGGCAAACCGTAAATATTGATTCACCCCTGGAATCATTTTAAAAGAGCGGTGCACCAATTATCTGGCGGGCTTTGGCCCGTCTACATATATGAGTGATGGAGTGACGTCTTAGAAGCGTCACCGAGGGCCTCTTAGCGCAAGAGGTACAAGCTACCACAACTATTCCGGGATGTGGTTACATGATGGGGCTGCCGTCTCGCCCGTCAATTTGCGAATGTAGTTCAGTGGTAGAGCAACAGGTTTCCAACCTGTCGATGTGGGTTCGACTCCCATCATTCGCTTTTCTTCATTTTCTCCTTTAGGAAGCCGCCGTTGTGCGGCTTTTTTAATACGCGGAGGTGGTTTGATTTGAAACGAGTACGGACCGAATTTGATAGTGTCACTGACGTTCCAGATATTTGGATTGATGGTGAGCAGGTGGCAGGCAAAGCTGTGGATAACGGTGCAAACCGTGCGTCTTTTTATTTTGTACAGGAGGTGGGTGATCAATGTGACACCAAAGCAACAAATATTTGCAGACGAATATCTTAAAGATACCAATGGGACACGGGCTTACAAGGTTGCCTATCCGCAGGTTAAAAAAGATCAGGTCGCAGCGGCAGCCGCTGGAAGGTGCTGATCGTCACGACAGACCCGCAAGGCGTCTGATGGTATCTGATCGGCGATAATGTTTGAATCAATTCCAATCAGGCCACAATCGTCAATGCGGACAAGGCGAAGCAAGAAAATTATGCTTGGCCGACTGGCAATGGTGGAAACACGTCAAACAATGGCAGCAATTCTGGCAGTAATAGCAATGGTTCTACTAACGGCGGCAGCAATACCACCAATGGCGGAACGACCGTTCCGGATACTGGCAACCAGACTGATCCCCCGGTTAGTTAGAAAGTGGACGCATCTAAATACAGTGATGCGGAGTATCGCCGGCTAGTCAATCGCCAGATTGCTAGTTTGGACTTAAATCAAGTGAATACGGACTTCATGGCTTTGGTCAATGCCCGGCGAGCTCAAGATGGGCTCGCCCCTTACCAGAATGATCCGCGATCCCAGAAATTGGCGCAGAAATTGGCAGAACTGGATACCGTAGGTCAATTCTGGTCTGAAAAGGAATGGAAGCAGTGGGCTACCGACCTTGGCTTCAAAAACGTTCGGCACGTATCCACGGGAATTGGCAGCTGTTCTGGTCAGTATGTCAAATATAATTGGGGCGATCCGCAATCTGTTTCCCAGTTTGAGTATTGGACTGTCTTTCAACAATCTTTGATTGAACCAGAGGCAGGGTTCACCAATTATAAATATGGTGGAACAGCTATCGCTTAGACTAAAGGTGGTTATGCAGATAGTCAAGATACGGCGTATGTTGAAAAAAATGCTGATGCCTATGTGCGCCTTGTTGCGGTGGATGCTGATTAGCAGTCTGCCTGCTACTTGTTGATACCTGAAACTTGAAAGCTGGAAATCACGTTAAACATGCGTGGTTCCTGGCTTTTTTGGCAAAAAAATAAGCGCAGACTCTCCTGCGTTGTATACTTGATTCGACCAAAAATCTGATACAGAGGAGAGCCGCGCCATGAATATTACAGAACATACACGGACTGAATTGGGACTTAAGAACATCATTCTTCGTTTTTCGTCACTCGTGGGCTTGAGCAAGCTGACAAAAAAGGCGAATTTTAGAAGACGCTCATCAATTTCACTGACCAAGGTGCTGGCATGGCTGATCCAAACCAAGTTTTTGGGCCGTTCCCTTT
>NZ_AUEH01000007.1 GCF_000425885.1 Schleiferilactobacillus harbinensis DSM 16991
CGAACGCGCCGTCAAAGAACTGGTCATCGGTCGTAAAAATTGGCTGTTTTCGCAGAGCAAACGCGGCGCGACGGCTGCGGGGGTCATTCTTAGTCTGCTCACGACAGCACGGGCTAATCACCTCGATCCGAGTAAATATTTCAACTATCTATTCGACACAGTGCCTAATTTGCCGGCTCCCGGCGACATGGTCGCCTTGCAGGACTATTTGCCGTGGGCGCCGAAGGTGCAGGCGTTCTGTCACGAATAACAGCGGGTAAAGCAATGGTGCAATCTTCATGATAGAGGATTGCACCATTTTTGTCTTCACACCTATTTCAACGACCGCTTACAAGCTGATGCGTATACGACACTTGTTATTTTGTTATTATGCAACTTTTCAGACAGCCGCCCAATGCCGATTATACTTATTCTGTGTAGAGCTAAGCATATCGCTAAAGGGAGAAGTGTGTAATATGGAGAAAAAGGATCATTATCGGTTATACAAGTCCGGGAAACGCTGGTTGGCCGCTCTGGTTGTGACCGTTGCTGCGGGGGCAGTGCTGACCACAGCAGGGCCGACCGTTCAGGCGGCTGGCACAGACGACGCCGCTAAGGTCACTGCGGCCGAGCCGGCATCCTGGGAAACTCAGTTGGCGGCGTTGAAGAGCGCGGTTGCTGCAGGTAATTGGGGTAATTTGACTGTTAACAACCAGACAGTATCTGCTGTTTTGGCGGGTGTCACGGATGAGGCAAGTTTTAACAGTGTCTGGAGCGAAGTCGCCCAGACGATCATCAGCAATACCGTGGCTAGCAAGTTTGCCAAGCCTGCCGACCAAACAGCATTCATTCAAGCCCAATCTACCAATGCGCAATATGCAGGCAAGACAAACGCCGAAGTGCTGAGCGAAATCATCCAGTCCGGTGCCGCTGCGCCTGACTTTGGCGCTGTTCTGAATCACTTGATTACATACACAACAACGGAGGCTGATCAATTCCAACCCGCTACTGATGATCCGGTGAAGACGAACAAAAACAACCTCACCGCGTTCTTGCAAGCCAACAGCAAAATTGGACAGCTGCTTGTAGAAAAGAAAGATGGCACCACAACGACGGTGACCGCAATAGTCGCCCAAGCTGCAGACGCGGATAGTCTAGCCCAAGCCTGGTCAGCGGTTGCCCAGGCCGTAATCACGAATGAAATGCAAGCTAAGCTGAACCTGCCGGATACGACATCTGCGGCCAGTCGAAATACAATGAGTAAACTGCTGGCGGCTAAAGCAAATGGCGCCACGGTAGCGAATAATCAGGTTTTGGCCAACGTAGTCGCGGCCAACACACCATCAACGGAGAATCCGGAATTGAATGTCGCCACGGCGATGGGGAATATTTGCGAGGCAGTTGATAGTGCCGTTGCTAATACTCAGCTCGCTGCTGATTGGCAAGAAAACAAGGATAGCCTGCTGGCATTTTTGCAGAGCAGTAATCTAGGGTCATTAACCGCCCCGACTGCGGGCGGATCATTAACGGCTTTGGTAAATGGTGTTCAGGACACCGCTGGCTTGACTAAAGCATGGGGGGAAACGGCCCAGGCAGTTTTGATCAATGAAATGCAGACAAAACTGGGTCTTGCTGATACAACATCTGTAGCAAGCCGCAGCAAACTTGCTGATTTGCTGAATACTAAATCTAGCGACACCCATTATTCCGGTGACACTAATGGCGATGTGTTTGAAAAAGTCATTGCAGCCAACACGCCGTCTGCAGCCAATCCGACGCCTAACTTTGCAACGCTGGTCACCAGCTTGAGGAGTTACGTGACTGATGCAGTGAAGGCCGAAAATCTTACTGGCCAAAGCCAAGTCGTCATCCGCGACTGGGCTAATGGCGTGATTATCAATCAGCGCTCGACCTCGGTCACAAGCGGACAGACGATTCCGCTTTACGCTGCCGCGCATGATGGACTCAGCTTCGACTCGGTGAAGATTGACGGTGTGACCCAAAGCACCACGAACGGGACATTGAATTTCTCCCGGACGTTCAGCCAAAGCACGACGTACTACGTGGATTATTACTTCATAAAGTCTACCGGGTATACTGAAAAGGATGCTCGGGGCACGGTGTATATCAAGAACACTAACGGTGCTGCTCTTTACAGCAACATGAACATGACGGCACAGATCACCGATCGCAATCTGAAACAAGGGACGGCGTGGGCTTCCTATAAGAAGGTCTATGATGCCCAAGGCAATGTGGTCGGCTACAACCTGGGCGGGCAGCAGTACGTCAAGGCTAGTGATGTGCAAGAAACACCGATTGGCGATGTGACGACTCAGACTTTCAATGGCGTGGTCAGTGTGATCAATCCGTGGACCCCGGTCTATTCGGACAGTGCGATGACCAAGCAGATCAATAACTGGACCTGGGATGCCGGGACGTGCTGGCAGGTTTTCCAGAAGGTCTTTATTGACGGCAAACTCGCCGGCTATAATCTGGGCGGGCAGCAGTTCATCAAGGCCAATGCCGTGCAAGAAAGCACGACCCCGTCGACGCCGCAGCAGCAGATTATTCCTAACAGCGGCGTCGTCAGCATCATTTCGCCCTATGGTGCGCGGGTATACAGTGACGCGGCCATGACCAAGGATACTGGTCGGGTATTGCCCCAGGGCGCCCGCTACCAGTACAACAACGAAGTCTACACGAAGGGCCAGCTCACCGCGTTCAATGTGGGCGGCAATCAATTCATCAGTGTTGCTGACATTGCGACCCAAATTCCGCTTTACGGTGGTTCTGGCACCTTCACGGTCCGCTACCCGGCGAATCCGCGCTGGGGTGTGGCGGTCTTGGACAGCAATCTGCAAGTTCTGAAGATCATCCCCGCCGGCACGCACTGGCGCTCTTACGGGATCGGCATTCTCAGCGATGGCCGGACCTATTACAGTCTCGGCGGCAACCAATGGGTACCGACGGATTACGGCTTCGTGCAGTAATCGAAGGCTAACAGACAATTTTCTCGACGGCGGGCAGCAATGTCCGCCGTTTTTTGAGACGGCAATCGTGACAGATTCTTTACAATGTGCTAAGGAGCCATTTCTTTCTCAACCAATAAAGTACAATGTGGCTAAGACATTGAGAAAGACGTGTAGAAAATGAGAAAAAGGCTTTATCAGTTCTGCTACGGGCTCATTGCGGTGGGCGGCGGACTGGTGATTTACCTCGGCGTCCTCTTATTAAGCCGAGCTTACGCATATTACGCCTGGGAGCCTGGGCAGAAAGCCGTGATCTGGTTTGGCCTGCACGCCGGGAACGCCGTCGTGCAGCTGATGATCCCGGTGCTGTTTGTGTTAGCCGGTTTTGTCAGTGCCCGCAAACGCGGATCATTGGCCTGGCCGCTCCAAATCTGGCTGCGCACGGTGAGTACCTTGATCCTCGGCACTGCCGCTGTTTTCATTGGTTTGAAACAACTCACGCTGCCGGCCATGCATAGCAGTTTCCTGCCCCTGACCCGCGGTGTCAGTGCTGTGTTCACGGGCTTTATTATCAGCTTGATCGTGCAACCGCTTTTCTACCGGCTACTGGAAAGGTTCGGTCCGTGGCCCGGCTGGCTCTTAACGGCCGCGACGCTGGTCGGCGGGTCGATTTTAACTCCGGCCCAAGCGGATTATGCCAGTTTTCGGATGCTGCCGCTGATGGTCGGGCTGTTTCTATTCGGCCTGGTCCTCCAGCGCAGCCGCTTTAATCAGCTGAGCAGCGGCATGGCGGCCCTGCTTGGCACGGCGACCCTGCTTGTCACCTGGGCCAGCCAGGCCGGTTCGGGCAAGTTGTCCCTGTATTACGAAGGGGATTACCGGTTTATGGATCAGTTGGCCGGACCGTTCAGTCTGCCGGTGGTCTTGACTGCGGCGGCGCTGGTCGTTCTGATTACCCGCTGGTTTAATGAAAAACAAAGCCAAAACTTGATTACCATGCTGGTCATCAGTTTCACTGTGGCCCAATCGCCGTTCATCGGGCAGACCTTGATGGCCCCGGCGATGCAGGCCACTGGCAATAACTTGGTGAACTTTGGTCTGTTGTCGATTGGCCTCGCCCTGATGCTGAGTTTGGCTGCCTGGGCCTGGACGATTTTTAGCGGCTGGCTGTTTCGCCGGTCGTTGGCGGTTCTCGATACGCGCTTGGCCTTCACCGCCACCGGCGACTACCGGACGGGCCTGCCGGCTCTGGGCCGGGCGATCATTGCTTGGCTGCGCCGCAACTGGCCGCCCATCATGCTGGTGGCGGTGTTCTACCTGACCGTTTTTGCTTCCTTCCTGGCCATGTCGCCCAACGGCAAGATTTCCATGGGGCTGAAGGGGGAGACCCAGCCGATTTTGAGTTATTTGCTGGTGGACGGACAGAAGTCCATCGTCTACACCAGCCTCTTTCTCATCGCTGCGTTCTTCATCCTGTACGTCCTGACGACCCGCTTCTGGGTCAGCTTTCTCCTCACCGAAACGATCTACGCCGTCTGGACCGTGGCCAACGCCATCAAGATGGTCTACCGCTCGGCGCCGATCACCCCGGCGGACCTGCACGAGTTGACCGCGCTGCCGGAGTTGATGGCGATGCTGGGCAAGCACACCGTGTGGTGGGTCCTCCTCGGGCTGGCGGTGCTGATCACCGTGATCGTGGTGTTAGAAAGAAAGCTGCCGCGGAAGATCCGCGTCAATTGGGGCGTGCGCATCGGCGGCGTGATCCTCGGGTTCGTGCTGCTCCTATCTCCGGCCACCGCCAATTCGCCGACTTCCTATTCCCGGTTGTTCAACTCGGCGATGGGCAACGGCCAAGACGTGATCACGCCGCTCAAGGGCGTCCAGCGCAGCGGCCCGCTGCTGCAATTCGTTAATGCCGTGGATATTCAGGTGATGGACAAGCCCAAGGGCTATTCCGAAAGCCGGATCCAGGCGATTCTCGCCAAGTACGCGCGGCGGGCCAAGGCAATCAACCAGACCCGGACGACGAAGATTGGCGATCAGACCGTGATTTTCAACCTGAGCGAAAGCTTCACCGATCCCAAGCAGTTTCCCGATGTCAAAGTCGGCGGGGCAGATCCCATGCCTTATATTCGCCAGCTGACCAGTGAGACCACCGGTGGGCACATGCTGAGTGCGGGCTATGGCGGCGGGACGGCGAACATGGAATACGAGGCGTTGACCGGACTAGTGATGGGCAACTTCTCGGCGAATGTGACACCTTTTTCCCAAGTGATTCCCCGAGATACCAAGGTGGCGTCGTTCAATCAGAATTTCCCATACTCCGCGGCGATTCACCCATACAACGGCACGTTCTACAATCGGCCCCAGGTCTATAACAAGATGGGTATCGACAAGTATTCTTATCTCGGCAGCAAGTACCCCATCACGAATCAGAGCAAGATCCAGAAGAGTCCGTACCTGTCGGATAACACCGCGTATGCCAATGCGCTGAATCAGATCAACGCGAAGCAGAGCGGGCAGTTCATTGAACTGGTCACGATGCAGAATCATATGCCTTACGACAGCTACTATTACCCGAATAATCCATACCAGGGCAAGGTGACCGGGGCGGCGTTGAAAGAGCAGAGCATCGCGGACGCCTTTGCGACGTTTACTTACGGTATCAGTCAGACGGATCAGGCGGTGGCGAAATTCATCAAAGCCCTGGATCAGATCAAGAAACCAGTGACAGTGGTCTTCTATGGTGATCACTTCCCGGGGATCGTGAACAACAAGTATCTGACCCTGCGCCCGGTGCGAATGCATGCCACGACGTTCTTCATCTACTCGAATAAAGCCAGCAAAGCCCACAACACAAAATTGAAGAATACCAATTATGTGGGCACGAACGACTTTATTCCGCTGGTGCTGAAACATCTTAATGCGCAGGTGTCCCCGTATGAAGCACTGCTCACCGACGTGGACCACGATCTGCCAATCATGTCCATGCCGCCTAATCAAAAGAAAAACAAAGCGGGCAAGGTCAAGACCAGCCCGGCTTGGGTAGGCGACGATGGTGATTGGTACAACGTGAAGAAGATGACGGCCAAGCAGAAACAGCTCTACGCCGATTATCGGATGATTCAATACGATATCACTGCGGGGCGGCAATATGCCTTGCAGGATAAAGCGTTTATGACGAATCCGGGGAAGAAATAACACTTAGTTTTTCAAAGACGTCCTGCGGGGCGTCTTTTTCGTAGAGAGCGCAGGCCGACGGTCAGAAGCGTAAGCACAAGGCAGAGGGAACGAAAAACCCGGGCTTAGGTTTTGTGTTCCCTCTGCCTTGTGCTCTAGCTTCTGTCGGCCGGAGCTCGTTTTTGGAAACGGATTCTGTTGATTTAGCAGTTGACGGGATACTATTCAGGTCTTAGAATACGGAATGAACGTTCATTCCACTTTCTGAAAATAACTCACTGGGGAAGGGAAATATGCTATGGACAAAGTAACCAATACCAAAGGAGACGCGATCTTAGAGGCGGCCTTGCACTTATTTGCCACGCAGGGTTATGCCGAGACCAACGTTCCGTCAATTGCTAAGGCTGCTCAGGTCGGGGTGGGCACGGTTTACCGCTACTTCAAGAATAAAGACAGCATTTTGAACCATCTCTTCCAGAAGGTCCTGGCCGTTTTTCTCTCTGAAATTCAGGAAGCAGTGGATGAGCATGCAGATATTCAGGCCCAGTTCAGCCAGTTGTTCGATGCTTCAGCCGGGTTGATGCTGAACTACACACCTGAACTGCAATTCATGAATCTCAATGTTTTTAATGAGGTCTTGGATGACGATAGCCGGGCTGCCAGAGCAAAAGTGATCACGTATTACACTGATTTTCTCCAGCACGGTCAAGACGCGCACATTTTTGTGCACAGCAGTCCAGATGTTCAGCTGGTTCTGCTGTATGGCAGCGTGCAGACGATGGTCAGTTTCCTTTGGGCGAAACATCGCTTTGCTAAAATTCCGCCGGCAGACACGCGGAATATTCGGCAGTTGAAGAATCAATTATGGAACGCACTCACTGTGGAGAGGAAGATTTTTGTTGAAGAAGTTTAGAGAACACCACATTCTCGCCCTGATTGCCTGGATCGTGATCGTTGTTGCGGCCCTGATCATGATGCCCAACGTCAGTCAGCTGACCCGGGATAAGGGCGCTATCAAGCTGCCCAACGATGTGGAGAGCCAAATTGCCACGCGCATCGAGAAGAAAGCGAACGACAATAAGACCGTCCGTACATATATTGCCGTGTTCAACAATGGCAATCAGAAGCTGTCCGCCGACCAAATCAAGGATATCAACACGACGATCAAGGATATTCATAACGTCAAGGGCTTGTCTGTCCGGGGTATTACCGCCCCGAGTGATAACGCGGAAACTAAGAAGCAGCTGGTTTCCAAGGACGGCACGACTCAGATGGCAATGATCACGGCGAAAGCCAATGGCCGGGTCGCAGTCCAAAGCAAAGCGCTGGAAAAACAGGTCAAGACCAGCGGCTTGAAGACCTATATCACCGGTTCCGACGTACTGAACGATGACTTCTCGACCATCACCGAACAAGGTATTCAGAAGACTGAAATCATTGCCATCGTCTTCATCTTGATCGTCTTGATCATTGTCTTCCGTTCGCCAATCGTTCCGCTGGCTTCGCTGATCACCGTTGGCGTGGCCTTCATCACCAGCTTGAGCATCGTGATGAACCTGGCTCAGTCCTTTGATTTCCCCATCAGCAACTTCACCCAAGTGTTCATGGTTGTGGTGCTGTTCGGGATTGGGACAGATTACAATATATTGCTGTATAACACGTTCAAAGGCAACTTGGGCGAGGGCCGAACGCCGGTGGAAGCCACCCGGCGGACACTGAAATACGGCGGCCGAACGATCCTGTATTCTGGTTTGTCGGTCCTGATTGGTTTCACCGTGTTGGCCTTGGCCAAGTTCTCGTTCTACCAATCTGCTGTTGGGGTCGCCGTTGGGGTTGCTGTGCTCTTGCCGGTCCTGCTCACCCTGAACCTATTCTTCATGAGCACGCTGGGCGAACGGCTTTTCTGGCCCACTGGTACCAAGGGCCGCGAATCCGAAAGCCGCTTATGGCACACGCTGTCTAAGTGGGGCTTAGCCCAACCAATCATCACCATCGCCGTCATCGTCATCGCTGCCATCCCGTTCCTGTTCACGATGAATCAGACGCTGAATTTTAATAATGCTGACGAATTGCCAGAGAGCATTCCCTCGAAGGTCGGCTATCGGCTGATCCAGAAGCATTATTCCAAAGGGATGACCGCACCATCGACCGTCTATATCGAAAGCAAGCGGACGCTGAATACGCAGGAAGACCTGGCTGCTGTGGATGATTTGACGCAGTACTTACAGGCTGAAAAAGGGGTCAAGACCGTCGCTTCGGTCACTCAGCCGGGGGGCAGCAAGATTTCCCAGCTTTACCTGAAGAATCAGCTGAGCACGATCGTTTCTGGTTTGAATCAGTCCACGAAGGGCATGAAACAGATTCAAAGCGGGCTGAGTGACGCCAATAAGCAGCTGACTAGCGCGAATGTGCCGGCCCAAACTGCTCAGGTACAACAATTGGCCAATGGCACCCAGCAGCTGCAAAGCGGGGCCGGCCAGTTGAATGCCGGGGTCAGCCAGTATACGGCAGGTGTCGGCCAAGTGAATAACGGCGTCGGCCAAATGCAGAGCCAGGTACCGAGTTTGACTAGCGGCGTGAGCCAGTTGGCCAGTGCGACCCAACAATTGCAAAGCGGGGCCAGCAGTTTGAGCCAAGGCATCAATCAATATACTGCTGGCGTCAGCCAGGTGAACAGCGGCGTTGCGTCGCTGCAAAGCAAGACGCCGGCATTGACCAGCGGGGTCAGCCAACTTTCTGCTGCTGGCACGCAATTGCAAAATGGGCTGAAACAACTGAATGCCCAAGTTGCCCAACTGGCCAGTCTGAATAGCCAGCTGGCGCAATTGGCGGCGAGCACTGGCGCCTTGAGTACCGGGGCCACCCAGCTGAATAGCGGCATCAGCAGCATGAGCGGTCAATTGCCGACGCTGGCCAGCGGGGTAAACACGCTCGCCAGCGGCAGTCAGCAGTTAGCCGGTAACGGGACGGCACTCAAAAGCGGGGCCAGTGCGCTGAACAGCGGCACGACCCAGGTCAACAGCGGAATCCAGTCGCTGAATGGCCAGCTGCCAGCACTGAGCAGCGGCGTCAATCAGCTTGCCCAAGGGACCGGTCAGCTGGCCAGCCAAAGCGGCACGCTGAATAACGGAGCGTCCTCCGTATCTGCGGGCACCCAGCAGGTCAACGCTGGTGTGCAGCAGATGAATACTAAGGTTAAGGCCCTGGCAACTCAAGTTGCTCAGTTGCAAAAGGGCTTAACCAGTGCCACTGATGGATTGACCACTCTGCAGCAGGGCAATGCCACGATGAAGGCATATCTCAGCGGCCTGCAAAAGTCCTATATGGGAGATAATTTCTACATTCCCCAGGACACGATCAAGAGCAAGACCTTCAAACCGGCCTTGGATAATTACATGGCCGATGACAACAAGATCACCACGTTGACAATGGTCTTCAAAGGTGATCCGGCGACGTTGGCAGCAGCTAAGCGGGTACGAGTTATCCAAAGTGATCTTAAGGCCAAAATGAAGCATGGTCCGTTGAAGGACGCCACGGTGGCGGTGGGCGGTCAAACGTCGCAAACTGCCGACCTGCAGGAACTCGCCAACGGCGACTTCCTGCGCACGGCGGTGATCATGGTGGTCGGGATTGCCATCGCTTTGATGGTTGTCACCCGATCGATCATTCAACCGCTGACCATTCTGGCAACGCTGTTGATGGCTTACGTCACTTCGTTGAGCTTGACCCATATCGTGACGAAGGTGTTCATGGGTGTGCCGCTGCTGACGTGGAACACACCATTCTTCTCCTTTATCATGCTGATCGCGCTGGGGGTAGATTACAGTATCTTCCTGATGATCCGCTTCCGCGATCTGCGGGTAATCGAGCACAACACCGCCAAGCGGATGCTTAAAGCAGCATCCGTCATCGGCGCAGTCGTGATTTCCGCCGCCGTGATCCTCAGCGGCACCTTTGCCGCGTTGATGCCTTCGGGTGTCACGACGCTGATTCAAGTGGCCTTGGCCGTGATCATCGGGTTAGTGATCCTGGTCATTACCCTGCCGCTGATGCTCTCGGCAGCAGTGGAATGGGTCGCTCGGTCCCAGAAGCTGCCGAAGAAGGGCAGCAGTGCATATCAGGCAGAGAGTGAAGCAGCCGGCGATGGGCAGAAGGCTCAGCCGACAGATAAGAAGTAATCATCAATAAACGAAAAAGGCGAGCGGATTCATCCTAATCTGGATGAGTCTGCTCGCTTTTTTGCCGGTATTGCGGTATTGAAAAAAGCAGGCAGAAAATTAAACCTTCTGGCTGCTTCATGCTTCAGTATTCTTATTGCCGCTTCTTTATCTCAATCGTATTGTCCTCATGGGCAATGATGACGGTGTCGCAGATCCCGAGGAACAGGCCATGTTCGACCACCCCGACGGTACTGTCAAGGTAACTGGCCAGCCCGCGCGGGGCGGGGAGGGGATCAATGTATAAATCAATGATGAAGTTGCCGTAATGGGTGACGTAGCGCTCGTTGGTATCGGTGGTGCGGAACCGGGGGAGCAATCCCTCATCGGCGAATTGATTGAAGACTTGCTTGGCGCTGATCGGCAATACTTCCACAGGTAAGGGGAAGCCGCCTAAATGATCCACCACTTTTGACTCATCCACGATCCATGTGTTGTGCAGAGAATGAACGGCGACGTTCTTCTCCATCGTTAGCGCGCCGCCACCGCCCTTGATGCCGTCCAGGTGGCTGTCCACCCGGTCGGCACCGTCAATGGTTAAGTCCAAATGCTCCACGTCGCTGAGTTCGCCGACGGTGAAGCCTAGGCTCTCTAACTGCTGCCGGGACCGGTCGGAGGTGGTGACCACCGCGCCCAGTGCCAGGCCTTCTTTTCTCCGTTTGCCTAAGGCATCAATGAAGAACTTGACAGTGGATCCAGTGCCCACCCCCAAGCGCATACCGGACCATACGGTGTCTGCGGCGCGTTGGGCGGCCTTTTCCTTCATCGTGTTCTGATCGACTTCGCTCAGCATCGAATAACCTCCTTGAATTTCACTGTTATTATACATGAATATACTCAATTTGTGAAATAGAAATCGATATAGTTTTCTGACCGGAACAATACCCGGAATCGGTAGAAACGCCTGCGTATAAAGGTTCCTAACACAATTGAAATTGGAACGGTCCAAATCTGGTAATGGCGTAGAACACTGAATGAGCATGTTACGTGATAGAATGAGCACAATACAGTACACTGAAAAGGAACGCAATACGAGAGTTCGCAAAAATCAGTTTGCTGCTGGTAAAGGAGGCATGGCTAGCTACGCCAAAAAATCGCAACCGGCCAAACGTATGAATGATTATCTGGATTTGAATGACGATGCGCTGGTGCGGTACCCTAATCCGTCCATTGGGGTAGTGGTGCCGACCTTAATGAACCCGTTTTTTCCGAAAATGCTTAGCGGGATCGCAGAAACGGCCCGGATTCAGGGCTATTACACGGAGGTGTTTAACGCCGCGCAAGACGGCGGAGATTGGACGAATCTGGCGGCCCGCTTTGCCCAAGGCCGCCAGCAGGGCTTGATTCTCGCTGCACCGAAAGTGACGGAGAAAATTGTCCGGCTGATCGCTGAGACCGAGCCCATGCCCTACGTCCTGACGGATCAAGCCGATGATGTTCCCGGAGCCTTGCGGGTGGCAGTGGATGACACCACCGGCGGCGGTTTGGTGGTGGACCATTTAGTGGGATTGGGCCATCAGCGGTTTGCCATTGTCTGCCCGCCCCAGCTGCCGTTCAATATGGCCGCGCGCTACCGGGGCTACTTGGATGCGTTAGGCCGGCACGGTATTCCGCGGAACGCGGTGACTTATGTGTCGGCCCCCCTGACCCGGGAAGCCGGGCAGGCCGCGGCAGCGCGGATCGTGAAGCTGCCCGGGATCACCGCCATTATTACCATCAATGATGATTTAGCCATTGGCGTGTTGAAAGGACTGCATGAACTGGGCAAGCGGATTCCCCACGATTATTCAGTCGTCGGTTACGACAATACGGACCTGTCGAATTATGTCACGCCGGAATTGACCACGGTGAATCAGCCGGTGATGGACCTGGGCCATGCGGTCGCTGATTGTCTATTGGCCAAAATCGAGCGGCGAGAGCCGGAGGTGCCAGCGACACTGCCAGTGGAATTAGTCGTCCGGGCCAGTTCCGGCCGGGCAAAACTCGCCTAAGAGCGTGTTTTCCGGTAAGATGGGCGTAGAGATTATTTGGAAAGCAGGCATTTTCTATGACCAATCGCATCGTGATCATCGGCAGTATCAATGTGGATAATATTCTGCACATTAACCGGCTGCCACAACCGGGAGAAACCATCGCCATGTCGGAATATTCCCAGGCCGCCGGCGGCAAGGGGGCCAATCAAGCCGTGGCCAGTGCGCGCAGCGGGGCGGCGACCACGTTCATCGGTCGGGTCGGTGACGACAACAACGGTTGGCTGATGATTGAGAAACTGAAGCGGGAAGGCATTGACGTGCGGCACGTGATCACCAGCCATACGCTGCCCACGGGTCAAGCGTATATTCTATTGCAAGAAAGCGGCCAGAATTCGATTATTATCGACCATGGGGCGAATTATCAGGTCATGGTGGAAGACGTTACCGCTGCAGCTGACGCCATCCAAGCCGCGGATTTTGTGATCACCGAATGCGAGACGCCGATTCCCGCGGCCGCGGCGGCGTTCCATCAAGCCAAGGCAGCCGGGGTGCGCACCATTTTGAATCCGGCCCCGGCGAATCAGCGCTTGACCCCCGAATTGTTGGCCCACACGGATATTATTGTGCCCAACGAGACCGAAAGCGGCACGCTGACCGGGATGCCGATCACGGATCAGGCCTCGCTGGCCGCGAACGCTGCTTACTTCCGGGAGCGGGGCGTGGCTACGGTGTTGATTACACTGGGTGATCAAGGTGTTTATGTGGTGACAGATACGGGGAGTCGGCTGCTGCCGGCTTTCCCCGTGCACGCTGTCGATACCACGGGTGCGGGAGACGCGTTTATTGGCGCGCTCGCTTCCGAACTCCGGCCCGATTTAAGCAATCTGTACGCCGCGGTCCAATATGCCCAGCGGGCATCATCCTTAGCTGTCCAGGGACTCGGGGCGTTTCCGTCAATTCCGCATCGGCTGGCCGTTTTGGCCGCTGCCAAGAACGCTTAACCCAAGCGGCACCGATTGTCCAGTGGATAATCGGTCTTTTTTTGCGGGCAGATGCTATCGAGACCCACTTTCGGGTAGAATAGGTGGTATGGATTTCTTCGTGCAGAAAAGGATGTGGCATTTTCAGTGAACGTCGTGGATTTTGATTACCAAAGCCGCCCGGCCCGGCGGTGGGATTGGCTGCTGGCTTTTGGTTTAGCCGCCGTACTCTTTTTCGCCGCCGGCATTGTTGCCCAGGCCAATCCGCTCACCGGCGGCTCGTGGCTGGGCGGCGATCTCAGCCAGCAATACGTGTCTTTTTTTCAATATTATCGGCATGTCTGGGCGGGGGCGACGGATCAGATTGGGTATAGTTTCGCCAACGGTCTGGGCGGCAGTATGGCTGGCAATTGGGCCTATTACTTATTGAGTCCGTTTAATTTACTCACGCTCTTATTTCCTGCCAGCCAAATTCCGTTGGCGTTGTATGTCTTGGTGTGGTTGAAAATCAGTTGTGCGGCTGCGGCCATGAGCTTCATGCTGCGCAAAGTCGAACCGACTTTGGAGCGGACCATCAATCTGGCACTGGCCATCAGTTACGCCATGATGGGCTATGCCATTATCTACCAAATGAATCTGATGTGGCTGGACGGGGTGATCTTGCTGCCGCTGCTGGTCTGGGCGTTACGGCGGCTGCTGGATCAGCGCAGTTATGTGCCGTACACCTTGCTCTTGGCATTGGCTGTCATCAGCAATTACTACATTGCTTATATGCTGGCGGCCTTTTTGGTCCTGTATTGCCTGTACATGGTGATCATGTCCTGGGCGGATTGGCGCAAAGCGGGCAAACAGATAGTACGGTTTGTTTGGGGCTCGCTGCTAGGCGGGCTGCTCAGCATGGTCGTGGTGGTGCCCACTTTGCTGGACCTGCTGGCCGGCAAGGGGACCCAAGCCACGCCGCATTTGCCGCTCATCATGCAGGGCTGGACGCTGGTACCGACAAAACTGATTCTGGGATCGCCCAGCAACGGACTGCCTAACGTCTTCATCGGTACGCTGGCCATGTTTGCGTTTGTCGGCTATTTCTTCAGTACCCGCTTTGCCTTGCGGGAGAAGATTGCCGGCGGGCTGGTTGCCCTGATTTTAGCTTCCGGGTTTCTGTTTAATGCGGTCAACCTTTTTTGGCACGGCATGCAGCTGCCCCAGGCCTATCCGTTCCGGTTCAGCTTTTTGGTCAGTTTCTGGTTGATTTATCTGGCGGCTACTCAGCTGACGCAAATCGATTATTGGCATTTTGAATCCTGGTTTCCCAGCACACTGGTGGGCGTTGCTGTGCTCGGCTACGCCTTCTTGATGCGTCATCGGGTGGTGGGTATCACCTGGTCCCGGCTTCTGCTCAGTGCCTTTTTCTTTCTATTAATCATGGCGACGGTCGTTTTGTGGGAGAAGCGGAGCGAACGGCTCTGGCGTTGGCTGGTGCTGCTGGCGGTAGTGGGCGAGTTTGGCGCGAACGCAGCGCTGGTCGCCCGGCAGATGGTCCGCGTGCCGACGGCCACGTATACCGAGTATTATCAGCGGACGCACCAGTGGGTGCAGACCGTCCAGAAACAGGACGACACGGCTTTTTATCGGTTGGATAAGAATTTTGTGCGGGCTAATGACCGAGGCGATGCCTTTGGTCAGGACTATGCCAGTGCATCGGTCTTTACGTCGAATACGCAGCCGGCCATCGCCAAGTTCTACACGGCGGTGGGGCTGCCAGCCTATGGTTATTGGGCGGCCTATACGAATGGTACGCGGTTGACCGATACGTTCTTGGGCATCAAGTATTTTGCCACGACAACGCAGCAGACGACACCGGCGGCTAATTTTACGAATTACGGCCAACGAAACGATTTGGCGACCCAGCCGATTACGACTCAGCAGAGCAAGGTCACCGTGCGTGAAAACACAGACGCGCTGCCCCTTGGCTTCGCGGTACCCAGCAACATGGTGACCCCGACGTACCAGACTTTGGATATCTTGGGCAACCAAAACAATTTATTCAATGCCCTGACTGGCGCGGATGATGCCTACTTCACGCCGTTGACCGCAACCGCGCCGAAATTGACCAACGCCGTATTGACCAAGTCGTTGACTGGTACGACGATCACGAAGAAGAATCCGGCCAAACCGGCCCAGGCGGTCTTCACGATTGCTGCGCCGCGCCAGCTGCCCACTTACATCACGATTGATCAGAGCTTGCTGAATACCGCTCGGGTCACCCTCAATGATCAGACCATCACGTTTTTCCCGGCCCAGTACGCCCCGGTACCGTTGGGGACGCTGCCCCGGCATGGCCGGGTTACGCTGACGTTAAATTTGCTCAGCAACAAGATTCAATATCAAGCCATGCAAATCGATCAGCTGCATCCAAATATTTTACAGGAGGCGGCAACGAAGCTGAAGCAGCAGTCATGGCGGCTGCGCAAGGTCAAAGCCAATGAATTGGCCGGCGCGATCACGACGACCAGAGACCAACAGCTGCTGACGACGATTCCGTACAGTCGGCGCGGTTGGACTGCCACGGTGGACGGCAAACCAGCCGCTATTAAGCAGGCTTTGAATACGTTTATCAGCGTGCCGCTGAAAGCTGGACAGCATCAGGTGGTGCTGCGCTACCGGATTCCGGGTATGCGATTGGGCATCGGCCTCAGTATCGCCGGTCTGGTTTTGCTGATCGGCACCTTGATCATCGTCCGGCGGAAGCGGCCGGCTGATGGCGACGATGAGATTCAGTAATGAGTGAAGGGGGAGATTCACTAATGCTGGGCAAACGCCTGCGACGTTGGCTGTGGCCGACGGCTTTGACCATCTTGGCGGCCATCGCCAATATTCTTTATTCCGGTGTGTCGTTTATTTATTATCCGATCACGCTGCCGGATCCGAATTGCTACCTCACTGTCGGGCGGGCCATGGCCGCCGGGAAGGTGATGTACAAAGACATTTTTGATCAAAAGGGACCATGGACCTATTTTCTCCACTGGTTCACGATCACCATCACGCCGAATCAGGGCGATTACGGTTACCTGATTTTCGACATTTTCTTCACCGTGCTGATCCTGTGGTTCGCCTACAAGATCATGCGGCTGTATTTGTCTTTCCAGTGGAGTGCGCTGCTCACGCCGGTTTATCTGGTGCTGATCATGCAGCCGTATTTCTATCCCATGGATGACACGGTGGAGATTACCTGTATGCCGGTGATGCTGGCTGCCATTTATTTGGTGCTGCGTCAGGTCCGGCAGCCTGACCGGTTGGTTCATTGGTGGGAATCTGGGCTGCTCGGCGTGGGTCTGAGCTGGATTTTGTGGACTAAGTTTTCGTTGATCCTGCTGCCCGGGGTGGCCACATTGGTGCTGATCACCTACGGTTGGCGCGCTCAAAGTGCGCCAGAAGCACTGCGGCACATTATTTGGGGAGTGATTGGCGCTTTGCTCCCCACGATCCCGGTGATCATTTATTTTGCTGTCAACCATGCGTTCAGTTATCTTTTCCATTATTATTTTGTGGTTAATTTGACGGCCTATAGTCCCGCCTCGTGCATGATTCTGCCCTTGGCGATTTTGCGGGGCATGACTTACGGTATTTTTCACAACTTGACCAGTAATTGGGGTCTGGGAATCGCAGGCGTATTATTCTTTCTTAGTTTTTTCGTCGGACCAGTGGCTCCACGGCGCTGGGGCGATCGGCTGGCGATTTTCCTGCCATTCTTCGCCGGGCTGTTTGCGGTGGCGTATCCCCAATATGGCGGCTATTATGTCTACCCCGATTGGGTGATCGCGCCCATCGCCGCCGTGACCGGGGCGTGGTCATTGGTGAAAGCCTTCCCGATGCTGAAAGGCTGGCAGCTGGCTGGTCGCCATCTGGGTTTTGCCTGGACTGGGGTGGCCTTCACCTTGCTGTTGGTTCTGGCAAGCTTGAACACCACACCGCGTCAATCGTGGCTATATAACAAAGACAAACCGGTTTTTGACCAATTCGTCGCGCCAATTCGCAAAGATCCGAACAAGGACGCGTCGCTCATGCTTTACAACGTGATGGACCAGGGGTTCTATTATTTTTCTGGGAACAAGATTCCGCCGACTCGCTATTTCACCCACTACAACATCAAGGATAAACAGTTCCCGGAGTTGAAGCAGGATCTGAACAAGCGGCTGCGGGCGCGCTCGGTGGATTACGTGATTACCCGGCACGGGACGGCTAACAAATACCGAAAGTTCAAGGTGGCTAAGGTGATCAAGCAAAATTACCGGCTGATCAAGACACTGCCTTATTGGGGTATGACCTATGATCTGTACCAGGCCAAGAAGTAGGAGGAGACAAAAACTTGGAGAAAAGTAAAACGCTGTTGCGCCGGGGCTGGCAGCTCTGGTTGGCCCTGGTGGCCGGAATCAGCACGCTATTATTCGCCGGCACGTCGGTGCTGTACCATAATATTTCATTGCCTGATCCGAACTATTATTTCACTGCCGCCCGCATGATCATGAACGGCAAGGTGATGTACCGAGACATCTTTGAGCAGAAGGGGCCGCTGGTGTATTTCACCCATGTCATTGCCCTGGCCATTACTCCGGGTCGGCGGGATTACGGCTATTCGATCATTGAATTCCTGTTGATGTTTTTCCTGCTGTGGTTCACCTACCGGATCATGCGGCTGTATTTGCCCCGTATCTGGGGCGCGGTGCTGACCCTGCTATTCCCGGCGGTCTTCTTGCAAAACGCTTTGTTCCGGGAGGGGGACACGGTGGAGATCACCAGCACGGTGATCATGATGGGGGCTTTGTACCTGGTCATGCGGCAGATGGTTCAGCCGGCGCACCGGGTTCGGTTCTGGGAATCCGGGCTGCTCGGCATGGGCGTCGCGTGGATCCTCTGGAGCAAGTTTTCGTTGGTGTTAATGCCCGGTATCGCAGCGCTGGTGCTGGTCGCAGTGGTTTGGGGCAATCAAGGCTGGCGCCAGGCGCTGCTGCACACGGGACTGGGGCTGCTGGGCTTCGTGCTCATCACCGGTCCAGTCTTGTTCTATTTTTGGCACTATCGGGCTTTGAATGATCTATTTAACGTGTATTTTTACTGGAATCTCAATGCTTATACGGAAGCGGCCAAATTACCGTTGGCTGGTGCAATCCTGTATGGGGCATACTTAGGCGTGGCCAATGCGCTGATGTCCTATCCGATCCTGATGTGGGCGGCGGTGATCGGTCTGCTGGGTGTGTTCCTTGGCCCCTTCACCCCGCGCAAGGGCTGGTATCGCTTGGGTTTGTTCTTGCCGCTGTGGGGCGTTATGTTCTCCGTCGGCTATCCGCATTTGTTGGGGTATTACATCTATCCCTTGGTCATTTTTGTACCCTTGGCGCTGCTGACAGCGGCGAAGCTGATCCTCTTTCTTTATCCCAAGCTGGCAGAGTGGCAGCCGCGGGGTTGGGCGACCGTGGGGACGTGGCTGGCGCTGACGGTAGTGACCCTGCTGATTGCCGCCGGATTCAACAACACGCCCCAACAATCCCGACTGTTTGAGAAAGAAGATCCGGCCATTTTTCAATTCATGGCGCCGGTGCGTCATGATCCCAAGGCCAGCATGATGCTGTTTGGCGTCATGGATTATGGCTTCTATTATTACGGTGGGAATAAAGAGCCGGTATCGAAGTATTTCGCCGTGTACAATTTGGATTGGAATAAATTTCGTTATCCGTGGAAGGATTGGGATCAGCGCTTGGCGGACAAGAGTGTGGACTACGTGGTAACGAATACCGCCCGGGCCCACTCGAATGGCCATTTGCGGAAGAATTATAAGTATTTGTCCACTGTGCATATTCAGGGGCAGGCGTTTGACCTATATCACGTGCGCAACTAATTTTGCAGGCAGCAACGACCACGCCAGGCCGTTACTGCCTGTTTTTGATTGGCCGCAACTTGACTTAACATAGCTAAGTTCCTTACACTAAGTAAGGAGACTATTTCAGAAAGGATGGTAACATGGCTAAAATTAACGCACACAGTCTAACGGATACTTACACGCTGACTAACGGGGTGAAAATTCCGGTCATTGGCTTCGGTACTTGGCAATCTTCACCAGAGGATGCTTATAATTCGGTTAAGTGGGCTTTGGAAGCCGGCTATCGCCATATTGATACCGCGGCCACTTATGAGAATGAAGAAGCTGTTGGTCGTGCGATTCGCGATGCTGGGGTGCCGCGGAAAGAACTGTTTGTCACCACGAAACTGTGGAACGAACAGCGTAATTCCTACGATGATGTACTGCATGCCTTCCGGGATTCCCTGACGCGGCTGGGCTTAGACTACATTGATCTGTACTTGATCCACTGGCCGGAACCGGCTGCTCATCATCAGGATTGGCAGCATTTGAATGCCGAGACGTGGCGGGCCATGGAACACATCTATCATTTGGGCAAAGCCCGGGCGATTGGTGTATCGAATTTCTTGGCGCACCATTTGGATGAGCTCGCCAAGACGCAAAAGACACCGCCGATGGTTAACCAGATTTTCCTCAATCCCCATTCTCCACAACCGGACATGGTCGCTTACAATGCAGCTCACGATATGCTCAGCGAGGCGTATTCGCCGCTGGGCACCGGGGAATTGCTGAAGAATGAAACGATTGGGGCGATTGCCCAGAAGCATGGCAAGTCCCCGGCTCAAGTGCTGGTACGCTGGAGTTTAGAGCAGGGCTTCCTGCCGTTGCCGAAATCCGTGCACCAGAATTACATTCAAGCCAACGCGGACGTCTTTGATTTCGAATTGGATGAGGATGATACTCAGAAGATCGGCGCGTTGGCCGGACAAGGCCGGCAGCGGCAGGATCCGACAACGTTTGATTTCAATAAGCAGATTCCGTTTTTGTGAGTTGAGCCATTGAAAAAGCCTGACGGTACGCGCAGTTGCGTATGCCGTCAGGCTTTATTGATATTACTGAGCGATGCGGGCTTTGACATCTGCCAAAGTCGTCCACCAGTCGGCCTCCCAGGGATCGGCAATTGCCAGATGCTGCCAGGGTAGAAGTATTCATCAATGGCATAGCACCGGCATGCCAATCGGTCTGCCGCTCCAGAAAAAATGTTTACCCAGGTCGTTTACGATGATGTCGCGTGATTTGACCAAAGAAACTACTGTCTCAGTGGCGTTGCAAGCTGGTATGATAGGGATAAAAGTGAATGACGCCAGTGCAGTCAACGGGCAAAACTTGGTCGTACTGCCCAATCGGTTTGCGGCCATTAGCGTACCGGTACTCGCTGGTCAATCGACGGTTGCGGTGTTTCAGGCACCCGATCAGGCTCAAATCGAGCAGGTCCAAGCAGCCCTGCAAGCGGGGGTGCCGGTGCGGCTCCAAGTGTTTGGCCCTGGCCTTGGCGGCTGGGCTGATCAGTTGCGGCCGGCGCTGTCACCCAACTTTTCGTTTCTAGACAGTGAGGGAAAAGCATGAATTTCTTTGTTAACGGCACCATGGGTATCGGCAATTCCGGCATCGAACACGCTGAATTTTATCGGGCCAAACTTTTCGATCAGGTTGGCTTAGAATACAAGTACGTTTTCGTTGATTTGGCCCCCCAATTACGGGAAGCCATGGCCGAGTGGCATATTGCCAACGAGACAGTTGCCAATATGTGGGAGTATTTCACTCTCGGCGATCGGTATTTGACCAACGGTGTAACGCGTGAGTTTAAGAAAAAAGACGATCTGGTCATCGACAGTACCAAGACCCATCGGAAGCGGGAAACATGGACACCCAGCGGTTTGCGAATCGTAGAGCATCTGGTGAAGTACCCGAATAAACACGAAAAAACGGATGTCTTACTGGTCAGTACAGCCCGGGTGGAGATTTTTTCCCGAATTGATGGCCGACGCAAGGTTGAGTTTGAATACGTGGACGATCCGCACCGCAAGTTTCAAATCCGCAATATCCATGTCTATGACTTAAACGGCCAGCATCTATTCTTTCCCAATGAAATGTTGGCGCGGCGGTACTTTTTCCATCAGCTGGCGCGGGTCTACGCCGAACATAATGTCTTCATGATTGACCGTGGGGAACGGAATGAAGTGGCTCTGTATGCGCCCAAGATACCGAATGCGACGGTGATCCATGTAATCCACGCAGACCATCTCACCAATCGCGACGATCCAGCTAAACCGCTGTGGAACAATTACTACGAATATCTGTTGACTCATTTGGATCGCGTGGCGAAAGTGGTGGTGGCCACCAAGATGCAGCGGGCAGACTTACTGCGGGACTTCCCCCAGGAGGGCGATAAGTTTGTCGCGATTCCGGTCGGCGGAGTGCGGGACCAAGCACCTGCGAACATTGACCATCCGCTGACGGCGCCATTGAAGCTGATCACGGCATCCCGGCTATCTCCTGAAAAGAATGTTGATTTTATTGTCCGGGCAGTGGCCAAGGTCCACGATGAGGGTACGCCGATCACGCTGGCGGTGTATGGTGACGGGATCAAGAAGCCCCAGTTGGAGAAATCAATTGCGGAACTCCATGCTGCGGACTACATCACTTTGGCGGGCCAGTCCAATCATCTTGAGGATCTTTACCCACAGTATGATGCCTTTATTTCCGGATCATTTTCTGAAGGCTTCGGGCTGACCTACATTGAGGCACTGAACGCGGCCTTGCCGGTTGTGTCATTCAGTGCCCGCTATGGGGCCCTGGAGCTTATTGAGAACGGGGTGAACGGATTCTTGCAGCCGTTTAAACGGAATGATGATCAGTACGATATTGATCAGTTAACAGAGGGCTTGCATCGTTTACTGGCCGCCGACTATCCGCAGCTGCGGAAGAACACACAGCAATCCGTACGCGATTACCGCGATAGCGTGATTGCGAAGAAATGGCAGGTGCTGATCAATGAATTATGAGCTGATTAATGGGGTCTCGCCCCAAAGTCCCGCGTGGCCGACATTCAAACAGTGGGCCAAGGAAGAAAACGCGCCGTTCATTGTTCTTCAGCCATTGCCGGGGCTGCTCGGCGTGGCTAAGGAACAAGATATCCAACTGCGCAGCGTCATCGACTTTGTCACGAAGCGGCGGTATGCAAAAGATTCTTATCGCTTTTTTAATGAGGCACCAGTGCCTGACGGTGCAGAGATTTTCATGAGTGGCGACGGTGTCATCAGCATTATTTACGAAGGCGAAATCATCGGCTATGTGACTACTTATGCGAATACACGGCGGGCAGTCAAACAGATTGATTATCTCAATCCGGACCAGACGAAGGACTTCACGGAAGAGTATGCCTATGATGGCAATCAATACAGCAATTTGTTTTACTATGACAACACGCTGCAGCAGATCCAGTTTTTAAATAATGACGGCCAAATAGTGGTGCGGGAGTATCTGTACGATGGGATGATCAATATGATCACGATTGAGGACCCAATCACCGGTAAAGTCGTGACCCAGTATGATGACTTGACTCGTTTTTTGACGGCCACTGTAGCCAAAATGGTCACGGCCCACGATACCGTCCGCATTCACTATATGGGCGTTGAGCTGAACGTGCTTAAGGATTCGCCGGCTCACAATGTGCTGCGGCTGGCCGAGGCGCCTTTTGATGATCAGGGGACAGTCCGCGGCTTTCTGCTGATGATTCTGAAGGATGAGATCAACTATGTGCAGGAAGTGGAAGTGTCCCGGGCCGCTTATCAGGCACTCACCGTGCAGAATATCCCCTTGGAGAAAGCGACAATTATTGACGATCCATTGAGTGACCCCAAGTAAGCACTTGCTCATGTGTACTCATGGGAAGGCCGCGATCTGTGGGACGACCATTCACCTTTTTGGCGGATGGCTGTTTTTTAGTAAGCGCCTTTCTCAAACGTGGTGCAGAGTTTAATGAAAACAGGTGTTGCCATGCCTGTTTTTCATTCTGAGAACTACTGAAAATTAATGTCACCAACGAAAGCCTGCTGCTCCGCTGTTGCAAGCACTCGGTTGGTAAAGTAGCCGTCTCGAAGTAAGACGCCCATATTATTGACGTGTACCAGCATATCCTTGATTTCATCGTCGCTTAGATTTGCTAGCAGCCCATCAATTTCATCCAGACTGCCGATGGTCAGCACTAGATGGTTTTTCTCGATAAACGGTGCCACTGCTGCCTGCTTCCAGACGATCACTGGCATGCCATGGGAAAGATAGAGCGATACTTTATGGGGATGATTGTATTTCGTATAACTTCCGTAATGACCCATCCAAGAATCACTGTCCCAGGCCAAGCCAAACCCCTTAGGCAGTTGATTGATCAGATCATCCCGGCGCAGGGCCCCATGATACTCTACTTTTGGATTATCCCGGAGTCCTTTCTGAATCGCATCATCGGCAACGCCAAACACTGAGATAGGAGTTTCTTCGTGCCACTCTGTTAAGTAAGATGATTTGAAAAGATTACCGGATAAAACCAAGGTCTTGGTAAACTCTTCAGGAGACGTAAAAAGGCGGTGCCAGTCGTGGTTATTGTCCAGATAATCTAAGAGATATTGAGAGACCATAGGGACATTGACGCCAAGTTCTCGTAACTTGGCGCCCATAATTGGGTTGTGAATGATCAGAGCATCAGCTTTGTTAAAATAGGGGATCTCATCAATACTGTTGCCAATATTGGTTCCCCGAAGAAATTCGACATCGTGGATGAGCAGAACGACTTTGACGCCGCGATTATGCATTTGATCAATGAAGAACTGATCGAAGCGGGGGCTGATCAGGACGGGATATTGATATACCACAAGATCGCCGTTGGTGACGGCTGCTGTGATCCCGTCAATGCGGGACTGAATGGCTTGATTGGATTCGTAATCGCTGTTATAGCGAAAAATGTGCAGCGGCGCATACCCGTTCTGAATGCCGATGGCGGTGATGTCATCCTTGGCTTGGGAGGTTGCATCGGCGGATTCGCCTTGAATGATATCTGTGATCCATTTTCGCAAAATGATTCCTCTTTTCGAGAATTTATTTAGGCAGTGTGATTGGGCCGAAGCGTACCGTTTGCTCAGCAGCAAGCAGCACCCGTTTAGTAAAGCAGTCCACGCGCGCCCCGCGCATCTTCATGCAATCAATAAAGCGGGTCTCAAAGCGCGGACCATTCAAACCGGGATATTGATAGACTAGAAAGTCGCCAGCAGCCACTGCCGCCGTGATTCTGTCGATCCGTGAATCCACCGCTTGGTCGGACTCATACGCACCATTATACCGGTACATGTTTAACCATTCGTAACCGACGTGGCGTCCAGTGTGGGCGCTTCGATCATGCGGGCCGCCGTTGAATTTAACCTGCACACTCTCCACTAGAACTATATCAAGGAATGTAAGCGCTTCGCCATAAACTTTTAGTAAGTAACATTATGCTTTCTGACCCCGCATTTGAGAAAAATAATGTAAATGAGGATAACGGTTGCTTTACAACCACTAAAGGGGTATATTACTCATCAAGTTATTAATCGACACACAAGGAGAAATTGCTTATGGATATTGACGAAGAAATTCGACCGGGGACCAACCGTTATGTTAGTGAAGAGGGGGCCACTGCCAATCTGCCAACACTGTTGACGGGATTCTCTCATCCAATTATCATCACCGGGGAGAAATCCTATGCCGCTTACCAAGCCCACACAACCAAACCGTTGCGCTTGCCGGTGTATCGTTATGACGGTTCAGCCAGCGATGCGGATGCTGCCCGTATCGCCGCGGAAGCAAAGCACGCCGACATGATTATTGCCATTGGCGGCGGCCGGCTGCTGGACACCGCGAAATTGGTGGCTGAGATTTTCGACTGTGAATACATTACGGTACCGACATTGGCGTCAAACTGCGCACCGTATACGCCGATCGGCGCCATCTACAATGCCGTCGGCCACACCTTTAATCGCGTCGCCTACTTCCCCCGAGCACCTTACGCTACCGTGGTGGATTGGGATATTATTGCCACTACGCCGGAGGATTACTTAGTCGCCGGAATCGGTGATACATTGGCTAAGTGGTACGAGATGGAGGGTATTACCCGGCCTCGGCGGGACAGTCTCACGGCTTTCAGCCAGCTGGGGTTTAGCGCGGCCCAAACGATTCGGACGATCCTGCAGCGCGCCGCGGTCCCAGCAGTCGTTGCCCTGCGCAAAGGTCAGGTAACGGCGGACCTGGTCGCCATTGCCGACACGATCATTGGGATTGCTGGCACCGTCGGCGGTTTTGCCGGGGCGGACGGTCGCATGGCTGGGGCCCACGCGATCCATAACGGGCTGTCCTATGTTGATGAAACCCACGAAATTCTCCATGGGTCGAAAGTCGCTTACGGTATCCTGGTGCAACTCGCCTACACCGGGGACGACGATGAGATCCGTGCACTCCTGCCGTTTTACCAGCAGGTCGGCCTGCCCACGAATCTCAGTGATCTTCACGTCGTCCGCGACTTAAAGGTGAAAAAGGCTCTCGTCGCCGACTGGGCCGCCGCCGATACAGAATCTTTCCGCTTAATTGACCCAGACATTTCGTCAGAGAAGGTCCTGGCGGCGATGGACAAGGTCGAAGCTTTAACTGCCGCGCCCTTGGTGGATGAAGGGTGAAAAAAAGGGCCGGCCAGCAAAAAATGGTCGGTCCTTTTGGTCTGCTAAAAATCAATGTGTTACGTGTGCCAGTACCCATCGATACGCCAACGGCGTCGCCATCTGCCAATACGCCCAGCCATGATCAAAGCCCTGATCCTGCACATAAACCGTCGGAATACCAACTTCCTGCAGCACCGTCACAAAGTCCCGGACATCATGCACCGGCACCGTCTGGTCATCACCGCTGGTCGCCACATAAAAATCGACTCGGCCTTTGCCGTGATGGACATCGTGGACAGGCAGCTGGGCATTGTACACTTTATCCGCCCAATTTGTTTGGCCATCCGTGAAGGCGTGCAGTGACTGACGGAACGGACTGTTACTGGGAATATGTTCCCAAATTGCCGGCGAAATCAGCGCCGTGTGGGCAAACACATCCGGATAACGCAGTGCGAGGCGGGCGGCGCCGTAACCGCCCATGGAAATTCCGCCGATGGCGTGGCGGCTGGCACCCCCGAGAATTCGGTAACGGGCAAAGATAGCGGGCACCAAGTCGTGCATGATGGCATCTTCCATCGCCATACCGTTGATCGCATTAATATAGAAGGAATTAAATCCGTCCACAAAAATCACGATCATGGCGTGCCCGGTTTGAACAAATAAATCGTCCAGTATTTGCTGGGAATCGAAGCGCTCCAGCAAGTTGCGGTGGTTTCCGTACAAGCCGTGGAGCATGAACAGTACCGGATAGCTCAGTGTACTGTCGTTGTAACCTGCTGGCAGATAGGCATCGTAATTCCAATCGATCCCCAGGATTGGTGAGTATACGGTGGTGGTCACTACCTGACTTTTCGTCATGATCATAGCTTTGTTGTCCCCGTCCTTTTTTGTTTACATGACCATTGTAACGCGCGGGCTGGTCAGGGAAAAACAAAGCGTTCCCCACACTGGCCTGCGGTGGTAGAATTGGCACATAGTTTGAAAATCAAAGGGGTCTTTCAGTTGCGTATTAATCGTTCAAGTTGTACTGCTGTATTAGTCGGAAAAGAAGCCAGCGTCGACCATGCCACCATGATTGCTCGAAATGAAGATGCCGAGGGCGGAATCAACCCCAAGCGGCTGATCTATGTGCCTGCCCAGACGGCCAGTCGGGAATTCAAGTCCACCTTCAACGGCTTCCACGTGCAATTGCCGGGGGATGCGCTGGGCCACACGCTGACACCGATGGCTGACACCAGTACAGACGGTGAATGGGGTGAGTCGGGCATCAATAGTGCCAATGTGGGCATGAGTGCCACGGAAACGGAGTTCACCAACGCCGCCATGCTTGGGCTGGATCCGCTGGTTCCGGACGGCATCGGTGAAGAAGCGATGCTCAGCTGTGTGCTGCCCTTTGTGAAGACCGCTCAGGAAGGCGTGGAACGCTTGGGTCAACTGATCAGCGAGTTCGGTACCTGTGAGAGCAACGGGATCGCCTTCAATGACGTCAATGAAGTCTGGTACTTTGAGACCGTCGGCGGCCACCACTGGGCGGCTCAACGGATCCCAGACGATGCCTACGTGATTGCTCCGAACCAAACCGGTATCCAGGAGATCAACTTCGCGGATTCGGCGAACTTCATCACGGCGCCGGACCTGCAGGCCTTTGCCCAAAAGAATCATTTGAATACAGCCCGAGAAGGGTTCAACTTCCGTGAAATCTTCGGTGAAGATCTGCGCAGCGACCGGTTCTACAACACACCCCGAGTTTGGGCGGCCCAGCGGCATTTCCAAAAAGATCTGCCGGAAGTACCGGAATCCCGGGAATTGCCGTTCATTCAGCATGCCCCGCGTAAGATTTCGGTGATCGATGTGGCGATGGTTTTGTCCGACCACATGCAGGGGACGCCCTACGATCCTTACGGGCGTACTGGTACAGATGAGGAAAAGAGCCGCTATCGCCCAATCAGCATGAACCGGAATCAGGAAATGCATATTCTGGAGATTCGCAGCGACGTGCCCGCAAGTTATCGAGCAATTCATTGGCTGGCAATGGGAATGAATCCGTTCACGTTCCCGCTGCCGTTTTATGCCAATGTCAGCGATACGCCGGCGTTTTTCAAGAATACCACGAACGATGCCACCACCGAGAATTGGTACTGGCTGAATAAGATCATTGCCAATATGGTTGATCCGTTGTTCACCAAGCGAGATCAGGACGTCATGAACCGCATCCTGAATTTCCGCCGTGCGGGCTTTGCCCTGGGCAGCGGTACAGTGGCTAAGAATGATGCTGGTTTGGCGGCCAGCACCGCTGACGCCACGGCCCAATTGACGGCTGCCAATCAGGCCATGGCGGACCAGGCTGTTGCCCTGACAAAGGCTTTGCTGACGGACGTGACTACGATGGCCGCGGACCGGTTGACCCTGCAATTTGAAAAGGGCGGCGAAATGTAATTTCTGCGGTCTATCAGATAGCTGTCTCCCAGGAGATGGCTGTTTTTTTAATACGTGCGTCGCGATCAAGGCCCAACACGTGACAAATTATGGGAAACGTGGTATGAAGGAGGTGTCTGTTCTTTAAAGGGGAGAGGGAACACCATGTTACAAGCACTCAATTTTGAAATTAACAGTTATTTAGAAGGCCACGCCAGCGTGAGCGTTACCTTCACTGGGGATGAGGTCCACGTGGTGATTCACAGCACGGCGCGGCCCGCACACAACGGTCGGACGACTTATCCAGCCAATTTATGGATGGCTTGGCGCCGCCGGTTCACCAGTTTACATATTGCACAGTGGCATCCGGAATATATGACCACGAATCTGACCGTACGGGATGGGGCACGCTGGTCAGTGCAGTATCAGATGGATGATGTATGGCATACACGCCGCGGCGTTACCCGGCTGCCCCATAACTGGCTGGCTTTTTTACGCTGGCTGGACGTGATCGCCCCGATTTTTTTCGTCGGGGAAGTGGACGATCTCACACTGGGGTATCGTCAGGGTTTTCATGTAGAAAAAATGCACATTACTCGGCCTAATCGATCCATTGTGCTCACCCGGGACTTGCCCTCGGGGGAGCATACCAGCTTTTTGACAGTCCGTCACCCGGCGGTATTGGACCTGTTGGATGATGTGTCGTTCACAGCGGCTGATACCAAGTGTATGACGCCGGGTGTCCTGAATAAGACTAAACCGGGATACTTTCTCATGGCGACTATGCACCATCAAGAGCCGCTGGCGATTCAAGGCTTGCACGGAATCGCGTCGTTGCCGGGAAATTGGGATGATTTTCTGGATGATCTGCAAGATCTGCTGGCCAGTGAGAATGATTTCAGTTTATTCACCGATCGCCCAGACAGCATTGTTGGGCGTGCATAAATAGCGCGCTGTTTGGTATGTAAACCATGACAAGCAGCGCGTTTTCTGGTACAACAAGGGCAGACTAACGGCGGTCAGAGACAATTGCCGCTGAGGGTTGCAGGAAGGGGGATGGAAGGGTCGCCATGTATTGCATAATTCACGGCATATTTGCATATTCTCAGAAATTCCGGTAACATAGAAGACACTGTTTTTTACGAAATCACGAAAGGACGTGGCGCTTACGGCATTCCTCGAAATTTCCCATCTGCGCAAAGTATATGGAGATAATGTTGCAGTATCTGACTTTAATATCTCCGTGGAGCGGGGGGAATTCATCTGCTTCATCGGTACTTCCGGTTCTGGGAAGACAACGACGATGCGGATGATCAACCGTATGAATGAACCAACTTCAGGAACAATTAAAATTAATGGTGAAGATGTTACCAAAATGGATCCGGTGAAATTACGCCGGCGCATTGGTTACGTGATTCAAAATATCGGCCTGCTGCCCCATTTGACCATCAAGGACAATATTCTGATGGTGCCCAAGATGCTGAAATGGGATCAAAAGCGCATGGACGAACGGGCGGTCGAAATGATCAAGATGGCCGAATTGCCCGAAGACTACTTAGACCGCTATCCCAGTGAACTCTCCGGCGGCCAGCAGCAGCGGGTCGGCGTGGTCCGGGCCTTAGCCGCTGATCAGGAATTGATTTTAATGGATGAACCCTTCGGTGCCTTGGATCCGATCACCCGGGACGCCCTGCAGGACTTGGTTAAAGACCTGCAAGAACGGCTGGGCAAGACCTTTGTCTTTGTCACCCATGATATGGACGAGGCCTTGAAGCTGTCGACTCGCATCGTGGTCATGTCCCACGGGGAAGAAGTCCAGGTGGATTCGCCGGAAGAAATTCTGCGCCACCCGGCCAACAAATTCGTCGCGGATTTGATTGGTGAAGATCGTTTGATTCAAGCGAAACCGACGATCACCACCGTTGGCCAGATTGCCCGGCCGGCGGTCTCCATCGTGCAAACGGCGACCTTGCGGGAAGCCTTGACTTTGATGCATAAGACCCGGGTCGACACCTTATTGGTCACCGATCCCGATGGTATTCTGCGGGGCTATGTGGACTTAGAAGTGATCAATGACCACTTCCGGACCGCCGACACCGTTGAATCGGTCATGAACCCCAAGGTCTTCTATGTCCGCCAAAGTGCGGTCATTTCGGACACCGTGGACCGGATCTTGAAGCGGGGTTACCGCAACGTCCCGGTCGTGGATAATGCTGGTAAATTGACTGGCATCGTTACCCGCGCCGCCTTAGTCGACATGGTGTACGATGCCTTGGGCAGCGGCACATCCAACGATGACGGCCAAGATCGCTCCACAGACGGTCCGCGCACTGACATCGGCACCACCGATGTTAAGGAAGGCGCCCACGCCGTTGACCCTACCCCTGACGATAAGGAGGAGGTGCCTGCCAATAATGGTCACCTTTCTTAATCAATACGGCGGTCAGCTGATGCAGGAGCTGGGCGAGCATATCTACATTTCTGCTGTCGCCTTGGCCTTGGGGGTCATTGTTGCGGTACCGCTGGGCATTCTGCTGACGCGGGCGAAGAAAATCGCCGGTTTTGTCATCGGTTTGACCAGTGTCTTGCAGACAATTCCTGCCATGGCGCTGCTGGCCATGATGATTCCAATCTTTGGGATCGGCACCACGCCGGCAATCGTCGCGCTGTTCATTTATTCCTTAATGCCAATCTTGCGGAATACTTATATTGGTATGTCCGACGTCAATCCGAACTTGTTGGATGCCGCCAAGGGTATGGGCATGAGCAACTGGCAGTCCATTAAGTGGGTTGAGTTTCCCCAGGCCGCGGGCGTGATCATGTCCGGCATTCGGCTGTCGGGGACTTACGTCATTGCCTGGACCGCCCTAGCATCTTATATCGGTGCTGGCGGTTTAGGGGACATGATTTTCAACGGCTTGAACCTGTACCGTGGCGACTTGATTCTGGGCGGCTCCATCCCGGCCATCATTCTCGCGCTGGTCGTTGACTGGCTGCTGGGCTTGGTCGAGAAGAAAGTCACTCCGGCCACTACGCAGGAGGTGTGAGTTGATGAAAAAGACATTGTTTAACAAGCTCACCTTCCTGTTCGCGGGGGTATTGGCGGTCGTATTCCTGGGCGGTTGTTCCTTCAGCTGGCCCGGTTTAGCTGGTACATCGGCGGATACCATCAAGATTGGCTCGCAGAACACAACGGAACAGCAGATCATGGCGAATATGATCCAACAAATGATTCAGCATTACGATAAAGACACGCCAACCACGATTCTGAATAATCTGGGTTCCGGCAATGTCAGTTTCCAAGCGCAAAAGCGCGGCGATACCGACATGACCGCTATCCGGTACAACGGGACCGACTATCAGACGGTGCTTGATCTTAGCGGTGAAACTGATCCCAAAATTGTTAATGATCAAGTGTTCAAGCTGATGCAGTTGCGTTACCACATGACCTATTTTCCAAGCTATGGTTTCGCGGACACATACCAATTCATGGTGAGCCAGAAATATGCCAAGGCCAATAATCTGAAGACGATTTCGGACATGAAACGGGTCGCTCCAGATATGAAGGTCGGTATCGACCAAATTTGGGCGAACCGCCGAGGGGACGGCTATTCTGCTTTCCAAAATACTTACGGTTTCAGTTTCGGCCACGTTTATCCGATGCAAATCGGGTTGGTCTACGATGCGCTGGAAGCAGGCAAGATGGATGCCGTCTTGGGCTATTCCACTGACGGTCGAATTCGCAGCTACAATTTGAAGCTCCTGCAGGACGATAAGCATTTCTTCCCGCCTTACAAGGCCAGTGTTGTGGTGAACGATGCCGCCTTGAAGGCCCATCCGAAACTCAAGGGAATTTTGTCCCGGTTAAATGGCAAAATTAACTTAACCACGATGCAAGAACTGAACTATCAAGTGGACAACAACCTGGTAGAACCGGCCGTGGCGGCCCAACAGTTCCTAGAGAAGCACAACTATTTTGAGAAAGGGGCGGATTAATTGTGCAAGGCATGAATTTGTGGCAGCAATTGGTGTATTATTTCACCCACAACGGCCAATATATCCTGGATCAGTTTAATCGGCACTTCCTGATCTCAATTTACGGGGTGATTATCGCCGCCATCGTGGGGATTCCCATTGGCGTGTATATTTCACGGCACCGGCATCTGGCCGCATGGGTCGTCGGAGCGGCGAATGTGATTCAAACCGTACCTTCCCTGGCGATGGTCTCGATCATCATGCTGGGCTTAGGGCTTGGCGTCAACACCGTCATTTTGACCGTGTTCCTCTATTCCTTGCTGCCGATTATTAAAAATACCGATACCGGGATGCGCAATGTGAATCCGGATATTCTCGATGCTGGGAAGGGGATGGGCATGACCCGGTGGCAGATTTTGCGCCAGATCGAACTGCCCTTGTCCTTGTCGGTCATTATGGCAGGTTTGCGGAATGCACTGGTCCTGGCTATTGGGGTCACCGCTATCGGCTCCTTCGTCGGCGCCGGCGGTCTGGGCGATATCATCATTCGCGGTACCAACGCCACCAGCGGCGGCGCCATCATCCTCGCTGGGGCATTGCCCACAGCCTTGATGGCGATCATCTCCGATGGGGTGCTGGGCTACCTGGAACGGCACTTCGCGGCGCGGACCCAGTAATTTGCACCATTCACGGCTTTCTGGTACCATCAAGGCAACATGAATTCCAGTGCGGATCATCGCAGTAGGAATCGTTGCTCCTGATCAGAAAGCAAGCGGGTGCTGTGAGCTTGTCAGTCAACGATGCCGAAGTACAATGAACCAGCAGTGCTGGACGGTCGTTGATCGTTAATCGAACGAAGTTGGCGTCTTGGACGCAAGCTGGGTGGTACCGCGGCAATCAGTCGTCCCAATACACATTTGTATTGGGGCGGCTTTTTTGTTGCGTTACTGCCGACGACCCGTGAAGAAAGGGAGAAATCACACACATGGATTTAATTGAAGACTTGCAATGGCGCGGGGCCATTAATCAGCAAACCGATGCCGAGGGCTTACGGGAAGAACTCAAACAGCATCCCGTGAGTATATATGTTGGGACCGATCCCACGGGGGATTCTTTGCACGTCGGCCACTTGATTCCGTTTATGATGCTCAAACGGTTCCAGGAAGCCGGCAATCACCCGGTGATGCTCATTGGCGGCGGCACCGGCTCCATTGGTGATCCATCGGGGCGCAACAGCGAACGGGTGCTGCAATCCATGGACCAGGTTAAGGAAAACCAGGAAAAGCTGACCAATCAGCTGGTTAAATTGTTTGGCACCCAGGACTTCCAAGTGGTGAACAACTACGACTGGCTGTCTAAGATTTCAATCTTGGATTTCCTGCGGGATTACGGCAAATTATTCTCCGTGAATACGATGCTGAATAAGGAAGTCGTGGCCAGCCGGTTGGAGACGGGGATTTCATTCACCGAATTCACTTACCAGATCCTGCAATCCGTCGACTTTCTGCATTTGTTCCGGCACAACGACGTGCAAGTCCAAATGGGCGGCGCGGATCAGTGGGGCAACATCACGGCCGGCGTGGATTTGATCCACCGGATCGAGGGCCCGGAGACAAAGGTCTTCGGCTTGACGATTCCGCTGATGCTCAAGGCCGACGGTACTAAGTTCGGTAAATCTGCCGGCGGGGCGGTGTGGCTGGATCCGAAGAAGACCACGCCCTACGAGTTCTACCAATTCTGGCTCAATCAGGATGATCGGGATGTGGTCAAGTACTTGAAGTACTTCACGTTCTTAAGCCATGAACGAATCGATGAACTGGCGGATGCCGTTCAGGAGGCCCCGGAGAAGCGGGAGGCCCAACGGACGCTGGCGCAAGAAGTGACGAAGTTCGTCCACGGTGAAGACGCGGTGGTCACTGCCGAGAAGATCTCCCATGCGCTGTTCTCCGGCGATCTGCGGGCCTTGACGGCGGACGAAATTGCCCAGGGCTTCAAGGATGTACCCTCTGTGGACGTGCCCAGCGGCCAGACTGGCATCGTTGAGTTCCTGGTGGATCTGACCCATATTGAGCCGTCCCGCCGGCAAGCCCGGGAGGACGTCCAGAACGGGGCAATCTATGTGAACGGTGAACGCCAGCAGAGTCTGGACTTTGTGGTGGATACGGACGCGGCTTTTGGCGGCCATTATGTGATCATCCGCAAGGGGAAGAAGAAGTACACGTTGGTGAAAGTGCAGGCGTAAGACGATGAGCGTTTATGTCAACGACCTGCGCTCGGCGGTCTATGCGTTTCCGGTGTTAGCGTTTATCATCGCGCTGCCGTTTATGTGGTGGCATTATCACAAATACGGCGCGGTGTCCCGCTGGCGGGTCTTTTGGACCTATATCTTCGTTTTCTATCTGCTGTGTGCGTATTTTCTGATCATTCTGCCGCTGCCGGACCGGGCGGTGGTGGCGAAGCTGACCACGCCAAAGTATAATTTGGTGCCGCTGACGTTTATTCGGGAGTTTTTGAAATACAATCCATTGCAACTCGGCAACGTGCACACGTGGAAGACGGCGCTGCTGGCGCCCACCGTAATTCAGCCGGCGTTCAACGTGGCGCTGACGATTCCCTTTGGGGCCTTTCTGCGGTATTACTTCCATCGGCCGTGGTGGCAAGTGATCATCAGCAGTTTCTGTCTGTCGCTGTTCTTTGAATTGACGCAGCTCAGCGGGCTGTACGGCGTTTATCCGCGGCCGTACCGGTTGTTCGATGTGGACGACTTGCTGCTGAATACCACGGGCGGCTGGATCGGGGGCGGCTTGGCCCGGCTGGTGATGCCGATTTTGCCGACGGACGCGCAGATGGATCACAGTGCGGCCAAGCGCGCAGAAAATGTCTCGATGTGGCGGCTGGCGGGGTTCGTTGTGGACTGGCTGGCAGCGCTGCTGCTGGCTACGCTGATTGGCGTGGCTGTGAGCTTGATTGGGCGTGTTTCAGCACCGGGCTGGCTGACGTGGGCGGTACTGTTCCTGTGGCTAGTGAGACCGCCGACGTTTGGCCGACAGACGCTGGGGATGCGCACGGTGCGCTTGCAAATGCGGACGATGCAGGACAACCCAGTGTATTGGTGGCAACCGGCGGTGCGGTTCCTGGTGGGGTATGGCGTGCCGGTGGGAGTGCTGTACGGCACTGCGGAATGTGTCAATGCGATCAACGGGATCGGCTTCAGCCGGTTTACCTGGGCTGGTGTTGGAATGTTGGCGGGGTTGTTGGTGCTGTCGCTGATGTTTGGTGATTGGTTGTTGGCGTTTGTCATGCGGAGTCATTTGCTGGTGTTTGAGTGGGTGACGCGGACGAAGCTGGTGAACAAATAGGTTGGTCGTTGATTGCCGTGCCAAGTGCTTCGCAACCTCCGGCAAAATTGGGCTGGCGACGTGCAGCAAGTGTGAAGCCGAAGGCGTAGCTAGCTGTGACGGCGGTTGGAGCCCGCTGCGCGGTCTCCAAGTCGCCTAACCACATCGGCGGCGGAGCCGCCGTGTGGTTTCCATGGCTGAGCCCCATCCGCCTCCGCTTGCTTCGCATTGGCACTAGATTCGTCGAAACTGACACATTCAAAAAGAAGCATTCACGCTGAATTCATTTCAAGCGAGAATGCTTCTTTGTTTAGATTCGGATTATTTTTTCTCCTGTACAATGTAAATGGGGCGGTGTTTGACTTCTAGGTAGATGTTGCCGATGTATTTGCCGACGATGCCGAGGCAGAGGAGTTGGAGGCCGCCGACGGCGAGGAAGATGGAGACCATGCTGGGCCAGCCGGGGGTGGGGTCGCCGTTGATCATGGCCCGGACGATGATGAAGATCAAGGCGCAGACGGCGCCGACGAAGGATAGCAGGCCAACGAAGGAGGCAATGGCCAGGGGAGTCTCGGAGAAGGCGACGATGCCGTCCAGGGAGTATTTGAACAGGCTCCAGAAGGACCAGTGGGTCTCACCGGCAACGCGTTCCACATTTTCATAAGGAATGTACTTGGTCTTGAAGCCGACCCAACCGAAGATGCCCTTGGAGAACCGGTTGTATTCCGTGACGGACAAGATAGCATCCTTGACCTGCTTGGTCATCAGCCGATAATCTCGGGCACCGTCAACGATTTCTGTTTTCGAGATCTTATTGATCAGCCGGTAGAACATCCGGGCAAAGAAGGAGCGAATCGGTGGTTCGCCAGCCCGGGTGACCCGCCGGGTGCCGACGACGTCGTAGCCCTCATCAAGGATGCCGGAGAGCATCTGCGGCAGCAAATCAGGCGGGTCTTGCAGGTCCACGTCCATCACGGCAATGTAGTCGCCGCCGACATTCTGCAAGCCGGCGTAAAGGGCGGCCTCCTTGCCGAAGTTGCGGGAGAAAGAAATGTAATGAACATGGTCTGGATCTTTTTCCTGTAATTGGCGCATTTCCTTCAGCGTGTTATCGGCGGACCCATCATTGACGAAAAGATATTCGACCGCGTAGTCGGCAAGCTTTTCGTGAATGACTTTTTCCACCGTATCATAAAAAATCGGTAATGCTTCCTGCTCGTTATAACAGGGGACGACGAGACTGATTGTGGCCATTGTTTACTCCTCTTGCTTCTTTTCTGCTGATTCTTGGATATTGGTATTGGCATCACTGCTGTGGAAGATCCACTTGCTGAAAACGTAATTCATCAAAATGACCACGATTTGGTCGACGATCTTTGTCAGCATCGCGTTGGCGTGGAACAGGTCGATACCAACCCACATGATGGCCATGTCAGCCAGGTAGCTTACGCCACGAGCGGCGAAGAACCAAAACATTTCTTTGAAAAAGGCACTTGCCGTCGTGTAGGGTGACCGGAAGACCCAAGTTTTATTGGTGAAAAAGGCAAAAGTCACTGATAAAAACCAGGCGATGGTATTGGCTAGAGCCCAGCCGAGATGCAGCGACGTTTCATGCAGGACCCAAAAAGTGACCAAATTCACCAGGGTGGTCAAACCGCCGAAGAAGGCGTACATGATGAAATCATGGTACTGGTGGTAGAGATGCCGCAGCTTATCCATAAAATCCTCCCAAATTTCTTCCTTATCAGTTTACCCGTTTAACGCCGGTCAGACAACATAGAGAGCGGCGCTCGTAAACGGGCTCAGGCCGACAGAGGCTAGACAAACTATCTGATGTCAACCCCAAAAGAAAAATGATTTGTAATAATTTCTACCAGTAATTTTGCGCATCTTAAACACCGGCAGCTTTTTTAAAAATTTGCCGGTGTCGTCAGATTCGGTTGCTTATTGATTCACGATGAGCTTCTCCTCCTCCCACACTGCGTTGTATTTCAAGATGTGGAAAATGACTCGAACAAGCTTCTTCACCACGTGGCTAAGTGCCACGTTATAGTGCTTGCCTTCGCCTAGCTTCTTGTCAAAATACCTGCGCATATTCGGTGAGTATTGTGCACAGAGCCGGGCCGCCTGGTTCAAGGCCCATCGTAGCTGCGGCGATCCCCGCTTAACCATGTGCCCCGTTTCAACCTGGTTCTCACCCGAAGTACTCACTGAGGGCTCAGAGCCGGCAAAGGCTAGAACCTGTCCAGGTGAGCGAAAGCTGGCAATATTGCGCAATTCTGCGAGTATAATCGAGCCCAAGGTGTTGCCAATACCAGGCACAGTGAGCAATGGGCTCTTGATGGTTTGCATCACTTCGTTAACCATTTCTTCGGCAGTGGCTTTGCGTTCCTCTAACTGAGCAATTGCGCTGATCGTTTCGAGAAGTTCAAAACGGAGAGCAGCCGAATTTTGGCCGACCGTGTGCTTCGCTGCTTCGCGGATCTGAATAGCTCGGTCTCGTCCGTAGCGGCCTTGAGAGGCTTCTTGGACCAAATGGGTGAGAGTACGCAGATGGGCCCGAGATAGCTCTCTGGGCGACGGGTAAGCCTTAAGCAGCGCACGAACGTACTGTGTGTGTGCCATGTCGTTCTTTCCACCCAGCGTTTTCACAAGTTCTGGGAAGGTAATGTCCAAGATGCGAATATACTGTATCTTCTGTTTCGTTAGATCCTGCTTGACCCGAGCGACATAGCGTGTGGCGTACTTAAGCTCGATCATATGTGGATTGGTTTCGAAATGCACCTTATCCACATCTGTGAGGAGCTTACGTGCAATAGTCATGGCGTCCTTACGATCGGTTTTAGTTTTTCTCAAAGTGGCCGACTTTGCGAATTCCTTGATAATCAACGGGTTGTAACTGAACACTGAGAAACGATGTTCGCGAAGAAACGAGATGATGTTGTAACAGTAGTGACCGGTGTCTTCTAGACCGACTTGGATATCTTCACCTGTTGCCTTGATGAGGTTGTCTAAGGTCTCCTTCAACCGGATAAATCCCTCGATGTTGTTGGTGATCATTTGGTGGCGGACGTAAACCGTTCCGTCTGATCCGATCACTGCCACATCATGTTTGTTCTTCGCCACGTCAATCCCTGCGTAAAGCATTTTCTCGCTTCCTCACATTATGTAGTAGTGCTGTGCTCCACGAGTCTTTTGCCAATGTAACCTTGCAGTAAATAAAACATCGCAGCACTGGACCGCGCGTTATCAAACTCATTAACAATAAGACAAAAAACTGTGGTTAGAGCCTAGCCTAACCAGTACCCACTGAGGGTCCGTAGGGCACAAGTACTAATCCACAGCACTCAATATCAGTATAGCCCGGAACCGGTACTAACTGATAAACCCAATATACAAGGGCAGAAGGACAACCGGGCAAAAACCTCAGTGCGGGTTTGTGCCCGGTTGTCCTTCTGCCTACGCCTCTGACCGTCGGCCTTCGCCCTCTGGTGACTAAGTAGTAACCTCGCCGTAACCCAACTGTAACCTTGCTCTGCTATTCTTAATCCTGTTGCCGAATCAGTGGCAAACGACAAGCATACGCGGGAGTGGACATCTTTGAAGACAAGTAAACAATTTTTGCGGGTACTGAGCGTTCTAGCATTAAGCGGCACGTTAGCCACCAGCCTGACCAGTGTGGTTCGGGCCGATAACATCAGCGATACCAAGGACAAGATCAGCAGCAACAAGAGCACAACGTCCCAATTACTGGCCAAGATTCAGGATCAGCAAAAGACGCTGGCGAAGCTGAACAATCAAGTTTCTGAAAAAATCAATGATATTGATGCCAACCAAAAAGCAATCGCGTCAGTGACCAAAGAAATCGCCGCCTTCGACACGAAGATCAGTGCTGCCCAGAAGCAGGTCACTGATCGGACCGACGTGTTGAAGAAGCAATTGGTGGCTTTGCAAAAACAAAGCAGCAATTCTATTTCCGGCAATGTTTACGTGGACTTCGTTTTAAATAGCAAGGATTTCTCCGATTTGATCAGCCGTTCCATGACAGTCAATAAGCTGAGTGCCGCTAACAAGGATGCGTTGGATGCCGTCAACGAGGCTAAGCAGCAATTGTCTGACTTGCGTCAAGACAAGGCGGACAGCAAGCAATCCTTAGAGGATAAGCAAGCGACCCTGGTCCAACAGAAGAATGATCTGGAAACTCTGAAGACCAATGCCCAGAAGCAGCAGGACGCCTTCAATAAAGAATTAGAGGACCACAAGGGTGAATTAGCCGCTTTGCAGGCCCAATTGAGCCAGCAGACTGCTGACGCCGCGAAGAAGGCCCAGGAAGACGCGGCTAAGCAGGCCGCGGCCCAAGCAGCAGTCGCTCAGGCCGCAGCCAGCGCGGCAGCCGCTTCGGCGAGCAGCAGTTCTTCGGCCAGCAGCCAAAGCAGCACGCCGACCAGTACCGTAACCACCGGTTCGAACCAAGGCAGCTTGATTGCTAACGTGCAGCAATATCTGGGTGTACCTTACGTTTGGGGCGGCACTACGCCGGCCGGCTTTGACTGCTCCGGGTTGATCTACTATGCCGCCCAGCAGGCCGGTATGAGCCTGCCGCGGACTTCCCAAGCCCAGAGTACCCTCGGCACCCAAGTCTCCGTCAGCGACCTGCAGGCCGGCGATCTGGTCTTCTGGGGCGGCGTTGGCTCCGCGTACCACGTCGGCATCTACATTGGCAATGGCCAATACATCCACGCCCCGGCGCCTGGTCAAAATGTGACGGTCGGCAATGTGGCTTACTTCCGTCCGGACTTTGGCCGCCGCATCTAATCTGATTATTTATTAATAAAGTCCCACTTTCCGGCTCGTTTCTATTTTTAGAAACGAGCTTTTTCTTTCTCAATCCCCCGTTCCCTGGCATACTTTGGTAGAATAGACTTAGCACATTGTATGAGGAAGGGTTAACGCATGGCTAAAAAGAAGCACAATGAACTGTGGATCATCACCGGGGCGGCGGGTACTGGGAAAAACACCGTCAGTGAGTATTTGTATTCCCAATATGGCATTCCCCGGGTGCTGACCCACACAACGCGGGCTCCGCGGTCAGGGGAGCAGAACGGAGTCTCGTACTACTTCGAAACGCCGGAGACGTTTGCCCAGAAGCACCTGATCGAGCAAGTCACTTACGATGGTCATCAATACGGCTCGTCCCGGGAAGCCTTGCAGAAAGCCTGGGAGAAGCACCGTATCGTCAGCTTGGTACTGGACACCGAAGGCGCAAAGAGTTATATTGAGACCTTTGGCAATCACATCTTCTTGCTGTTTATTACGGTGCGTCATCCCGACAGCCTGCGCCAACGCATGATTGATCGCGGCGATCAGCCCGTAGCCGTTGAAGCTCGGCTGCACAGCCCGGAGTATCAGCGGGATCTTAAATTACCAGAAGAACTGGTCCCGGTCGCCCACCTGATCCACAACGATACATGGGTAGAAGCAAAGCAGGAGATTGACGCCTTACTCAAACGCGAAGCGGTGCGCATGGCGTCCGAAGAACTCTAAAAATGAGTTTACGATGAGTTGTGCTCAGACATCCTCATCTTTTCATTAATTGGTTCAAACCGCACCATTAAGCCATTCACATCAGTTGTCACGTATTTTTTCGACAAATTACGTGACAACTGCTTTTTTTATCATGTATTATAGTAATTGTAAGTTCTACAAGAGAAGGGGATGCTGTCCATGTCAATGATTGAGTTTCATGACGTCGAGAAGTATTATGGCAAGTTTCATGCCCTTTACCACATCAATCTCACAGTTGAAAAAGGTGAAGTGGTTACAATAATCGGACCTTCGGGCTCGGGCAAGAGCACCTTGCTGCGGACAATCAATGGCCTGGAACGAATCAGCTCCGGTCAATTGATCGTCAATAATTTTGATTTGGCGGATAAGAAAACGGACATGAACCGGACCCGCAAAAATGTGGGGATGGTTTTCCAGCATTTTAATTTATACGCCAACAAATCTGTCTTAGACAATATCACCTTGGGACCGCGGCTGGTCTTGAAGGAATCCAAGGATAAAGCCGAAGAAGAGGCACGAGCGCTGCTTGATCTAGTCGGTTTATCTGAAAAGGCCAAGAGCATGCCCAACCAGCTCTCTGGCGGCCAGCAGCAGCGGATCGCCATCGCCCGTTCCTTGGCGATGAAACCCCAAGCGATCCTGTTCGATGAACCGACCAGTGCGCTGGATCCGGAAATGATCGGCGATGTATTGAACGTTATGAAGAAAATTGCCGAGCAAGGCATGACAATGATCGTCGTGACCCACGAAATGGGCTTCGCCGAAGAAGTGGGCGATCGGGTCGTCTTCATGGATAACGGCCACATTCTGGAAGATTCCAAGGACGTCAGAAGTTTCTTTGAGAAACCCAAGGACGAACGGGCGCAGGAATTCTTGAGCAAGGTCATCAACCATTAAGATCGGAGGGACAGGTATGCGCAAATTTAGAAACTGGCTGTGGCTCTTGCCGCTGCTGGTGCTGTCCGTTCTGTTGAGCAGTTGCGGCACCAAGTCCGTGGCCGATGAGGATATCCTGGACCGCGCCCGGGCAACGAATTCCGTCACCTGGGGGGTCAAGAATGATACCCGGCTGTTCGGGCTGATGGACATCAGCAGCGGCGAAATCAAGGGCTTCGATATTGATATCGCTAAAGAAGTATCTCGGCGGATCTTCGGCCAAAACGTTAAGATCAATTTGGTGCCGGTCACCAGTCAGACCCGGATCCCGTTGCTGAAAAACGGGAACGTGGACGCCATCATTGCCACGATGACGAATACACCGGATCGGCAAAAGGTTGTCGACTTTTCAGATACTTACTTCAACGCCGGCCAAGCGCTGCTGGTGAAGAAGGGCAGTCCAATCAAGAGTGTCAAAGACTTGAATAAGAACACGAAGGTCATTGGGGTCCAAGGATCCAACTCCGTGCAAAACATTAAGAAAGTCGCGCCCGACGCGCAGGTCCTGCAACTGAGCGATTACGCCCAGGCATTCACAGCTCTGCAATCAGGTCAGGGCGATGCATTGACGACCGATAACGGGATCCTTTACGGGATGTCCGCCGACAATCCTGATTACGTGGTGGTCGGCGGCACTTTCACTAAGGAACCTTATGCCATTGCCGTCAATAAGGGCCAACGAGATTTTCTGGACCAGATCAACGTCGCGCTGTCATCCATGCGGACCGATGGCACATATAAGAAAATCGAAGACAAATGGTTCGGCAACATCGCGGGCTTCTCGGATGGGGGGTTGAAATAATGTGGACCATTTTTACCAATAATTTCGGCATGTTTATGGAAGGGCTCGGCTATACGCTGGGTGCCAGCTTGCTGTCGCTGTTCTTCAGTTTGATCATCGGGACGATCTTTGCGCTATTGCAGATCAATCCTAGCCGGACGGCGCGCATCTTTGGCCGGATCTATGTGGAATTCTTCCGGAACGTGCCCTTGCTGGTCATCACGATGTTCTTCTACGTCGTGATTCCCCGCCTCGGCATTCCCCTGAGCGGATTTGCGGCCGGGTCCATCGGCTTGACCCTGTACACTTCTGCGTTCATTGCAGAGACCGTGCGGGCGGGCATTCAATCCGTTGACCCGGGCCAAATGGAAGCGGCGCGCAGCAACGGCATGACCTATGTCCAGGCGATGCGCTACATCATTTTGCCCCAGGCCATCAAGATCACCGTCCCGCCGCTGGGCAACCAGTTCATTAACCTGGTCAAGAACTCTTCCGTCTTGGCCTTTGTCGCCGGGTTCGACTTGATGTATCAAGGCAATTTGATTGCCTCCACCACGTTTGAAACTACCACGACCTATGCCATTGTCGGGATACTGTACTTAATCATTACTCTGCCGATGAGTTACGGTATGACCTACCTGGATCATCGCTGGTCTGGTAGAAACACGAGAGAGGAGGCTTAACCATGGGTGATTTTGCAGGTGCTTATCAATGGGTGAATATCCGCTATCTGCTCCAAGGATTGTGGGTCACCGTGGCCTTGTCCGCCGTCTCGATCGTGTTCAGCTTTATCATTGGGTCGGTGCTGGGACTGTTGCGGTACATGAAGATTCCGTTCTTATCTAAAATCGTTGGTTTCGTCATCGATATTATCCGGAACTTGCCGTTGCTGCTGATTCTGTTCTTCACTTACTTCGGCTTGCCCAGCTTAGGAATCCGACTGGATGCCTTACCGGCGGCCATGGTGGCGATGACGGTCTTTGAATCAATGATGCTGGCTGAAATCATCCGGGGCGGGATTCAAGCTGTGGATCCCGGCCAGATGGAGGCTGCTCGGAGTAATGGGCTCTCATACGGGCAGGCGATGTTCCATATCATTTTGCCCCAGGCGTTCAAAAAAATGATTCCGGCCATCGTGTCCCAGCTGATTTCGCTGGTCAAGGATACGTCCTTGGCGACGATCATTGTGCTGCCGGAGTTAATGTACCATGGTCAGGTGATTTATGGGCAGAACACGAACTACATGGTGCCGATCTTTATTGCACTGACGGTGCTGTACTTCATCGTCTGCTTCTCGTTGTCGCTGATTTCGCGGTATTTAGACCGGCGGTTAGCGGCTTAAGATTTGGACTAATTGGATGCAACAAATAAGAGGCGATCCCGAGTGGGGTCGCCTCTTGGCGTTGGTAGAAAAACTTTGCCCTACTTCGCCGCTGCTACGGCCGCCTGGACATACTCCGCAAACCGGCCGCGGTCGATGGGGCCGAGCACTGCGGTGACGGCGGTGCCGTCGTCAGTGTAGTGCTCAGACTTCACTTCCGTGTTGTCCCGCAAGTAGTTCACGACATCGCCCTTGGTGAAGGGCACGAGGAGGTCAGTGGTGACGTAGTCCTTGTAGAGCAGCTCATTCAGGGTCTGACCCAGCAGGCGGATCGAGTTGGGGTCCGTGGCGGACAGGGTCAAGGTCATGCCTTCGCGGTCCGGATAATGGGTATCCGAGCGCAAATCGGCCTTGTTGTAGACGGTGAGCATTGGGATATCCTTGACGCCAATGGCATTCAGGGTCTCCTCAGTGGTGGCCATCATTTCCCGGTAGTGGGGATCGGCGAAGTCGACGACTTGGATGAGCAGATCCGCATCCCGGGCTTCGGCTAGGGTCGCCTTGAAGGATTCCACCAGATGGTGCGGCAAGTGGGAAACAAAGCCGACGGTGTCGCTGAGCAGGAAATGACGGTGATTGGGTAATTGCAGCTTGCGCACACTGGTATCCAGGGTCGCGAAGAGCTGGTTTTTGACCATCACCTGCTTGTCGGTCAGTCCGTATTGCTGCAGCATGCCGTTCATCGTTGTGGACTTGCCGGCATTGGTGTAGCCGACCAGCGCGACGGAGGGCAGGGCCTGATGGATCCGGCGGTCCCGGCGCGTGTCCTGGGCGCGCATGATCTCCTTCAACTCATTGCGCATGTGCGTGATCCGTTTGCGGATGACCCGCTTGTCCAGTTCCAGCTGGGTTTCACCAGCCCCCCGGTTAGCCGTAGCGCCGCCGCTGGCACCCCGGCCACCGCCTTGCTGGTCGAGGGGATTAGCAGACGGGTGGACCCGGGGCAGGGCGTACTCTTCCCGGGCAATGGCTACTTGCAGCTTGGCTTCCCGAGTTCGGGCCCGAGAAGAGAAGATGCGCAGAATCAATTCCGTACGGTCCATGACAGACAGCTTGGTGATTTTTTCCAAATTTCGGGTCTGGGACGGGGTCAAATCATCATTGACGACGATGATCGGCACGTCTTCACCCCGGGCTTGGGCGGCCATTTCTTCCACTTTGCCCTTACCGAAGTAAGTGGCGGCGTCAATGTGGTCGGCCCGTTGAGTGACCTTGCTGGAGACGGTCATACCCGCGGCAGTGACCAGTTCGCCCAGTTCAGTCATGGTGTAATCAAAATCCGCCTGTTGGCGGTCTAAGCCGGCGATGATCGTCGGGATGGTTTGTATCGTTGTATCTTGCATTGAATACCTGCTTTCTTAATGCACTCAGTTTCAGGATAGCACAGTGACGCGTTTTCTGGAAAAGAAAAGACCGAGGTCCATACGTCAAGCGTACAGACCTCGGTCTAGAGCAGCCGGATAAATCAGATTAAGCGGCTAACGGGACCATCATGTAGTGATTCTCGGGGATCAAGTTGCCATTGGCGTCCATGACGTCATTCACGTCACTAACGGCCTCGGGCTTGATCATTGAGAACAACGACGTTAAGTATTCGATCACGTCACTGCCCGTAACGTGGCCGGCATGTTCCGCCGCAAAATGGTCCGTAATCAACTCTGTCATCTTGTCCTGTGCTTGCGCTTGGGTCCGTACCAGTACGAATTGTAAAAAGTCATTTTCTAAAGTAGACATCGCGTAAACTCTCCTAGTCTTTTTGTAGTGCATTCTAAATTCTTGACTGACAGGGACTTTTTTATTCCCTTACAAAACTTCAAGAGAGATTATAGCACATGGATTTGATGTTGCAACCTTTTTTGCTTTACCCGACTTTTACTGGATTTTACCAACCGCGGGAGATAGCGCCGGTCAACGTTTTGTGACGAATTGTTAAGATTCGGTATCACTGCAACAAGCCTGCGGTATTGTTGTAGTATACGACGGTGATACCGCTATCGGTGAGCTGTAATTTGGTGATACTGGCATTCTTCGGACTTTCTTCCACTGGAAATTGGCCTTTGCCGAATTTGTCCGTAATGCTGCGGATGGTGGTGCCATGGGAAACCAAGAGTACATTGTCGCCGTGGCGGTTTTCTTCCCGCAGCATCTTGAAGCCCTTCATCAGCCGGGTCCAATAAGTAACGGCGTTCTCGGCATCATGGAAGGGGTCGGCGGCGTGCATGAAGTCTTTGGTTTCGTCCAATGAATGGTGCTGCAGCAGCGACCCGAAATTCCGCTGACCGTGGGGCATCGCGATGGCGTACCAGGTCTGCGCGGAATCGGCGCCTTCAAAGTAGCCGTAAAATTGTTCCCGGAACAGCGGTGTCGTCTTGTACGGAATGGTGGTATTCAGGTTGTGGCTGAGGATGATGTCCATTGTGTGCTGCGCGCGGGTGGTGTCCGATGAGTAAGCGTGGGTGAAGGTCATGTGGCTCAAACGCTCCCCCACGGTGTGGGCGCCGGCGATCCCTGCGGGAGTGAGGGGCGAATCGCTCCAGCCCTGCATTTTGTTGTATTTGTTGAAATAGGTCTGACCGTGGCGAATCAGATAGACGTTAACTGTTTTCATGGGTTTCCTCCAAAAAGCGGCCCAAACAAAGAAGATTGCTTGGGCCGACCATACAAAGTGATTATTTTTTGATCCGTACGATTACATTGGGAAACGGTTGTTTTCTACATCCAAGATGAATTTCTTCAAGTGGCTGAAGTATACCGGCGGATTATCCATCATGTGGTGATGTCCCGCACTCGGCGTCGTTTCCAAACGGGAATGGGGAATGTCCTCAGCCATGCGCCGAGCGGAACTCAGCGGCATCGTTTCATGTTCGCCAAAAGTCAGCAGCGTGGGCACTTGGATGTTCTTCAACTGACCGCGCAGGTCGAAATCCTTCAGCTTGCCGGTGACCACGAATTCGTTGTCGCCCTGGAAGGCGTTGTACACGGCCGTGGCCATCGTGGGGATCAGATGCTGGATCGGTGACGGGTAGCGGCGGTCAACGTATTCCCGGTTCAACACTTCGACACAGTCCTGATACCGCTTATTATGCCAGTCGCCATTGGCCTCGCACTGTTCCATGAACTCGACGTCCTCCTTGGGCAGCGCCGCGGCACGGATCTGCTTCAAGTGTGTCAAGTACTCGTCGATGTTGTCGATCATGGACGAAATGATCGCGCCTTTCAGGTGCTGACCATACTTCAGCGCGTACATCATCGTCAATGCACCGCCCCAGGATTGACCGATCAGGTAGAAATTGTCCAAGCCCAGTTTTTGCCGAACTTCTTCCACTTCGTCCAAATAATAATCATAGGTCAGGTATTTCTCAGCAATGGCCGGGTCGGAATAGTCCGGTTGATCGGAGTAGAAAGAGCCCAGCTGATCGTACATGGTGACCTGGACGCCGATATCAGAAAGCTCTTCACCGAAGTTTTCCCAGTATTCGTGGTTGCCGCCAGGACCGCCATGGAGGCAGAGGAGATGGATGTCGCCGCTGCCTTGGGTATTGGTCCAAAGATGGTAGCCATTATCCAGGGTGATGATCGTTGTACCTTGTTTCATATGCTGTTGCACCTTTCGTTTGCCAGGGCCGCGGCCCTGTTTCTGTGGATATCTTTATTTTACCTTATCCGGGAGCGGGGACAAGGCCCGTTCAGCGGAAAATAGCGCGTTGTGGGCATGGTACCAAGCGTCGTTGGGCTGACGATCCAGCTGCCGGTACGCGGCCATGGCGAGGCTGTATCGATCCAGTCCGTTCAAAGCGGTCAAAACCGCCGGCGTCGTTACGCCGCCCTGATTGTTGAAGCCATGGAGGTCGAAGGGCGCGTGGTCCCGGCCGTACAGCAGGCTGGCCAGCAAAGCGGGATAGCCGGGATAGGCGGCTACCACTGGTACGCCCTGGGGGAAGAGGCTGTTGAAGGTCGCCTCGGCCAACCCGTTGGGGTCCTGCTCAGATTGGCGCAGGACGAGGGGCCGGACAAGACAGACGACGCGAATCGCCAGCGCGGGATCCGCTGTATGGAGCAAATGGACCGCCCCGATGGTTTCGGCGAAAGGCCGCATCCCGCCGGCCAGCAGCACAATATCCGGCTTTTTCTCCGGATGGATCGTTGCCCACGGGACGGTATCGACACCATTATGCACCAGCGCAGCGGCCTCCGCCGTGGTGAACCAATCAGGCATCGCGCTCTTGCTGGCCACGATCAGGTTGACGTGGTGCTGACTGCGCAGCGCACGGTGGGCACTGGCCAGCAGCATGTTGGTATCCGCCGGCAAATAGATCGTCGCCGTGCTGGCGGGCAGTGAGGCCACAATATCCTGCATCAGCGGGTTTTGGTGGGAGTAGCCGTTATGCCCTTGTTCCCAGACATCGCCAGTGGCCAGCAGATTGAGACTAGGCTCCGTGTCCCGCCACTGGAAGCGCTGGGCCTCCTGCAGCCACTTGCCATGCTGGGCAACCATACTGCCGACGATGGGCAAGAAGGCCTCATAACTGGTGAACAGCCCCTGTCGGCCGGTGAGGGTATAGCCCTCCAGCAGACCTTCATCCAGGTGTTCGGACACCACATTGGCCGTGGCCGGCTGATCCAGCTTGTTCAGGTGAACGGAACCGAGTTCGTCGGGGCTCAACAGGTGCAGCCGATGTTCCGGTGCCAGACTATTGAGATAGGTGCCGAGAACCGCCGTTGGACTTTCGCTGCGGGCACCGCGCTTAGGCACCGGCCGGTCCGGCAAGTCCGGCAGGCGCCAGCGATGGAAGTGGTGGTGGGCCGCCGGGTTGTTCGTGATCCGCCGTTCTTTGGGCGGCAGCAAGTCGAGAAAGGCGGGGCTGAGGGCGCCCTCGGCGGTGAATAGAGCGGTCGGTCGATGCGGCTGGAGCCATTTGGTTAACGCCGCCAAGCCAGCCGCCGGGTCATCTGGATCAATGGCGATCGGCAGCTGATGACTAGCTGCCTCGCCGGCCTCCGGCCCCGTCCAGCCCTTGGGCGTGGTCAAGATCAATACCGGCAGGGGTTGGTCAACGCCTCTCTGCCAAGCCGCCATCTTATCCCAAGCTTGGGCGAGTGCCAGATACAGGGCGTGGTGAATGTCCTGGCCGGGGGTCAAAGAGACCCATAGCGGTGCCCAGCCTTGGCTGTCAAAGAAGGCCTCAACGGCCTCCGGCGCCATTTCGCTGAAGACGGTCCGAGACGCCATGGCAAAACCATTGCGCAGTACGATGGGGAAAACCGCGCCGTCATGCTGCGGGTTCAAAACCCGGCTGACCTGCCAACTCGCCGCCAACGGCCCGGTCTCGGCCTCGCCGTCACCAATCAAGGCCACCGCCCGGGTCCCCGGACTGTCCAGCACGGCGCCGGCCGCATGAGCCAGCGTGTACCCCAGCTCGCCGCCGGTCTGGATCACGCCGGGCACATCCGGCCCAGGATGGGTCGCATGATGCAGGGTGGCAAACCGGCGAAACAGCGTCAGCAAGCCCGCCTTGGTTTGGGGCACTTCAGGATACGCCTTGGTGTAGCTGCCCTCTAAGAAACTGTTCAGCAGCGGCACTTGGCCGCCGTGACCGGGACCGGTGACCACCAAAGCAGAGGTGTCGTAGTTTTTCAACAGCTGATCCAGCCCGGCCCACACTAAATTCTGGGCTGGGGCGGTACCCCAATGGCCCAGCGGCGGCTGCTTCAAGTCGCTGGCAGTCAGCGGCCGGTCCAAGAGAATGTTGTCCTTTAAGTACAGAATTGCGGCACTTAGATAATTCAGCGTGTGAAAAATAGTTGCCGCGGCTTGTGTCTCGTTCTCATCAGTACGCACTATGCCATCCCACTTTCTATGACCCGAAAGACTTAACGATTCAGAATCGCCTCAATGGCTGCTAATTCATCCGCCGTAAAGGTCGTCTGGTTCCCGGCCTTAATATTGCTTTCCAAATGATCCACGCTGGTCGTGCCGATGATCACACTGGTCACCACCGGATCCCGCAGGAGCCAGGACAGCGCCATTTCGGACAGGGTTTGGTCCCGGTTTTGGGCGATTTTCTTCAAGTCGTTTAATTGGGCGACAACGTGATCTTTGCCCTTGGCGAAAGTCTCCGTATTCGACCAGTGAATCGGGAAGTCGGCAGGGATGCCGGCCAAGTAGCGGTCGGAGAGCAAGCCCTCGGATAGCGGTCCATAAGCCACGAGCCCAGCGTCCAAGTCTTTCATCGTTGTTAGGAAATTATCTTTCTCCGCCGTGCGATTAAACATGTTGTAAGAGACTTGATTGACCACGAAGGGTGTGCCAAGCTTCTGGAACCAGCCGACCATTTCCTTGGTTTGAGCGGCGGTGTAGTTAGAAATGCCGATATACAACGCCTTCCCGGCGCGAACAACGGCGTCCAAGGCCCGAGCGGTTTCTTCGAACTTCACCTTTGGGTCTGGCCGGTGGCTGTAGTAAATATCCACATAATCCAATCCCATTTTTTCCAGACTGGTATCGATGCTCTGCATCACGGCCTTGCGGCTGCCGAATTCACCGTAAGGGCCGACGCCGTATTTGAAACCGACCTTGGTGGTGATCACCAGCTCATCCCGATAAGGCTTCAGGTTGCGGCGGTAAATGTCGCCGAAGAGCCGCTCGGCACTGCCGATTTCTGGTTTGCCGTAGTTATTGGACAAGTCGAAGGAGAAAACGCCCTCGTCAAAGGCCTTCAGGATCACCTTTTCCCGGTCCAGTACAGGATCGCTGCTGCTATAGTGGCGCCACAAACCCAGGGAGACGGCCGGCAATTGCAGACCGGTATCCCCGGCACGGCGAATCGCGGTCCGATTATCGTAGCGGGTATCATCAGCCCGATAAACTTCTGTCATTTGAAAAACCTCCTATTTGTATGTGTCTCCTTTATTCTATGGTTTACGCAAAATGTAAGCAAGGCACACCCTTGTGTAAAAATTTGCGAACAGTCTCGAAATCTGATAAACTATTTAATTAAAATTGTGCGATGGAGGGCATTGATTGAACAAAAAATCGCTATTTCTGGGCGGCATCACGCTGATTGGCCTAATCATCGGCATCATCACCCGGCATTATGCACTTTGGACCCTGGGCGCGCTTGCCCTGGGGTACGTCTTTACTTTCTGGCTGCCGCGTCTGTGGACAGCCTGGCAGCATCGTCGTCAGTGAAAGGACTGAGGTTTATGGCACAGGACGAAAAGGCGCTGGAACAGCGTCATCTGGATACGGTCTTGGAAAAGTTAGACACAGCGGAAAAAAAGCTGGAGAAACAAATTCACCGGGCCAAATCCGAAGAAAAAAATATTGATAAACATTTCAATGATGATGTCCACCTCTCCTTTGGCAGCGATACGACAACGATGGAGACAGCGATCACCATCCATCAGCAGCAGCAATTGCTCCAGGAACGGGACAACGCCTGGCGCAACTCCGATTTACAGCTGAAGACCGTGCAGCGGCTGCAAAAGTCTCCGTACTTTGCCCGGGTAGACTTCAAAGAGTCCGGCGAACCCCGCCGGGAGACGATTTATATTGGCCTGGGGTCGTTCAGCGACCGTAATGATCATTTCTTGATCTACGATTGGCGGGCGCCGATTTCTTCTATCTACTATGACGGCGGCTTGGGCCACGTGACCTACCAAACCCCGGACGGCGAACAGTCGGTGGACGTGTCGCTGAAGCGGCAGTTCATCATCAAGGACAACCAAATCGTCAATTTGTTCGATACCACCGAAACTATCGGCGATCAGATGCTTTTGGAAGTGCTGGGGGAAAAATCCAGCACCCAGATGAAGTCCATTGTGACGACGATTCAGCAGGAGCAGAACAAAATCATTCGGGATACCGATTCCGATCTGCTCTTTGTGCAAGGGGCTGCCGGGTCCGGGAAGACCTCGGCGATCCTGCAGCGGGTGGCCTATTTGCTGTACCGCTATCGGGGCAACCTGACCAGCAGTCAGGTGATCATGTTCTCACCAAACCAATTGTTCAATGACTATATTGAAAACGTCCTGCCGGAACTGGGCGAGCAGAACATGGTTCAGATGACTTACCAGCAATATACCAACCGCCGCCTGCCGGCCTTGGCAGCAGAGAGTCTGCAGCATCAATTCGAAGTACAATTGGATACCGATGCTAAGAAGATCCAGCATTTCAAGCAATCGCTGGAATTCTTCAAGGCGACCCGGACTTACGCGTTGCACTTGAACCATGAGGGCATGCATTTCCGCAATCTGATGTTTCAGGGCAAGCCGTTTTTCACCAAGCAGCGGATCAGCGAGATCTACTACAGTTTCAATGCCAATTACAAGCTGATCAACCGCTTGGAGGCGACCAAGGAACGGCTGGTGAACAGTTTGAACCACCGGATCGACAGCGAGACAAAGGCCGATTGGGTGCAGCAGGCAGTGCAGGATCTGGATTCCGAAGATTTGCAGAAAATGTACCGGACCGTCGACCAGGAATTTGCTAACTCCGATGACGAGTACAAGTTCCTGGCCCGGCAGATCGTCACCAATGCCTTTCAGAAAGTTTATAATGCCGTCCGCCGGAACCATTTCTTCAATATCCGGATTCAGTACATGGCCTTTCTTAAAGCAATTCCGGAGCTGGTCGATCTGGCTAAGTGGGGAATCACGCCGGCCATGTGGGACGCCCACATTGAGCAGATGCGGGCAGTCCTCAGTGACCGCAAAATCGACGCGGACGATGTCACGCCGTTCCTGTACTTATATGACCTGATCACCGGCCACCACACCGACCGCCACATGCGCTTTGTCTTCATCGACGAGATTCAGGATTACACCCCGTACCAGCTGGCCTATCTGCGCTACCGCTTCGGCAAAGCCCGCTTCACAATGCTGGGGGATTTGAACCAAGCCATCTTCACCAAGCAGAGCGATGGCGACTTGCTCGGCGATGTGGCCACACTGTTTGATCCGGAGAAGACCAATGTGGTCCAGCTGACCAAGAGCTACCGGTCCACTGAGCAGATCACGAACTTCACGAAGGCATTGCTGGTCAACGGCCAGCGGATCGATGCCTTTGATCGGGCAGGGGACCTGCCGAACGTCTATATCGGCGCGACAGAAGCAGATCTGCTGGTCCGGCTGGAGAAACAAATCGGCATGAATGATAGCTCTGGGCTGACCACCGCCATCATTACCCGGACGCTGGAAGATGCTCAGGCGCTGTATGCCCAGTTGAAAGACGGCGGCGTGGCGGCCACGCTGATCAAATCCGAGAACCAGCGGCTCGCTCCGGGCGTGATCATTGTGCCGTCCTTCCTGGCCAAGGGACTGGAATTCGACGCAGTCGTCATGTACCAGGCGAATACCGCCAACTACGGCAGCGAAGACGATCGGCAATTGATTTATACGATTGCCTCGCGGGCAATGCACCGGTTGACGATTCTGGCCAGTCCGGACCTGGCACCGATTTTAGCGAATGTACCGCAGGACCTGTTTACCCAGGAATAAACGGTAAAAAAATGAGCCTCGCCGGCGGTGCTGCCGGTCGGGGCTCATTTTCTGTATTGATTAGCGTTTCTCCATAGCGTGGACGCTGCTGACGATCAAGTCGGCCAGCAGGTCGTAGCCCAGGTCAGTGAAATGCTGACCATCGCTGGCTAAGAGGGCCTGGGGGTCAGGACTAGCCACCATCGCCTGGTGCAGATCCACCAGCAGAACGTTCTCTTTATCTGCGACTTCTTTGGCCGCCTGGGTGTAGCCGGCGACACTGTCCTGGTTGCGGTCCTGGAGCCGCTGGGGATCGCCGAAGGGCGGCGTGAGGAGAATCACAGAATCGGGGCCGATGATTTCAATCATGGTCCGCAGGTTATCGTAAAAATCGTCCGCGGTGACGTTAGTCGTATTGCTGGCGTCGTTGGCACCGTAGCCGATGACGACGAGGTCGTGCTCCCCGGCGGCGGTATCCTGGGTCACCCGGTTCAGCGCCTCGTCGGTGGTCTCACCGGGCACTGCCGCCATGACGATGTCATAGCGGGGCAAGCGGCCGGCTAAACGGTCTTTCAACAGAGTAGACATCTGGCCGTTGCGCCAGCCGGCGAAGATGGAGTCGCCGAGAAGAATCAATTTTGCAGCCATAATTGGACTTCCTTTCTTAACTCATCATCTCAATTCTAGCACGGCTGCGACTTTCGACTGATTTTTAACGACTTGCTTAACCCACTGGATACTGCGAACGCTTTCGCGATATAATGGCTTTGGAGCAAGAAAGAAAAAATAAGGAGTGAAGCTGATGTTCGCGATCGGCATCAAAGTAAACAACCGGATGATGTATTTGGGCAGCCCAGACCATGAACGGTTCCGTTACGGGCTGCATCGGTTCCCAACGGACGCTAAGGCGTTCAAAACCAGTGAAGAAGCTAAGAAATTTGCGGATGATTACTTCACCCATTCTTCTCGGTGGGAAATTGTGCCGTTGCCGCAAAAGTAAGCATCAGTACTTAACGTCAAAATGCGCGTCACTGCAGTCTGTGGTGACGCTTTTTTTCTGGTAATCATGGAACGTAATCTCAGTAGAATTAGGTGATCTTGTGGCAGTAACACGGAACTATTACGAATTCGATCGGGAGCAGTGGGCCAGTTTGCACGGGCCTACGAAGCGGGCGGAAATCACGGACGCCGACTTGCAGTCGGTGAAGGCCTTCAACGATAAGATCTCATTGGCCGACGTGCGGGAGATCTATTGGCCCCTGCGCCGGCTGGTTTATCTGTACTTCAAGAACTTTCGGCAAAAGCGCCAGACCCTGGCGCACTTTCTGGACACCGACGTCGGCCCGTCGCCATTCATCATCGGCATTGCCGGCTCGGTGGCGGTGGGGAAGAGTACGACGGCCCGGCTGCTGGACTTGCTGCTGCAGCGGGCGTATCCCAAGCTGACCGTGCAGACGGTGACCACCGATGGGTTTCTGTATCCCAACGCGATCTTGACGAAGCGGGGGATCCTGGACCGTAAGGGATTCCCGGAAAGCTACGACATGGGCAAGCTGCTTGAAGTATTAGATGCCATCAAAGCCGGGAATCCAGACGTGCTGGTGCCGGCGTACGACCATCAGACCTATGATGTGCTGCCGGACAGCCAAGGCATTCACGTCCGCCAGCCGGATATCCTGATCGTCGAAGGGATCAATGTCCTGCAGCTGCCCAGCAACGCCCAGATCTACGTCAGCGATTTCTTCGATTTTTCCATCTATGTCGATGCGAATCCGGCGCTGGTGGAAGAATGGTACTTGGACCGGTTCGGCCTGCTGCTGGACACCGCGTTCACGGATCCGAACAACTATTACTACCAATACGCCATCGGGGATCGCCAAGCCGCTTTCGCCATGGCCCGCCGGGTCTGGCGCGACGTGAACCTGAAGAACCTGAAAGAATTCATTGAGCCGACCCGGTCTCGGGCCGATTTGGTGCTGCACAAGACCGCCCACCACCGCATTGACGAGGTCGACCTGCGGAAGTACTAGGGTATCGGCAGAGACGGTGCGAGCCGGCGGCAAATATGGTAAAATGTGTTATCAAATTAGCAGAGGAGTGGGATTCTTGGCACCCAGCAATGTGGATGAAATCATTGTGTTGGATTACGGCAGTCAGTACAATCAGTTGATCACCCGGCGCATCCGGGAGTTTGGTATCTTTTCTGAACTTAAGTCCCATAAGATCACGGCAGCAGAAGTGAAGCAAATTGCACCGAAGGGGATCATTTTCTCCGGCGGCCCGAACAGTGTCTACGACGAAGGGGCCTTCGATGTGGATCCCGAGATCTTTGAACTGGGGATTCCCATTCTGGGGATCTGTTACGGCATGCAGCTGATGGCCCACAAGCTGGCCGGCGGCAAAGTAGAACCCGCGGATAACCGGGAATACGGCCACGCCGATATTACCGTCACCGACCCGGAGGCCGTGCTCTTCAAGGGCCTGCCCACCGAACAATATGTTTGGATGAGCCACGGCGATCTGGTTACTAAGGTGCCCGACGGCTTCAAGGACGTCGCCACCAGCCCCAATTGCCCGATTGCCTCCATCGCGGATGATACCCGCAAATTCTACGGCATCCAGTTCCACGCCGAGGTTCAAAACACCGAATATGGGCACGAGATCCTGCACCGCTTCGCCTTCGACGTCTGCCACGCCGAAGCCAACTGGAGCATGCAAGACTTCATCGACCAGCAGATCGAGAAGATCCGGCAGACCGTGGGCGATAAGAAAGTTCTCCTCGGCCTCTCCGGCGGGGTCGATTCCTCCGTCACTGGCGTGCTGCTGCACAAGGCCATCGGCAATCAATTGACCAGTATCTTTGTGGATCACGGCCTGTTGCGGAAGAACGAAGCAGACCAAGTTATGGATAGCTTGGAAGGCAAGTTCGGCCTGAACATTATCAAGGTCGATGCCCAAAAGCGGTTCCTGGATAAGCTGGCCGGCGTCAGCGATCCCGAAAAGAAGCGGAAGATCATCGGCAACGAGTTCATCTGCGTCTTCGACGATGAGGCTGCTAAGCTGAACGGCGGGTTTGACTTCCTGGCCCAAGGCACGCTGTACACGGACGTTATTGAGTCTGGTACGGATACCGCCCAAACCATTAAGTCCCACCATAACGTCGGCGGCCTGCCCAAGGACGTGGACTTCCAGCTGATCGAACCCCTGCGGACACTGTTCAAGGACGAAGTACGGGAGCTGGGCGAGAAACTGGGCATGCCCCATAGCCTGGTATGGCGTCAGCCGTTCCCCGGCCCGGGTTTGGCTATTCGGGTCGTTGGCGCGGTCACGCCGGATAAGCTGACGATTGTCCGCGATTCTGATGCGATTCTGCGGGATGAGATCGCCAAGGCCGGTCTGGATAAGGACATCTGGCAGTATTTCACCGTTCTGCCGGGCTTCAAGTCTGTCGGGGTCATGGGTGATGGTCGGACGTATGACTACACCATTGGGATCCGGGCGGTGACGTCAATTGATGGGATGACGGCGGACTTCGCGAAGATTCCTTGGGATGTACTGCAGAAGATTTCTGTGCGGATCGTTAATGAGGTCGCGAATGTTAACCGGGTGGTTTATGATATTACGAGTAAGCCGCCGGCGACTATAGAGTGGGAATGAGAATGCTATTTCCAGTCCCTCAATATTGAATAAACCTTTCAACTCAGCGCAAGCAACGATTGATTGCGCTGAGTTGAAGGGTTTTTGTGACCAGTGAAAATAGTTGATCTTTGCAGGATTAACTATGATGGCTTCCATTTTTTCTTATGCCGCTGATTCTGTGCTGGTAGATAAGTGCAATTCGCTATCAGACAAACAAAGATTGACACCCGGTAAATTCTGATGTATAGTTATTGTAACAACTTGTTGGTAAACCCTACTGCAATTGGAGTGAAATAATCACTCGCGGATTCTCAACCGAGAATCTAACCCTGAACCGGACCTCGGTAGCGTCTGGCCGCCAGATGCGGCGGCCGCTCGCGGGCCATGGGCTCAGGGACGGCCCATGGCCCAAAATTGCAGGGATGAGTTTTTCCGAAGACCTGATCTTTCCACAGGGGGCTGAAATTTCAGCCGGAAAGGTCGTTATCAAATGATGACACGTAAGCAAAAAAACAAGTTGCGTTCGGAAAAGCGCATGTTACAATGCCGGGAAGGCTTCAATTTATGGGGTATTACAATAATTAGGGCGTTGGATTTGGTGATCCGCCTAATTGATTTTATCCATGATATGTGGTTTTGATCGGCAGGAGACAAATTAGTCCCTGCTTTTTTTCTTGCTGAATTTTTGGAAGGGGGGTTCATAATGTTTGGTGATACATTCCGACAATTACGGACAATATATGGATATTCTGCAAAAGAGCTGAGCCAGAAATTGAATATTTCCCCTAGCTACCTTTCTGAGATTGAAAATGGACGAAAACGGCCATCATTGACGTTACTCGAAACGTTTGCAAAGGCATTCAATTTGCAGTTGTCAACTTTGGTGTTGCTTACTGAGGAACAAGAACAACTCGCAAACGAAGGTAAAAGTAAATTGATGATACGACAACTGATTTTAAAGACATTGTCAAAGTATTCGGGTGAATGAGATGACAACAAAAGTTACTAAACGGTACCTACTAAACCAGTCAGCTCTTTATCATTGCACTTCAAAGAGGAAACTGGCTCGGGTGTTACAGATTGACCTCAAAAGACTTGTCGGAATTGTGGGTGATATACCTAATCAGTATTCAACTATTACCCGACCTAAAAAGGATTCGGGAGAACGCATTGTTCATAATGCTCACTTCGAACTCAAGCGTGTTCAACGGAGACTCTTTACTTTGTTGCGAAGAGTAAAACGGCCCAACTGGTTGATTTCTGGAGAAATAGGAAAAAGTATTACCGACAATGTTCGTCCACATCTGGGCGGAACGCAATTGCTAAAGATCGATATAAGTGGTTTCTTTGATAATTGTAGTAGGGAATCTGTATATCAGTTCTTCCACGTCCAAATGGCACAACCATCAGACGTGGCAAAGATATGTACGGATTTGTGCACACTGGAAAATGCAGTTGTTCAGGGTGCGTCAACGAGCATGCTTATTGCGTTTTACGCCAACCAGTCAATGCTGCAAGAATTACATGAGCTTGCGGAGGATAACAGTCTTATCTTTACCGTGTATGTCGACGACATTGCATTTTCTAGTTCTCATTCTTTCCAGGCTTCCGACATCTTAGATCAGGCAACTAGGATAGTTTCTGCGTACGGATTCCGTGTGAAAAACAAAAAAGTAAGGGCATACAATGATTCGAGACCAAAGCTTTTGACGGGAGTCATTATAACAACAACGTCAAAAATGGCGGTCCCTAATTGTAAACGCAGAAAAATTTTGGATGATATGACTCAGTACCGACGATCCACAAATCCAGCGGAACGGCGGTCAATGCGTAGCAAGATTCTGGGCCAAATAAGCGCTGCTCAACAAATTGAACCGGATTTTTTCACTGGAGTGAAAAACCAACTCAAATACGAAATGAGAATGGACGAGGATTAACTACTCAAGTCGTCTCATATCTCGCTCAAGCCAAGCAGGTGTCTGCGACGATGATGGAATCCTTACGAATCCGGAAACTGAGATTATCGTTCTTAGGAACCAGCTCGTTGTAGACTCTGTCCAGCGTGTAAGGGTACGGCGTGTTGAGGAAGGAGTCCCAAACCACTGGAAAGAACTCTTGACGATAGTTACGGTTAAGATGTTGGAGTTCACCAGATAGCCGTTCATGATGCTTCCTCTCGTTCGTTAAAGATTTCGATCGTGCGGTCAAGCATCTTGTAGATGATTCCAATCAAAGATGCAGCCTCAGTGGGCAAAACAGTACCGTTCTCTTGGGCAGCAACCAAGGCAGACATATATCTGCGGTCGTTGTAACTCAGTGCGGTGTTGTAGGGGTCGCCGCCAGAGCTTTTGGGCGGGACGACTGGTGGCATGTAGTTCACATCATCTGTACTGTTGATCAATCGCAAACTCTGTGCTCTGATGGCGACGGCTTGAGGACTGACACCAAAGTATCGTGCAGTTCGGTCAATGTTGTTACTGTCAAAATGCATCTTAAACTCAAGTGCTGGCATGAGGAATGCCGCCACCACTTTGTTAATGTGTCGTTCTTCAACGATGTCACGATCATTTCCACTCAATAGTTCATCGGTGCCGTGAAGGATATGGATGAACTCATGGATCAGGGAGAAGATACGAGCGGTGTAACTGTCCTTTTGGTTGATAAAAATCAACGGCGCATAATCATCGAGAAGAACAAATGCCCGGAGTTCACTGATTTCAATCGGTCGATTAGTCCCTAGGCCGGCACCGCCTTTTTGCATCACTAAGATACCAATTTCGGAAAGCTGATTTCTGAGGTCTTTGAATAGATCTCGCGGACTGGAGAAATGAGTCAATACGAGATAGCGGTTCACAACCTTCAATGTTTCGTTGGCATCGCTTACTGCCGCGTTGCCAATAAATGCTAGCTTGTGTGTGGCAATTTGGCTGTTCTCTTTAAACCAAGCCTGTTTCCGTTGCATCTCATAAATGACGTCGCGCACTGTGAGGCTGACTTGCGCCGGCGCATTTTCTTGAGTCCGGAACGCGAGGCGAATATCTTCCAGTTTTGGTGGTTTGTCGAGGAGGAGGTCACCAAAGGGGACATGGAGACGGGTCGCAAAAGTGCCGAGCTGCTTGACAGTTGGCTGGAGGTAATGCGTGAAGTTTTCTTGCAGCCACTTGGTGTCTTGTAACGCCTTGTGCTGGGATTCTGGAGGTAAATCAGTAATTTCAAAAGCCCAGTCGATTAGTTCTCTGCGAACATCTACGCGAATCTCGGTCATCATTTCTCCTCCTGTCTTTCTTGGCTTCATTATACCGGACAGCGCACCAGTCTGTATAGAATCGAAACCGGATAATCTGTGCAACAAACCAATTGTTCAACTGAAGATGGAGGGCAGATAGTGAGTTTTGAAGTCAGAAACGAGGGCACCAAAAACGCCACATCGACAGTTTGGGCCGATGTGGCGTTCTTGGTGCTCCTTCGCATACCAGTTACCGAGAACCTATTCGAATGCGCACTTACTATATCCATTGAGGCGGGCTTCGGCCAGTGTCATTGTGAAAACAGAATTAGCACGGCGTAAGCCGCGGCATCCTTGGTCGAAGTGGTACTTGTTGCCAGACGTGGTGACATATACAGTTTGCTGATCGTTGTCAGTTTGCCCAGCGGTTTCAGTGACGGATGAAGCGGCCGCGGCTTCTTGGGCTTTGCTTTCAGACGCCGCTGTAGCCTGAGAACTGCTTACTGCTGCTGCTTGGGCAATGGACGAACTTGCTGCAGCTGATGATTCTGACGACGCCTTAGCCCGACTGGACGATTCGGCTGCCTGACGGGTGGATTTCGAGGAAGCGGCTGCGGCCTTAGCAGCTTTGGCCCGTTTGGCAGTGGCGACTGCTTTTCGTGAGGACTTAGCAGCAGCTTTCGAACGACTCTGAGACTTGGCGAGTGCTTTGGCCTTGGCCTGCTTCTTGGCGTCTTGCTTAGCTTTTGCAGAGTCTCGCTCGGCGGCCGTCCTTTTTGAACTCTCAGCCGCGGCGCTTTGTGCTTTAGCCTGTTCTGCAACCTTTTCTGACCGCACCGCTTCCTCCTTACCCTCGGGTGAAGCAGTCACCATTGTACTGCCAATACCGAACACGACTGCAGCCGATACGGCAATGATGACTGAACGCCGTTTACCGGCCCCGGTCTTTCGAGAGCGAATGAGGTGCCAGATGCTCGTGATGAGGAAATAGCCGCCGCAAACCGACAGCAGCACGCCGATGGTCCCCAGAAGACTCGTGGAGCCTAGCAAGCCGGCACCAATGAAGAATAGAATGACTGACACGCCGGTAATGGTCTTAGGTTGGCGCGTGTTTTGCTTAGCTTTCGAAGCCCGCCGCCACTGCCAAAGCCCAACAAAAAAGCCGATCATTCCGGCTGTTGAAATAAGCATACCCAAAGATTCCATAATTCTCCCCTTTTCAAAACGGTTACTTTCTGCTAGTTTACCTCAATATAGATGTTCTTCACAATCCCACGGTGATTAAAGTGAGCGACTGCTGAAAGGGATACTCGTCCATTTTTCCATTCTTTGCTTGAAACATCGGGGTAGTTCATATTCAGATGTGCATGATATACTCAGTTCAAATGTTGCGGCTTATGGATTATGGCGCCACCAAAAACGGGTCACCACGTACCCGATCAGAATAGTTCCCGCAATCGGTAATCCAGGGAAATTGTTGCTGATTTGTCGTTAGTTATGTCAATCAACCCAAAGGCTACGAATTGACCAAGAATATTTTGCGGGGTTGTGTCTGAATTTGAGCAAATTCTGAAGGGGGGTGATTTCCAAATGATGGTATTTGAGGGCGAGTCCGCTCAGGTTGTTGATAGGGCTGGAGAGGATTATAAGAGAAGGTTCCATAAATATCCACCATATAGTTCAATACTTGCAAAGACGAGACGCTACGTCTTGACCGAGGCGGCAGCGAAGGAATATGCAACGTACCTCACGTCTCTTGATAAACCATTGCCGGACGATCCGCCAGGAAGGCTCAATTAAGACACGTCCGTAATAATATTAAATTTCAGAAATACAGCGTGGAGTATGAGAAGGGCCAGTCGTTCATGGGAGCGTGTAGCTGCATACCCTTCACTGCAAAATATTGACAGCTGATGACCGCTCTGCTATATATTGAGTCAACTTGAGCAATCTGTGGGAGGCGTAGTACAGTGGTTTGGCAAGCGTATGAATCAGGCAAGACAATTGGGCAAACAGGATCTGAGGGTGGCGTGATCCTCAAAGACTAGGAGGCAACGGACTATGCCCACATCACGCTGGAACAGGCGCGATACTTCGCAATCACCGTGGGACTGTATGGCGTGCTGGTGCATACTGCGTTCGCATCCAGCCTTGAAGAAGCCACTCAAAAGTACAATGCAATGAAAGCCGCCCTTGAAGCAGCCCCAAAGGATAATGACGACTTATACGCGTGGTGCGATGCATTTACTGATCGATTTCAATGACAAGGGGAGAGCTGTATGACAGTCTACGTAAAAGATACCCAGTTTCCAATTGAAGCCAATGTGAATCCTTATAACGCGGCGCTTGGCTTTTACCTGCGTGGTGAAGAGGTCATCCACTACCGGGAACAGAAAGAGATCGGTACATTCAACATCGACGACATTCTCGTTGATTACGTCACTGAGACTCAAGCCTTTCTGGCGGCGATGGGGATTCAGGTGCCGCATTTCGACTATCCAACTGCCCTTCAGCCGTATTCGGCAGAAATGTGCACCAAGCCAAATTGGAAGACATCATCAATAATCCGAGTTCTTGGGGCGTCTTCATCAAGCCGGTTTCTACGGCGAAATGGTTTACCGGCCGGGTGATCAATCAGGCTCAGGATCTACGGGGGATTGGTATGGCAGAAGACACCCGGGTTTGGGTGAGTGACGCTGTGGAGTTTGTTGCCGAATGGCGAGCATACATCCTAGACGGTACGGTAATTGATGTTCGGCCGTATGCCGGTGATTATCATTTTTCCTTTGATGCCACGGTGTTGGACGCCGCGGTGACTGCTTGGAACGACGCGCCCGCGGCTTACAGTCTCGATATTGGTGCCACTGAGGATGGAAAAACGTTGATTGTTGAAGTGAATGATGGGTATGCGCTGGGAAGTTACGGTTTGAGTCCGTATAAGTATGCGGCTTTCTTACAGGCGCGGTGGCAGCAGCTTGTTGCGCCGTTCTTTGCAGAAAACGACGTCTTTGTTGTGCCTGATTCTCTCTGATTATCCAGCACTGAATGAATAGGGTGCGGTGGCCGTGATGGTCAAAGAAAGACTGGCGTTTAAAATTTCGCCAGTCTTTTTGATTTTATTCAAATCCGCATTTAGTCAATCCTTGAGCAGTTGCATCCGACAAACTCATGGTCGATACAGAATTAGCATTGCGCAGACCGCGACAGCCGCGATTGAAATGGTATTTTGAGCCGGTGGCTGTGATGTAAACCAGTTGCTGATCGTTGGTGTTCTGCGGAGCAGCTGCTTGTGATGACGACGCAGCCGCCTGTTCGGCTTGAGCAACAGACGAGTTGGCCGCAGCAGACGGTTCCGCCGCGGCTTTTTCCAGACTGGAGGATTCAGCAGCTTCCGCTCGACTTGACGATTCTTTTGCGGTCAGAGATTCGTACTCAGCCTTTGCGCTGCTTTCTTCTTCGGCCGCTGACGATTTTGCTTCGGGCGAGGTCTGTGTTGAGTCAGCAGCATCTTCATGGAGATTTGACGATGGACCAACCAGGGTCGTGCCTGCCATGACAAGTACAATACCGATAATGATGAGCAGCAATGATCCGCCAGCTGTTCGTTTTCTGAACAAGCGCCAAATGCCGGAAACGAGAGCTAGCATGCCGGTCACCGCAATCAGTGTCCCAATGATTGACTTGATACTGATGAAAAACAAGACAGCTGCAATCGCCGTGATGATTTTAGCAGTTCGATTATTTTGCCCAGCCCGAGCTGAGCGGATCCACTGCCAGATACCGTAGATCAGGGCAATGAGACTGACAATTGTAACCAGTGTCCAAATGATCTTCATGGTTCTTCCCCTTTTCAAAAACCGTTGTTATTGATATTCTATCGTATAGATAAAATCTTCACAATAAATTCGGCGACCCAGTATTTCGATATCTGGACCATTTCATTTAGAAAGGGGTCATCAGGAGGATGATTCGCTCAATGCAGCTCAGCGATATTGCGGCGGTCAATGCTAGTTTTGTCCAGCAAGGCTGGCCATTGCGCACGCAGTGCACCAGTACCTACATGACCAAACAACCCGTCAGCGCCGGGTCTTCATTGCAGAAGAAGCAGGAACCATTGCCGGTTACGTCACATTGCTGCCAGCGGCGCTCACCGGTCCGTTCGCGGATAAACTGCCCGAAATCAGCGACTTCAACGTCTTCACCAAGTTCCAGCGGCACGGTATCGGCAGCACTTTACTAGATGCCGCCGAACAAGCCGCCGCCCAGCTCGCCGCCGCTGTCAGCCTCGGCGTGGGTCTGCATGCTGGTTACGGTCCGGCCCAGCGGTTATACGTCAAGCGGGGGTATGTCCCTGACGGCAGCGGTGTTTGGTATCAAGACAAACCGCTGCCGATGAACGCGCTGAGCCGCAATGACGACGATTTGGTGCTCTATATGAGCAAGGCACTGACTCCCGAAACAAATTAGCAGCGACCAACAAGAAGCTGATTGACCGCTTACTTAATTATTTTGCAAAAATAGTCCATTAAATACTAATCCATAATTGACGCCCGTTCGATTGTGGGCAATAATATTGTCATCCCCTTTTCAGGAAGATGGCGAGTAAATGAAGACATGCACTTTTATTAATCGAGAATTGACAGAATTGGAACTGAACGCGCTTTGGCATGCGGCGACGGGCCATCCGCTGGCGGCTGGTCACGCCGTTCAGCCCTGCACACTGATTTTGGCCGGTCATGACGCAATTTTTAAACTGGCGCGGTGTGCCCGGTTGAACGGCGGCGATGCTGCCTTTTCTGTTCAGCAGGCCATGCGGGTCACGACGCCTGAATACCTCAATTCAGAGGAGGTAGACAGCATCATCGCCCGGGTCATTCGGTGGAAAAGCGGTTCCCAGGCCCCCGTTTGTAGGCCAAATGTCGTATAATGGCCTTATCCTAACGAATTGAGGGGAAAACATGGCAGAATTGAAGCATTTCTATGAAACATTCCAACCCAAACATTATGATGTCTATATCGACATCGATCGGGAAAAGAAACTGATTTCTGGTAAGACCACGATCACCGGCGCCGCCCAGGCACAGGAGATCTCCGTGCACCAGAAGTATCTCAAGGTCTCTGCTGTCCAGGCTGGCAATCAAGACGTGCCGTTCACCACGGACGACCAGGCCGATGCCATCCGTATCACCTTGCCGGCGGCTGGCGACGTGACGGTGGCGATTACTTATACGGCGCCGTTGACCGACACGATGATGGGCATTTATCCATCTTATTATCAGTTGAACGGTGAGAAAAAGCAGCTGATCGGCACGCAGTTTGAAACGAATGCGGCCCGCCAGGCTTTCCCCTGTGTCGATGAACCGGAAGCCAAGGCGACTTTTGATTTGGCCATCAAGTTTGACGAACATCCCGGCGAAACCATCATCAGCAATATGCCGGAGAAATCTGAAAAAGACGGCGTGCACTATTTTGCCACCACCGTCCGGATGTCCACGTACCTGATTGCCTTTGCTTTTGGCGAAATGCAAAGCAAGCTGACCAAGACGAAGAGCGGCGTTGAGATTGGCGTGTTCGCTACCAAGGCGCACCAAGCTAATGAGCTGGACTTTGCCTTGGATATCGCGAAACGGGCAATTGAATTCTACGAAGATTTCTATCAAACTCCGTATCCGCTGCCGCATTCTTATCAATTAGCGCTGCCGGACTTCTCGGCCGGTGCGATGGAGAACTGGGGCCTGGTGACATATCGGGAAGCACTGTTGCTGTTGGATCCGGACAATACCGCGTTGGATACCAAGCAGCTGGTGGCCACGGTCATCACCCATGAATTGGCGCACCAATGGTTTGGTGATTTGGTGACGATGAAGTGGTGGGACGATCTGTGGCTTAATGAAAGTTTTGCCAACATGATGGAGTATGTCTCTGTTGACGCCCTGCAGCCGGATTGGCATATTTGGGAGACGTTCCAGACTTCTGAAGCGCCCGCTGCACTGCAGCGGGATGCCACGGATGGCGTGCAATCGGTCCATGTTGATGTGGAAGATCCGGCCGAAATCGACTCCTTGTTCGATGGGGCCATTGTTTACGCCAAGGGCGCGCGGCTCTTGGTCATGGTCCGGGCACTGATTGGTGACGATGCCTTGCGGGCCGGCTTGAAGAACTACTTTGCGGCTCATCAATACGGCAACGCTACGGGTGCTGATCTGTGGTCCGCTTTGGGGGTAGCTTCCGGTTTGGACATCGGCGCCATTATGCATTCTTGGCTGGATCAACCCGGTTATCCGGTAGTAACGGCCGCGGTCAAAGACGGTCAGTTGACGCTGAGCCATAAACAATTCTTTATTGGTGAAGGTCAGGACGTTGGCCGGCAATGGCAGATTCCGCTGAACAGCAACTACGATGCGGCGCCAGCCATTATGAAGGACAAAGAAGTGACGGTCGGCGATTACGCTAAGTTGCGGGCCGCCGCCGGCCAACCGTTCCGGGTCAACGTGGGCAATAATTCCCATTTCATCGTGAAGTATAACGACACGCTGATGCAGGACATTTTGACGCACACCGATGAACTGGACGATATCGCCAAGCTGCAGTTGTTACAAGATCTGCGCCTGTTGGCAGACGGCCGCCAGATTTCTTACGCGACGCTGGTCCCGCTGCTTCCCCGGTTCGCGGATAGTCATGCGGCAGTGGTCAACACGGCCCTATATCGCGTCGCAAGCAACCTGAAGCGTTTCGTGACCCCCGATTCGCCGGAAGAAAACCAGCTGAAGGCTTTCTACAATCAGCTAAGTGCCGATCAATTGGCTCGTTTGGGCTGGACGCCTAAGGCCCATGAATCCAACGATGATCAGTTGACCCGGCCGTTTATCTTGAGTGCGGCATTGTATGGCAAGAACGGGGCAGCCATTGCTGCTGCCCATGACTTGTTCAAGGCCAATGCGGACAAGCTCGCCAGTTTGCCGGCGGACATTCGCTTTTACGTGCTGGCCAACGAAGTCCATGACTTCGGCAGCGCCGATCTGGTCGATGAGTTGGTGGCGGCTTACCGGGAGACCACCGACGGCAGCTACAAGGGTGATTTGCGTGCCGCTGTGACCCAGACGCCGGACAAGGCGCTGCTGGCTAAACTGATTGGTCTGTTCAAAGATCCCGATACCGTCAAGCCCCAAGACTTGCGTTCCTGGTTCTACGGTATTTTAGCCAACCATCACGGCGAACAGGCGGCTTGGGATTGGCTGCGGAATAACTGGCAGTGGCTGGAAGAAAAGGTCGGCGGCGACATGGAGTTCACAACCTACATCACCGTTGTAGCCAATGTTTTCCGCACTCGGGAGCGCCTGAACGAGTTTAAGGCCTTCTTCGAACCGAAGCTGAATACGCCGGGGCTGACTCGGGAGATCCAGATGGATACCAAGGTTATCGCCAGTCGGGTAGACTTGATTGAAGCGGAAAAGGCTGCGGTGAACGCGGCCGTAGCCAAAGCTATTCAATAATTTTTAGTACGTCTCAAGAGCTGCGTTGGCGAAAGCCGGCATGGCTCTTTTTCACCCTCAGATAAATTTCATCTTGGGGGCTTGACATTCTCTTTTTCCATGTTATGATTTGTTACATCAAATAAACGAACGACAAGCGGAAAGACGAGTAGGGTGCGCCATCCGGACAGTGAATCGAGGCTAGTGGGAACTCGAGACGGCAACGGTGAACCTGAATAACACTTTCCGAGTCTCGCGCTGAACGTTTTGCTAGTAGGCCGCGACGTTACCGGTACGTTACCATCCGGAGGCGTATGTTAGTACGCTGTGTGAGGCGGCCTATTTTGGATAGGCAACTTGGGTGGTACCGCGAATTGTCATTCGTCCCTTGAATTGGGGCGAATGACTTTTTGTTTGCCCCGCAAACTAAAACGACCAGAGCCCAGCCGGTGCTGGTCGTTAAAAATTAGGAGGCCGCATTATGCATCTCACGATTCCCAAAGAATACGATCCGAAGTTGTCTATCCGCCAAACCCAAGAAGCCATCCGTTATATTCGGGAAACCTTCCAAGACGAGTTTGGTAAAGAACTGCATTTATCCCGGTTATCAGCACCGATGTTTGTGGAAAAATCCACTGGCTTGAATGACAACCTGAATGGGGTGGAAAAGCCGGTTTCGTTTGATATGGCCGATCTGCCGGATGAACGGATCGAAATCGTCCATTCCCTGGCTAAGTGGAAGCGGGTGGCGCTCAAACGTTATGGCTTCGGGATGCACCAGGGGCTGTACACCAACATGAATGCCATTCGCAAGGACGAAGACCTGGACAATTTCCACTCGATTTATGTTGATCAGTGGGACTGGGAGAAAGTCATCGACAAAGACGAGCGCAACACGGATACTTTGAAAAAGACCGTTCGGGAAATTTTCAAAGTCATCAAGCACATGGAGCACGAGGTGTGGTACAAGTATCCCCAAGCGGTCCATCATTTACCGGACGAAATTCATTTTGTTACCACGCAAGAACTGGAAGACCGCTGGCCGGATAAGACGCCCAGCGAACGGGAAGACGCGATCACCAAGGAACTGGGCTGTGTTTTCCTGATGCAGATCGGTTGGCCGCTGAAGTCCGGCAAGCGCCATGACGGTCGTGCACCGGACTATGACGACTGGACGCTGAACGGTGATATCCTGTTCTGGTATGAACCGCTGCAGCGGGCGTTGGAGATTTCCAGCCTGGGTATCCGGGTGGATAAGGACGCCATGCTGGCCCAGCTGAAGTCCGTGGATGCCGAAGATCGCCTGCGCCTGCCATATCACCAGATGATCGTTAACGAAGAGCTGCCGTACACCATTGGCGGCGGGATCGGTCAATCACGGTTGTGCATGCTGCTGCTGGGCAAGGCCCACGTCGGGGAAGTACAGGCGAGTGTTTGGCCGCAAGCAATGATCGATGAGTGTGCGGCCCATGATATTCATATTTTGTAATTAAAAAAAATCCGAGGAAACGGTCGGCCGTCCTCGGATTTTTTGCTATTCCTGATACTCTTGAATTCCGGTCGCCAACCGCGCCAGCCCGTCTGCCAGCATCGTCTGCGGACAGGCAATGTTCATTCGCAGGAAATGCCGGCCGGCGGCGCCGTAATCCGTCCCGGCCGCCAAGACCAAACCGGTCTTCTCCCGCAGGAAGTCATTCAGCCGAGCACTGTTGCTGGTCACAGCCGTGCAATCCAACCACAACAGATAGGAAGCTTCCGGCACGGCAAATTTGATCTGCGGTAAACGCTGCGCAAGATAATCCTGAGCAAAAACAACATTGTTCCGCAAGTGCGCCTTCAGAGCGGCCAGCCAGGCGTCACCTTCAGAATACGCTGCGATGGTGCCTGGAATCGCCACAAGATTGGGCTCCCCCAGCCAATCCACCGCCAGACCATGCGCGACGATCGCCCGCAGCGCGGGATTGGGAATGGTCACGATGGCCGCGTGCAAGCCGGCCAGATTGAACGTCTTGCTCGGCGATACCGTGGCAATTGTGTGCTGAATCAAATCGGCCGGCAGGGAATCAATGGAGACGTAGTCATGGTCAGCCAATACCAAGTCGCGATGGCTCTCATCGCTGATCAAGGTCACTGAATTATCTCGGCACAGCGTCACGATCCGGATCAGTTCGTCGCGAGACCACAGCTTGCCGATGGGATTGTGCGGGTTGCACAGCAGCATCATGGTCGTCTGGGGATCCGCCAGTTTTTTCTCCAGATCCGCAAAATCAATGGCATAGGATAAGTCATGGGCATCATAAATGAGATTATTCGCTAAAATATGCCGCCCGTTGCTTTCCACGGCGTTAAAAAACATGTTGTATACCGGCGGCTGCAAGACGATATTATCTCCGGGATTGGTCAACCGCCGAATAATGGCGGCAATCGCCGGCATCACACCGGTGGCAAACAGCATCCACTCCGGCGGACAAGAAAAATGATGCTGGCGCTGATTCCAAGCCGCCACGGTGGTGAACAGTTCGGCCGGCACTTTTTCATAACCGAAAATACCCGCGGCCACTTTGGTCTGCAGCGCCGCCTTGATCTCCGGCGCGGTTTCGAATTCCATATCCGCGATCCACATCGGCAGTTCTGTGTCCTGAACGTTCCATTTGATTGAATTCGTGTGGCGGCGAGGCGGGACAGTGACAAAATCATACATTGGCAAAAAATCTCTTCCTATTTCATTGGGTGCGGGGCGATTCCCGTACCGACGAGCATTAATTGGATGGTGGTTGGGCCAACAAAAGTAAAGCCGCGCTGCTTCATGTCCTTGGCGACGGTCTTTCCATCCGCTCCTTGAAATGACCACAGGTAATCCGCAAAGTCTTTGAACTCCGGATTCAGCTGAACGATTGCTCGGGCATTTTGGACGATGGCCCGGATTTTACGCGGATTGCGGATCATCGCCGGGTCATTCTCGATTTCTTCGATCGTTTCTTCATCGTAACCGGCTACTTTCTGGGCATCAAAATGGGCAAAGACCCGGTCGAACTCCGGCAGCTTGCTGGCGGCGGCCTTCCAGCTCAAGCCGGGCTGGAACACAGCGACCACTAAAAATTTGAACAGCACCTGCGGATCATGGGTGGCGTGGCCGAATAATTGATGGTACTCGTTAATTCCGTTTGCTTCTTCTGCCATGATGAGGACCCTCTTTCTTCTTCTATTGTAGGATACCACGCCAGTCGCTGGGATGGGGGCGGGGCGGCAGTCAAATTACGGCTGCTTTTTTAGCGGGTTATTCAATTTTCTGAAACCTGGATCAGTGTTATACTAGACTTGCAGTCGGTTATTGACGGAGCAAGTATTTTTTAGTGAGAGCACCACCATGACTTATCATCTTTTTTAGATATTCAAGTATCAGATGCAATGGGTTACTTTGTGTTTTGCCAGCCGCACGCGATTTGCGGCTATTTTTGTACTCACCAAATCGACTGCTAAAAAAGCAGGAGGCGTTTGTATTTTGCAGAATCAATTGACTATTTACCATGATGTGATGCGGCGATGACTCAAGATTTGACTAAGCCCCAGAGGCGGCGCTTACGAATCATTTCGCTGATCGCCACTTGCGGCGGGCTGCTCTTCGGGTATGATACCGGCGTGATCAACGGGGCGCTGCCCTTTATGGCGCAGCCCAGTGAATTGAATATGAGCCCGCAGATGGGAGGCCTGGCAACCAGCTCGCTGACGCTCGGCGCGGCCCTTGGCGCTATGGTCATTGGTCGAATCGGCGACAAGCGCGGGCGGCGCTGGACGATTCGGATATTAGCGGTTATCTTTGCCTTGATGACAACCCTCAGCGCACTGGCTCCCAGTGCTTCAGTCCTCGCGCTGGCGCGCTTGTTTCTAGGCGTCGCGGTCGGCGGGGTATCTGTCTTAGTACCAAGCTTTCTGGCAGAAATTGCCCCGAAAAGCATTCGCGGCCAGATGGTCACTCAGAATGATCTGATGATCGTGACCGGCCAGCTGCTGGCCTTCATCCTGAATGCGGTACTCGGGACGACTTTTGGTACCGTCCACGGTATTTGGCGCTGGATGATCGTGCTGGCCACGATCCCAGCAATCGTGCTGTGGATCGGGATCAACTTTGTCCCAGAATCACCCCGCTGGCTGACGGCCCACGGTAAACGAGGCGAGGCTCTGCGGGTGCTCCACACCATTCGTTCCGAGCACGAGGCCCAGTTAGAAATGGCAGAGATGAACCAGGCGATGCAGGCCGAACGAACTACGGCCCGGCCGAGTTTTAAAGACCTGGGTACGCCCTGGATCCGCCGATTGGTACTGATTGGCATTGGCCTAGGCGTTACTCAACAGATTGCCGGAGTCAACATCATCATGTATTATGGGACGACTATTCTAGAGGCATCCGGATTTGGCCGGGATGGCGCGTTGATCGCCAATATTGCCAACGGGGCTGTCTCGGTGGTTATGTCCCTCGTGGCGATTCGGATCATGGGCAGTGTCAAGCGGCGTACGATCTTGATCACGGGCCTGGTCGGTACTACCGGGGTGATGGCCGGCATCGCCTTGGTCGTGAAGTTTCTCAACGGCAGCGCCATCCAACCCTATGTAACTGTTGGCCTGACGATGCTGTTCCTCGCATTCTTCCAAGGCGCCATTTCACCCATGACTTGGCTGCTGCTGTCAGAAATTTTTCCCGGCCGGCTGCGCGGGCTCGGGATGGGGTTCGCCACGTTCTTCCTGTGGCTCAGCAACTTTCTGGTGGGCGACACCTTTCCCATCTTAGTCCATAACCTGGGTATGGCCGGCTCCTTCGGCGTATTCGTGGGTACGAACCTGGCCGCTTTGGTGTTCGTCATTAAGTGTGCGCCGGAAACGGCGGGCAAGTCTCTGGAAACCATTCAACAAGAGGCAGAAATGACCGGACAGACGCCGCGCTATGCGTTGCGGCATCCAAACAGCCGGTAATGGTAGCGACAGAAAATCCCTGGGTACCAGACGGTTCAGTCTGACACCCAGGGATTTCTTTAGCCTTTTACACTGGTACCGTCAGTGTAGTTGATCGTATAGCCCGGTTCGACGTTGAAAATATACACATTGAACCGCACCGTATTATCACCGACGGATTGGGCCCGCATCTGCACGCCGCGGGCAACGAGTTCGTTACCCCGATAGACCGGCTTGACTTGATAGCGGATGAAGTGCTGATTGCTCTGCTTCAAATAGTAGGCAATGTCCATCTCATGAGCCAGCATATGCGGATTATTCAACGATTGCGTTCCGGTAATCAGGTTCTTCGGGTTGTTGTTCTCGCCAGACAACTGAAAACCGATGAGGTGGCTGCGGTTATACAGCCAGCCGTGGGCGGTGCGCTTGTTCCGCCAGCCGGTGGGGTCCCAAGTGAGGGCGGTCCGTTTGCTGGTAGGCATCAAGGACCGGTTTAACAGAGCGTTGGCCGCCTGGGCCCGGTTCAAGCTGTCCAGGTCGGCGTAACTTTCCCAGCCGCCCTTGGCGGTGCTTTGGTCACTGGCTGAAAAACCTGGATCGTTGTTGTTCACGGTGATTTCCGGCGTGCCGGAATAATTCAGCTTGGCCAGGTCTGGGGCGGCAGTGCTTGATGCGGCCGCCGTCGGCTTGGCACTCTCCTGTTTTGGTGCTGCCGGTTGTTTGCTGAGCTTCTTTTCCAGCTCACTGATCACTTCTTTGTCCAAAGACATGGACTCCGCCTGATCTTTGATCTTAGCGGCGGTGTTTTTGTTGGTCTGCGCTAAGCGGCTGACCGTGGTTTGCAGAGACGACTGCTGGGCGGCCTGGTTATCTGGTTGGCCAGTGCTGCAGCCTGCGAAGAAAAAAGCGGCGGCCAGCACCAGCGGCATTAATTTGCGTAATTTCATCGTGTTGGCCTCCCTAGCGCAATGCTTTCCGATAACCAGCGTTGATGGCATCCTGCTCCGTATTAAAGTGGACCGCGTTGGCGGAATTCATCCGGTAGCCGGCCTGACCGGGTACGTGGTAGATCTTGGAGTTGACGTTGCCGACGATAGTTCCGGTTTCGGCGGTATTCATGTCGCCCCGTTGACTTTGGGCCGTCTGGGTTTGCTGGGCGGCAGCAGCGGCTTGGGAACTGCTCGCCGCCGCCTGTTTGCTGCTTTCGGCCGCTGCGGCCTGTTTGCTGCTCTCAGCTGCCGCCGCCAGTGAAGACGATTGGGCAGCGGCAGAAGAAGAGGCCGCCGCCTGGCGTGCAGATTCCTTGCTGGCCGCTTCTGCCTTTGCAGATTCTTTGGCGGCCAGTTCGTCTTCCAAGTCCGAGCGTTTTTTGCTGAGTGATTCCGCCACAGCGTTTTGACTGGACTTCTTGGCGGCTAATGATTTGGCTTCCGCCTGAGCGGCTTTTTCCTTAGCAGTCAGCTTTTTGACACTTGCTGTATTGGCCGTGTTGGCCGACTGGTCTGATGTACCGCAGCCAGCGATGCCGACTGTCAGCAACAGGATGGCAGCTAAAAGCGCCCATCGACCAAACGATTGGCGGCTCCTGAGCCGATGAAAAAAGATCAGCAGACCGACGGCGCCAGCGAAGAGGGCCACGACTCCCCATGGCCCAATACTATGAATGATTTCTCCCACAATTTTTCTCTCCTTGCTTGTCCAATGAATAACATATGTACTCTTATTTTAGCATAGGGCGAGGACCGTGAACCATTGGGGATTAAGAAGAAAATCTAAAATAAGTACGTTCATAAAAGACGATTAGCAGTATAATACAGTCGTCGGGTGGATAACGTTAACTCATTTGCTGGCCCCAAGCCCGACGATAGTCGATCATACTGACGCTGCTTCTCCCCAGTTGCAGCTTTTCCCTCCGATTTAGACGACCGAAGGGAATTTTTTTGCACTCAAAAAGCCGCCAGAATCGGCGGCTTGCGTGTTAATCTGCGCTGCGTCCAACAAAGAACGACACCACAGCAACCAGGATGACAGCACCTAAGATCGACGGGACCAAGGCCATGCCGGCCAATTGCGGACCCCAGCTGCCAAAAATGGCTTGACCAATCGAAGAGCCAATCAAGCCGGCCAGAATGTTGCTGATCCAGCCCATGGACTTGCCTTTACTCGTAATTGCTCCGGCAATTACCCCAATCAATGCGCCAACGATCAATACCCATAACCAATGCATCGAATCACTCCTTATATGAAATTCAATATGAACTATTTAAGTATACCCATATAAGACCGCTTTGGTAAACAAAAAGCGTGCATTATGCACGCTAAATATCAAAATGCCCCCCGTGGGGTTCGAACCCACAACCCACGGTTCCGAGGACCGTTGCGCTATCCAGTTGCGCTAGGGAGGCAAGCAACTTCCATGGTAGTGCACCAAAGAAGCAAGAACAAGGCCAAATTAATTCAAATCGGCCAAACAATTGACGCCGAGTGCCAGCACCCGGGTATGCGACGCCCGGCCAAAGTCCCGGGCATCGTAGTTCTCTTGATTAGCCAGTGAATCGGCGGTAAACAAAATTTGACCGAATTTGGCCCCACGGAATTGGGCGATGGCGGCTAAAGCGGCACATTCCATTTCCACGACTTCATAGCCGGCGGCAGTGTATTGCTTGATCAACGCAGGCGTTTCCCGGAAAAAGGCATCGTTAGTCCACGTTTTGACCGGCTTGGCCGGTTGGCCAACGCTGGCCAGGCTGGTTTGAATGGCAGCCGCCATGTCCGCATCCAGCCGAATACTCGGCGCTGCCGGTAAATAATGGTAGGAAGTGCCTTCATCCCGCAGTGCTTCGGTCACTACCAGCAGGGTGTTTTCCGGTTTATCCAGCAGAACACCGCAGGAACCCACCGCAATAATTTGTTTAGCGCCGTAAGCAATCAAGAAATCAATGATCTGGGCCGAAGCCGGGGCGCCGATCACCGCGGGGCAGATACCAATGGCTTCCCCGTGGAAGCGAATCTGCTGCACCCGGACCACATTCGAGAAAGTCAGCAGAGTGCCGATCTCTTGGGCATGATACTCCGCGTAGAAATCAGCTAAATGATCCGGTGTCACAAAAGCCAGCAGCATTTTTGGCGGAAAGTGATATCCCTCATGCCGGAATGGGTTAATGACCGCCTTTTGGGTCGGATCGTAATTCAAAATAGGTAACTCAGACATCGAATCATCACGCTTTCTGAAAAGACTTAAACCCATGATACCACAAGCCTTTTTCTGGAAACCAGGTCCAGGATATGGGTAAAATAGTATACACTATTCATATATTGTTGTAGATGGGGGAACACTATGCGGATCACGAAACAAAGCTGGTGGATACTGGGGGTCACCGTCGTACTGACAGCGTTATTTCTAGGCTATTATGGCTGGGGCTATCGGTATTTAAAATTAAAAGAAACCGAACCGCCAACCACGGCGACGACAACGACCACTGCCCCGGTGTATAGTCAGGCGCAGTTTGAGAAGACGATGAAAAAATACAAGGCCTTTGACGCCTTTGCCCGGCTCACGAGTGTGGCTGATATTGAGAGCGGCAAGAGTTCGCTGGGCGGGTACACGGATTTTCCCATTATGCCCGGAACCAACGCGACGCAATCAATCAGCGTTCAGGATGGCAGTCTCGAAATGTGTACGACTATGACACCCCAAGGTGTGGTCGTGGCGGGTCAATATCTCATTACATCAGCTTACGATCATGACGGCTTCCATAATTCCGTGCTTTACGTCCAAGATTTGAAAACCCGCCGGTATATTAAGACGGTGGTGCTGAAAGTCACGCCGCATGTCGGCGGAGTGGCCTATGACCCGCGCAACCAGCTGGTCTGGGTGTGCAGCCAGCGTAATCGCCAGTCTGAACTGGTATCGATCAAGTTGAGCGATATTGAAAAATACGACTTGAATAAAACGAAGAAGCCCATTGCGTATCATCAACGAGCGCTGCTGGGATCAATCACCCGGGCGTCTTTTGTCACTTACGATGCCGGCAAGCTGTATGTTGGTTCGTATCGCACTGGCAACATCCAGCACTATCAGCTGAGCAAGAATGGCCGCTTGACCGGCACCAACTCGATCAAGGTGGGCACGAATATTTTCGAGACGATTACGAACGCCTTGCTGAAGCAGGATGTTTTGACCCAAGTCCAAGGAATGGCCTTCTACAAGAATTACATCATTTTGTCCCAATCATTTGGTCCCGGGCGATCCCGGTTGTGGGTCTTTGATAACCGCAATCGGTCGGTCTATCGGGAGTCGGATGCGTTGGCCCGATTCTACGCCCCCTCCCACCTGGAACAGATTTCGACCAGCGGCGGGACTCTGTGGGCCAACTTCGAATCGTCGGCGCGGGCATATCGCGGAACCAGCCATGACCACATCGATCGGCTCGTCCACCTGAATTTGGAATCGTTCAAAGCCATTGTTGATGCGGAGCTGCAGCAGAAGGGAGCGGCAACGAAATGACAACTAATCCATCAAAACGCCGGTTATGGCCGTCTCTTTATAGTGAAGAAGAGCCGGTCGGTGATATCAATGCTTGGATCAAGATCCTAGCAACGATCTGGTTCATTTACTTATTGTTTAATACCAAGAATCCGTTGAGTATCTATTTCACGCCATCCTTGACCGAGTTTCAGATGCATGGCAGTCTCGGTTTGGATATCCGGGTGATTGCGGCCGGCCTGCTGTTCCTTGGTTTAGTGCTGGGCAGTGTTTGGTGGGCGTTTGGCGGGCTCGGTCTGCGCCGGCTTTTCCCCCAATGGCGGGTGCGGGACACCTTTCTCACCCTCTGGTATGGCTTGCTGACGCTGATCTTTAACGGTATCGGCCGGTTATTTGCGGATTTTGTCCAGGCTCATTATGTCGACAACTCGTCCAGCGCCTTGGATATCGGGGAAATGGCTTCCTGGCATAATTACTGGATCGTGACGGTCCGGTATATTTTGATGATGGCCGGGCAAGTGATCGCCTTGATCTTGATATTCTTAGCCCTCTATCAGCTAGGCAAACGCTTCTTGCCCCAGAATAAGCGGTTCATACCGGAGCTAACCAAGTTTCTGGCCAATATTTTGGCGGCGCTGGCCTATGCCGGCCTGATGACGACGCCAATCAATCCCAACTTCATGCAGAACGTGTGGCTGTCCGGGATGCAGGCGATTCCCATGCTGTGGGCCTACCGGCACACCCGGAATGTGCTGGTGCCGATTTTGGGCCTCATCATCCTCAACCGCGCTTTCATTGCACTGCTCATCGCGTTTTCTGCCTGACCTGTCTTGCCTAATGGGGAGCAACATTGGATACTATAGGCAGGAAGCAAAACTTGGGCTGGAGGGGTAGACATGGCAACGGATAAAAAAGGGGCACAATCAGCGGCGATCCAAACGGCGTTGGATGTGATTAACGCAAAGGTCGATCAATTACAGCCGTATTTTGCTCACAGCCAAACCCGATTGGTGCAGGTGGCCAAAGAATATTTGCGGGGGCTGTATGAAGCCTTAGATAAAGTTGGGGGAGAACAGGACCGGGTGCAGGATCAGCTGGCCGCGGTACAGGCCCAGATGCAGCATTATCAGCAGGTGACGGCGACTATTCAGCAAGCGGTGGACGATCCCCAGTTATGGCCGCGGCAGCGGCATGCATTGCAGCTGCAAATTGACGAGCTGACTCGGCAGATCAGTGCGCAGACCGAACAAGAGGGCCAGCTGCGCACCCAGCGGGAAACGGCGAAAAATACGGTGCAGTCGCTCCACGGCCAGCAGGACATCCTGCACAGCAGTTTGCAGCGGCAGGAAGACGCCATTCGCCAAGAAACCGATCTGGTCAAGATCACGGAAATGGTTGCTGCCCAAGAATCCCGAGCGGCGGACAGCAACCGGCAATTGGCTGAGCTGGCCCAGAAAGAACAAGCGGCGGCGGCAGCCGTAACGGATCTGACCAGCCAGTTGACTCGAATGAATGATGACTTGTCGGCGAAGATCAGCCAGCGGGCGGTGCTTGTGAAACAGGCCCACGCGTTAAGCGCAAAGATCAACGCCCCAGTGTCGATTCAGGATCAATTGCGCGACAGTCAGCAGCATCTGACCGATCTGCAGGATCAGATTCAGGGATTGGAAGATGGCCTGGTCCGGTTGAGCCGGGGGGAAGATCGGCTGACCCAAACCATTGGTCAGGTCCAAAAGACCATGACCAGCGGATTAGTCGATGGCGCCGCGCTGACTCGGGAAGCGGTGCAGCAGGTACCAACAGCGGTCGAGGCCGCCCCAGCGCCGGTCAATCCCAGCGGGGCCGACCCCACGCCAATTACTAATCAAGCTGTGACCCCGGCTGCAAGTACCGGTCCGATCCCTTTGACTGACGAGGGTGCATTGGCCCTCAATTTGCCAACGACACGGCCGTACTTGATCGTCCTGACCACACTGCCCACCAAATTGGAACCCGTTCTGCTCCAGTACTTGCGGGCGTTGTTCCAATTCTTAGGCGCCCACCGAATCCAGATTCGAGTGCTTGTGACGAGTTATACGGCTAATTTTGTGGACCGAATCAGCCGCTTCTTGAATGAAGTTGGCACCCAGGCCAATGTGGAATTTGCCTCTTTATTCGATACCCTCCAAGGCGTCGGTAAGGCCAAACCATTTGCGGCTAAGGAATTACCGGTAACGGTGCCTTTAAAGCGGGGCAAGGATGACCCGACGATTCGCTCTGGGACTTACGCCGCGGTCGGCGACTATCGGGCGTACTATCGGCCCGATGGTACCCTGAATTGGATCGGTTACAACGTGGACGCTGAGCATTATCTATATGATTACTTTTCTCCCCAGCACTTGCTGCTGTACACCCAGATCATCGTGCACCAGCGGGATGTGAGCGAGGTAACCTATTATCGGCGGGATCGCGGCCCGGTGCTGAAGCTTCAGTACACCAAGGGCACGGCAGCAGTGCAGACTTTCTTCAATCAAGCCACCCAAGATTGGCCGTCAATGGCGGCCTTCATAGCGGATTGGCTGAGTCATGACGAGACCGCTCGGGCAAGCACGGTGGTGGTGCCCGGCGACGACCCATTGTGTCCGGAAATTATCAAAGGCAGCCTGCGGGAGCAGACGATTCCACTATTATCCGATCGGACACTGACCGACCCGAATCTTGGGGCTAAGCTGAGCGGTGTCCACTGGTTGCTGGTGCCTACCCGGCAGGATGTTGACCAAATTCAGCAACTCGCCGGCTGGGCGATCCCAGTCGTTACGATGGATACCCTGACAAGCGCTGAACATGTGGCAAAGGAGCAGAGAAATCAATGAATGCGCAAGATGAATTGAATCAGATCGAATCAACCCTGCATCACTTGGAGCAGGAACGGCTGACCGCGACCCGCCAAATGGGGACGCAGTCCGGTCAATTACGGCAGCTCGCGGACAAGTTCGAGCAGACGCTGCAGCAGACCAGTGAACAAATTGCGACCCAGCTGGATCGCTTGACCAAACTGGCCGACGACAGTCAAAAGACCAGCGATGATTTAGATGCTGGGATCGCCAGTGACCAGCAGGCCATCGACGAGCCGCCGGATTTTGACGGGCAGATCCAAGCGTTACAGGAAAGAATCGATGACATCAACCGCACGACGATTCCCAATCACCAGCAGGAGCTCCAGCCGCTACTCACCGAGCAGAAGGATCAGCGTCACCAGCAGTCCCTGCTGCAGGATAAAATGCAGGGTATCGTGGCCGAAGAAAATCGGATCGCCATTAAGATCCGGAAGGCCAAGAATCTGGAAGAGATGATTGCCCTCACTGCTGAACAGCAGGGCAGTATTGATTCCCTGCGCGGCCAGCGGGAGGATCTGACTAATCAGATTGGCCAGATTCAAGCCACGTTGCATGATGGCCAAGCGGCTATTGATGCAGTCAATAAGAAAATTGAAGCGGCCCGGGATCAAGTCAAGACTTGGGACACCCAGCGCAGCCAGCTGCAGGAGGCCAAGCGGCGCCGGCCAGCCCAGGTGGCCCGGCTAAAGCAGCAGATCGCGAGTTTAGAGAAGCAAAAAGAACAGGTCAACCGCACAGCCCAGGCCATTGATGACCAGCACCAGCAGGCGCGGGATGTGCAAAATACGTTGAGCGAACAGCTTGCGACGATTCAGCCCCTCTTAAATGTGCTGAGCAAAGATGTGGCTGGGATGGAGACTATCCCGAATATCCCCCAAGCTGCGCCCCGGGTGAGCAGTGCAGGCAGTGCGCCGAGTGCGCCGCCATTACACGCTGCTCCATTGACCGCACCGACCCCGGCCCAGCAGCCAGCGCCGCAAACTAAAGTCCGCCCGGCCGCCCTAGTTTTCCCGATGCTGCCCAGAGACCCGGCCCAAGCAGCGATCCTGCGCGGTGTCGTCGGCCGCTTGCTGCAAGCCGGCGAACAGAGCGTTCACCTGTACACGACCGCCTATGAAGAGGAAGACTCCGCCCGGCTGCTGCAGCTGCTGGGGAACGAACAGCCCCAGTCTTTGGCTTGGACGAATATGTATACTGCCTTGCGCCAGACGAAACAACCGGCTGCTGCTCCGGCAAAACTGAACCTGCAGCCTGATTGGCACACCCAGGGGACACCGGACAACGCCACGGTGGAATACCTGGACGGGCAAAATAATTTAATGGCTCGGGTGCAATACCGTTCCAATGGCTCAGTGCGGATGGTGACGTATTTCAATTTGCCGGGCAATGCCCAGCGGCGGGACTTCTGGGACGCGGCCGGCCACGTGGCCGTTACTCAGTCGATCAATGCCAATACCGGCCGGGTCACTAATGAGAACTTCTATCGAGTGGACGGTTCCGTTGTGCTGATCAAGGAGTATGGCACCGACGCAGAACACATTCATGTGTTGGATGAGCAGCGCAACGTGATCCAGGAATTGGCCAGCGATGTGGAACTCGCCGCTTGGTGGCTGAGTCAGATTTTACCAGCGGACAGCCAATTGATCACTGAGGCTGATCCGATGCTTGTGTTGAATAAGGCACTGCAGGCGCGGACCGACATGACGCTGGTGCCGATTCTAACGCCGGAGTCTACGCCCCAAGCTTGGGCAGAAATCCTTGGCGGGGATTTGGCAATTCAGACGGCGTATGTCAGTGATCCGAACTTGCTGGCGGCGGCGCGGACGACATTGCCTGAAACGGATATTGAAACTTTGTAGCGCACAGCATAGGATACAAATGGCGCCGTCCTGTTAATCGGGATGGCGCCATTATTGTCTGGTATTTACTTAATCGGTGTCTGAGTGTCAATTTTTGCGATGTTCTGCCATGCTTGCCAAACGTTAGCCGACGAGAATTTATTCGTTGCTTCATACGCACCGGTACTCAACTTTTGGTTTAAGAACGGGTCCTTGAAGATGGTAATGATTTTAGCAGCCATATCGTCAATATCCCCATCTTTGATCAGATAGCCGTTCTTGCCGTTTTCAATAATTTCATTAGGACCGTAGTTGATATCGAAGGAAACGAGTGGTACACCGCGACTTTCAGCCTCAATCAGAGCGAGACCGAATCCCTCATTGGCACTGGTTAGGGCCAGTACAGTACTCTCATCATAGACTGGCATGATCTGGTCTGTATATGGGTAAAAATGAACGCTGCCAGCCATGTCCGTCTCTTTAACGGTATTGTTCAAAATGATACCGCTGCGCGGATCAGTGACAAAACCGTAAATATCCAAAATAACATCCGGAATTTGTTTCTTGATTAGAGCTGCGACGCGAACCAGCAGATCTAGTCGTTTCTCTGGAGAAATCCGCGCTACAGATAAGATATGATGCTGGCGCGGGCGGTCATTGATTGCAATCCGGTTGCTGCTTGGTTCAATTGAACCGCTGGGGATGACAACCACATTCAAGTCCTTACCGAAACGCTGCTTGATATCGTTGGCCTGGTGATAGGTCGGGGTGATCATCCCGGTGAATTGGCGGGGATGTTGGAGAACATAGGCATAGTTATAATTCAGCTTTGGATCGTGCAGCGGATCGGTCGGATCAGACACATGGACGTTATGGATGTAAACGTAACGCCGCGCTGGCGTTTTCATTCGCGCCAGGGCGGGCGTATTTTCGTATCGGTCACTGATAATCAGGTTGTCCCCGCCGTTTTCTTGATTGATAACGTCCAGAAAGTATGTGATCAAACCGTCATTATTCATAAATATGCGCTGTTCACCCTGATGTTTCAAGAAAATCGATCGGGTAGCGCCTTTACCGTCCAAACGCCAAATAATGATTTGCTCACCAGTATGTGAGAAGAACCGTTGTTCCGTCACTCGGCCATCGGCACCCATGATATTATCCAGCGTCTTAAAGCCGCGATCATCATAGATTTCACTGTGCTTAATAAAGTTGGCAGTTGTACCATACACAATGGAACTGATTTGTCCGCTCTGGACATCTTCGCGGAGTAAAAACTGTTGATCGCCGTCGATTACACGCCAGCCATGCACTTGGATGTTTCCCTCAACCACATCGGTACCCAAGTCAGTTGCGCTGCCAGAATAATTGGCCAACCATTCCTTGACTGTATTTGAACGTTGCGGCACATGCAGATTACCGAGAAAGAAATCAAACATGTTGAGACTCGTATCGTCAGTCAAACCATTTTCTTTAAAGTTGAAATGAAAACGTGAATAGTAGTTCGTCGTGACGATTGTTGCCGGTACTTGGTGCTCCAGAAACAGCTACAGCCGTTTCATCTCAGAATGCTCAATCCCCGAGCTTTGTTTGCCCACCGTATTGGTGACGAAAAAGTTCATTGTGTTTCCCCCTAGTTTACCGGAATCGTGTCGATCCCCAAATAACGTAACCATTCCAAAGCCAGCGGTACCCAGTGGGCCACGTGCGGCAAATCAGTACCTGGCCGCCACGCGGTCAAGACATTGCTTAGCGCTAAGCCGTGCGGTCCTTCCACGAAGGTGTGCAACTCCACACTGACATTATTCTTGACTAGAGAAGTCGCATAATCCAACGAATTCAACGGCGAGATAACATTGTCCGTTACCGTGTTCCAGATAAACGTGGGGCTGGCCTGAGCCACATTGTGATTCCGAGCGTCCGTACTCGGCACATCGTCCGTTAACTGATGCATCGGAATCTTATCCTGCGGCGGGAAGTTGTCGTCCAAGCGAGTGACACTGTACCCCAGAATAACGGCCTTGGGTTTTACTGGCTCAGCAATACCGGAATCCTTGGCAAAGGAGTCCTCTGACCGCATCGTATCGTACAAACTCACCACTTGACCGCCAACGGAAAAACCAGCGACAGCAATTTGACTCGGGTCCACCGCCCACTCAGTAGCGTGATCGCGAATATTCGCCAAGGCCTGACCTAAATCATAGACCGGACTTGGCAGCAGGGGCGTCTTTTCGCCGATGAAGTGGTATCGTAAATAAAACGCCTGGAACCCCCGAGCAAAGAAGGCCAACGCCAAGTCCTCTGCCTGATGTTCCGGAATATGGGTGTATGACCCACCCGGGACGATCATGATGGCCGGGTATTTAGTCCGCTTGATCTCCGGATTCGGGGCATGGACAAAGCACTTGAAGAAAGCTGGTTCAGTCAATGTTTGGTTAATCTCTTGCACGATACAACCGCTCCTTTTCGAATTAATACCTACCATCTTATTGTAGCGCAGTCACCAAGATGTTTGGAGGATACAATGGAAAACACTGTTCGTTTACGCCAATTTGAAGAAAAAGACGCCGCCGATCTATTTGACTGGGGAAGCAAAGTGAATTTCTCACCGGCAGTCAACTTTTACCCTGTCCGAAGTCTGACGGATGCTCAATTCCGGGTACACGCCTTCGCTCAGGATGACCAGATTCAAGCAATTATGGTCAATCGGCACAACGTCGGGTACTTAGAGTTGCTGGCCCACGATGACGGGGTGAGCGAAGTCGGCTTAATCATTGACCCCGCGTTACGCGGTCAGGGAATTGCTTCAGCGGTGCTCAAACAAATAATAGGAAGACACACGCCAATAGCGGCCGTTGTTGATCGAGAAAATGATCCAGCTAAGGCTCTTTTCAGGAAGCTTGGCTTCCATATTTCCGCAATTTTACCAAGCTGGTTCAAGGCCGATCCCAATAAGTGGGAAATTTGGATATGGAAATAGCCTTGCAAACTGCGGCTACTTTCTGAAATCATGCTATACTAGTAGTGCATACCACAGGCGATTGCTGAGTGGGGAGAGGAGATCGCAAATGGATTCAGCACTACTATCAAAGGTATTGACAGACCGGATTAAGGGTATTAGGGAGAACCCGGCATTGCAGGCCTTAGCGCAACTGGACGAACCATCCAGCAACGAACCGCGGGTAACGCAATACGTCGCCTACACCGATTTCACGACTGCAGAAAGTAAGAGGCAGACTGCATCGATTTATGTATTCACACCCTATATGAATCTGGATGCCCATCAGCACCCAATCGTGGAATATCAGACGCAGCTGATGTTCCACTTCGATCCGTGGACTAAGTCGATCCACGTGAGTGTTCTGGAAACGCTGGGGGCAGCGTCAAAGCTGGCTTTCTTCGATTATCAAAATCATGGTTTAGCCACTGTGGCGTTGCAAGCCTTGATCGGCTTGGGCCGCAAGAATGGCTTCCATAACATTGACGGTGTGGTATCGTCTTTCGACGGGCACGATGATCTGCTGCGGATCAGCGATGTCTTGCAGAGAGTCGGGTTTACCGTGCAGACTGACCCGGAAAATCCGCATGTTGGCGAGTATTCCTACGGGCTAAGCGCATAAATCTTCACACTTTTATCACTTTTAAGAAGAATTCTTGACGAAATGTGATGTTGACGCCGGCCGCGAGGTTGGTATCATGAAGTTACAAGGAATTGAAATACTTCTTTGGGGGAGGTCGGAAAGTTGATAAGAAAAAGTTCGAGTCAACGGCCTTACTGGAAGAAGATATTGTTCCTTGCTGCATTGTTCTTGTTTCTCGTCGGAATTGTTGTGGGCGTATCACGTGCCTCGGCAATTGCGGCAGCTTCCGCTTCTTTCGCATCCTCAGCAGCCCCGGCCTTAATAAAGTGGTTCTGATACTGCTCCCGCAACCGCACATAAAGCTCGTAATACTGCTTAGCGTTCTCATCAGCTTACCAAATGAACACCTTGCTCGGATCCAGATGCAGCGCATCCTCCAGCAGCTTCGGATTGGCCAAACTGCTGATGATCAAATCTGCATCCGCCGGGTCTGAAGTCTCTGCCATGATGTGCACGAAGCCGATATCGTGGAGGAAGATCTCCAATACCCGGGAGTAGAAGCCATTGTGCTCAGTCAAAAGATATACCTTGACGTTGTCATCAGACTGCACGGATTGCAGATACGGCGCCAGAAGCAGCACCAAATTATGGTGCAGTTCCTGGCGATAAGGCCGTAACGGCGCAAATTCTGGATTGCCCGTCTCTTGGTCGAAGTACTTGTACATCAGCTTCGACATGGCCGATGTACTGTCATCCAGAAAATAAGCGGAGTTGAAGTCGTCCAGCCCGAAACGGTGACCGGTCATGACCAGGACGGAAACGACCGTCCTGGCGAAGTTGGCCACCAGGAGGTGATTGTCGTTCAGACTGGGATCATCGTTGCGCTGGTAAGGGCGCAGGAAGTCGAAGAATTTATGAGTGAAGTCCCAGGCAATGCCGCCGATTTTCTTCAAATAGTAGTAAAGCTCAGCGAAGGACTCGTTGCCGTTCTCTCGGGAGCTCAATACGATGTGGAAGTAGAACTGCAGGAATTGGTTCTCGTTATTCAGGGACAGCTTGTCCAGAGTCGGATACATCCGCTGCTCCAACAAGGGGGCGGTGAAGTAATTCTGATCCGGAAAAATCTGCTGGTATGTGGCCATGGAAGTCATGGGGTAGCCGGTGCCCACCCGTGTGCGGCAGAGGCCTAAAAACATGTCGAGCTGCAGCGAAGTGACTGGATTGAATTCTTGCGTTTGGATATCCTTGCGCATCCGGACGACATCGTCGTGTTTGACCGTGTGGAAAGGCCATTCCTGCGCATGGAAGGCGACCCAGTAGATCGAGTTCAGGATGAACCGAATCTGCTTTTTGTCCCCTTTGAGCTGCAGGGTCGTGGTTGACCAGTTGATATTGTAGGTTTCGAAGAAGTGGCGCAGTGAGGCAATTTTCCGCAACAGTGTTGATTTCGAAATAAAATGCTGGGCGCAAAAAGATTCTAGGTTTGCCCGGGCCGATTGAACGGCGTAGTCAAAGACCTGGAACTCAACGGAACGTTTGAGTAAGAAGAGGCGTAACAATCCAGGGGAATGCCCAGGTCGGTACCGTTGATCGTCGCCATGGTATGGGAAACCCACTCACCGTGGCTGAGTGCATCGATGTCCTCTAATAGGGCCTGAAAGGTGTTGTACGTCTTGGCATAGCTCATGTCCAGCAGCTGGGCCAAATCGTTAATGGTAAACGATCGGCCCTTTTCACGGTTGATCACTTCGAGCATGCGAAACCGTTTCTGTTCAGGCTTGCTAAAAAACAACTTTTCGAATTTGATACAGAGCCCTCCCCCACGTAATAGTAATCGGTATACTGACAATTCAAGTATAGCATCTTTGTCAGTTTCGGCAAAAACTTCTTGTTGAAACTGACACAATGCGGTTGAAAACGATATATGAAAACACCGATTTGTAAGGCTTTTTTCCAAGTTACTCCCAGCATATGCAAAATGCGAACGGTTACTTAGAAGACATAGTGGGACAACCAGCGGCCTATCACAATCGTGTTGTTGGTCATTCTACAACTTTTCTGGAACCATTGTCCCGCACCACGGGTTATGGTATTCTTATCGTAAATAAAGCAAAACGTTGAGGCGCCTATTAGGACTGTTCCAGAGACGTGACGGCAGGTGCAAGTCACGACAGTCAATTTCCAGCGCTGAGTTGTCGGCGAATAACCGACCGGATACTGCCCGATACCGCAGTCACGAGTGCACGCGGAAGCGTGAAGTTGGGTGGTACCGCGAAATACCGATTTCGTCCCTAAGTTTTTAGGACGAAGTCGGTCTTTTTCTTTTGCTTCATTAACTACGAGGAGGAAACTTACATGCTGGATATGAAATTGATCCGGGAGAAGCCGGATTGGATCAAGGAACGCCTAGGCACCCGGGGCATCAAACCGGAAGAAATTGACCATCTCTTGAAGCTGGACGAGCACCGGCGGGAGAAGATCACGGCGACTGAAGAACTCAAGGCCGAACGCAACAAGGTTTCTGATGAAATTGCTGCGACGAAGCGGGCCAAGGGCGATGCAAGTGCTGAAATTAAGGCCATGCGGGAAGTAGGCGGCCAGATCAAGCAGCTGGACAAAGAACTGGCCGATTTGGAAGACAAAGTAACCTATATTCTGGTGCGGCTGCCAAACATCCCGAAAGAAGACGTGCCGATTGGTCCCAATGAGGACTATAACAAAGAAGTCCGCAAGTGGGGCGCACTGCCCACCTGGGACTTTACGCCCAAAGCCCACTGGGATATCGGGGAAGACCTTGGTATTCTGGACTTTGATCGGGCTGCCAAAGTTACCGGCGCACGTTTTGTCTACTATAAAGGATTGGGATCTCGGCTGGAACGCGCCATTTACAACTTCATGCTGGACGAACACCAAAAGGAAGGGTACCAAGAAATCATTCCGCCGTACCTGGTCAACAAAGAGTCCATGTTCGGCACTGGCCAATTTCCTAAGTTCACCCAGGACGTGTACACGATCATTGATGAAGACGAACCGTTGACCTTGATCCCGACCGCCGAAGTACCGCTGGCCAACTACTATCGCAGCGAGATCCTGGACGAGAAGCAATTACCCGTTTACTTCACCGCGCTGACGCCGTGCTTTCGGTCCGAGGCCGGCTCTGCCGGCCGGGACACCCGGGGATTGATCCGGATGCACCAGTTCAACAAGGTAGAAATGGTCAAGTACGTGAAGCCGGAAGAATCTTGGAACGAGTTGGAGAAGCTGACCAACGATGCCGAAGAAATTCTGCAAAAATTGAAACTGCCGTACCATGTTGTTGCACTATCCACGGGTGATGCCAGTTTCACCTCTGCGAAGACTTACGATTTGGAAGTTTGGATTCCTGCTCAGGATACGTATCGGGAGATTTCCAGCTGCTCCAACTGTACAGACTTTCAGGCACGCCGTGCCCAAATCCGGTATCGGGATACGGCCGGCAAAGTACATCTGGTTAACACCCTGAACGGTTCCGGTTTGGCCGTTGGTCGGACTGTTGCTGCCATTTTGGAAAACTACCAGAACGAAGACGGCAGCGTCACTATTCCTGATGTGCTGGTTCCTTACATGCACGGGATCACCAAGATCACTAAAGAAAATGCATCCGGCTTAAATTAATGTGTTTTTCGGTTATTTCCGAATGATTGACGCCGTATTAGTCAAAAAGAGTTGCTTGTTTACAGAATAAGTAACTCTTTTTTACATTCTGTTCGGGTATGAGTTCGGGAAAATCAGCGTATAACTCATTGAAAACAGCATAGGGACGCCATTTTGGCCGTTGACACTGCGGAACCAGCCTGCTATATTATTAAGTGCGCTACGGTGCGTGATCAACAGTGAGTCAAGCGATTGAAATTCAATGTTGACACGGGCTTGAGCGTATGATATATTATCAAAGTTGCGTTTTTACGAAAGCAACAGCAACGCAGGCCTTTGAAAACTGAACAAAGTTTTGACGAACGGATCACATATCTTC
>NZ_AUEH01000008.1 GCF_000425885.1 Schleiferilactobacillus harbinensis DSM 16991
GTAATGATAATTCGAATCCCGTTGCTGGACTCGGCCGCGCTTAAGCTCACGGCTTACCGTACTAGGGGAATGATGGATGATGTGTGCAATATCGCGAATGGAATATTCATGGGAGTGCCAAAGCGCATCAATTATTCCGCGCTCGCCCTCTGTGAGTTGAGTGTACGAGCCGAGACTGTTAGACTGATTGTGGGTCATGAAGGTCACCTTTCTTGGTAGTTTAGTCGCTTCAAGGATAGGTCTTCATGGCCTATTTTGTTAAATCAACCCGGTCGATTGGTCTAACTCAATCGGTGTTGCACTTCAATTTTAAATCCGGCATTCGTTTAAAGTTGTATTGCCAAACCAGAATTACGTACGGATAACTGAACAAGAGTCTATCATGAGGGGCGAACAGAACAACCGTATAACAGAGCTCAACAAGTCAAAAGTGTTAGAGGTACTTAAATTAAGCGATAGACCATTGAAGCGGTTAGAAATACAGGCCAAGACTGGATTAACGCGTGATCAGGTGGTTGCTGCTTTGAAATCTCTTCGTCGTGAAGGGAGCATTTCTGTCCTTGGCGCATCAGTAAATACTAGATATTTAGCAGAGTAGAGGATACGTCCCAGCAAGTCTCGCTTGAATACGACGATTACAATTCTAAAAAAGGTATGGCCAGGAATTATTAGTGTAGGAGCGATTGGCGTAGGAGTGTAGGAAAAGGCGTAGGAAAAAGCGCGGGATTTTGAACCGATGGTGTCTCGAAACATTGGTACGTAGCTGTTTGTGGGAGCACAAGCGTAGGAAAAAGCGTAGGACCTAAACCGACGATCGTCGCTTGTATTATACAGGTCTTGATCGTAGTATTTTCTGGTGCAATAGAGGAGGAAACGCTTTATGTCCAATGCCACTGACATCTTTACTGCTATTCAAAACGATCCACAGAATCGTGAGTTTACGAACCAAGGCATCCAACCTCTGTACCATATTGAACCCCAAGCCACGATCCTATTGGTCAGCCAAGCCCCCAGCCGCAAAGCACAACAGGCAATGACTTACTGGGACGACGCCAGCGGCAGGCGGCTGCGGGAGTGGATGGGCGTGACAGACGAAGAATTCTACCACTCGGGGGCAATTGCTGTGCTGCCGCTGGACTTTTATTATCCTGGCAAGGGCAAGCAGGGCGACTTGCCGCCGCGCAAGGGTTTTGCTGAAAAATGGCACCCGCCGTTGCTGGAATTGATGCCGCATATTCAGTTGACCTTACTGATTGGACAATATGCGCAACGGTATTATCTGGGCCGGCGGCGGAAAAAGACATTAACGGACACGGTGGCACATTATGCGGAGTATCTGCCAGATTATTTTCCATTAGTACACCCATCACCGCTCAATTATGGTTGGATGAACCATCATCCATGGTTTGCGGAACAAGTTGTCCCCGCGCTGCAAACTCAAGTCCGCCGACTAATCTAAACCGAGCAATCTTAGACCACTTTGAAGTACCGGTGCAGCCAATAAGGCATGTTGCGTGGTACAATCGGTATCTTCCCAGAGCTTCGCAGCCAGAGGAAGATGCCGATTTTTCGTTTCGAAAGGAGCACGCGATGCTGAATCCAGCACAGTTTCCGGCCATGTCAATCACCACTGGCGGGCACACAAAAGATAACCTGCGCCAAGCCCTTGATCAAGCAGGTATTCAGTGCAACGCCCATGCCGATGCGCTGTTCGATGACCCACGCTTTACGATTTCCCCAGAGCCGCACGCGGCGACCGTACTGTTTATCACCGTTGCCGAGCTGGGGTTGCCTAAAGGCGCCAACTTGCCGGCTATCTTCGCCCAAGCAGAGAACAGCGGCTTGACTTTATGTCCCCTGGAACTGGCCGTTGATCTGCGGCTCCAATGGCGTGACCAAGGTCAGAGCACCAATCACGACCTGCACCGGCACGAGGCACCCCAGGGAGCCGTGACGGTGGCTTCCCCGGTGGCCGATCCGGATCCCGGGCAGCCTAAGGGCTACTACCTGCGCAACGTGGGCGGGCAGCTTTGGCTGCGGGGGTATATTTGTGATGATGAGTATATTTGGCAGCCAGCGGATCAGTTTGCTTTTCTTTCTAGAAAATAATAATAGCAACATCGAGCCTGCTCACACGCCATAATGACGTGCGGGCAGGCTTTTCTGATACCTTGAAGAAGCATTGAAACGGTATACTGAATAAAGAAATGGAGTGATTTCAATGCCCACATTACGTGTCGCCACCTACAACATTGCCGCCGGCCAAAACCCGGACCCGCAAGCCATCAATCGCCTATTCACGGAAGAAAACCTCGACCTGATCGGTGTCCAGGAAGTTGACCGCCATACCCGCCGCAATCCCTATGATATGCCGGCGGCCATCGCTGGTACCCGCTACCACGCCGCCTTTGCCCCCGCCATCCCAGTCATGGGCGGGGATTACGGGATTGCCCTTTTCTCCCGTGAACCACTGCTGAATGTTACCAATCATCACTACGCTCATTTTGGCGAGGAGAAACGAGTGTACCAGCATGGCGTTTATGAAGTTGCTGGGACCCCGCTGTCCGTCTACAATACCCACTTGTCGTTTGAAACACCGGCCCTACGGCAACTACAGGTAGCGGAATTGACCGCGGCGATGCACGCGGACCCGATTCCCCGGCAAGTCCTGTTTGGTGATTTTAATATGGATCAAAGCCACCAAGAGTGGGATTATTTTGATCCCGCCCTGCGCCGGGCCAATGGCGGGGCCGGCGGCTGGTTTGATACTTTCAACGGCCGGGACGCGGGGATGCAGTCGTTTGCCATTGATAATATTCTGGTGACCCCAAATATTCAGCTTAGCCAAGTTCGCGTCCCCTCGCGTATTTTGTCCGATCATCAGCTGCTGGCGGCAACGTTAACCTTTTGAACTCCGGCAGTCAGCGCTCAAAAGCGAGACAACAGGGACCTTTTTTTCAGTCTGTACGATTCCGGATTCCCTTACAATGAAGGCAGTTCAAGTCACGGTGTGAGTAAGGGGGTAAAGGAGCATGTCTGTAAAACTGGAAGAAGAGGAATTACAGCAGCTATACCAGGATGCCCATCAATCTCAAGGCCGGCTATTGAGAGGGGGGACAGAGCAATGCATTTACGAGCGATGCAATATGCCATTGCCCAATGCGTGACCGCTCCGGGCACCTTAACCTGGGCAGAATTGGGCTATTGGGCTGATCACTACAACGACGGCAACCCAACGCTAATGCGGTCAGAGCAAGAAGGGGTGGCAGTCCATGACCTACATCCATAAATTGGTCGATGTACCGGTTCTTGGCAATTTACCGGTGCAGTATATTATTTCCGAGGGCAAGAAAGATGTTGAACCGGTCCCGAAACACTGGCATGCGGCATTAGAAGTCAATTGTGTGCTGCGTGGACAGGCTAGTGTTTACATGGCTGGGCAAACCTATTTGATGCAAGCTGGTGACGCGTTGGCGATTAATTCTTTTGCAGTGCACGCCGGTCAAATTCTCTGCCATGCAGAAGCTGATTACCGAATTATCACCTTTCTATACCCGATTGAGCGGCTCTATGCTTTGATTCCCAATTACAACGCGCTGGTGGTATCGCTGGCTCCAAGTGATGAAAGGACCCCGGCACAGCAGAGTGCATACCATCAGTTGTATCAGGCATTCGACTTGTTTTATCAATTGGAGCAGGGCGAGCCCCCGTTTTTTCGCATTGATCAGCAGGCGCTCTGCTATCAGATCCTATACCTGTTGTTCAAGAATTTCTCCGCGCGGCGGGCACCAGACACCCAATATATTCCGAATCGGTGCAGCCACCCGCAATTATACGAAGTAGTGGACTACATCTTGAAGCACTACATGGAGCCGCTGCATCGCGATCAGATTGCTAAAGCCTGCGGATACTCCACCCGGCACCTGGCGAATCGGTTCAAGGCCACGTACCAATTGAGCTTGATGCAATACGTCACTCGTATCCGGGCACTCAAGGCCATGCAGCTGCTGCAAACCACGGAACAGCCGCTCAGTTGGATTGCGGCTAAAGTTGGTTTTTCTTATCCCTATGCCTTAACCAAAGCCTTCAAGCACGCCTTTGGGCTGACTCCGACTGAATATCGCAGACTGAAGCTGCGGCGTAATTAGCTAATTTACTGTCTGAATTTGAGTGGGATACCATTCCATCCATGAAATTAATATAAACGGCCTAATCTCAAGCGAAGATAGGTCGTTTTTTATGTCTATTGGCAGCAAAAGATGAATACAATAGATACACGTTAAGAGAGATGGAGATGATGCATAACTTATCATTTTTGCAGAAGTGGATAACGTGTGTTGTTGTATCGCTATACTGGGCCAGCGAAATCACTGGACCGGTACATAAGCAACTAGGAGAAGGGGACGAATCAGTATTATGAAAAAACATTTCTATCATCGCTTGGCCATTAGCGGGGCACTGGCCATTACCTTGGCCGCACCAGCAGCGTTGACACTCGTTGCCGCTGGACCGGTCGTCCGCTTGGTGGATGCGGATCAGATTTCGAACAATCCCATTCCGGATAAAACGACTGATCGACAGTTGACGATCCATAAATACCAATTGCCTAAGGACTTTGATACCAGCAAGCTGATGCCGGGCAATGGGAGCATCGACGACGCGAAGAACTTGCCCGCACAGGCCAAACCACTGGCGGGAGCGAAATTTACGGTTCAAAAGATCGAGCCTGTATCTGGGCAGAAACTGGATCCCAACAATTCCGGATCCTACACCGTGGATAGCACGTTTGCCGTACAGACGATGACGACCGGCGCGGACGGCACGGCATCGCTCAATTTTGGCCCGGCCGATGGGACGTATCTCGTGACTGAGCAGGAAACGGACGCGACCAAGGGATTGAAGATGGCGGCGCCATTCTTTATTGCGGTGCCGTTAACGGTCCATCACGTGGATAAAGATGGCGAGACTGATCAGGGCACGCAACTGAACTATGACGTGCACGTTTATCCGAAGAACTATATCGATAAAGGAATTCCCATCGATAAAACGGTCAACTCCGGCCACCATGAAGACGGTAAGGATGGTGATGACACGGAAAAGGTCACCACGGCCACGGTTGGCCATGACGTGACGTGGAACCTGGAAAATGGCATTGCCCAGAATATTGCCAAGGCCAAAGATTTCGTCATTACGGATCAATTAGACCCGCGCTTGGATTTCTCGGGAATCAAGGGGTTCCGTTTGGGCTATTACGATCCGGCGGATAAAGTAGCGACCTTGCATGATGCAGCCAAGCTGGACCTGACGGCGGGGACAGATTACACCGTGACCCCGGCACCGGGCCAAAGCGGCACGGTAACGATCACCTTCACCCCGGCGGGGCGCCAGAAGTTGGCGGACAGCGTCACCTTCAGTACGACTAAATTCGATGAAGGCGGTAATGCGCTCGCTTACGCCAAGGCGGATACCAAGCAGGAACACCCAGTGGTGCTGGTCACGGACTTAGGGACCAAGGTGAACAAGCATGTCCTGGATAAAGGAAAATACGGCCCAATCGACAACAAATTCACGGTCACCACTGACGGCAAGACCACGCCGCCGTCTGACAATCCCCATGTGCCGCCGATTCCGGACAAACCGACCCCGCCGGACACGCCGGTGATTCCTAAAGTGCCGAAGGTCTACTTCGTTAATGTCGGCGCAACGAAAGTCAGTCAAGAAGATGCCAAGGCGTTGGCCGGAGCGACATTTGCCATCGCCGATACGGCAGAAAATGCCCGCGCTGGCCGCTATATTCAAGTGGCACCGGACGGGACGTATGTGTATCCTGGTGACGACCATTATGACGATCAAGACAACCGACCGCTGACCCAGGAATCGAATGCTGATGGGCTAGTTACTTTCCAAGGTTTGAAGGCCAAGGATGCCCAACAGGCAGATGATAAACAAGACGTCAAAGCAGACTTCAGCCGCCCGTATTATCTGGTTGAAACCAAAGCACCCGCGGGTTACGGCCTGATTAAAAAACCGATTGAAGTGACTGGGGACCCGGTCGCAGCGGCTGATCCAGCGGCCGTGAAAATTGAGGATCCGCGGCACACGCCGGTTACACCGGATTTCCCCCTTACTGGGAGTCAAGGACTGCTGATTGTCGGCGTGATTATCGTGACTGCCGGCGGATTAGCCTTTGTCGCTAAGCGCAAGAGTGACGCAGCACGATAATCATGGCAATTCTGGGGTGGTATGCGGCCACGATCGCGCATGGACCATAAGAAGGGGGGCACACTGCGATGAGAAGATCACACCGCCGCTCCCTAAAGCAGCGCGTCTATCGCTGGCTTTATCGGGGGCTGCTCAGTTTGGCCGTCGGCGCGGCCCTCTATGTGGTCATTGCGGACCAATTAACGGCTGCGCAATGGGGGCAGGCCACGGTGCGTTACAGCCGCGCAACGGCCCAGATGAGTGCTGCGGCGATCAGCCGTCAGCGGCAGATGGCGATCAGTTATAACGCCATGGTGCGCCGTCGCCAGCAAGGCGATGAGACCGCCCGCTCAGCTTACCGCTATCGGCAGATTCTTTGGCTGGATGCCCAAGGGACCATGGCCACGCTGACGATCCCGGCGATTCACTTGAAAATGCCGATTCGTCATGGCACTGATGCCCACACTCTTGAACAGGGTATCGGCCATTGGCCGCGGTCGTCACTGCCCATTGGCGGTATGAGCAATCGGCCGATCATTACCGGCCACAGCGGCATCGCCGGGCAGATACTGTTTACCAATATTGAAAAACTGCGGCGCACCGATACGTTTTACATTCAAGTCTTGAACCGGACTTTGAAGTACCAAATTACCAAGATCAGCCGGGCCCGGCCGCAGCAAATCACTCAGGGCAATATTGTGGTCGGGCAAGACGAAGCGACCCTGCTCACGTGCTGGCCGATTGGTATCAATACGTATCGCTTGCTGGTCACTGGCCGCCGGGTGCCCTATCATCCTCGGGATGAGCACCAGCCCGTCGCTGTTCGGGATTGGTGGACCATTGATCACCTGCTGCTGTTGGGGTTAGTCCTTCTGGCCGGGGTGGGCAGTTTACGTTATGTGCACAAGAAATTGAGGGGGAAAAAGAAATGAAGACCATTTGGCGCTGGCTGATTATGCTGGGCGCGCTCTGGACCCTGCTCGGGCCATTACCGGTCGCCGCCGCTGGAACATCTGCGCCGCAACCGCCAGCACCGACTTATCATGTGCAGCTCACCGCGCGCACGATTGATCAGCAAGCTGCGCCGGGCGTGCCATTCTCGCTGGTGCCGATTCACGCGGCGGGCACTCAGACCGTGGCGGCCGCCGACGCGCGCACCTACACTGTATTGGGCCCAGCCCAACGTCAAGTTGCAGACACGGCTGGTCTGGTGCAGTGGCAATTGCCAGCGGGGGATTATGTCGTCACGCAGGAACGATCGCCGCAGTATCAAGCAACGCTGAAGCCGTTTTTGATCAGCTTGCCGGCCATGGCCCAGGGCAGCCAATTGACCATCACCGCAAAACCAATCCGTACTGTGCCGGCAGAGCCAACCACCCCGCCGGTGTCCCCCAGCCCCGCCGCTCCGGCTATCTCGGGCAGCACCGGCGCAGGGCAGCCGTCCGTTAGCCCGGCAGTGGGGACCAAACCCATCCTGCAAACGGCGGCCAGCGTCACGCCGCCTTGGCCGCTGGTGATCATCGGCGGTTTGCTGCTGGCCGGGCTCATTGGCCGCGGGTTCGTGCTGCATGATATACGAAGGAGGCGCTCAGTTGACCAAAATTAGACGCTTATATCTTATCCTTTGGGGAGTATTGCTCAGTCTGGTTGGCGCTGCCTTAATCGCTCAGCCAGTTGTTCAAGCAGCGGTCGCCGATTGGCCCAGCTACTGGCAAGCCGGAGATTATCCCACGGCAAATACGCCGCTGAAAGACGATCACCATCCGCAGACCATTGTCGTCCCAGACGCTGAAAAGGCCGAAGCAATCAAAGGGGATTACAGCTTTATCCCGAATTTCACTTCCCAAACCCAAGTCTACCTGGTGCAAAATGGCCGCGCTCAGCGGCAATCGACCTGGCGTACACACCAAGTATTTAATCAGGCTGACATTGATGCCAGCCATCCCTACTTGTATTACACGAACGTCGGGTTCTATACCCCCGCGGGATCGAATACACCAGTGGCCATCGACATTAAAGAGACTTTTGAACACGTGAATTCTCAACCTAGCGGGATTTGGCCCCTGCAAACGCTGGGAAAAACCTGGTTTGGCCAAAATTCGGTGATCACCGACGATCCGGCGGGCGGCGAGTTGAACTTTGACCGCAGCATCGGTTCGAATCTGCTGTCTGTGGCCCATACTTACGACGGCACCACGACATCACTGGCGTTACCACAGTCTTACGGATATCGGCCGGCCACTATCCGCATTGAGTTCTATAGTCATCCAGTCTTCAATAACGATTATGCTGGTCAGGGCACCCCGCTGAAGGATGGTCAAGTGAATCCGGCGGTGGTACAGCCGGCCCAAGTGGCTGGAATGCTGACATACGGGGATATCGACAACGATGAATCGGTGGACGTCAAATCCGATGCCAAACTGAATAATGTGTATGTAACCAACTATTCACCGGGCTTTCTTCCCTTTATATCCGATCATTCAGACCCCGTTGCCGGGCGCGTGGTCAACGATCATGAACTATTCTTCGGGTCCACCTGGCACGGCGGTTTGCTGGGCCGACCGGACGCGGCCGCGACGGATCAGAATCATTGGGTCACCTTCACTTATCAGCCGACCCATGATTTGTATTTATCGATCAATGCGTCCCACTCCAAGGTTCCTTACTTTCCGCGCAGCTTAGTCCCAGTGGAATTTCCGCCGCCGGTCAAATTTGGCTTGATTCTGCCTGAACGCAAGCCGGCGGTGACTGATCAAGGTGTATTGTCCCCAGAGAAGCTGGTGAACCGGCAGATTGAGTGGCGGGCCGTATATACCGTACCCGTGCGGGTCTATAAGAATGCCGAACGCAAGGTGCAATTTATCGACGACTTGCCCCGGCCGATGACGACTGCTGTCCAGTTGCATAGTACCTGGTGGGGCCAGCAGCCAGGGGCTAATATTCGGGTTATTCAGGAAGACACCCAGAAAGATGTGACGGATTGGTTCGACTTTCAAGGCACCCAGCTGGGTAGTGATGGCCAGCCGCACATTATCGCGTCGGCGCTGTCTTCCACGCTGAATAACCACACTGACGACTTTACCAAGAGCTTCTATGGGCACAACTATTCTTTGGTCATCACGGCCACGATTACCGATAAAAACCAGTCGGTGGCAGACATTGCCAGTCACTACAATGCCCAGACCGGCGAGTACACCTTCGCTAATCAGGCGTGGCTCGTGGCGACCAAGCGGATTCAAGAAGGACCGGATACCTTCACGTTTGTGGATGACAAAAAGCCGTCGAACGTGGCCCATGTCAAATTCAGTGGGGTGCGGCCGGTCCACGTCCTGTATGCTGAAGCCGACCAAGCGGGCAATTTGGCCTTAGACGACCAGGGCCGCCCTAAGCTGCAGTTTCGGGCGGATAAAGATTGGCAATATCCAGAAGGGGCCAGCCTGGACAAAATCAAACTGGCCGAACCGTTCAACGTGGCGGGCAAAACAGCAGCTGGGGAAGATTGGGTGCCGCGGCAATTTACGGATCACCAGCAAGTCTATACATTTGTCAAAATCGACAGCGCGGCCGATGCCCGCCGCCTAGCACCATATCAAACTGCCGATTGGCTGAATCGCCGGACTGACGGTCGGTACAAGCACCATGACCAATATATTCTGGCCCTCTACCAGCGCAAGCCGACCAGGGTACCGCTGGATAAAACGGTGAACACGGGCCATCACACCGATGGCCAGACTGGCGATGACACTGAAAAGGTCACCACCGGCACCGTCGGCCATGACGTGACGTGGAATCTGGAAACGGGAATTGCTCAAAATATCGCCGCAGCTAAAGACTTCATCATGACGGATCAATTAGACCCGCGCCTGGATTTCTCGGGAATCAAAGGATTCCGTTTAGGGTATTACGATTCTGCAGATAAAGTCGCGACCTTGCACGACGCGGTCAAGCTGGACCTGGCGGCGGGGACGGATTATACCGTGACCCCGGCACCGGGTCAGGGCGGCACAGTGACGATCACCTTCACCCCGGCCGGGCGCCAAAAGTTGGCGGCCAGCGTGACCTTCAGTCCGACGAAATTCGATGCCGGCGGTAATGCGCTCGCTTATGCCAAAGCCGACACTCAGCAAGCGCACCCGGTGGTGCTGGTCACGGACTTAGGGACCAAAGTGAATAAGCATGTGCTGGATAAGGGGAACTATGGGCCAATTGACAATAAATTTACCGTAACGATCAATGGTCAAACCACACCGCCATCTGATGATCCCCAGGTACCGCCGATTCCGGATAAACCGATCCCGCCGAATACACCGGTGACGCCTAAGGTGCCAAAAGTCTACTTCGTCAACGTCGGCGCGACTAAAGTCAGTCAGGAAGATAACCAGGCAGCGTTGGCTGGAGCGACATTTGCCATCGCCGATACGGCAGAAAATGCCCGGACGGGGCATTATATCCAGGTGACACCGGAAGGGCGTTATGTCTATCCCGGCGACGACCATTATGGCGACCCGGCCAACCAGCCGCTGACCCAGGAAACGAATCAAGCCGGATTGGTCACCTTCCAAGGATTGAAAACCAAAGATGCCCAGCAGGCGGACAATCAGCAGGATGTGCAAAAAGACTTCAGCCGGGCGTATTACCTGGTCGAAACCAAGGCACCAGCAGGTTACGGCTTAATTAAAAAGCCGATTAAAGTGATTGGGGCGGTAATTAAAGCAGCCGATCCGGCGGTCGTAAAAATTGAAGACCCCCGGCATACGCCCGTGACCCCAAGCTTCCCAGCCGCTGGTGCTGCCAGCCTGTTACTGTTGGGCAGCATCATTATGACGGCCGGCAGTCTGGCCGTGATCGTCAAGAAGAAAGCCGGCGCGTAACGTGCGGTGGATCAAATGGCTGAGCCGCATCCTGATCGGCGGTGTCTGTGTTTGGGCCGGCCTCGTGCTGTATGGTTATCACTTGACCCAGCAGCGCTCAATACCGCCTGTGGCGATAGTCGGTCGAAACCAAAGGGCGGTGACCGCCCGCCGGCACCGGCTGATTACGCAGGCAGCCTATCCCCACACCCTCGCCCGGGGGCATAATCCAGCTTATGCCCAAGCCCTGATTCAAGCCGATCAGTATACCGCCCAGCAAGCGATTGGGCTGGTCTGCATCCCGGCGGCCAAAATCATCCTGCCAATTTTCCCTGGCACCAGCGACTTCGCCCTATTGAACGGGGTGGGGACATATTGGCGCAATCAGCGGCTGGGTCAAGGCAATTACGTGGTTGCCGCCCACAATTTAAGCGGGCAGAAAGCGTTGCTGAATCCGATGACAGCGGTCAAGCCGGGCCAGCACATCTATCTTACTGATTTTGTTCATCTCGCGACCTATACGGCGGTGAGCAATCGGGTGGTGACGGACCGGCACAGTGAGTTGTTGGCCGTACCGGGTCCGCATCAACCCGCTGAGGTCACCCTGTTCCGCTGCGTTGGCGGCATCGGCACGCCCTGGCGTGAAGTACTGCAGGGGCGGCTAACCAGTGAGCAATGGCTGAACCAGGCAGCGCCAGCCTTGCTGCGGCAGATGCGGCTCACAGTTAACGGAACAGTCACTGCCTATCAGGTGAGCCGCAGCCGGTCTGCCACGCCGCTGGCGCGCTGGGGCCTAACAAATTATCAAAACATCATGCACCAGTGGGGCTGGGCAGTGGGTGTACTCATCGCGGCTTGGCTTATCGATGTGTTTGGCACACTGCGGCAGCGTCGTGCACCAGTGTCCCATTAACCGGGGCGCTATTTCCTCAGAATTGACGAATATGACGAGTATTGCGCCGCTCTGCTATACTTAAGTAAGCACCTGACGCAGTAACGCACGCAGTAAAAGGAGGACTCTCTGAATGGTTCAATACGATTACGATGTGTTATATCTCGGCAGCGGTCACGGCGCTTTTGACGGCGCTGGCCCGCTGGCCGCAACAGGGAAGCGAGTGGGGGTCATCGAAAGCGACATGATCGGCGGCACCTGCCCAAACTACGGCTGCAACGCCAAGATTACGCTGGACGCGCCGGTGGTTTTGCAACGGGCCGCCGAACGGATGCAAGGCATCGTGGATGGCGCAGTGACCATTAATTGGGGCAATTTGGTCGCCCACAAGCAAGATGTGATCAAACCGTTGCCCGACGCTATTGGTCATGCATTGACCGGTGCCGGCGTGACCATGATCAACGGCCGCGGCCGGTTGACGGACGCCCATACGATTGAGGTGGCCGACCAGACCTACACGGCGGATAAAATCGTCATTGCCACTGGCCAGCGGCCGCATCGCTTGGCAATTCCGGGGGATGAGCTGGCCCATGACAGTCGGGCGTTCATGGACCTGACCACGCTGCCCAAGCGCATTGGCATTCTCGGCTCCGGCTACATCAGCATGGAATTTGCCACTATTGCGAACGCGGCGGGGGCGGAGGTTACCGTGTTCATGCGCGGTGACCAAGCTTTGCGGGAGTTCCATCAACCATTCGTCAGGCAAGTCATGGCAGATATGGAACGGCGTGGGATCACGTTTATTCCCAATGCCCAAGTCGCTGGTCTGGAGAAAATCACCGACGGCATTGCCGTACACTATGGTCAAAGCCAGAGCAAGACCGTGGACTGGATACTCGACGCCACCGGCCGAGTACCCAACATTGAGGAGATCGGCTTAGAGGCCGCCGGCGTCGCCGCGACGCCCCACGGCATTACGGTCAACGACCATCTCCAAACTACGGCGCCCAATATCTATGCCTCCGGTGATGTGCTCGACAAACCGCAACCCAAGCTGACGCCCACCGCCACTTTTGAGTCTTATTACCTGTTTCAGTTGCTCAGCGGCCAAACCACCGCGCCCATCGACTATCCGGCCATTCCGTCGACGGTGTACACCACGCCGCGAATCGCCAAAGTCGGCGTGACTCCGGAACAAGCCGCCAAGGGCGATTATCAAGTGGTCCGCAATCATATTCCAGATGATTGGTACCGTCAAATTGATCAGGAAACACTGGGCGATAACGTACTGATCTATGACGCTGATCATCATCTTGTCGGCGCCACGGAATTCAGTGCCCAAGCTGAAGATGCCATCAATACGTTGCTGCCGGCAGTGGTGTTCCAGTATACGCCGGCTCAGATGTGGCGGCTGGCCCATATTTTCCCATCGATCAGTGCCTCGGCGTGGCATAAGGCACGTTAAGATTTTAGAAATGAAGCAGCGTTCACTGTCGGTTGGCGGCGGGAACGCTGCTTTTGGTCTTTTTGGTTATGAGGAAGTCTTTTGGTGGGATTGCCGGTATTGCATGGGCGGCATATCGGTTACTCGTTTAAACATTTTTGTGAAGTAAGAGAAATTAGTATACCCCACCGTTTCCGCAACTTTTTGGATTGACAGATTGGTGTGAATCAGCAAGTATTCCGCCTGTTGGACGCGCTGGTGGATGATATAACTGGTAAGTGAAAGCCCGTATTCCTCTTTGAATAGCCGACCGGTATAATCCGGGTTCAAAAAGACGAGATCGGCCAAAACTTCCCGGGACAGATCATCACCCAGATGCTGGTCAATGTAATTTTTGAGTTGCAATGCGACATTGTCGTGCCGGTCAATAAATGTCATGTGGGTGACGGCTGTTTTGACCAGATAAGTGATGAATTCCAGCAAGGATTCAATACTATTGAGAGAACGTTTCTGCAGCTGGGCAAACGTGTCATTCTTGAACAGTTCATGGGCAGAAATCTGTTGTTCCTGAAGTGCGACGTACATCAATTGGATAAAATCTTCGCGCAGTCGGGCGAGATTGTCGCGGGTCAGGTGGCCAGCAGCATCAGTCCGGCGAAGATAATCCCGGAAGTAGGCAATCACCGCATCGGTGTTATGGGCTGTTAATAATGTTCGAATTTGGTTGTAGTCCGGAGCAACATAGGTGTCTGCTTGCGGCTGGTAATCAGCTAGAGACATCAATGTTCCCCGGTGAATCGCCCTTTTTTCAGCCATGTCGTGAATTTCTGAATAAGTTTGCGGTAGTTTCGTAAATGGTACCGGTGGGCTCGTCAATAGAGAAACTGAAATACCCAATTCCTTGAGTTTTTGTTGAAATTGTTGGACCGCTTGCTGTGCACTGCCAGTATTCTCTGAACGACTAGGAGTGCTGAAAATCAGGCCATAGTTGCGATCCTGAATATGAAAGAATGATACCAATTGAAACGCAGCAAAGGTGAAATGGTCATGATACAGCCGCCAGATCACTTCCTGTACATGGGTCAAATCAGTGGCGTGGTCGGCATGACACCACGAAACAATGTTCAAAGTGTGCTGCGGCAGCTTGGCTTGGTCAGCTGAGTCAATACGGCCTGTTACATACTGCCGCCAAATGGTACTGGGCTGAGTACTGCCGGCGGTTCTGCGGGCAGCATCTTCCTGAATTCTTTTCACAGCCTTTTTCACTGTTAACGTAAACTCATCGGGATCAACGGGCTTCAAAACATAATCAAAGCTTTGGTATTCCAGGGCTTTTTGCGCATAGTTGAAGTCTGCATAATTGGTTAAAAAGACGAAAAGCGGCTGATAGAACTTCTGCTTGCGCATCCAAGCCAGTAATTCGAGGCCGCTGCCCTGGGGCATTTCGATATCGGAGACCACCAAATCGATGGCCTCTTCAGCAAGAATCTTCTGTGATTGGACCATGTTATAAGCAGTCCAGACCTTTGTAAAGCCCAATGGCTGCCAGTCAATTTGTTGTTCCAAGGCCGAAACGATGTACCGGTCATCATCTACGAGCAGTACTTGCATCATGAGCCAACTCCTTTGGTGTTTTTCCGGTGTGGGCGGGTATTTCAATATCAATAGCGATCCCGCCAGTATCCAAGTTTGTAAAGTGCAGCGCGAAGTCAGTACCATACAACATCCGTAATCGGCTGAATACATTAGCGATGCCAATATGCTGGCCCTGAGAGGGTAATGGCGGATGGCCCTCGTTGAGCTGAGTTAGCAGCGTATCAGGGAACCATGGGCCAGTATTGCTGACCCGCAGATGCAGATAATTTTGTGCATGATGCGTGACGAGGTTGCCGGCCACACCAACTTGGGTTTGCTGGTCAAAAGTCACGCCATACTTAACAGCGTTCTCAACGAAGACCTGAACGATGAGTTGCGGTACGCAGTAAAGATGCAGTGTCGGCGGTACAGTCACAGAGAGGGCCAGTACGTCATGACCGTAACGAATTTGCTGGATTTGGACATATTCCGTCACTAATTGCAGTTCTTCCGCCAATGGAACTAAATCCGCATTAGTCCGCAGCAGGTAGCGCAGGTATTTGGTCGTGGCCATGATCAAGGCATGGGCGTTCTTGGTTTCACTGATTTGAATCATGCTGTCGATTGTCGAGAGAATATTGAGATAAAAATGCGGTCGTAACTGGATGCGCATCAATTGGATTTGCGACTGCTTTTGCGCAATTTCCTGTTCGTACAGTGACAACTTCAACTTCTTGGTTTGAGAAAGCAGCGACCGAATCTGTTCGTTAACCGCATCGATTTCACTGATCCGGTAGTTTTTGATTTTTTCGTCGGCATTGTCCTCTGTGATGACCGACAATGCTGAAGAAAACGAGCGTAACGGAATGGCAAAGTTGCGCCACAGATACACAACACCAACGAAGGCAAGAATGCCAATCACAGTAGACAGCAGAACGATGACGATTTGGATCACTGTCAATTGCTCTGGCAGATTGAATTGGCGAACTGTGATGTGGAGTGAAAATGGCAGGTTGTAATCCTCGCCGTTAAAGTTTAATTGGCGGGCGGTTGCGGCTTTGCGCGTGTTAGGGGATTTGGTTAACGGCAGTCCGTTCAGACTCAGGTAGGCACCATCGCCGGAACGTAATGTACTCTGGCGCAATGGTGCCGTGAGCGATTCTGGCGCGATTACGCAATACAACACGGCCCCTTCGTAGGTTAAGCGATGCAGCAGGTAGATTTTTCCGAGTAACGTGACTTGCTGCCAAGAGGCATCAGACTTTTCTCGGCGGACGTGACTTTGCATGGCCAAGTATCGGTCATAGGACATCTCCAGTGGAGAAATGTTCGCGAAGAAATCGTTGCTGGGCGAGTAGATGAAAAATTGATAGGCGTTACCACTGGAATACTGGAAATCAAAGACCCGGGAACGGATATGTTCCAGCGGCTTAATGGCATCATAGGACTGCTCATTTTTTGGAATAGTCGTTAACAAGGTGAGGTCATCATCGTTGACGATGGTGTACGTCATAAAGTGATCAACAGCCCGGACCGTATGGCTGGTTTGCTGCATATACGCTGCCGTTGTCTGGCGCAACCGGGCAGTCTGTTCTGTCTGGGAAGCGGAGATGGTGAATAGAATTAAGCCGATGTTCAACATCCCCAACACCCCGAGAATGACCATAATGACGCGTACGTAACGAAATACCGAGTAGTCCCCATGCTTTTTCATGATGCTAAGCTCCCCCAATGACACAATTCAGATAATCGTTTGTCGTTTTACGACATTTATCTGAAAGCGAATACAAATCTTCATTCCTCAGAATAGGGTATATCACGGAAAAGGTCAAAAAAATTTCGGGACTGTTATAGATTGACTGTAAGCGCTTCGACTACACTGTAAAAGGATCGAAGGGAGGTCAATTATGGCAATGCAGGCAGTTCAAACCGATGGGGCACTACGTAAAGCAATGAAAAAGAAGCATCGCAAGACGATGCTGCGCAAGAGTTTACCGCTTTACGTGCTGCTATTACCATCTGCCATTCTATTACTGGTGTTTGCCTATGTCCCCTTATATGGACTTGTGATGGCGTTTCAAAACTATTCACCAGCGTTAGGGGTCTTTCGCAGCCCATTTGTTGGTTTTCAGAACTTTATTCAGTATTTCAACTCGTACCAGTTTGGCATCACGCTGCGTAACACGCTGTACATCAGTGTGTACAGTCTGGTCGTGAATACGCCTTTACCGGTGGCCCTCGCCATTATGGGTAATCAAATGCGGCGGGAAGGCTTCAAGAAGACGTTTCAGGTGATTTCGTATTTACCTCACTTCATTTCGACGATGGTGATGTGCGGGATGGTTCTGATTTTCTTATCACCGCAGACGGGCTTAGTAGCTAACCTGTTCCACTTGTTTGGGGCTAAATTACCGGACCTGATGTCAGACAGTGGGGCCTTTGCCCATGTCTATGTATGGAGTGATGTGTGGCAGAACCTTGGCTGGAACAGCATCATTTATATCGCAGCGCTCTCAGGAATTGATCCGACTTACTACGAAGCAGCCACGATGGATGGGGCGACAACATGGGAAAAAATCCGTAACATTGATTTACCCATGCTCATGCCGACCATCATGATTCTGCTCATTATGAGTGTCGGTAATCTGCTCAATGTTGGCTTTGAAAAGGTGTTATTGCTGCAGAACCCTTTGAATTTAGCGGGGAGCGAGATCATATCCACTTACGTCTATAAGATTGGGTTGCAGAATTTCCAATACAGTTTATCGACTGCTATTGGATTGTTCAACACCGTGATCAATATCATCTTGCTGCTGGGTGTGAACTGGATTTCGAAGAAAACGACCGATACTGGGTTGTTCTAGAGAGAGGAGGAAGCAGAATTGGAGCTTACCAAGCAAAAGCCAAAGCGGCGCACGCAGCATGTGACGCACATTGCCCGATCAGGTAAAGACAGAGCCTTTGACATCGTCAATTACGGGTTTGCCATTCTCTTGATTTTAGCTATCATCTATCCGCTTTGGTTCATTATCATCGCTTCGTTCAGCAATCCTTCCGATGTGGCAACTGGTCAGGTGTGGTTCTGGCCTAAGCATTGGTCGTTGAAAGGGTACGAAGCGCTGTTCAACCAGCCGATCATTTGGCGCAGCTATCTCAATACCATTCTTTATACAGGAATTGGCACGCTGTTCGCTTTATTGGTTAATATTCCTGCGGGCTATGCACTGTCCCGAGATGATTTGCTGGGTCGGAAATGGATCAATCTGGCCTACGTGATTCCCATGTTTATCAGCGGCGGCCTGGTACCAGTTTATTTGACTGTTAAAGGGGTTGGGCTGCTCAACTCATTCTGGGTGATGATCATTCCCTTCGCGGTATCGCCATACAACATTATCGTTGCGCGGACGTTCTTCAAACAAACGATTCCGGCCAGTTTATGGGAAGCGGCTCAAGTTGACGGTTCGGGTACATTCCGATATTTCTTTCAGATCGTCATTCCGTTATCCAAAGCCGTACTGGCGGTGGTGGGGTTATGGACGGCCGTCGGTATCTGGAATCAATGGTTCAATGCGTTGATTTACTTGCAGGATCAGAACCTGCAACCATTGCAGTTGATTTTGCGCCGAATCTTGATTACTAATCAGCAATTGGCAGGGAACACGACAGGCCAATTGGCGGCGGAGCTGCAACAACTGGCCGATATGATGAAGTATGCATCAATCGTGATTTCGACCCTGCCGATTATGGCGTTGTATCCATTTTTACAGAAGTATTTCAACCAAGGTGTCATGCTTGGTTCAGTCAAAGGTTAACCAATTGAGGAGGAAAAACAATGTTTGGCAAGAAGAAAATGTTTCAGTTGGGGACAGTCATGCTGGCGTCTGCTGTGCTGCTGGCCGGTTGCGGCACCGGCAGCAGTTCGTCAAATGCCGATGACAGTAAGAACACGTCCTTCCGGATCGCAACGGTGCGCTGGTCGGATTGGGGCAAAGCGTTCTTGAAAGGGTTTGTCGCTAAGAGCGAAAAGCAAGCCGGAATCAAGGTCAAGTGGGATGTATACGTCAACTCAGATTGGGGAGACAAAAAGTCTGTTGTGATGTCCGGCGGCGATTTACCTGACGCATTCTGGGGATCAATTGCCTTATCGGATGCCGAAATCGCCAAGAACCAAGACAGTTTCATCCCTTTGGAAAAGTATATCAAGGACATGCCGAATTTACAGAAGGCCTTCAAGCAAGATCCTAAGTTGAAGGCGATGGTTACCTCCCCGGATGGGCATATTTACTCCTTACCCAAGAAAACACCGATGCGGCCGTTAATTGCCAACCAGCTGTTCATCAACAAGACTTGGTTGGACAAACTCGGCTTGAAGATGCCGGACACTTACGATGAATTCATCCAAGTTTTACAAGCTTTCAAAGATAAGGACCCCAATGGCAATGGTAAGAAGGATGAAATTCCTTATGGTGCTGGTAACGATGATTCCATTTTGAACTTCATTCAGCCCTTTGGTATTTTTTCGCCGAACGCGGCTGCTCAAAACATGGTGATGCAGGACGGCAAACCAGTCTTCCAGCCCACTTCACTACAATATAAAAAAGGATTGACCGCGATGGCCGATGCCTACAAGAAAGGGTTGATCGATCCGCAAATCTTCACGGAGGACACTTCCCAGGCACAGGCTAAAGTACAGGCCAAAACAGCGATTGTCGGGGTTGCCCCAGGTTGGACAGCGGATGCTGTATTTGGTGCCAATGCGGATCAATATGTTGCTTTGCCGCCATTGAAAGGACCAGATGGCAACCGATACATTAACTCTGATCCAGATCATCTGAACTACGCACGCAATGAGTTCTTGGTGACAAAGAATGCCAAGAACGTCAAGAAGCTGATGCAGTGGGCAGATAAGTTCTACACCGACGATGCCAGTATTCAGACGTATTACGGCTCATTCGGTATTGGGACAAAGAAACTGTCTGATGGCAAGATTCAAGTACTGACACCACCTAAGGGTCAATCCAGCGACATCTTCGCTTGGACGAATTCCTTCCGGGATTTTGGCCCGAAATACTCGCCGACCAGTTTCGACAAAGACGTGGTTCTGCCGAAGTCTAACGGCGACTACACCAAGTTAGCTTTGGACAAGGAATACCGGAAGTATGCCAAGCCGGCATTTCCGAACGTCACTTACACCCCGGAAGAGTTGCAGAAGATGTCTCAGCAATATACGGATATCAGCACTTATGTGACGCAACAATCCTCTAAGTGGGTCACTAAGGGCGGCGTTGATAGCTCTTGGGATGATTATGTAAGCAAGTTGAACCAAATGGGTCTGAAGGATTTCGTCAAGACTCAGGTGACTGCCTATAACCGTTACGAGAAACAGCTGAATAAATAGTCATTGTGCAAGACAGACGGGGAGCGGCAAGCAATGGCTGCTCCCTTTTGTTGATGAGGAGGAGAAACCCATGTCTGATCTGTTCAAGTATGGCAGTCCATTCATGCAGAAATTGGAACTGATCACCAATTATCTGCTGCTCAATTTGCTAATGCTGATCAGCGCGTTGCCCATCATCACTTTGGGAACAACATTGATCACCGGCGTGGAACTCAGCCGCAAGATGCTGGACAAGCAAGCGGTGAAAGTATGGCGAGATTACTGGACGCTATTCAAGACCAACAGTATAAGCGGCTTGTTCTTGGGCATCCAGATACTGGCGATTGGTGGATTGCTGGTAGTCGATTGGTTATTCGTTAATCACCTGCCAATTGTTGTGCGGCTTCTTGTGGTTGTACTGCTGTTTATCCTCTCTGTTGGGGCAGTGCTGCTTTGTACCACGGTAATTCCCTATGCGGCGCGATATAACGACTCGTTCCGGCATATTTGGAAGAATGCTTTGCTGATCAGTATTCAAAAATTCCCGTGGGTTATATTGGCCAGCATTCTCTTGGTCTTACCTTTGATTTTCTTGATGGCGGGAGTTCCCGGTTTTGTCACGGCCATTTATTGGCTGACTTTCATTGGCTTTGGTGCTTATGCATTTGGCACAGCCTTGATCTTTCGACATGTGTTTAATCAACTAGAAACACGAACGGAGGTTCCGCTACAATGACGTTCGATAACCTGACGGGACAATTATTTTGGCCAACGCCGCTAAAGGACTGGCGGATTGAAGAACATGGCTTTCAACCGGAGGCAGTAATCAAAAATGGCAATAAATTTCTAACAGCTAATGGCTATATGGGTTATCGCGGCACGTTGGAAGAAAATGGCGCAGCTGAGTTAGCGGCAGTTAACCTGAGCGGCGTTTACGATCAGCGCGGTACGGCTTGGCGTGAACCAGTGAATGCACCTAACCCATTTCATGTTGTTACTCGAGTCGCCGGACAGGTGCTCGATCCATTGCAGCATCCAATTAGTGACCATGAACAAGTTTTGGATATGGCGGCGGCGGTCCATCATCGGCGAACAACATTCTCGACTGGTAACACATTAGTGACCATCACGGCGAACCGTTTTTTGGATATGGCCCAGCCACAATTCATGTTTTTGGAGTATATCGTTCAAGTTAAACAGGCAACCGTGATTTCAGTTACTGCCGGAATTGACAAACAAATTTGGGATATCAATGGACCGCATCTAGTTGATTGCCAATCATGGCGAGAGGATTCCGTATTTGGTTACGGCGGCCAGACTGGAGAAAGTCAGCTGGCGGTGACTACGTTAAGCCGGATACTGGTCAACCAGGGAGAATGTAACGATATCGACAGGCCGGATCAAGTGGGCCAAACAATCGCTGTAACGGTAACCCCTGAACGACCGCTGTGCTTACTGATCGCGGCGGCCGTCACTACAGGACGAGAAACTGATGCCCCCATTGCGGCATTGGCAGACACGTTAGCCAGCTATACACCGGAGACAATTGGCCAAGAGTATAACCGTCATTGTCAAAAGCTGGCAGCATTGTGGCACACAAGCGACATTCAAATTGAAGGCCCCCAGCAGGACCAAGTGGCGCTGCGCTACAATATCCTGGCATTGATGATGATTGCCCCGTTGGCCGGCAGCCAGTTGTCCATTCCGGCACGCGGTTTATCCGGTCAAACGTATAAGGGCGCCGTGTTTTGGGATACCGAGTTGTTCATGACGCCATTCTTTCTCGCCACCCAGCCAGCGGTAGTACGTGACCTAGTGGCGTATCGGCTCAAGGGTTTGATTGGAGCGAAGAAAAAAGCGGTGGAATATGGCTATACCGGTGCATTTTATGCCTGGGAAAGCCAAGAAGATGGTTATGACGCCACTTCCGATTACAATGTCACCGATGTCTTTACCAATCGGCCAATGCGCACCTATTTCAAGGACAAGCAGATCCATATTTCGGGAGATGTGGCGTTAGCAATTTGGCAGGCCTTCCAGTGGTTACAGGACCCGGCGATTCTGTCCCAGGGCGGCGCAGAGGTCATTGTTGAATGTGCCCGCTTCTATGTATCCTATGCGACGGCGCGGTTGGATCGGTCTGAAGTTGCGTTCACGGATGTCATTGGCCCCGATGAGTATCACGAACGGGTAAGTAACAACGCCTTCACGAATCGCGTGGCATTAGCAACGATTGAAGCGGCGTTGGCTGCTATTGCGTATTTGCGAGAAAACAATGCGGAGTATTTGGCGAAGATAGCCCAACAGTGGCAGTTGACGGATTTGCTCCCGTTGTTTACAGAGACTGCAGCTCGGATTCGATTACAAACACCTAATGCAGCTGGTGTGATTTCGCAGTTTGATGGTTATTTAGCGTTAGCTGATGACTCGATTGATACGGTTCGAAGCAGATTGCTCAAGCCTAAGGAATATTGGGGTGGCGCTTACGGTGTGGCCAGTCAAACACAAGTCATTAAGCAAGCCGATGTCGTCATGATGCTGGCCGTTTTTCCAAATGATTTTTCGTCAGATATTGTGCGCGCTAATTGGCAGTATTATGAACCGCGGACGGAACATGGATCGTCATTGAGTTACAGCATGTATGGGCTGATTGCGGCGCAGTTGGGTATGACGGCGCCAGCATATGATTTCTTCCAGAAGACAGCAGCAATTGATCTCACTGGGGAAAGCAAGCAGTGGGCCGGTACGATTTATATCGGCGGCACTCATCCAGCAGCCAGTGGTGGTACGTGGCGTTTGGCGGTGGAAGGCTTTGCTGGTCTGCACGTTGAAAATGATCAGTTGGTTGCCACCCCGCACTTGCCCAGTCAGTGGCAGAAAATGGCCTTTCGAACGTACTACCAAGGTCACTGGTACCGAGTGAACGTCACTGCAGCCGGCGCGGTAGTGAGCATTGCAGATGATGAAAAGATAGGAGTGGACGACTAATGGCGAAAATTGCCGATCAGTATTTTACAGTGGACCCCTGGCAGGTGCAGGAAGAAGGATTTGACCCGAACCATGCGCGCGTAGCGGAATCGATTTTTTCGATTGCTAATGAGTATTCTGGCGTCCGTGGTTATTTTGAGGAAGGATACAGCGGAGACCACTTGTTAGGCAGTTACTTCAACGGGGTTTACGAAAATAATCCGGAAGACCATTCCATTATTTATGCGGGCATCTCCCGCCAAGGCCATTTCATGGTGAACGCGACAGATTGGCTGTTTACCCGAATTAAGGTGGACGATGAACAACTGGATTTGGCTACCAGTGATGTGGATCGGTTCTCCCGGGTGCTTGATTTTCGCAACGGTGTATTAGAACGTCAATTTGTATGGCGCACCCGCACGGGTAAAGAACTGCAATGTACGTTTTCTCGCTTTGTGTCTATGACCGAAGCGGCGTCATGTTACCAGCGGATCACTTTAACCCCATTGAACTTTGCAGGTGAGATCAACATCACGAGCGGGCTGGATTTTGATACCCGGCACGGTAATTCAGAGAAGTCATTCTGGCGGATGACCAAGCAGGAAAACCAAGGCAACAGCTTTGCTGGATTGGGGCAAACGATTCACACGAATAAACGGATCTGTTCGCGCGCCACAATTCTTGGTTTGCCAGTCGAAGACGGCAAGCCAATCATTGACCGCAACCGGTTTGTTGGTACCCAATACAATGTCACCTGCGAAGCGGGCCAAACATTGGCGTTAACCAAGCTTGTAACCAACACGGTTGAGCGGGATCCAGCAGTCGCTGATGCCCAACTGTGGTCACAAAATGAAACGGCTCACGCTGCCCAGGTAGCGATGGGTTGGGATGCGGCGTTAGCCAAACAAAAACAGTTTTGGCAAGCGTTTTGGGCTGCCCATGACATTGAGATTGACGGCGATCCCCAGAATCAACAAGGAATTCGCTACTGTATGTTTGAAATGGCCCAGACTTATCATGGTGAAGATCCGGCCAACAATATTGGGGCCAAGGGATTGACCGGTGAGGCATATGGCGGATTGGCGTTTTGGGATACAGAGACCATGTGTCTGCCTTTCTATCTGTTCAATGACATCCAAGCGGCTAAGAATCTATTGGAATTCCGTTACCGTACGCTGCCGCAGGCAAAGGAACGGGCTGAAATGGTGGATTGCCGCGGGGCCAGTTATCCAATTTCCACCATCAATGGTCATGAATCCACCGCCATGTGGCAGCATGCCAACACCCAGCTGCAACCCAGCACCGCCGTGGCTTATGCCATTTGGCATTATGGTCATCTGACGGATGATCATGATTTCTTGTATACCCACGGCATCGAAATGCTGGTCGAAATTTCTCGCTTTCTTTATTCTCGCGGCGATTGGAGTCAAGTCACGCATCAATTCAGTTTCTATGGCGTGATGGGACCGGATGAGTTCCAGGTGATGGCAAATCATAACGCATATACCAATTATATGGCGCGTGAAACGTTCCGGTACACGATACAGTTATTGTCAGGAATGCGGGAGAATGTCCCTGCTTTAGCAGAACAGGTTGTCCAGAAGACAGGCGTGTCTGCGGACGAGTTGACGGCATGGCAAAAAGCCAGCGACCATATGGTTTTCCTAGGCGATAACAACGGGATGATCGAACAACAGGCCGGTTTCTATGATTTACCCCATGTGGATATAGATCAGATCCCAGTAAGTGATTTTCCGTTGTACGATCACTGGTCTTATGACCGGCTGTTCCGCAATGACATGATCAAGCAGCCGGACGTTTTGATGTTACAGTTCCTATACAATCATCAATTTACCGAGCGGTCTAAGCGGCTTAATTATGAATATTACGAACCGCGCACGATTCATGAATCATCCCTGTCTCCATCGGTGCATTCTATTTTGGCTGAAGAGCTGCACAAATTTGACGATGCGTACAAGTTCTTCCAATTTGCGACGCGCATGGACTTGGACAACTACAATCGCAATACCCGGGATGGACTGCATACCACCTCCATTGCTGCCGCGTGGCTGAACATTGTTTATGGTTTTGGCGGTTTGCGCAGTGATGGGCCGACGTTGACTTTAGCACCAAGTATCCCGAAGCAATGGCACCAGTATTCTTTCAAAATCACTTATCGGCGAGCTAATATTACCGTACAAGTGTCGCCAGATAGCGTTTTGCTTTCCGCTAGTCAGGACATCGCCTTGCAGGTGTATCAGCAACCGATGGTGATCAATCAAACACCGCAACGAGTGAAAATTCCAAAGCAATGGCGGACACCCGCAACTGTGCCCGCCATGTAGCTCACTATTAGCTTTTTTCAGCCGTCATCAGGTTATCCTGGTGGCGGTTGTTGTGGTTTCTAGGGGCTGCTTCTTCGTGGCAGACTCCCAGAACTGCCCGATGCCACCCCGCCAACAAATTCTGGCGCTGATCATCATCAATGGCATTTTGGTAATGGTGATAGTTCAACACGGTATTCAGCTTCAGCTGACCATACACCGTCAAGGCCCGGCCGGCGCAGTAAGCCACGCCGAAAGCACTCAACTCTTCGATGTCCGGCACCGACACGGTGACATTGGCAATGTTGCTTAGAAATTGCATCAAATAGCTGTTCGCCGTGACCCCGCCGTCAACTTTGAGCGTTGTCGGCTGCCCCGCCTTTTGGTCGATTGCCGCCAGGATATCACTAATTTGGTAGGCAATCGAATCCAGGGCGGCGCGGATAATTTCTGCCCGGCCGGTGGTACGAGTCATCCCCGTCAGTGTCGCCGTTGCCGTGGCATCCCAGTAGGGCGCGCCGAGACCGGAAAAGGCCGGGATGAGATAGGTCTGATCCGCCGCGACTGCTTGGCGGGCCAGCGGTTCAGCCTCGGCCGCCGACTGAATGAGCTGGACATCCTCGGTCAGCCATTTGATGACGGCCCCAGCATAGTTGATATTGCCCTCGGCGACGTAGGCGGTCCGCCCGTTGATGCGCCAACCGATCGAGGCCACGACATCAGCCGATTGGATGGGCTGGTCGCCGATGTTCATCATCACGGATGAGCCCGTGCCGATTGTAGCCTTGACGTCGCCAGGCGCGGTGCAGCCGTGACCATACAAGGCTGCTTGCGAGTCGCCCAGCATACAGTGGATTGGGATGGGCTGGGGAAAAATCCCGTCGAAAGTGGTTTCGCCAAACAGGGCATTAGAAGAAACCACTGCCGCCAGCGCGTCCTGCGGGACACCGAAAAGCTGGCAGAGCTGCGCGTCCCAAGCCACCGTATGGATGTTGAGGAGTTGTGTGCGCGAGGCGTTGGAAGGCTCAGTCTTGAAAGCCTGGCCGCGGGTCAGGCGATACAGCAGCCAGGAATCCATGGTGCCCAGGCATAGGTTGCCGGTATCCGCTGCTTGTTTGACCGCTGGGACGTTTTGCAGCAGCCAGGCAAACTTAGCAGCGGTGAAATAGGGCGACAACGGCAGCCCGGTTTTGGCTTTGACCTTATCGGCGGCATCGGTTAGCTGGTCCGTGATCGCGGCCGCCCGGGCGTCCTGCCACACAATGGCATTGGCCAGGGAATTCCCGGTGTCCCGAGCCCAAGCCGCGGCGGTTTCCCGTTGCACAGAAATACCGACACCGGCAATATCCCGCACGGGGACGTGGCTGTGTTCGACCAGATCATTGATCAGCTGGATGACGTTGCCATAAATTTCATCCAAATCATGGCTGACCCAACCCTGGTCGTTGATCAGTTGGGTGTGGCTGCGCGCGTGTTTATAGACAATATTGCCAAGATCGTTGAACAGTATGGCTTTTGTCCCTTGGGTGCTCTGATCAAGCCCAATCATATAACTGCCCATTATTGGTCACCTCATTCATTTTCTAAAAAACGGCCGCTGATTCCCAGCGACCGTCGCGTCCTGCTGATGTTAGTGAGTCAGCTGGCGGACAGTGCGGGCAGCAATATCGTCAGCATCGATCCCGTAGTAATTGAACACTTCGTCCTGGGTACCGGCAATGGCTGGCTCATCTGGGAAACCGATAATATCGACCTTGGTGTCGCCGCGCGGGGCCAGCGCCTCAGCCACAGCGGAACCCAAACCGCCATAAATCGAATGTTCTTCAATCGTCACGATCCGGTGAGTCTGGTCCGCTACCCGGTTGAGTAGGTCAGTGTCCAATGGCTTAATACTGACCAAGTCGATGACTTGGGCCCGAATTCCCTGTTGGGTGAGGATGGCCGCCGTATCCAGGGCAACTTGCACCGTCTCACCAGCCGCCACGAGGGCAATATCATTTCCGTGGTCAGCAATCACATTGCCCTGTCCAGGCCTTTGGAAGGCCGCGGCTTCACTGGTGTAAATATCCGCCAGTGCCCGCTTACCGATGCGCACGTAAGCCGGGTGCTCAGACTGCACCAGGTAGTGCATCAAGGCGCGGGCCTGGAACTGATCCGCCGGCATGTAGACCTCCAAATTCGGAATGGCCCGGGTGATCGCCAAGTCTTGCAGGGAATGGTGGGTATTACCTAAATAGCTATAGGAATTGCCCCCGGAGATGCCCATCAGTTTGACGTTCGTGTTGGAGTACGCCACGTCGTCCTTGACCTGTTCCACACTGCGCATGGTGAGGAAAGCAGCGGGGGAGAAGGCAAAGGGCCGCTTGCCGCTGTGGGCCAAACCGGCCGCAATGGTCACAGAGTTTTGTTCCGCAATGCCAATCTCAATCAGCTGGTCGGGCAAGGCTCGGGCAAAGGGATTGAGCGACGCTGACCCGCGGGAATCGGTGGTTAAGGCGAGAATGTTCCGATCTTTTTTGGCGGCGGCAATTAATTCAGTACAAATGATGTCGCCGACTTTCGCACTATTTGGCATGGACGAGCCCTCCAATCTGTTCATCTAATTCGGCTAAGCCTTGCTGATATTGTTCGGGAGTCGGAATTTTGTGGTGCCATTCCGGCCGATTTTCAGCAAAACTGATGTCCTTGCCCTTGATCGTATCGGCCAGGATCAGCTTGGGCCGCCCCGGGGTATTGCGGGTTTGCAGCGTATCCACGAGCTGACGCATGTCGTTGCCGTCGATTTCAACGACGTCGAAGCCAAAGGCGCGATATTTGTCGGCCAGCGGTTCGCTATTCATCACATTGACAGTCAGGCCGCTAATCTGCAGACGATTATGGTCGATGATGGCGGTGAGATTGTCCAGGTGGAAATTACCTGCCGCCATCGCCGCTTCCCAGACGGAGCCTTCCGCTTGTTCGCCGTCGCCCATCAGGGTATAGACGTGGTAATCTCTGCCGTCCAATTTACCGGCCTTGGCGATGCCAACACTCAGGGCCAAACCATGCCCCAGGGAGCCGGTATTCAACTCGATACCGTTGATATGATTCGTGGGATGACCGATATAGGGGGAATTAAATTGGGAATATGTCAATAAGTCTTCTTTTGGAAAATACCCGCGATCGGCCAGCACGCTATACAGGATTTCAACGGCGTGCCCTTTCGATTGCACATAGCGGTCTCGGTCAGGATCCGAGAATGATTCAGCGGTCTGATGCAGTACCTGGTAATAGAGGGCGACGAGAATGTCGGCACAGGACAGATCCGAGCCCGTGTGCCCATTTTGTGCCCGATAAATCATTTCCCAGGTGGTTTTGCGCATCTCGGCTGCTTTGCGTTCCAGCGCTTGAATATCCAAAGTGATGCCTCCTATTTCTTAATGATCGAAGTAATGTCGCCGCGCAGGTACGCCTGAACGTCCTCTTCGATAGGGTCGTAGAAATCCGGTTTTACGTTCAAGTACTTGCAGGCTTCATACAGTACCGGCACAACATCGTCTCGAACGGCCGCGATATGGTGAATGTATGGGCCGTAGACCAGTTTGGTCTCAAACCGATTCAGGTTGGCGAATTGCAGCCAGACGTAAGTGCCCTGCTCATAGGGCCCAGGGTTGGTCTCCGCGTTGCCCAGGAGGAGTGAATACTCGCCGTGATCGCCGTCAAAGCGGCATAAGGTGTAGTGACCATCCTGGGCTTCGAAGCCGACCGAGCCGGGATAATCGAAGACAAAATGGGACTTGGGCAGAATCGGCTTGTTCTTGGCAGTTGAAAAAGGAAAGACGCCTAAGTGCTGCAGCAACTCACCATTCGGATTTTCGGGGTGGCGGCAGTTCACATCAGCAAAGATGGCGCGGTGCTCGCCCATGGTGGCGGCTTCAACTAAGAGTTCAGAGATCACGCCGTGAATATCTGTTTCACAGGTAACCGGCATCCCTTCATCCTGCAGCAGTGATTCTGAAGCGTAGGGCAGAATGCCAATTTCATTCTGAAGGGCTGTCCAGCACTGGATTGCGCCGGCGTTGCAGCCGTATTGAACCATTTTGCGCTTCAAGGCGACTTTCAAGGCCGCTACCATATTCAGATCTTTATCGGCAATCTGCACGTCAGCGATCTCCCGTAGATACGCCACAGTCTTGGCAATATCCGGATCTTTTTTGTCCTGCAAGTCATGAATCTCATCGACTAATTCCGGCAGTGGAATGGGGGAGAGAGAAATGTTGAACTTCTCTAGCAGTTCACCCTCGTTCACCATCGTGGACCAAAAATCGAACGGCCGCGGGCCGACTTGCAGGATGCGCGTTTGCTTGAAGGTCTTGACGATGTTGCAAACTTTGATAAAGTCTTCGACGCCGCGGGTGAATTCCGGGTCGTCAATATCGACATTAACCAGATAGGTAAAAGGAACATTGAAGCGCCGCAACACTTTACCAATGGCAAACAGACCGCATTGGGTATCCCGCAGCCGGGAACCGTCGGCAGCCGGAGCTTCGTCTTTCGGGCCCCACAGCAGGACCGGCACGTTGAACTGTTTGGCCAGGCGCGCACATTCAAACTCAGTGCCGAAGTTTTCGTTGGCCAGGAACAGGCCATCGATGTGTGCTGCCTGGAATTTGGCCGCGATTTTATGCATGCCGTCATCGTCGTACAGCAGGCCGTCTGCGTTCGCGTCTTTGATGTCGACGTAGTTTACCTTCAATTCATCGAGTTTGGCGCGGGTTTTATCAGCGTATTCAATGGCTGCATCAGCGCTGAAGATGTTCCGGCGCGTCGGTGCGAAGCCAATTTTGATTTGATCGGTCATAAAGTGGTGCCTCCTAAACTTGATTTCTAGTTTACAAAACTGATAGTATTTGTTTAGAAAAGTAAAGGCAACTGTTTTAGTAATACCGAGTCTAGTTTAGGACTAATTCAGCACATGCCTGAATTTAGGAGATGGACGATCATGGCATTGAAGATGAGTGATATTGCGGAAATGGCCGGCGTGTCAAAGACGGCTGTTTCGTTGGCCTTAAACGGCCGGGATGGGATCAGTAAAGAAACTCGGGAGAAAATTATGGCGGTGGTGAAAGAAGCCGGCTATACCCGCCAACGGAAACGGCGGACGCCGTCGAAGCGACTACTGGGGGCGGTGACTTTTCTGGTGGTGACCACACCAGCAGTGGTTCGGGATAACTACCGAGCACTGCCGTTTTTCAGTAGCTTGATTTCGTCGTTATCGGCGAATGTCGCGGAGTTCGGCGGCACTTTAAATACAGTGACCATTGATGCCACACACTTGCGCGAAGGGCTGCAACAGCTAGATAGTGAAGACCAACTAGGCGGAACCATGGTTCTGGCGACAGACTTGAAGGCGGACCAAGTGCAACTGATTCAGCAGCAGATGCGCCACGTCGTATTTTTGGATACCTACTATGAAGACATCACCGCGGACTTTGTCACCATGGATAACTATCAAGGCGGCGGGATCGCTGCGCAGCACATCTTGGATAAAGGCTATACAGACATCGGCTACTTTGCTTCTGACAAGATGATTTCTAACTTTTCCGGCCGCCGGCAAGGCTTCCGCAATACGCTGGCTAAACAAGGGCTGCGCGTGAGTAATGACCATTTTTATTTTATTTCTCCGACCGAGTCTGATCCTAAAGGATTGGATATGAAACGGCTTGGTGCAAGCCTGCCGGAGGCTATTTTTTGCGAGGACGACTACATTGCAATCCGCCTGCTAAAAGCCGCTCGGGCAGCGGGAATGCGGGTGCCGGAAGATTTAGCCATCATGGGGTTTGACGACATTTATGAAGACACTCTGGTAACACCAGAGTTAACGACGATTCATGTGCCGGTGGAGCAAATGGCCAATCAAGCCACTTACCAACTGCAGAAGCAGATTTCGGCAACCCAGTGGAATCCACAGAAGGTGCTAGTATCAACGCGACTGGTTAAACGGAACTCGCTATGAATGCTTCCACTAGTTTATGCTTAGTTCAGTGAATTAGTATTGACGAGTTCAGAAATCTCTTCTAACATTGAATTTGTTGAAAGCGGAAACACATAGTTTATCAATTGAGGAGGTTCCACAATGAGTGATTCAAAACCCGTCGTTAATAAAACGCTCTTGAAGGTTGGGATCCTAGCCACATCGCTGATGCTTCAGGCAGCGAGTGCAATTTCTGTCGCAGTGACCGGTATGACCAAAGCGTTTGATGGCCAAAGCACCACGTCAATTCAGGCATTAGTGACGATTCCATCGTTCTCTATCATGCTTTTCGTCCTGGCCAGTACTTGGATCGTTAAGCTGATTGGCAAGCGCAATACTGTCGTACTTGGTCTTGCCTTGGCCCTGATCGGTGGTGTCGGGCCGGCATTCGTCGATAACTTTACAGTAATTGAAGTGTTTCGGTTCCTGTTTGGTGCAGGTACCGGGATCTATACGTCGTTGGCCGTCAGCTTGATTGGTGATTTCTTCAGCGGTGATGAACAGCGCAATCTGCTGGGCTTGCAATCGGCTATTTCTTCCTTAGGTTCCAGTTTGTCGACTTTCGTCGCCGGCTTGCTGGTGGGTATTAGCTGGCAGAGCACGTACTTGGTTTACTTCGTTCTGTTACCCGTTATCATCATCTTCCTGATTGGTTACCCGCGTCAGCCGAAGACGTCTGCGACTGCGGCGCAATCAACTGCTGAGACCCAGAGCGGCAAGGCCGGCAGTAAGAAAATTTCAATCTACGTTTTGGCCGGCATGCTGATTCTGTTTGTTTATTTCAACGCCATGATGGCGCTGTATACCAACTCGGGGCTGGCTTTGCAAGAAATGCACATGGCCAACCAAAATATGCTAGGTACTTCGCTAGCAGTTGCCGGGATTATCGGCAGTCTGATTACGATGCTCTATGGCCCAATTTATCGAGTACTTAAGCACGTCACCCCCATCGTATTCTGCGGTATCGGTGTTGTTGGGTTCTTCTGGATGAGCCATGCGACCAGCATGCTGTTTTTTACCATTGCCGCAGTTATGGTATCATCCACGGCAATCTTGATTCCTTATGTTTACGGTACTGTGATGGATAGTGTGCCGGATTCTACTAAGAACTTTGCTATTTCGTTGGCTATGGTCTTGAATAACTTAGGTGCGTCGTTCTCGCCGTATACTCTGTCGTTCTTGGGCAAGACATTCCAGATGACCAGTTATTCCGACTCGTTTGTAATTTGTGCGGTCATCATGATTCTGTTAGCGGTGGCCTTTGGTGTTATGCTGCTGAGCCGCAACCGGGTAGCAGCAGCATCCCAATCAAAAGCTTGAGGAGGAAATGAATATGAAAACTGTTGAACAATGGCGGCCGTACGAGTTGACCCTTACCGGGCCGACGGAGGGCAATCCATTTACTGATGTTGACTTGCAGGCTGAATTCAGTCACCAAGAGCGAACGATCACCGTTCATGGTTTCTACGACGGCAACGGGCAGTACAAGGTACGTTACATGCCGCAAATGGTAGGCACTTGGCAAGTTCGGACGATTGCCAATGTCGCTGAGTTGGATAATCAGACGGACACCTTTGAATGTGTCGCAGCCGCTGGCGACAACCACGGTCCGGTAGTGGTACAAGGAAAAACACATTTTGCCTATGCCGATGGCACGCCGTATATGCCATTTGGTACCACAGCCTATGCGTGGGCCTTCCAGAAAAAAGAATGGCAAGAGCAAACCATTCAAACGTTGAAGGAAAACAAGTTTAACAAGATTCGCATGACTGTCTTTCCCAAGTATTATAACTACAATACGACTCAGCCGGCGCTCTACCCTTATGCCGGCCAGCCCAAGAAGGTTTCGGACACGTTCGATATTGATTCCTGGAACGTGAAGCCAGAAGATATTGGTTTTGACTTTTCCCGCTTCATTCCCGAGTATTTCCAAGCACTGGAGAAGCATCTTCAAGAACTAGATGATCTCGGCGTCCAAGCCGACTTGATCCTCTTCCATCCCTATGACAGCTGGGGCTTTGCCCGCATGGGGGAGAAATTCAACAAACTCTATTTGCGCTATGTTATTGCCCGTTTTGCGAGTCTGAAGAATGTCTGGTGGTCACTTGCTAATGAATATGACCTCATGGCGCTGGTCGGTCAGATTCCATTGACTGCTTGGGATGGCATTGGTCAATTTGTCTATCAAGAGGATCCCAGTGCACATCTGCTGTCAATTCACAATTTTTACGATCCGCCGCAGCACAAGGGCACTCGGAACAATTGGTATGATTATTCTAAGCCTTGGATCACACATGTCAGTGTGCAAACGGACAATCTGTATTTTGTTCCCCAGTGGGCAGCGGATTACCAGAAACCTGTCGTGATTGACGAATGCCGCTACGAAGGCAATATTGAGTTCGGCTGGGGTGATAATTCAGCGGAGGGTATGATGGATAGTTTCTACCGCATCGTCCTGCGCGGCGGGTATGCCACCCATGGTGAAACTTATATTGATCGGCCAAATACGACCCAGTCCATTTGGTGGGCGCATGGCGGGGTCCTGCGAGGCCAAAGCTATTTGCGGATTAACTTCTTCAAACAATTATTGGATGACAACCATTTCGACTATGTTAAGCCAATGGCTACAGAGGGTCCGCATTGGGAGCTTGCTGTGGGTGAGTCGGCAGATGAGCAGCATGTTTTAGCTTATCTGGGGGACAACCAACCGGAATTCGAGATCTTCGACTTTCTTCTTGCCGGCAAGGAATATACCGCCCAACTTGTTGATGCGTGGCACATGACAATTAAAACGCTTCCTGGGATAATCGACAGTGGAACGATGTTTAAGCTGCCGCGCGGCAAGTATCAAGCCGTGCTGCTCACGCTTAAAAAATGAGCCAGTGAAAGGGAGATCAAGCATGGCGACGCGTTATCTCAGTATCGATATTGGCGGTACGAACATTAAATATGCCCTAATGGACGGGGCAGGAAAAATTCTAGAAAAAGGTACTGAACCGACTCCTAACGGTGGCTTGCTCCAGTTCATGGCCATGCTAACAGAAGTGGTTAACCGCTACGCTGATCAGATCAAAGGAGTCGCCGTTGCGGCCCCTGGGAAGGTTGGTGTCGATCACAGGACGATTCACTTCGGCGGGGCACTGCCATTCTTAGATGGACTCGATTTACGTAAGGCCTTGGCAGGCGTGTTCGACGGACCAATTGTCGTGGAAAATGATGGGAAAGCAGCTGCTCTGGCCGAACTCTGGTTGGGCAATCTGAAGGGCATTCAGAACGGTGCGGCTATTGTTCTCGGCACTGGGATTGGTGGCGGGGTGATTCTGGATGGCCGATTGCTATACGGCAGTCACCAACAAGCCGGCGAGTTCAGTTTTATGTCGAGCCACTACGACGAACCTCAATTCATCAAAGCAGCGGCCGGCAGTACTGGCTCGGCCGTACGCATGGTGCGCACGATTGGAACGGTGGCGCAGCTCGCTGATCCGGGGGATGGCCACGCAGTCTTTGAATTGGTCAACGCGCAAAAAGAACCGGCCTGGACGATTTTCAAAGAGTTTGCCCAACGTATTGCTGCACTGATTCTGAGCATTCAAGCCGTTGTTGATGTAGACCGCTATGTGATTGGTGGCGGCATCAGCGCCCAGCCTATTGTGGTGACGCAAATCAATCAGGCTTACTCGGATCTCTTGAAGGAGAATGAGATCATCGAGAAAACACTGACCCGGCCGGAGATCGTGACGGCAAAATTTCAAAATGATGCCAATCTTTTTGGCGCGCTATACAGCTACCTGCTGTTCATGGACAAATAACGTATCATTAGGAAACTGACTCAACACGCGCAAAATGGGCAGCCTCTCGCCGGAGACTGCCCATTTATTATCGGCTATTGAAAGTCTATAAGGTGACCTTTTCACCATTCACCGTAATCACAAACCGCTTCGTCGCAAAATCCGCCGCCAGCTTAGCCGTCCGACTGCCATCCCGATTACTCCGCGTAATCGTAATCTCATGGTCGCTCGGCGTCGCAACATCGATACTGCCCTCTAAATCAAAGGCATCTTCATTGTTCCGGAATACCAATAGATTCCGCAACTGCCGCACCACCGGCCGCGCCATTTCCTCATCGACTTCAGCCGCCGTGTAGTAATGCCGATTAATGTTCCGGCCTTCCTTAGTCTTCTCCAACAGGGCCAAATCATTCCGGCCCGCCAGCAAGCCGACGTAGTACACCTGGGGAATCCCCGGCGCAAACATCTGCACCGCCCGGGCCAGCAGATAGGCGGCATCGTCGTCGCCCAGCGCCGAGTAGTACGTGGTGTTGATCTGGTAAATGTCCAAGTTGTTGTACGCCGCGCTGGAATACTTCCGCTTCACGTTCGCGCCGACTTTGTACAACTCATTGGTCGTATCGTTCAGCTCGTCGTCCGTCAGCAGGTCCTTGGCATCCACCACACCTAAGCCGTCATGGGTATCCAGGGTGGTAAACTGCTTCATCGGCGAAATCTTCAGCCAATGAGCCAACCGTTGACTATCGCCGCGGTACAGACTGTGCAGCAGAATCATCGGCAAGGCGAAGTCGTAGCAATAATAGCCGTGCTCCGCTAGCTTATGAACGATAGTGTAATGCTCATGAATCTCTGGCAGCAGCGTCACGCCGTGGGGCCTCACGACATCCTGCAATTGCTGCAGTAAATCCCAAATCCCTGGTTCAACGAAGAAATCGGTGGTATCCAGCTGCTTCACCGCATAGGCAAACGCGTCCAGTCGGATGATATTCATCCCGTGGCTGATCAAATTCTCCAGCGTGTCCTTAAAGAACTGCTGGGTCGTTGCCGTGCGCACGTCCAGATCCATCTGCTCTTCGCCGAAGGTATTCCACACCTGGCCGGTGGTGCCATCCGCGAAGTGCACCGGGGCCACGGGTGCTTTGTCCTTTCGCTTATAGATCAGATCGATATCAGCCTGGGTCGGCCGGCCCGCGGGCCAGAACTTGTCCCAGTCCAGGAATAAGTCCCGCCATTGGGAATCATTGTGCTTAGCCACCCAATCTTGGAATTGGGGCGAGTGTTTAGAAATGTGATTGACCATAAAGTCGGTCATCAGCGCATAGTGTTTCGCCAGTTTTTCCACATCGGCCCAAGTGCCCAACCACGGGTCCACCTCGTCGTACCGAATCGGCGCGAAGCCCCGATCGCCAGACGACGGGAAGAAAGGCAGCAGGTGGACCATATCCACTGCATCGCGGAAATGCTTATCCAGCACGTTTTGCAGTTCGTGGATGTTGTCACCCATACTGTCCGCATACGTAATTAACATAACGCCATTTTTCATTACTTAATCCCTCGCCTTTCTCGCTCGTTGATACACCGCACCGCCATAGGGGGGCAGCTCGTCTGTTTGACCTAGGGCCGTTGTTTGCATCAGCCGCTGACCGTTAAAGTCGGCCACTGCCGCCGGCATAGCCGCTGTCCGGCCGCTGAGATTAACGACGATCAGGAATTCTTCAGCGGCGCCCACGCGGCGATACGCGAAGATCTGGTCATCGTCAATCAAGACGGGCCGGTAGTCACCAGTGATCAACGCTGCATGGCCGGCCCGCAAGGCAATTAATTGCTGATAGAAATGCCAGACCGAATTCGAATCCGCCATTTCGGCAGCCACGTTCACATCGACCGTGTTTTTATTCACCGGCAGCCATGGCCGGCCAGCCGTGAAGCCGCCAGTCGCAGTCCACTGCATAGGTGTCCGGGCATTGTCCCGGGAATGGTCGCTGACCGCTTGCAGCGCGGCAGTCGCCGTTTGGCCTTCGTGGAGACGGAAGGCATACTCCTGTTTCGCGGCTAAATCGTTCATCTGGTCGACGGACCGCCACGGATAGTTGGTCATCCCCAGTTCCTGGCCCTGATAGATGTACGGCGTGCCTTGCAGCAAGAAATACATCAGCGCGATGGCCTTCGCCGATCGGGTCCGGTAGTGCACCGGATCGCCATACACGTTGATTGCGCGGGGTAAATCGTGATTTTCCACGAACAGCGCGTTCCAGGCTTTGCCGGCCAACTGTTCTTGCCACTTCGTCAGTGCATGGGCCAGTTTCGGCACCGTTAAGGACGATGCACCATCGGATTCCCAAAAGTTAATATGGTCGCCAGTGAAAATCATGTTCATAAAACCCGTCTGGAAGTTCACCCAAGGCAAGGCCTCGGTTGGCGTCACTTCGCCTGCTTCGCCGACGGTCATGATCGGATATTCGCGGAAGATATCCCGTAATTCTTTTAAGTAGTCGAAAAGCCCGTGCACGTTGGTGTAGGCCTCGTCGCTCTGAGCCACATCCGCAAAGGTCTGCAGCTTTTTGATATGGCCAATGGCATCAATGCGGAAGCCGTCAATGCCCTGATCCAGCCACCAGCGGATCATCTTGTACACGGCCGCGCGCACTTTTGGATTTTCCCAATTCAAGTCCGGTTGGGCGGACGCGAAGGTGTGCATGTAATACTCATCAGTGGCAGCATTATAGGTCCAAGCCGGCCCTTTAAAAATACTCTGCCAATTATTAGGTACTTGGCCGTTTTTCCCTGGTTTCCAGATATACCAGTCGTGGTACGGATTGGTCCGGGAAGAACGGGCCTCCTGGAACCAATGATGCTGATCACTGGTATGGTTCACCACCAAATCGATGATCACCTTAATGCCCGCCGCATGCAGCTTGGCGAACAACGCCAGCAGACTGGGCAGATCGCCGTAAGCGGGATCGACATTTTGATAGTCGCTGATATCGTACCCGTTATCCACGTTGGGGGAGGGGTAGAAGGGAGAGAGCCAAACGAACCCCACACCAAGCTGTTTGAGATAGTCGACTTTCTGCTCAATACCGGCGATATCGCCGATGCCATCACTGTTGCTGTCTAAAAAACTCTTCGGGTAGATCTGGTAACCAACGGCTTCTTGCCACCACTGTGTCACTCGGGATTCCTTCTTTCTAGTAGATAATAACTCACGAGGGCGCTGAGACTGCCGCCCATCAGTAAAAATACGAAGCCCCACTTTAACTGGAACGTCAGGCCGAAGATTACCAGGACGGCGGCGGCACTGAGCAGGCTGCGGCCAATGGCCCAGCCACGCATTGGCGTGTGCCAGCCGCGCACCCACAAATTGAGGGTGGCTGCAAGAACGGTGACCAGGATGCCAAGAATAAGGGCCCTAGCAAAAACGATGTTCGCCAGCAAACGCCAGTAAAGCGGCAGGATCGTCATGACGGCGGCGCCAAGGAGATTAAAGCGCCAATGGGTTCGCAGCGCCGCACGCCAGTTTTGCCAAAATATCCGCCAGCGCAAGGGCTCTTTGTCCTGCCAAGCGTGAATATCTTGGAACATGGCTGCAGTGGCTGGCAATAGCAGGGCAAACGCCGCGGCGGCCGCTAACGGCGATATCAGCACCGCTTGGGGCACCGTCAGGAACACTTGCACCGCCAATAGCAGCCAGAACACACCACTGATGCTCAGCCAATGCAGGTTGATCAGGACCAGCTGAGCCAGCCAATCCAGAGCAATCATCAAGGTGCTATCGCGTTTCAGAAAAGACAACATGGGGAAGCTCCTTTCACTACTTTACCGAACCGTCTGTGACACCCTTGATGATCCAGCGTTGGGCGAAGAAGTAGAAGATGATGACGGGCAGGATGCCGAGCATCAACCCAGCCAGTGCTAGGTTCCATTGCTTCGTGAACTGACCAAAGAAGAAGAATGTTTGCAGCGGGATGGTGTAGCCGCTCTGGGGCAGCACCAAACTCGGCAGCAGATAGTCGTTCCAGATCCAAACAATGTTGAGGATGGCGACCGTAACGGTCATGGGATTCAGCATCGGCAAGATGATCGTGAAGAAGATCCGGCCGTGGCCGGCCCCTTCTAGAGTCGCGGCTTCATCCAGGGCTTCAGGAATCCCAGCAATCGCCCCTTGGTAGAGGAAAATCGACAGGCTGGCCCCAAAGCCTAGATACATGAAGATCAAGCCAGGGATGTTCAGCATTTGTGCCTTCCCAAAGATCGTCGTTAACGGAATCATGACGGACTGGAAGGGAATCAGCATGGCGGCGACAAACAGCATCAGGATCACGTTCGATACTTTGCTGTGGTTCCGTTGAATGGCGTAAGCCGCCATGGAACTAGCCAGACAGATCAAGACGACCGAGACGATGGTGATCGTCAAGGAGTTAAACAAAGAGCGGATGAAATCCAATGCCGCCCAGGCTTGCGTATAGTTGCTGAAAGTACCGTTGACCGGCAGGCCGATAACGCTGGAAAAAATCCCCTTGGGCGTCTTCATACTGTTGGTCAGGATCAGATAGAACGGGAACAGCCACAACAGACCCAAAACGAGGCCGAGGATTCCCAATAACCATTTTTTAACCCGTTTACTCATGATAAGTGCGCCTCCCGTTTACGACTAAAGTAGACTTGCAATAGCGAAATCGCCGCGACGACCAGGAAGAAGATAATGGCTTTGGCTTCCCCATAGGCCAGCTTGTTGTTTGTGAACGCAGTCCGCACAATGTTCATCGATAACATTTGGGTCGACAGGTACGGACCGCCGTTCGTTAAGGACAGGTTTTGATCGTAAATCTTGAAGCTGTTGGACAAAGTGAGAAACAGACTGACGGTGAAAGCCGGTGCGACCATTGGGAAGGTGATGTAGCGGAATCGCTGCCAAGGCGTGGTGCCGTCAATTTCTGCTGCTTCCAGGATTTCCTGGGGAATGCCCTCCAAGTAGGCAATGTAGATCAGCATGATATAGCCGGACATCTGCCAGATGGTCAGGATGACCAGGCCCCAGAAGCCGGTTTGGGGATTTGACAGCCAACCGGTCAAGGCACTGATGTGTAATGCCGTACCAATTGCCGCGAAAACCCGGACAAAGATGAATTGCCAGATGAACCCGAGAATCAAACCGCCAATCAGGTTCGGCATGAAGAAAATCGTCCGGAGGGCATTAGCCCCTTTCATCCGCTGGGTCACTAGCATAGCCAGCCCCAGCCCGATAACGTTCACCGAGATAATAACAACAATGGCGTATTTCACAGTGAACCAGAAGGCGTTGAGAAAGCCGGAATCACGGAAGGCGGCCACATAATTCGAGAACCCCACCGACTTGGTGAAAAACAAGCCGTTCCAATCCGTGAAGGAGTAAAACAACCCCAGCAGCATCGGTACAATGACCACCAAGAGGAGGCCGATCAAGGCCGGTGCGAGAAACAACCAATAGGCTTTGCTTTTTGTTTTCAACATTTTTCTAACCCCCTACTTCGTGGACTGCAGGTTCGCCCATGCTTGTTTCGCATCGGTGACCAGATCGTTCCAAGACATGACTTTCGAGAGATATTTCTGGACGTCCGGGCCGAGATTGTCTGCTTCCCAGGAAACGGGATAGCCGGCAAAGACCCAGCCGGTTGTTTGCTTCGTTTGGGTATGCTGGAAGACCGCTTCAGACAGCGGGTCCTGCATCTTCATGCCGCTGAAGCCCTTATAGGCAGGAACGAAGTGCAACAGATCGACAACGTCTTTCTTTCCCTGCGCGGTGGTGTACAGCCAGTCTAAGAAATACTTAGCGGCTTGCTGTTCTTTCTTTGGCCGGGTGCTGTTCACGGCCCAGTAGTTCGGGACGCCCACCGGCATTTTGCCGGCGTAGCCGTCGACGGGAATCGGGATCATGCCGATGCCGTCTGCCGCGAATTTCTTATCGATTTGGGCGACGGTCTGATAGATCCAGTCCCCCTGCTGAATCATGGCGACCTGACCTAAGCCGAAGTATTGCGATACTTGCTGTGAATAGTCTGTCTGCATGACATTGCCGGCGGAATAGTCGTTTTCCAGATCCAGCATCCGCTTGTATTCTTTCTCTCGGGTGAAGGGCAGCTTCTTGCTGGTATAAGCAGTCTTGACGTTGCCGTTGAAATCCGGCGCAATGAAGACGTTGCCCAGATGGTTCGTCATGACCCAAGTCTCTTGACCGGGCAGGGAGAAGACGCCTTTGAGCCCGAGTTGTTTCTTCTGGGCGTTCAACGTTTTCACTGCGGCCAGCAGCTTGTCGTAAGTGGTGAGCTTCGCCGCATCAATGCCGGCTTCGCGGAAAATCTTCTTATTATAAACAAAACCGTAACCTTCCAAGTTGAAAGGAAGGCCGAGAACTTTATTGCCTTCCTTCACAGCATCCAGGGTGCCCGGCAAGGCTAATTTGGCCGCCTTAGTGTCGGATACGTCCGTGATTTTGGTCCGGAACTGCGATACTTCGGCCGGTCCGGCGACGGAGAAGATCGTTGGTTCATCGCCGGCGGACATCCGGGTCTTCAGGGTGCTGAGATAGTCGGTACCGCCGCCCACGGAAGTAATGACGACTTTGATGTGCGGGTGTGATTTCTCATATTGGGCCGCGATCTGCTTGAACTGGGTATTATTTTCCACCTTGCCTTGCAAGATGTTGATCGTGATGTCCTTACCCCCGCTGCTTTCTTGATTGGTGCCACAGGCACTTAACAAAATAATGCTGGCGACACTGAGCATGATAATGGCTAATAACTGCCGGACCTGCTTCATTATTGGTTCCCCCTTCGGAAAAATACGGTCGCTGTTTTGTAACCGTTTCCTATAATACCTGTTTTTATGAATATGTCAATCGTTTACATATTGGAATCTGCTGGTGATTGGTGGTATATCAGTTTACCGAGAAAGAACAGTGTTATCGTTTACATAAATGGCCAATCGTGCTACACTGACGAAGATTAAAGGAGGGTTATGCAGCATGGCAACCATTACGGATGTGGCAAAAAAGGCGGGGGTGTCCGTCGCGACGGTCTCCCGGGTGATCAATAACCGCGGCTACCTGAGTGCCAACACCAAGGCAAAAGTGCAGGCGGCCATGGACGCCCTGCATTATCAGCCCAACATTGCCGCTCGTAACCTGCACGGTAAAGCAACCCATACAGTGGGGGTGGTGCTGCCGGATATCATCAATCCTTTTTATGCTGAGTTATTCCAAACTGTGGAGCAGCAACTCTTTGCGCTGCACTACCAAACGATGCTGTGTACGACCAACGGTGAACCGGAGAAGGAGAAAATGTACCTGCGGCTGATGGCGGCCAACCAGGTCGACGGCATCATCAGCAGTACCCATAATCCGGATCTGGCCGATTATCAAAACCCGACGGTACCTACCGTGGCCTTTGACCGGGTACTGTCACCGACCATTCCCATGGTCGGCAGCGACAACCAGGCTGGCGGCGAACTGATTGGCCAGTATGTGGCCCAGCATCAGCCCCGGCGCTGCTTGATCTTGGCTGGCAGCCAGGAAGATCTCGCACCGTTATCCCCGCGCATCGCCGGCATGCGGGCGGCATTAACCGCACCGATCCAGGTGGATCAAGTGGCGCTGCCCTTTGATCAGCCGGCGCCTGTCCGCAATCAACTGATTCGCCACCAGCTGGCGGCCCATGACTACAACGCGGTGTTGTGCACCGATGATTTAACGGCCATCACCGTCTGCGAGTCTTATTCAGACGGCCAGCGGCCGCTGGTTACGGGATTTGACGGGTCAAAATTCATTCGCCAGTACTATCCGAGTTTAACGACGGTGATCCAACCGTTGGATGACTTGTGCCGGCTGGCGATCCAATTGCTGCGGAACAGCATGACTGGGAATGCGGCGGACGTCACGACGTATCAGTTGCCGGTGACGCTGCATATTGGGCAAAAAAATGAATGAACCACCAAAAATAGCAGCCGCTCGCCACTGGGGCGAAGGCTGCTATTTTCTGCGTCGTTACGCGATTTGTTCTGCCTTTGCCTCCGCTGCCGTCTGCTCAACCTGAGCATCCACAGCGTCCTCTTCTGTTGCGTCAAAGAAGACATACGTCAAGGTGAAGGCGACGACGAATGCCGCCACACAGGCAATCATCGCAAAGATGATGGTGCTGGTGAAGCCCTGTTTCGGGTTGATGATCGTTAAGAAAGTCAGCAGCCCGCCCGGGCCATAAGCATACTGCCGAATTTGCAGCAAACCGAAGATCGCCCCGCCGACAGCTCCGCCAATCGAAGCGAAGATGAAGGGCTTCTTCCGCGGCAGGTTGATCCCGTAGACGCTGGGTTCAGTGATACCGAAGAGGGAAGAAACGAACGCTGACCAGCCGGTAGCTTTGGCTTTCTTAGATTTCGTCCGCAGGGTGACCGCTAACGCCGCGCCGCCTTGGGCCAATGCGGAGGGTGCACCCATAATCGTGATAGGATCGTAGCCTAACGTCGTCAAGTTGTTGAGAGATAGAGCAACGAAGCCCCAGTGCACACCGAAGATGACGAGGAATTGAATCAAACCGCCGTAGAGCATGCCGAAAATAATAGGACTGAGATTGAACAGCCACTGGGCACCGGCCCCCAAGCCAAGGGAAATCCAGCTGGTAATTGGACCGATGACAATGAAACTCAAGGGAATGACGATCAAGAAAAGCAGAAAAGGTACGAAGAACATCCGCATATTGACGTTGATTCGTTTGTTAATGCGTTTCTCCAGTTGGGCCGCGACGTAACTGGCGACGATAACCGGAATCACGGAAGTTGCGTAGTTAACCAGCAGCACCGGAATGCCGAAGAAAGTCAAGTAAACCGGTGACGAAAACGGTGTGCCGGCAAACAGATAGTAGAGCGGCTTTTGCTGCATGATCGTGAGCAGCTGCGGGTAAATCAATGCTGCGCCAATCCCCATCCCAATAAAGGGTGTCCCGCCAAATTTCTTCATAGCTGTATAACCTAGGAACACTGGGAAGAAATAGAAGAAGCAGTCGGAGACAATGCTGAGGATCTGGAACGTGCCGGACTTTTGCGGCGCGATGTTGGTGGCTGCCAGAATGATCAGCAACCCCTTCATCATTCCGTTAGCCACCAGCAGGCCCAGCAGTGGGGTGAACACGCCGGAAATCACATCGATCAGGCGGCTGAACAGCCCTTCTTTTTTAGCAGGGGCAGCGGTGCTGGCGGCGGCCACAATGTCGTCAGCCGGCACTTCGCCACCGCCGACATTGCTGCCGAGCAGCGGAATCACTTCGTCATAGACATCGGCCACGTTGGGGCCGATGACGACTTGGTATTGGCCAGACTGCTGAATGACGGTGGCAACGCCATCCAAACTCTTGATTTCGCTGGTTTTCGCTAAATCCTCGTTCTTGAGTTTAAACCGCAGTCGGGTGACGCAGTGGACCAAACTGTTGACGTTATCTTTACCGCCAATTTTATCAACGATTTCTTGGGCAAGTTTGTTGTTATCCATGATCATGTCCTTCTTTCTCTAGCGGATTAGGCTTGTTGGGATCAAGATATTGCGGTGCCAGATGGACAGGCACCGCGGCAGGCAAATCGCCATGTATCGTGCACTCTGTCAGGTAGCCATTGGCCCAGGCAATATCCAAAATTACGCCCGCCCGCGTGCGCACACCGGTCAGATGGCCGGTCGACCAGGCAGCAGGCAGCGCCGGGAATAAAGTGATTTCTGTCGGCGTACTCTGGACGATCATTTCAGCAATGGCGTTACTGAAACCAAAGTTGCCGTCGATTTGGAACGGCGGGTGGCTGTTGAGCAGGTTATCCTGGGTCGATTGGGTGAACATCCGGTTGATCGCTTGCCAGGCAGCTTCGCCATCGCCGAGGCGGGCGAACAGGTTGATTACCCAGGCCAGACTCCAGCCGGTTTGGCCGCTGCCGTGCTTTAGCCGATAGTCGATGAACTTGCGGGCGGCCGCTTTGAGTTCCGGCGTCGTGAATTCATCTCCCGGAAAGAGACCATATAAGGGCGAAAAGTGCCGGTGGCCCTTATCGATTTCTGGATAATCATGGACGTATTCGCGGATTCGACCGTCCGGGCCGATCGCCGTGGGCCGAATCCGGTCTAACACTTTCTGCCAAGCAATGAGCAAGTCCGCATCTTTCCCCAGATGCCGGGCCATCCAGATCAACGCCCCATAGAACTCGCGCAACAAACTATTATCGATGGTCGTGCCATAGCTCAAACTAGCAATATAATGACCATCCACCACGTAGTAGTTTTCTGGGGACACACTGGGTGCTGCGGCGAGATAACCATCTGGATCTTTGACTAGGAAGGCATTATAGAAAGCGGCCAGTTCTTTGAAGGCTGGGTAGATTCGCGTGAGCAGTTTTTCGTCTCGGCTGAATTGATAGTGGCGCCACAATTCATTGGCGAGCCACACGCCGCCCATGGGCCACAGTGTGCCGCTCATCGTGGTGGATTGCGGCGCACCGTCGCCGTAAATGTCTAGATTGTGGTGAATGACACTGCCGGCCAAACCATACATCGTTCTGGCCGTGTCATGGCCGCGGTCAACAGCCAGCAGAAACAGGTCCACCAGGGGCTTTTCCTGGGCGTCATAGTTCAAAGGGCCGGTCAGCCAGTAATTCATTTCTGTGTTGATATTGATCGTGTACTTGCTGCCCCAGACCGGCGTCAGATCCTGATTCCAAATTCCTTGCAGGTTAGCCGCGTGGGTCCCTGGCTCGCTGCTGGCAATGAGCAAATATTTGCCATAGTTGAACAGCGTAACGATCAACCCCGGATCTGTTTCGGCTCCTTTCTTCAGCCGCGCCAACCGATCAGCGGTGGGCAGCTGGGCCAAGGCCGGGTCGTCAGGCAAGCTGAAGTCTGTCCGCTGATAAAGGGCCTGATAAGCCGTGATGTTCTTTGCCTTCACATCAGCGTAGGTACTTGCAGTGACCGGCACTTGCTGGGCAAAGTCAGGGTAGAAGGGGTCACTGGTGGGGACCACGGCACTGGTCACTCGGAACCAGCAGTCATGGGCTTCGGAGACGACGATGGTATTACCGTAAACAGTCACGAAACCGCTGGGAGCAAAAACGGACAGCTTGATGCCGAAGTGGCGGCCGTGCAGACCGTCGGAGTGGCCGCTGATCAGGATGGTATGATCATCCAGCCGATTGACCCGTTCGTACCGTTCCTCTGTCCGGGTGAGGGTGAAATTCAAGGCGAGCACGTTATTGGTGGCCGTGAAGTGGCCGTATAAGGCGTGGTCTTCTAAGGCAGTAAAGGCTTCAAACGTGTGACCATCCTGGCGGCCGGTATATTCCTGGGTATACAGCGCCGTATCCAGATCGAGTGTGCGTCGGTAATTGACGGGTTTCTCAAAATAGTCCACGTAGCGGTTTCTGATCTTTAACTGGCCCAGTACCTCATAGTTGGCCTGTTTGGCTGGGGCCGGGAACATGGTCGGACCAGCCAATTCCTCCGCTTCAATGACCTTGCCTGCAAACAATAAGTCGCGGACCTTGGCCGCGTGCGCTGCCGCGTCTGGGTTGACTCGATGGTTGCGCGGGGCGCTGAATAAGCGGTCGTCGTTCAAGACAATGGTGTTTTCTCGGGTATCGCCGGAAATCATGGCCCCCAAACGACCGCTGCCCAGCGGGTAATAGCTCTCCCAATTTTTAGCTGGCGCAGGGCTCCAAATTGACATAATGATCGAACTCCTTTCTGAATTAAAAAAACTCCAAATCAGATCCAGACATTAGACTGGATCGATTTAGAGTTTTGCCTGGCCTTGGGCCAGTAACAATCTCAATGATTAGGTTGGGTGGTGAGACGCGCAATGTGAATAGTGAGATAGCCCTTCTCGGCTTCACCGATCCCCCGGCGCTTTTTTTGCTGCAAGAAAGCATCAATGGCGGTGGCGCAGGCATATGCCTCGGGGAACTTGGTGCGCACTAGCTCGGAGATATCCACGGTCGTGGTCGTGAAGTCGCGTTGTTCAATGAAGCGGCGGGCAAAAAATTGCAGGTGGATGATCAACCGGCGATAATCATCGCTGTCGGTATCCAGCGGTTGGTCATAAAACTGTTTGATAAGGGCGAGAATCTCCGCGACCAAACTCGTCACGGCGACTGTTTCCTGCAGGGTGGTGCGGTTATTTTCACTATTCACAATATGCAGCGTGATGTAGCCGATCTCTTCATCCGGCAGGGCAATACCGTGTTTGGTGCGGATGTGGTTCACCACCCGTTTGGCAATGGCAAATTCTGGACCGTAGAACGACTGAATCTGCGGTTGTAACGGGTTAGGCAGCACCTCGCCGTTCTTCACCCGGGTAATCGCCTGATGCAAGTGATCGGTGAGGGTGAGGACGATGGTCGGGGCCGGCGGCTTGGCCAGCCCTTCTTTAATGATGGCAATACTTTCCCGGACGATTTCCGATTCTTCAGGCGGGAATGAGCGCAACAGCTCAATCAGAGTTGCCGATTCCTCCGGGTCACTGAGCACGAAGGTTTGCAAATTTTTAGCAGGCCGAATGCTTTCCCCCGGCTTACGCTGAAAGCCAATCCCAGTACCCATTAAAACGACGGCACTGCCGCCGGTATCCCGGGAGATGACGGCGTTATTATTCAGAATCTTGACGATCCGCATGATGTCCTCCTCTCTATTAAACAAGATAGACGGACAAAGAGACCCCAAATAGGCAATCGGTTTTGCCTGACTTGGGGCCAGTGACAATCCTTTGATTTATATCTGTAGTGTAACACGGATAAATTGTAATGTAAACGGTAACACCACTGGCCATTTGCCATTTATCAGAGTCACAAGTGACCATTTATCGTCAGATTCAGTCAATTAGTTGGAACGCTAGGCCAGTACGGCTACAATCTCAATTTTAATCCGGTCCGGATCCTCAAGATACAGCGCATAATGATCCGGCCCGCCGGCAAACGAATACCGCTCGGCATAAAGTTCATGGTATGGTAAGCGGCCTAAGTCAGCATGCAACCGGTCAACGGCGTCTTGGCCGACCATATTAAATGCCAAATGGTTCAGCCCCACGTTCGTTCGGTTGTACGCCTGTTGCAGTTTCTGAGATTGGACAAAGACCAGATAAGTGCCTTCGCCGAGAATATAACTGATGCCGCTGGGCCATTGCTGATAGACGCGGTAGCCCAGATGATCCACGAGCAGCCAGTCATAAAACTGTTTGGAATTGTCCAAATTACGGACATAGACCTCCACATGATGTAATGCACCATTAATTGCCATGAGCATCCCACTCCCCTTGACCATACGCATTGTGGTGTTGTTCTGCATACCGTATAATTTGGAAAATTATACCACAGCAACAGCTTCTGGGTAATAAATGAGATGCTGGGCGGCCTAATTTCATAGAAGATTGATAAAATGCCATCTCGCTCTTTTTAAAACATCAGCCTTAGGACCGATAACATCGGTTGGCGCATAGTATACTGTATAGTCAATTACTGTGTGAGGGAGAGTAGTACGATGAAGAAAGATAAAACGTTTCGCCAAATGGTCACACTGCTGACTGCGAATTTCTTCGGCATGTTTGGCAGCGGCATGCTGTCGTTTGCTATCGGGCTGTACATATTACACAAAACCGGGTCGGCCTTGGGGATGGGCATCACGTTGATGGTCGGACCGCTGGTGGCGTTAGTGCTGACGCCGTTCGTTGGCTACATGGTGGATACCCGCTCCCATCGGGCAATCATGATTGGGGCACAGATCGGTACCAGTATCGGGCTGCTCCTCTTTGCCCTGGCCTTCATGTGGTGGCCCGCATTCTACTATCCAGAAGTAATTGGGTTACTGATCATTCTAACGATTACCGACCGCTTCCTGAGTACGGCGCTGTCTGCCAGTCTGGTTACTTTATTTCCCACAGATGTGCTGCAGCGGGTCAATTCGTTGAATCAGTCCGTATCGTCACTGGCTCAACTGATCAGTCCGATTATCGGCGCGGTTATCTACTCGTTTGTATCTATCGGTGCGTTTGCCTTGGTCGAAATTGTTTTCGAACTGCTGACGCTGGTGTGCATCCTGCGACTCAACTTTACCGTGGCAAAACCCGCTGCTGAATCGGCAACGGCCGAAATACCCGCCACACCGGCGGCTAAAGAATCGCTGCTGGCCAACTTCGCTGAAGGGTTGCGGTATTTGCAAGGCAATCGGCTGATCCTGCTCTCCTGTCTCTTCGGCGCGGGCATCAACTTTCTCTTCGCCGCTGTCAATGTCGGCCTGCCGTACCTGCAGGTCACAGTGCTGAAGATGCCCAATACACTATATGGAATTACGGATTCCGGTTTCGCTGTCGGCATGATCCTCGGCGGGGTCGCCTTGAGTATGATCACGCTGAAACACCACCCGTTTCTGGTCTCTCTGTGGGGGATCATGCTGCTCGGCAGTGTCCTGACCTTGCTCGGGGTCCCGGAACAAATGGCGTGGCCCATGATGGGGAACGTATTCTTCTACGGGCTGCTGAATGTCGCCAACGGCATTATCCTGGTGGTCATCAATACGCCGATCAGCACGATGATGCAAAAATTGATCCCACAGGCCATGCAGGGCCGCGTCTTCATGCTGACTGGGACCATCTCCAGTTTGCTAATGCCGCTGGGCACATTGGTCTTCGGTTTTCTCTTTGACCGAATGGCGGCATGGATCATTCTCTTGGGGGTGGGCTTACTGACGCTGCTGATGAGCTTCATTACCGTGGTTTATGTCCAGCGGACGGCACTGTTGGCAGAGTTTCCCGCATAATCCGTTGAGTGCCTCACCCATATGGCAATGATATTCGAATTTTTACGCACTTGCTTCGCGGCGAGTGCTTTTTTATATACCGCAGAATGGCGTGCACAATACTGATATGTTAGTTTGAAATTCTTGTTTTGAAATTAACAAATATGCTGTTCTAATTGTTGAGAACACTAAAAATACAAATCAAGATTAGCATAACCCCATTTATTGCCCTTTTTAAACAATAAATTAGCAGTTTAAATGACGAAATTCTAGAAATAATATGGAAAATGCTATTGCAATCGGTTCCAATTCGGCATACTCTGTAGATGCACATGTGTGAGAGAGCTAATTGAGGAATAGGAGAAAGTCGTCATGGCAACTTGTGATCGCTACATTAACCCGTTAATTGTTCAACGGGCCGACCCGTTCATCTACAAACACGAAGATGGGTATTATTACTTCACCGCTTCGGTACCGGCCTATGATCGGATCGAAATTCGGCGGGCCCGCACGCTAGAAGGTTTAGCCCATGCCGCGCCGCGTACCGTGTGGCGGAAACATGACCAAGGATCAATGAGCCAGCTGATTTGGGCGCCGGAGATCCACTACATTCAGGGGAGCTGGTACATTTACTTTGCAGCCGCTCCCAGTACCGGGCCTGGGCCAGACGGACTGTTTCAGCACCGGATGTTCTGTATTGCCTGTGAGTCGCAAAATCCCATGGCCGGTGAAGATGCATGGGAAGAAAAGGGTCAGATTCAAACTGGAATGGATACGTTCAGTCTGGATGCCACTGTTTTTGAACACGCCAACCGCCTGTACTATGTCTGGGCCCAGAAGGATCCCCAGATCAAAGGTAATTCCAATCTCTACATCGCGGAGATGGCTAACCCTTGGACACTGAAGACCCAGCCGGTCATGTTGTCGAAGCCGGAATTCGATTGGGAGACGCAGGGGTTCTGGGTAAACGAAGGCCCGGCCGTGATCCGTCATCAAGAGCATCTCTTCATGACGTATTCCGCCAGTGCCACCGATGCGCATTATTGCATGGGTATGTTGAAAGCCAGCGTCGATGCGGATTTGTTAGATCCGGCCAGTTGGGCGAAATGGGATCATCCGGTTTTCCAGAGTGATATGGCGGAAAAACAGTACGGGCCTGGCCATAATTCATTCACCATTGCCGAAGACGGTCATACCGATATGCTGGTTTACCATTGCCGGGATTACACCGACATCAAGGGTGATCCGCTGTTTGACCCGAATCGGCACACGAAGATTCAACCATTCACCTGGGATGCTGCGGGCAACCCGGATTTTGGCAAACCGGTCCCGTACAATTACAACATCACGCCCGTCGCGATGTAGTCATTATTTTGTTAGTCAGCAATACAATATGATTTCACTATTTGTGGAGGAGATATCATGTCAAAATTTATTCATAAAGTCATGCTGGGAGCTATGGCCTTGCTTTCGGTCGGCCTGCTCGCTTCCTGCGGCAGCAAATCGACAGGCTCAGCCAATGGTAAGCACCAATTGACCTTTATGTTCCGGGGTGGGGATGCGGAAAAGAAAGCCTATGGCGAGGCCATTAAGGCTTACGAAAAGGCGCATAAAGATGTATCCGTCAAGATCATCATGACCAGTGCCGACAACTATGCAACGAAGCTGCAAGCGGCGATCTCGGGGAATAAGACGCCGGACGTCTTCTATGTTGAACAAAACAACTTGATGGCCTATGCCGACAACGGTGTTTTGCGGGATATCTCCAAAGACGTGAAGGATTCCAAAGTTGATTTGAACAACATCTGGAAATATGGTGTGGACAGCTACCGTTACGATGGCAAGCAAGTCGGCAAGGGCGATCTCTATGCGCTGCCTAAAGACGTGGGGCCTTTTGCACTAGGCTACAACAAGACTATGTTTGAGAAAAATAACATTCCGTTGCCAGACAAGGATAAAGCCTACACTTGGGAAGAATTCGTCAAAGTAGCCCAAAAGTTGACGAAGGATACCAACGGTGACGGCAAGATCGATCAATACGGCACTGGCTTCAACGTTGTGTGGTCCTTGCCGGCATTGGCTTGGAGTAATGGGGCTGACTGGATCAACAAGGACAAGACTAAGGTCACTGTAAATACGCCGAAGTTTGCCCATGCCCTACAAGAATTCGCTGATTTACAGAACAAGTATCACACCACACCGTCTGTCAAGGAGTCCCAATCGCTGGACACCTACCAGCGTTGGATGCAGGGGCAATTGGCTTTCTTCCCGGTTGGTCCGTGGGATTTGCCGACATACAGCAAGCTGAAGTTCGACTATGACCTGATTCCTTGGCCGACAATGAGTACGGGCAAGCCTGCCGCTTATGTTGGTTCCTTGGGGATTGGTGTATCGAAGAAAACCAAGTACGGCAAGGATGCTGCTGATTTAGCCATCTACCTGTCGACAAACCGGAAGGCCCAACAAATTTTGGTGGACAATATGATTCAGATTCCGACGTTGAAAGATATGGCTAACAAGTGGGCGAACGAAAAAGACCACGGCAAGCCGGAAAATCGTCAAGAATTCTTGGATATTGTTGAGAAATACGGACGCGGCCTGCCTGGCGCAACGACTTACAACGCCGAATGGTACGACATGTTCTATACCGACATTCAACCGGTACTCGATGGTAAAAAGACTGCTGCCCAGTTCGTCAAGGAAGAACAACCGAAGATGCAATCTAAACTTGATGCAGCTAATCAGCAAAAAAAGACTGCCGAAGCAACCGCCGGCAAATAACCTAATGACTGAAAGGGGATGTGGCTGCACATCCCTTTTCTTTGAGAGGAGCAGCAATACGTCATGGAATCGACAGTTAAAGATAAAGCCCCCGTTGATGGGCGTAAGAAGCGGCGGGCCCACGATTCGTCGCTATATAAAAACGAGCACCGCGTCGCATTTTTGATGATTTTACCGCCGGTGATCGGTTTTCTGATTTTTACACTATTCCCAGCCGCTTACGCAGTATTTGCTTCATTCACTGATTGGAATGGCATTGGCCAAATGAACTGGGTAGGCCTACGCAACTTCCAGGTGATGCTGACCGACAACTATTTCTGGAAATCGTTATGGAATACATTCTTTATGATGATCGGGATTCCGATTGGGTTGATTTTGTCCTTCATCCTGGCGTCGGCATTATCCCGAGGCTTAAAGGGGACGACGTTCTTCCGGACCATCTACTATATTCCAGTTATTTCTTCGTTGGCCGCCATCGCCATCATGTGGCAATGGGCTTATAACGGGGACTACGGCTTGGTTAACCAAGTCCTGGCACTGGTTGGGATCAAGGGCCCGAACTGGCTGCAAAATGTGCACACCGTTAAGCCGGCCATTGTGGCGATGAGTGTCTGGAAAGGCTTGGGCTATTCGATGCTGCTGTACCTGGCAGCAATTCAGAGTGTGCCGCAGACTTTCTATGAAGCTGCTGAACTTGATGGGGCTAACTCATGGCAGAAATTCAAAAACATTACTTGGCCGATGTGCAAACCAGTGACCTTCTTCTTGGTAATCACGAATATCATCGGCGGGTCGCAGCTCTTTACCGAAGTCAATATCATGACCCCGACCGGCGGTTCAGAGTTTAGTTCCGCAACCATCGTTTGGTACATTTGGCAGAAAGCCTTCAAGAACTTCCAGATGGGTTACGCGTCGGCGATGTCCATTATCTTGGGTATCATTATCTTCATTGTCACGGCTTTGCAGTTCTATCAGAACCGCCGGTCGGATTACAAACTGGGATAGGAGAGTGACTGACTGTGTTAGCAAAATCAAGTACGCATAAAATGTCCCAGAAGCAGACGACCCGGATCGCAGATTTCTTCATTTACATCATTTTGATTGCCGGCGGCGTCTTAATGGTTGGTCCGCTGCTGTGGATGATTTCCACATCATTGAAAGACAAAACTGGAGTCTTCCAATTGCCGCCGCAATGGATTCCCAATCCGATTCATTGGGATGCCTATCAGCGACTATTCCATTTATCACAGTTGCAAACCGGCTTCATGAACACCATCATTGTTTCGCTCTCCGTGACGATTATTGGCTCGTTTACTTCCTGTATGGCCGCCTTCTCGTTCGCCAAATTACGGATGCCCCATAAGAATGCCATGTTCCTGCTGCTTCTGGTAGGTCTAATGATCCCGTATCCCGCAGTGATGATTCCCCAATTCATGATGTTCTCCACAATTGGGTGGGTGGATACGCTGAAGCCGCTGATCATTCCTGGTTTGTTTGGTAATATCACGATGATCTTTTTCCTGCGGCAATATCTCCAAGGCATTCCCGATTCGGTCGTTGAGTCGGCCAAGATTGACGGCGCCAGTTATTGGACAATCTTCTCCCGAATCATTTTCCCGTTAATGCGGCCGGCCGTGGCTGCCCAGTTTATTCTGTGGTTCATGGGTGCCTGGAACGATTACCTGGGGCCGTTAATTTACTTGAATTCTCCAGAGAAACAGACGTTGCAGGTAGTCATCGCCAACTTAAGCGCGACGTATGCCACTCAAACGGACTATCCGTTGATCATGGGCTTATCGTTCATCTCAATGCTGCCAATTTTGATCATCTTCTTGATCTTCCAGCGGCAGATTATTGAGTCCGTGGCCTTGTCTGGGATGAAGAACTAATTTAGAAAGGAGGTCCCCATGATGTGGGCAACGAAAATCATGGATGTATTATTAGCGCTTGAGAAAGTGCTGATGATCAGTCTGTGCCTGCTGCTGGGCACCTTGGCCGGACTTTTTATCACCGGTATTTTGCCCGCCGCAGAAGCGGCACTCTATACGATTCAGCGGATGCTGCAAGACCATGAATTGGGCGTGCTGGCGTTGGCGAAACTGTTTTACCAGCGTTATCGGACTCAATGGCGGCTATTGCTGAAGTTATCGATAATCAACACCATCGGCTCGCTGGTTTTGCTGCTGGACTGGTACGCCGTGCTGGGGTTGAAGCTGCCGCTGCTGTGGCCGCTACTGGTGATCACCCCGTATTATGGGATGGTGATGCTGAATCTACTGTTACTTAAAGGTAGTGATCAGCCGACGTTCCAGCATTTGAAGCAGGCATTAGTTTTGCCGTTTGCCTTCTTTGGCCGGTACATCGGCGTCTTGGCTGTCTTTGCCTTGGCGGCGGTCATTAGTTTGCAGGTCAGCCCCATCATTGGGGCGGCTTTGCCGGGTGTGTACTTAGTTGGGATTTATTATGCGCTGCCAGTTAAGCTGACCGCGCGGGCAACAGTATCTCAAAAGGAGCGGCAGGCATGGAACTAACGGCACTGCTGGCAGAAATTGGGACCCGCGGTGTGCATGACCCGACGATTATACCTGATTCCCGGGGCTATACGATGTTTTCTACGGATACCATGATTGACGGCCAGCCGACCCAAGGGATTCAGCGCCGTCATTCGCCAGACTTGATTCATTGGAACTATCAGGATCAGGCGCTGTCCGGTGTACCGGCAGATGCCCAAGATTGGAGCCAGGCGCAAGGATTGTGGGCACCGGAAGTGGTGTCTGGACGCAATGAGTATCGGCTGTATTACGCTGCCTCAACGTTTGGTTCCCGACGGTCAGCCATCGGGTTAGCTACTGCGGCTGATTTGGATGCACCGTTCATACCCCAGGGACTGGTACTGACAACCGAAGGCGGCCAAGATCAACGGAATGCACTGGATCCCAATGTGATTCAAGACGGTAAGCGGCAGTGGCTGTGTTACGGGTCTTTCTTTGCTGGTATTTATCTGGCAGAGCTGGATCCGGCTACCGGCATGTTAAAGAAACCTGATGACCCGGGAGTGCGCATTGCCGCTCGGCCGCGGGCTTTGAATAACGGTTCGATCGAAGGGCCGTTTATCTATCATTCGCCCCTGACCGGGGAGTATTACCTCTTTGTCTCGTATGATTCCTTGGCTTATTCGTACAACATTCGGGTTGGACGAGCCAAACAGATTACTGGACCATACCGCGATTTTCAAGGACACAATTTGATTGCAGATGATCCGCTGACGGCCGATCAAGTCGGTACGAAAATCTTGGGCAGCCGGCATTTTGCTGGCGAATCGGCCCAGCTGCTTGCTCCGGGGCACTGTTCAGTGCTTGATGTCGGCCCAAAGCAGTATCTTGTGTACCATAACCGGGCAGTAGCCGGCGGACCTTCATTCGGGTTGGTCAGCCAGCTGCATTGGACGGTGGACGGCTGGCCGGTGGTGAGTCCCGAGCCGGTCTACGGCGCTGCCTGTTCAATTTCGGTCGCGCAGCAATCGGTGGTTGGTGATTGGGACATTGTCTCTTTGACTGCGTCCACTGATCCCATTGAGAGCCAACGGGTCACCCTCACCGCCGCGGATGTCGAGCAAGTCGGGCCGGAACAATTCGTTCTGGTCGGGGTTGGTCATGGTAACGTATGGCAGGAATACGATTGGGCGATTGATCAGCCCCGAGTCGTATTTAGCGGTATCACGCCGCAAGGATGGGGCGTTTTAGGCAAAAAGGCCGGTTAAGACAACAAAATGGGCAGGGGATATTGATTATCTTCCTGCCCATTTGCTTAACTATGGTATAGCTTTAATTCGATATCTTGATCATAGTTGCCAAAGCCTTTGCCAAAAATCGTACAGCCGCCTTGATTCACCGCGTCTTCCTTGATAGCAAAGCGCACCTTGAAGGAAGAGACATGGGGGTCGAGATCCTCCAGCGTCACGTCGGAGAATGGTTGGGCATCCAAGAAACTGCCGTCATGATTGATTCGGACAGTCTTCATAATGCCGTATTGGTTCACGTTATCGGGCACCCAGGCCGGGGTGTATTTGCCGCGAATGTCCGAAAAGTCGCCAGGACTGGTCCAAGTACCGATTTCTTGATCATTGATGGAGAAGGTAATATCTGACGGCCAAACGTTGTTTGAAAAAGGAAATTCGGAACCCAGTTCCATGGACAAATCCAGCATTTCGAGTTTGTCGTTTTGCCCCAAATAGTTCGGGAACTGATATTCAACGAAGCCGGCGGTCCACCAAATCATTCCGGCATTGATCCGATCGGGATCCATGAAGTACCCGGGCGTATCCACTTTCCCGATGAAGTCATCTTGACCAGCCATGCCGCATGAAGGAGTCACCTCGAAATCGGTGAAATGGCCAACGGGCAATTGGACCGTATACGAGTCGAAAGCGGGGTAGATCATTTGCGGAAAACGGATATTGATCTTGTCCACTTTTAAATGGGAGATCTTATTGTGCCCATCGCGTTCAAAACCAATGAGACCCGCTTCGGCGAGTTTCCCCAAGTGCATCAAAACGATCGCGCTGCTCAGGTTCAATTCTTTAGCTAAATCCTTAACGCTCATTTTACGGTGCGAGAGTTTCTGAATAATTTCCAACCGGACTGGACTGGCCAACGCTTTATATGCAGCCAAGGAGCGGGTTGAGATATCTAGTTCCATGTTTTCTTCCTCCGTCAATCATCTATTAAACGTTTACAACACACTATATGTTAATTCAACACCGAACAATATTCAATTGATTAATAGAAAGGGAGTTCAAAAAATGAAACTCAATCGCGTTACGCGCTGGCTTGCCCTGCTGGGTGCGGTGCTGTTGGCTGGGACAGCCGCAGGATGTCAAAAGCAAGCAGCCGCGGCCCCGGTCGCCCAGAAATTAACAGCCCCTAAAGCAGCACCGGCGACGGTCCACGATCCGTCCATTGTGCAAACCAATGGGCGGTATTACATCATTGGTTCCCACATGCAGTTCGCCTCGTCTAAGAATCTGATTCAGTGGCAGCAATTATCGACGAGTGTGAAAGATACCAAACTGTTCAGCAATATCACCGCAGAATTGGGCCCAGCGCTCAGTGATGCAGAAACTGATACGTTTTGGGCAGGCGATATCGAACAGTTAAAGGACGGCAAATATTACATGTATTATTGTGCCTGCCAAGGCAGTTCGCCAACTTCAGTGTTGGGCGTGGCCGTGGCGGACAAAGTGACTGGCCCCTACAAAGACCAGGGCATTATCCTGCGTTCCGGCGGCGCCATCAAAGACGATGCCGCGTATGACGCCACCCAACAGCCCAATGTGGTCGATCCTCACGTGTTCCATGATCAGACGGGTCAACTGTGGATGGTTTACGGATCATATTCCGGCGGGATCTTTATCCTCAAGATGGACGAAGAGACAGGCAAACCGTATCCCGGCCAAGGCTACGGCCAACGGCTGCTCGGCGGCAACCACGTCCGCATCGAAGGGGCCTACATGCTCTACAACAAGCAGACCGACTACTACTACTTATTCCTGTCCTTTGGCGGGCTGAGCGCTGATGGCGGCTATAATCTGCGGGTCTTCCGCTCCCGCCAGCCGAATGGCGGATTCGTTGATGTTCAGGGGCAGCAAGCTGCCGATATTCGCGGTAAATTAGGCACGACCTTCGATGATGCCGCTATCCAAGACTACGGCAACAAGCTCATTGGTAATTTCACTTGGAAAGAGGGCAGCAAGCAAGTGGGCTACGTGTCGCCTGGCCACAACACCGCCTTCCAAGATAAACAGACCGGGAAGTATTTCGTGATGTTCCATACCCGCTTCCCCGGCCGCGGCGAATATTATGAAGACCGCGTGCATCAGATGTTCTTTACCCGCGACGGGTGGCCGGTACTGAATCCGGCGCCCTATGATCAGGAAACCAAGACGAATTACACGACCAAGCAGGTCATTGGCGATTATCAGATCGTCCAAATGAATAAACTGATCACTGAGGATCCGGCGACGGCAAAAACAACGACGGTCGATCAAGATGGCAAACTGACGGGGAAAGTAACCGGCAGCTGGACCAATAAGAACGGTCAGGCAACATTGAAAACAAATCAAACTACCTACTCGGGAGTCTTCATTTCCTCCTGGGATCCCTATCAGAAAGCGCAGACGATGATGTTTAGCGGGACGGATGCGCAGGGCGAACCGGTCTTTATGCGGCGGATGGTGACGCGATAAGACAGAAATGGCGCATAGCAATCGGGCCGCTGTCTGCCTACTTGATGGCGAGGAGACAGCGGCCTGATTATTGTTACCAGCAGCCAATAGTGAGGCAGATTACGGGATCACATGCATCAGGCCGCGATTAACGACAGTACCGTAGTCAATATAGCGTGACGGTAGCTTCACTGTGCGGTTTGCTAATGGTTTATTGGTCAAGATTTTGGTCATCAGGTCTACCGCCGATGCGGCGATGGCCTCTTCATCCTGGACAATGCAGGTATAACGGACACTGCGAATAATATCATTATTTGGGTCAAATCCGGCAATACCGATATCTAACGGAACGGAGAGGCCCATTTCCATAGTGGCTTCGCGCACCAATGAGCCAATATAGCTGTCCAGAACAATCAAACAAGTTGGCTTGTTAGTCATAATACAGTCTTTAATGCGCTGGATATCTTCCGCCAGCGCATTTTTCCCGTCGTGATGGGCATAAGTGGTTTCAATGATATGAGCAAACGCACTGGCCTTCAGCGGATAATCGGTTGTAGCGTATACTTGGGAGAATGCTTCCTGCCGAATAGCTAGAGTGGAATTAGAAACGTCATGATATCCGATTACGCAAATGTTTTGATGACCAAGGGCACTGATTTGTTGGGCTAGTTGGCGGGCGCTCGCTAAATGGTTAGTCCCGGCGAAGACTTCATCAATGCCGACAAGCTGCTTATCAATAACGACTACTGGAAACTTCTTTAGAATAAGTTGCATGAGCAGCGGGTCATAAAAAGACCGCTGTAACGGATTAATAAAGATCCCTTTGACGTGGGCGTCAAGCAATTCTTGCAAGCATTGATTTTCTTGATCTTCGTCTTCACCAGAAAACTTGATAATGAGTGGATAGCCTTTTTTGGCTGCGGCGTCCGTGAGACCAATCAGTAATTTAGCACCAAAGCTTTCCAAGATGCCCGGCAAAATAGCGCCGAGCATTTTTTTGTGCGGCGAAAGCTCTGTTTTCTTAAGAACGGTGGTCCCCACGCCGGCCCGGCGGGTGACGATGCCCTCGGAGGCCAACAAATTGACAGCTTTTTGGACGGTGATACGGCTTACTTTATAAGTACCCATGAGTGTTTTTTCGGGCGGCAACTTTTCGCCGATCGGATAGTGGCCAGCGTTGATTTGAGTCTTCAGATCTTCAAAGATTTGTTCGTAAAGCGGCTTGTATGTTGAATACTCCATAGTGACTCTCCCCTAGAGGTGTTTCTAAGTAGCATACTACGAAATGACATAAAATCAAGTACAATAGCTCATATATCAGTGTAAGCGTTGACATTCCCTTTTTGCAAGCCTAATATCTAACCTGAAAAGACCGTTAGAATAATTAATATAGAGAAGGGGGAATAAATGACATATAAAACAGGTCAAATGGTGGCAAGACAGTAAGCATGCAATTATGGAGGAATCAATCATGAAGCTAAGTAAATGGGCACTTGCTCTTGGCATTTTTACCAGCGTTGCACTTTTAGCCGGGTGCGGTTCGGGTTCAAGCAATAGTTCAGATGGGGTAACAACAGTTAAAGTCGCTTGGCGGGCAACAGGTAAGGGCGACAGCATGTACCGGATCTATTCCAAAAAGTGGATTGCTGATTTCGAGAAGAAGAATCCAAAAATCAAGATTTCGCTGCAACCAATCAACGCGTCAGAAGGCGATTATTTCTCTAAGCTGGATCTGGCAATGAAGTCCGCAGATACCACACCGGATATTGTCAACGAAGATACGTTCATTCTGCCAGCGGATGCTAAGGCCGGCTACTTGGAGCCATTGGATTCCTATGTGGCAAAATGGTCCGACTGGGATAAGTTCACGGCTGCTTTGAAGAAAGGCAGTCAAGGTTCTGACGGCAAACAGTATGGTATTCCGGGAACGACAGATGCCCGTGGTATCTGGACTGACCTAGTAGTGACAAAAAAGGCCGGATTAGCTGCCGATTGGGCACCGAAGAGTTGGGCCGATATTCTCACTGCCGCTAAGAAGATTAAGCAAACGCAGCCGAATGTTATTCCCTTCGCCATGGGTGTTTCGACGACCAACGGCGAATCTGTATCGATGCAAACATTTGAACAGTTGCTCTACGGTACTGGAGAAACACTATACAACGAAAAAACTAAGAAGTGGAATGTCAATTCTAAGGGCATCCTGGCCACATTGAACTTTATTAACCAGATTTACAACAAGGATAAAACCGGGCCAAGTTTGTCTGTTGTCATGAGCAGTAATTACGGTTCTACGATCTTCCAAGATCGGATTCCCAAGAATCAGGTGGGGATGGCCATGGATGGTATCTGGAACACAGGGAATTGGTCCAAGGATGGCGCAGCACCCATCGCTAATATGACTAAGGTGTTGGCCTTCAACTTGATGCCGACAGAGAAAGGACAGAAACCCGGATACGTAACAATGGCTGGCGGCTGGTCTTGGGCATTACCTAAGAATTCAAAGAACAAGAAGGCCGCTTGGACTGTGATGAAAGCCATGAATACAAAGCAGCTAGCAGTGACTCGGGCATTGCAGGAAGGTACGTTGACAGTTCGTGATGACGCAGCCAAAGATCCTGAATACTTGAAGAAGCCGTTTATTAAAGAGGCCACTCAGGCTCTGCAGAATGCTCACTTCCGGCCCAAAAACGACTTGTACCCTAAGGTATCGATTGCAATCCAGCAAATGGTTGAGTCGGTAGCTGCCGGTCGGAAATCACCGAGCGACGCCGCTGCTAAGTATGCAACTGACGTGAAAGGCATTGTCGGCGATTCAAACACAGATACGCAGAAGTAGAGAGTGCGAGGTGTGGCCCGAGAAAGTGCTGGCCGCACCTTTTTTACAAATTGGAGGTGTACGCTATGGACGCTTCAAATGTCATTAAAAATAAGCCGCATAAAACACAGCAGCAGAAGACTGAGCGGCGGCTATCAGTTTGGCTGATGCTGCCCAGTATGATTCTTTTGTTGATATTCTTTCTAACACCGATGATTTTGACCGTGGTATTTTCCCTGACTAATTTATCATTGACGGGGGAGGCCGCATCGTCGCTGCACTTTATCGGCTTTCAGAATTATCTGCAAATGTTTAAGGATCCTGCCCTGGCTACGTCCATCTGGAATACGATCGTCTTTGTCCTTTTTTCCGCGGTCATTGGGCAATGTTTCTTCGGCTTCCTCATTGCCTTCATGATGCGGGGGAAGAACAAGACATTCAGACGAATTATTGGGTTGATCATTATTGCCGCGTGGGTGACTCCGGAAGTTGTTGTTGGTTTCTGCTGGGTGGCCTTCCTTGGCGATAACGGCACCTTGAATATGCTGGCCCACAATTTATTGGGAATGAAACCAGTTGCTTGGCTCTACACCTTCCCTATGGTCAGCATCATTATCGCCAACGTTTGGCGTGGTACCGCCTTTTCCATGATGGTTTTCCAGACGGCATTAGATGATATTCCCCAAGAAGTGGAGGAAGCGGCCGTGATGGATGGCGCGACCCGCTGGCAATTGGTTACCCGAATCACTATTCCCATGGTTAAGGGAACCATTGCGACCAATATTATGCTGGTCACATTACAAACATTGGGTGTATTCTCTTTGATTTACACCATGACTGGCGGTGGGCCAGAAAATGCAACGAGTACTTTGCCCGTCTTCATGTACAAGCAGGCGTTTGTCAGTTACCAATTGGGTTACGGAACTGCAATTTCCCTGGTGCTGTTACTCATTGGTGCATTGGCCAGCCTCCTGTATATGAAGATCCTCAAGGTCAAAATTTAGAAGGAGTGTGATTCAACATGATGAGGGAAAACAAAACCGTGCGTTTTGTTCAATACGTTGTTCTGGCAGTCATTGCGCTGCTCTTCCTGTTGCCGCTCCTTTGGATGTTGTTCTCGTCCATTGATACGCACGCCATTCAAGCAATTCAACTGCCCAAACAACCGACGCTGGCTAACTTTATGGCGATTTTGACCGATAGCAATATTATGCGGTCATTCGGTATCGGATTGCTGGTTTCTGGTTTTCAAGCCATCTTCGTGGTTTTGATCAGTGTCTTAGCGGCCTATCCATTATCGCGGTATCCGTTGCCTTGGAAGAAGCCGTTCCTGCTGTCGATCCTATTTTTGACATCATTACCGATGACAGCGGTAATCGTACCGGTCTATCAGATGTTTCTATACCTGAAGTTCCAGAACTCGTTGATTGCCACAACAGTATTTATGATTTCCACCAGTTTGCCCTACGGTATTTGGATGATGAAGAACTTCATGGACTCAGTGCCGCATGAGTTGGAGGAAGCAGCCTGGATCGACGGATCAACCGTCTGGGAAGGGGTGCGAAAAGTTGTTTTACCGTTAATGCTGCCAGGTATCTTTACAATTGGTATTTTCACGTTCACGGGTTCATGGGGAAACTTCTTCGTACCGTTCATTTTGATCACATCACCAGAAAAGCTGCCCGCATCAGTTACTATTTTTCAGTTCTTTGGCAACAACGGGTTGGTCAACTACGGCCAACTGGCAGCGTTCTCCGTGCTGTACACACTGCCGGTCGTCATCCTGTACACCTTTGCGCAACGGTACATGTCTCAGGGGTTCAGCTTTGGCGGTGCAGTGAAATAGTGTGAGGAAGGAAGAGTGTAATGACTTTAGATGAAACGACGTTTTTGCGAAAAGCCGACCAGCAGCTCGGGTATCTGCATGAGTATTTCTATCGGGACTTTCAGTCGGTAGATGCCCTTGAGATCACGGAAGACAAGCGTGAGGACAAACGTTGGCTGCCTGAGAATGCGGAATGGCGGCCAGCTGCGATTGGTGACCACTGGGAGGGACGTGATCGATATTATTGGTTACGTTTCAAACTCGCATTACCACAGTATTCTGCTAATCAGCACTATGTCATGCACATGGACTTAGGCCGCACAGGCGGCGGTAACAACTCCGGTTTTGAAGGCTTGGTTTTCCTAAACGGTGAACCCCACCAAGCAGTAGACAGCAACCATGAAGACATGTATCTCGACCATACCTTTAGCGGCCAGACGTTGGATGTGGCCATCAAACTATGGACTGGTTTGGAGGGCGGCGGTGCACCGGTTATTCAGCACTATGTATTGCGAGCGCTGCAGGCCGGCATCATTAATCAAACCGTGGTGGATTGTTATGACTATCTGTGGAATATGGTCGGTGTGATCCGTGAAATGGATGCCGACGAGCCCTTGAAATATGATTACATCAGCGTGGTGCGTCAGTCCTTTCGAACTTTTGATTGGGCGCAGGAAACAAGTGCGACAATCGGCGAAACTTGCCAAGAAGTACTGACGCACATTCAGCGCTTCATCCAAGAGCATGCCAATCAAAAGAAGCAATATACGATCACTGCAGTGGGCCATACGCATATCGATGTTGCGTGGCTTTGGCGTTTACGCCATACACGGGAGAAGATTGCTCGGTCATTTTCTACGGTTTTAGAGTTGATGAAAGAATATCCGGACTATCAGTTCTTTCAGTCCACACCGCAGGATTATGCATTCCTGGAAACTGATTATCCCGACTTGTACAAGCAAATTCTCCAACGGATCAAAGAAGGCCGCTGGGAAGCTGATGGGGCTACGTGGTTAGAACCGGATACCAACCTGCCCAGTGGAGAGTCGCTGACCCGGCAATTTCTATACGGCATGGGGTATTTCCACGACAAACTGAATGCCAAACAGCATGTGCTGTGGCTGCCTGATGTATTCGGCTATTCAGCTGCCTTACCGCAAATCCTGCAAGAGTTTGGTATCCCCAACTTTATGACGACCAAAATCAGTTGGAATGATACGAATCGCATGCCCCATGACACCTTTTACTGGCGAGGAATTGATGGCTCACGGGTATTGACCCATTTCATCACCACGGTAGAATCAGACGCTGACTTTAATGATCCGATGCAATGGCGCTATACGTACAATGGTGATATTACACCGCGGACTGTGTTGGGGACGTATCATGTGTATGCTGACAAGCAGATTAATGATGATTTGCTGCTGAGCTATGGATATGGCGATGGTGGTGGCGGCCCGACTCGGGAACAAATTAAGAATATCGATATTATTAATCAGTTGCCTGGCATGCCCACTGTGAAGAATGGTCGAGTGGATGATTACTTTGCCCGATTGCAGGATAAACTGCACCACACTGATGCACCAGTCGCTGAATGGGACGGCGAATTGTATCTCGAATATCATCGGGGAACGTATACGTCGCAGGCGAACATCAAGAAGTGGAACCGAACAGCAGAATATGCGCTGCGTCGGTTGGAAATGAGTTATGCGACGGCCTATGTTGAGCAGGACGTCCCGTATCCGCATCAAGAGATTCGGGACTTATGGATCATCTTGCTGCGCAATCAATTCCATGATATCCTGCCGGGTTCTGCAATTCATGAAGTGTATGATGATGCTCGGGAAGAATTCAAGCAGTTGTTTGCCGGGGTGGCTGATTTAGAAGCTAAACTCAATCAGCAAGTGACGACGTCGCAGGCCGGCCAAGTCGTTGCCCGCAACTTTTTGCCATGGGATGTTGAAACGCTGATCAAGTTATCTGATGCTGACCGGGATGGCGCGGTTAATACGGCCAATGGTGCGTATGCTTTGGCAACTATCCCCGCGCTGGGCAGTGCCGTCGTAACTGGGAAAACGCCGCCGCAACAGAAGACAGCCGTGGTGAGCAACAACACAGTGCGCACTTCGTATTATCAAGTCACTTATGATGCCACGGGACTGCTGACTTCAATTACAGATATTCGCAATCACCGGGAGGTTCTGGATACGACGTTGGGCGGCAACGTACTGACCCTGTATGAGGACCGGCCGTTAGACTACGATAATTGGAATATTGATGTTGATTATCCTGAAAAGGCGAAGCAGTTACAGGCGCAATCGGTGGATGTCGTTGAGAATAATCCTCTGTTTGTGGATTTGGCAGTCCACTACGCCTTCGGCCAATCAACGATGACGCAAGTTATCCGGTTGTATGCATTCTCTCCGCGCATTGATTTCATTACCGACGTTGACTGGCATGAACGACAGGTGTTATTGCGCACTGCATTCAACACAAACATCGTATCCGACAGCGCCCGGTATGATATTCAATATGGCAACGTCACCCGCGCCACGAATGATAACACGAGCTGGGATCAAGCCAAATTTGAAACGGTTGGTCACAAGTGGGCGGATTTATCAGAGCGCGATTACGGCGTGGCATTATTGAATGATTGTAAATATGGCTATCGGGTCAAGGGCAAGCAAATGTCTTTGACGCTGCTCAAGTCAGGCGATTATCCAGATACGACCGCTGATGAAGGCCAGCATACATTCACCTACAGTTTGCTGCCGCATGAAGGCGACTTTATTACCGGTGAAGTGGAAAAGGCTGGCGAGGAGCTGAACGACCCAGTTGCCCTCCTGACTGACGTTGATCAGGATTCATTAACTCCCTTGTTTGAATTGGACAGTGAAACTCCTGTTGCATTGGATGCTGTTAAAATCAGTGAAACTGGTAACGATTTAATTGTCCGGTGTCATGATTATACCGGTACAACGGGGACCGTGATGCTGAAACCGCACTTTAAGTATGATGCGGTACAGCGTGCTCATCTCAACGAGCAGGAAGCGGAGGCGCTGACGCCTGATGAAAATGGCAATGTATTGGTGAACTTCAAGCCATATAAAATTGTGACATTACGGTTCACTCTAGGATAAGGAATCAGCAACGATTGAGCCGCACTTCATTTTGTGCGGCTCTTTATTTTTGAATGGAGGTCTTTGTATGTATGCGGCAATTGAGGCAGGCGGTACTAAGTTCGTATGTGCGGTGAGTGATCACCAGCTTAATATCGTGGAAAAGATTCGAATTGCGACGACGGATCCGCAACAAACGCTAAGGCGGGTCTTTGCTTTTTTAGATCAGTACGACATCGAAGCCATTGGTGTTGGCGCATTTGGCCCGCTTGATTTAGATAACCAATCAAGTCATTACGGGTACATCACAACAACACCAAAAGCAGGGTGGCAGGAGTTCAATTTTCTTGGTGTACTTAAAGGCCATTTCGAGGATATTCCAATCATTTTCACTACGGATGTCAATATTGCCGCTGTTGGTGAACAGCGACTAGGGGCCGGTCGCGGCGCCCAAAATGTTGCCTATTATACAGTGGGGACTGGCATCGGGATGGGCTTTCTCTATCACGGGGCGTTGTATGACGGCCGGGGGAATTTAGAAGCCGGCCATATTCTGGTGCGCCGTTCCAATGAGGATAAGTTTGCCGGCGTGTGCCCGTATCATCGTGATTGCTTGGAGGGAATGGCTTCCGGGCCAGCGATGGAGAGCCGGTGGGGGTTAAAAGGGGCAAATATTCCCACTGATTCATTTGCTTGGCGGCTTGAAGCTAATTATCTCGCCCAGGCATGTATGATAACGACGCTGTCTTTATCACCAGACATCATTATTTTTGGTGGAGGTGTGTCTAATCGGTCAGAATTATTTCCCTTGATTCGCAGCGAGTTTTCTAAGATCTTGGGCGGATATGTCACGACCCCCAATTTGGCGCATTATATCGTTCATGCCGCATTAGGCAATGATGCCGGAATTGTTGGCGGATTGTTGCTGGCGAAAGATGCAGCGGTCAAAGTCAGCACTTCAGCGTTAGCGCCGGACTGATTTCGGTTGGCGGCGTAAATTAAAAGGAATCCGCTTTGCTCGTATGATTACTGAGCTCGGCGGATTCCTTTAGCATCATGGTAATTTTAAATGTTTTTCCTACTCCTCATCGATAAATTTCAGCGCCTCCCGCAAACTATCCTCAGCTTGTACATAATCGCCAACCTTATCCATAAACGCATGCACCATCCCGTTATACCGGATATAACGAATATCGCCGCCAGCTGCCTTCACCTTGTTGTAGAATGCTTCACCCTGGAAACGGAGCGGATCAAACTCGCCTACCACGAACAGCGTGCGCGGCAATTTAGCCAGCAGCTCAGAAGGCGCATTCAGTGGTGAAATATACCAACTTTCTGGATCAGCGTCCCCGACATACCATTGATCGATCAACGGGCTGCTCTGGGCAAAGCCGCGGATATAATTGGTGATGAGGTCTTGGTCCTGCGCCGGCTGCCAGTGGGCTGGATCGTCGAATTGCTGGCGCAAAACAGGCCGATGCCCCTGATACGTGACGGGGTACAGGGCTACGGCACTAGCAATGTAGTTGGTGCCTAATTGCCGATCCAACAGACTCACGACATAGGTGAGATTGCCGCCGGCAGAATCGCCCATGATCGTGATGCGGTGGGCATCAATATGCAGTGCGGCGGCCTGATGGTGAAGGGCCGTGAGGGTGTTATAGTTATCAATGACATCCTGGGGATAGGGATGCTCCGGGGCCAAGCCATAATCCACGGAAATGACGCGGACGCGGCCTTCATCGGCCAGCAGGCGGCAAGGCTGCTCCACGTTGTCCAGGCTGCCGCCGAAGAAGCCGCCGCCGTGGATAAACAGGATTGCGGGCAGTGTGTCGGCGGCCAGTTCTTTTTGGACATAAGTACGTACGACAACGCCATGCAATTGGGTGTTTTCAATCGTCAACGGATGGCGGACTGTATAGTGGGCGGTGGGCCAGCCCATCGCGGCCCGGGCGGCTTGGACGTTGGGAATGCCCGAGGGGTCGGCCGGCTGACCAGCCTCCTTAGGGGTGATTTCCGTTTTGGCGTGGGGGTCGAGAATGCCGGCCGTTTTCTGCCCGGGGACTAATTTAGCCGTATAACTCGTATTCACAACGGGGACGGTGGGTAATAATGATGCTGCTATTTCTAACATGATCAAGACCTCTTTCTAGTTTGTTTCTTGGACAGTTGGCTTTGTCCGTTTTTGGCTGATGACCACGGCGGCGACGATGACGGCTAAAATCAGGAAACCGATACTGGCGACAACCATGCTGCCAGCGGCTTCGTCCTTGCCGGTCAAGCTGGCGAGCGCGTTCACGATGGTCGGGGAGAGAAAGACACCGACGTTAGTCATGATCAGCATGACCGAACTGGCCAGATTCTTAGAGTTGGCTGGTGCGGCCACGTTGATGATTGTATAGATGTAGGGAATACTGACGGCGAAGCCGATGCCGATGATTACTGTACCAACGGCTACTATGGCGAGGCTGCTCACTGTGCTGACTAAGTAGAAGCCAACGGCCATCAAGATGAAACCGAGAGGCAGGATCTTATTTTGCAGCAGTTTATAGATGCGGCCGAACAGCAAGCCCATCAACATGGTTACGAGGGTAAACCCGCCGAGAATAGCAGACGCCTGACTGGCGGTACCAAGATGGTTTGCGGTGAGCAGACCGGCCAGCTTGATGGTCACCACCATGAAGAAGACATAGATGAAGAACGTGAGCAGCGAAATGAGGATCACGGCGGCATTGATGTGCTGCTTGGTTTTCGGGGTCTGGGCGGTATCTTTCGCCGCTGGTGCCGGCTGATCATTGGGCATCACCAGACCGAACAGGATCATGATCGGCAGGGCAATAGCATAGATGAGGAACGTGGCATGCCAGCCAAAGAGGAGCAGATAGCCGACAGCGAAGGACAGCAGGGAACTGCCCAGGGACGAAATAGCACTCTGGTAACCCATCATCGCGGCTAATTCATCGCCGCGATAGTAGTCAGAAATGAGGCTGATGGCCAACGAATTGAACGTACCCACGGCAATGCCGAAAATGAGGCGGGCAGCGAGGACCACGTAATAACTGTTGCTGACGACGGGTACCAGCCCGGATAGTAGGGCCACGGCCAAACCGGTCAAGACGGTACGCTTGGCCCCAAGCTGGGTGGCGAGCACATTACCCAACACAATCCCCAGAATGATGCCTAAGTTCGGAATCGTAGACAGGGTGTCAACGGCTGAGGCGGATTGGTCAGAGAACGTTTTGGCCATTAGCGGCAAAGCGGCCGCAATGTTTGGCGCAATCATCAGCATCATGGAGATGGACAGCAGGGCCGCCTTGAACCAAATGGATGATGGCTTTGAACGGGTCATAATATAATCACTCCTTAACTTGCGAAGCACAGCTGCGTTAATCGCTTACAAGAATGAGTATATTGTGGAACCGCTTTAAACAGTGGGCGTATTCTGCCGACTTAACGGTCAATTTTTGACCTCCGTAAATTTTGACGGTAGGCGCTTGGCCGTTGCCCGTATGTTTTGGTGAATCGCTGGCGGAATGATTTCTCGTTGGGAAAGCCAGTCTGATCGGCGATGGTGCTAATGGGCAGATCGGAGTTGGTGAGCAAATCGTAGGCATTTTGCAGCCGCAACTGACTCAAATAGGTCATTAATGGCACCCCAATCTGCTTTTTGAAATCTCGGGACAAGTAGCCGACCGACAAGTGTACCTGATCGGCCACTGCCGGCAAGGTCAAGGGCTCGTTAGCATGCTCTGTGAGATAGGTAATTACGCTGCTCATCCGTGCTAAACTCGCCGCGGTTGCCAGCGTGTTGGCTGAATTGTCGGACTCAGCAAAGTGGGTCATCAGGAGGCTCAAAACGGTGTAAATATCGCGCAGATGGTTCAGGCGGCGAATGGTTGCATTGTGCACGCCGTTTTCTGTCTGATCGATATCGAGCAATGCGGCCTGTAATGCCTTCAGAGAGGCAGAGGGCGGGCCTGGGTGCTGACTGCCAATGGGTACGGCAAATCGCCACTGGTCATAATCTGGAATTTGCTGACGCAGCCAGTCATAGGGCAGCAACAGGGTCACTGCTCGGGCCGGCCGCAACGGTTCCGTCAAGATGGCGTGGACGACATTGGTATTGATGACAATGACATCGCCGGGTGCCGCTGCCAATTCAGTGCCAGCGATGGTGTATTTTGCCCGGCCAGCAATAATGTAGTCAATCTCCAGTGCCCGGTGCCAGTGGCGGACAATGGCTGATTCTTGCCCCTGATGGATCACAATTTTGAACGGCAGGCCCGGATCGGCACTGACGACTTCGTGTTTGTACATGACTCTTCACCTCTCATAAGTAGTGCCTGTTAGCACTTATTATACGTAAGAAAAGCAGTTGGGAACCTGTGAATGATTTTTCTAGCATTCTCCCCTGTCGTCCAGTATGATTAAGCCAAATGGAGGTGGAAGCGATTAATAATCTCATAGCTATGTTCTTGACCTGGCCGTGGTGGGTCCAAGTGTTGGCCATTCTGGCGGTGTTGTTCGTGCTGATCGTACTCATCAACGTCCTGTTGATCCCCTTTGGTATCATCGTGAACCGGCTGACCAGCAATCGAGAGAAATCGCTGGCCACCCATCCCGATGACGACCTGATTGGTCGAGTCACTGTGCCCATTGAGGGAGACCAAAAGGGCCAAGTGAGCCTGCTGATTCCCGGGGGTACGGTGAATCTGCGGTCCGCCAAATTATACCGGGAAGAGGAACGGGCGGCCAATTTGCGGCTGGAAAAGGGCACGCTGGTCGTCATCGTGGAAGAAAAAGATGGTGTGTTGTATGTCATCAAAGCAGATCTGCAAAACAAGGAGGCGTAGTTACTCATGGTTGAAGAATTCATTGCTAATCCCGTCATTTGGGCCGTCGTCATTATTATCCTGTTGCTCTTCATCGTGGTTTCCCGCTACCGGAAGCCGTCGCCGGACAAAGCACTGATTATTTCCGGTGCACTGCTCGGCAGCAAGAACGTGTACAAGGATCCCAACGGGTCGAAGCGTATCAAGATCATCCAAGGCGGCGGGACATTTCTGATCCCGGTACTGCAATCGGCAAAGGAATTGAGCATGTCGTCCTTGCAGATCCAGATCGAAACGCCGGAAATCAACTCCCAGCAACAAGTTCCCATCGCCGTGACGGGGGCCGTGAACGTTAAGGTGGGCAACTCGCTGAAAGAGATCGCCACTGCGGCGGAGCAATTCCTGGGCAAAGAGAAACAGGAAATCATCAGTGAACTGACCGCCGTCCTGGAAGGCGGTACCCGGGACATCATTGGCCGGATGACGGTGGAGGAAATTCTGGGCAACCGGGAGAAGTTCTCACAGGAAGTCCAGGGTCAAGTGTCCGATTATATTGAAAATATGGGTTTCCAGATCATTTCGTTTACCTTGCAGGAAATCAAGGATTCTAATGGCTACATTGAGAGCTTAGGCAAACCTCAGATTGCAACAGTCCGGCAGGAAGCCCAGATCGCCGAGGCCAATGCCGATCGGGAAGTGCGGATCAAGAAAGCCAGTGCTGAGCAGGAAGCCACGAAGGCCGAACTGGAGCGGGAGACCGAGATTGCGGACGCCCAGAAGGAAAAGTCCTTGAAGATGGCCGACTACCAGAAACAACAGGAAGTCGCCAAGGCCGATGCGGAAAAAGCCGCAATGCTGGCGCAAAAGGGTAAAGACATTGCCGAGCAGGAGCAGAACATTGCCATCCAAGCCAAAGAAGCCGATCTGAAGCGGAAACAATACGAGGCCGAGAGTAACACCAAGGCGGACGCGGATCTGTATGTGGCGAAGCAGTCCGCTGAGGCGGAGAAGGCCCGACAAATTGCTCAGGCCGAAGCCTAAGCGGAACAGATCAAGCTGCAGGCGGACGCCGATGCCGAACGGACTGCGAAGCTCGGGAAGGCTGAGGCTGAGCGGATTCGGCAGGTCGGGTTGGCCCAAGCCGAGAGTACGGAGAAGCAGGCTGAGGCGCTGCCCAAGATGAACGAAGCTGGTAAGCTGCAAATGATCATTGATAAGCTGCCAGAGATTGCCACCGCGCTCACGGCACCGTATGCGAATGTCGATAAGATCGTCCAATTCAGCGGTGCCGGGGATGACAGCATTGGTAATGCGGGCGTGACGGGGCTAACCAAGACGTTTGCGATGGTTAAAGAAGCGACAGGAATCGATTTTGCAGAGCTGATTAATGGATCGCTGACCCAGCAGGCCGGGAATAAACAGTTAGTATCTGCAATCAAAGAGAATCGAGGAAAAACTCGCAGTACAGGTCACGACGCCGAGGAGACTGCTGCACACACGCACTAAGGACGGTATTAATATAAGACCTCGTCCCTCCTAATTTGAAGGATGAGGTCTTTTTGTGGTCGGGGAGAACAAAGAAATCCTTTTTAAGAGAAACAAATATATCAGTGAAAACGTATACTTTTTTGTTGCAACTGTTTCTCCACTATGCTAACATGTCCTTTGTAAGCGTTTCAATACAACGTTTCGGATTCTGCTGCTTGCCGATAAATTGGGCAGGCTTAGATTTTGAAGGAAAATCAAAACGTTTTTACATTTTGCTGCAAGGGGGAGATTGTTTGGAGAAGAGGGAGCTCCAGAGCCTAGTCGACAAGATGTCGTTGAAAGAGAAAATCGGTCAGCTGACGCAGTTCACACCACAGTATTTGGGGCGTGAAGATGGTGAGCTGACAGGTATCATGGGCGATTTTGCTGTTGACCAAGTATATCTGGACAGCCTTGGATCAGTGCTGAACGCGACCGATCGGAATGAAGTTATTGCGATGCAACGCGAGCACTTGAAAAAGGATCGTTTGAAGATACCATTAGTTTTTATGCGCGATATTATCCATGGATATCGGACAACGTTTCCTATTCCGTTAGGGTTAGGGGCGACGTTTGACCCCCAACTTGTTGAAGAAGTGTCTCATGTTGCCGGTACTGAATCAGCTCGAGAGGGAATTCAGGTGACGTTTTCGCCCATGGCTGATTTATGCCGTGATGCGCGTTGGGGCCGTGTCATGGAAGGCACCGGTGAGGATCCAGTCCTTAACGCGCAGATGGCAGCGGCGATGGTTCGTGGCTACCAGGGCGCACCCGGAGAGCTAGTTAAAGATCCAACGCGTATCGCTGCTTGTGTTAAGCATTATGCCGGTTATGGTGCGGTACTGGCCGGGAGAGATTACAATAATGTTGATTTTTCACGGCTATCATTGTATCAAGACTATCTGCCTGCGTTTCAGGCAGCCATAGAGGCTGGGGCCAAGCTGATTATGCCAGCATTTACCTTATTTGAGGGACTGCCTGCTACCGCAAGCGAATATCTCTTGAAGAAGGTATTGCGCGAGTATTTGAAATTTGACGGCGTGGCCATTTCTGACTGGGGTTCAGTTGGAAAACTCCTCACGATGCATATTGCCGACAGCCAGGAACGTGCATCAGAGCTGGCTCTAAACGCTGGATTGGATATGGACATGATGGCTGGAGCGTTTGTCCGTGGTTTGTCTGATGCTGTTGCGGCTAAGAAAGTTGCTGTAGAAGATGTGGACCGAGCAGTGTTACGGATGTTGAATCTGAAAAATGATTTAGGCCTGTTTGAAAACCCGTATCGATTTATTGATGCACACGAAACACTGCCCCCGGCACCTAGTTCTGAATCACGCCGATATGCGAGAGTCGCAGCAGAGAAAAGTGTTGTTTTACTAAAAGATAAAAACGTTTTACCAATTTCAGTAAAATCGCACATTGCAGTGACTGGGCCATTGGCTGCGTCACAGAGGATACTAGGCGCTTGGAGTTCATATGGGAAGCATGATGACGCAGTCTCACTGTATGCGGGATTAAAAAACCAGTTTGAGAATGTTAGTTTGATACCTGATCCAATTTCAAGCGATCCTGCGGATTATGCCAATTTTGATGTCATAATCGTTGGGCTCGGAGAACGAGAGGACGACTCAGGAGAATCAGCATGCAAGACTCGTATTGAATTGCCGGAGGATCAGGTGGCATTGATTAGGCGGTTACAGCACACTGGCAAACCGATTATCGGCGTCATTTTTGCCGGACGGCCGCTTGCGTTGACGAATGTCGTTCCCTATTTAGACGGGTTGCTTTATGCATGGTTTCCTGGCACAGAAGGTGGGAATGCCTTGGCCAACTTGATCAGTGGCAAAGCTGTTCCAGAGGGTCATTTACCGATGACATTTCCACGTACGACGGGCCAAGTGCCAATTTACTACAATGAACCACGTAATGGATCGCCGGCTGATGATCAGCATCCAACAAAATTTACTTCACGGTATGTTGATTGTCAGAACTCACCATTGTATCCGTTCGGTTACGGCTTATCTTATGGACATATTGAGTACGGTAAGCTGCAGGTTAATCAGCCGGTTTTGACTGATGATCAGCCAATCCAGATTACTGTCGCGGTAACTAACGATTCTGATTACCGATCATCGACTTTGGTTCAATGTTACGTAGGCTCTACCATTACTTCAGTTGTCCGTCCGGTCTCTGAGCTGAAGTCATGGGTCAAGGTTGTTTTGGAGCCAAATCAAACTGATCAAGTAACACTTACTATTTCAGTTGACGATCTGGCTTATGTTCATTCAAACTTGGAACGCTTTGCAGACAAAGGTGATTTCATCGTTCGAATTGGGGAAAACGCTGAAGAATATCAAGAGTTGACGCTTGCTTATCAGTAAGTGTTATGAACCTTGGCAACAACCATTATTTAAGGGGGTGAGTTATTTTGGAAGACTCATCGACTACACACAAAAACAAGAAGCCAAGCTTCTTCCGTCGGTTCAAAGATCAAGCGTTCTATCAAGCTATGATTTGGCCATCAGTCATTTTGATGATTTTATTCAATTTCATCCCAATGTATGGCCTGATCATCGCATTCAAAAACTACACGGTGTTAGATACCATTGGTGGAGCACCGTGGGTAGGGTTTGAATATTTCCAAGAGTTCTTCAAAGATCCATTGTTCTGGACAGTTATGAAGAACACGTTTGGAATTGCGTTTTTCAAAATGCTGATTGGTTTTCCGGGAGCCATTATGCTGGCTGTCCTGATCAACGAAGTAGCTAACGTACATTTCAAAAAATTTGTTCAGACAATTTCGTATCTGCCGCACTTTCTATCATGGGTAATTCTCGGTGGAATGGTTATCATGTGGTTATCAGACACTGGTTTTCTGAACAGCCTGTTAATGGATCTCAAGGTGATCAGTAAACCCATCGAGTTTATGGCAGATCCAAATAAATACTGGGCAATTGCCGTATTGTCTGATTTCTGGAAAGAAGTTGGATGGGGAACAATTCTGTACCTTGCTTCTATGACCGCTATTGATCCGTCGCTGTATGAAGCAGCCAAGATTGATGGCGCGACCAAGTGGCAACAAATCATTCACATTACAATTCCCGGAATTCGTCAGATGATTGCATTGAACTTGATACTCTCCATCGGTGGGTTGTTGGGATCCAACTTGGATCAAACGTTGGTATTACAGAACTCTCTGAACTACGCGTCAAGCGAAGTGCTGAATTCTTACGTGTTCAAAATGGGTATTAAACAGGGCAACTTCTCATATGCTACAGCGGTCGGGATCTTTGTATCAGTCGTATCCTTAATCCTGATTGTTTTGAGCAGATGGGGTACTAGAAAGATTTCTGATAAGAGTGTGTTCTAAAGGAGGTGCAACATGCGAAAAACTAAAGAAGAGAAGATCTTTAACTTTGTGAATTTAGTCTTCATGGTCTTCTTCACCATTATCATTGCGTTCCCGTTAATCAATATTGTTGCGCTGTCATTCAATGATCCATTGGATGCACTCAAGGGTGGAATCTTCCTGTGGCCAAGGAAGTTTACTTTTGAAAGCTACTCTACTGTTCTGGAGAACCACGCGATTTATCTTGCGTTTATTGTTTCGGTGTCGAAGACGATTGTGGGAATTGTGTTGCATACATTTGTAACCGCAATCACTGCATATGCTTTGACTCGGGAGGATCTGATTGGCCGTAAATGGTTTGAAATCATGGGTATTTTGACCATGTTCGTCAATGGTGGGATGATTCCGACATTCTTGGTGTTCAAGTCGTATGGTTTGCTGAACAACTTCTGGGTATATATCCTACCAGTATTATTCAGCTTCTATGATGTCATTATCATGATGAACTTCTTCCGTGGAATTCCACGCTCGTTAGAAGAATCGGCCGAAATTGACGGTGCAACGCCATTCACTGTATTTGCCAAAATTATCATTCCACTGTCATTGCCAGTTATTGCAACTATTGCGCTGTACCATGGCGTGTATCAGTGGAATGATTATATGACTGCGAATATCTACGTTAATAATGAAAACTTGTTCCCACTGCAGCAGCTTCTTTACAAGATCGTGTCTGAAAACTTATCGCCAACTGTTGCTACAGGGACAGCGGTGGTACGCCAGACCACATCGCAATCTATGCAGCTGGCAACAATGGTTATCACGACGATTCCGGTCGTTGCAGTTTACCCGTTCTTACAAAAGTACTTTGTTAGTGGATTGACGCTTGGGGCTGTCAAAAAGTAAACACTCAAACTAAGGAGAATGACAAACATGAAGATGAAGAAGGTATTAGTTGCGTTAGCAGCCGGGTTGGTTTGTGCTATGACGCTGACTGCTTGTGGTAATAGTAATAGTTCAAGCAATGCGGATAGTCTTCCCAAGGCACGGTTTACACCGAATAAAAAGGTGCCAAGCTGGCAGAAAGACACTAAACATTCTGCGTCCCTTACTTGGTATGTCAACTTTGACTGGTACAAACGTGCCGGTTGGGGAAAAGACACCGTTTCTGCGCAAATCAAGAAGGATATGAACATTGACGTGAAGTTTGTTGCCGGCAACGATGACAAACTAAACACGATGATGGCTTCCGGCAAGCTGCCCGATCTTGTGACTTTTGATCGTCAGCTGGCCGTGGCACAGAATGCAAAGAAATTTGCGTTACCATTGAATACTTTGTCCAAAAAGTATGATCCATACTTCCTTGCGACAGCAGCGAAACCGCAAACTGTGAAGTGGTATACGCAGCCGGATGGTAACCTTTACACTTATCCGAGTTTCTCGACAAATGAGGATGATTATAAGGCTGGGAACGTCGTGGCTGACCAAGTATTCATTGTCCGTAAGGATATCTATGAAAAAATTGGCAAACCCAATATGAGCACTCCTGAAGGCTTCTTGAAGGCACTGCAGGAAGCAAAAAAGGCTGTACCTAAGACTGATAATGGCACTGCTTTGGTTCCGTTTGCTTCTACTGCTCTAGATATTCAAAATGGTGGAGACGGAGCACTTGGCGGTACATTACAAGACTTCCTGCGCATTCCAGTTACTAAGGATGGCAAGTGGTATGATCGGGATGCCGATCCTGAATACCTCACATGGTTGGATACATTCCGTCAAGCATACTCAGAAGGATTAATTACCAACGCGCAATTTGCGGACAATGACAATACAATGAAGGAAAAGATGACGCAAGGTACGTACTTCGCCTATCTCCATTCCAACACTAAGGGATTGAACGAATTCATGGCCGACAACAACCGGCGCAATCCCAAGCAGACGTACATTGCCGTTGATGGTCCGAAAAACTCCAAAGGACAAGAACCGCAATTCACAGGTGGATCTATTTCAGGATGGACCAACACATTTATCACCAAAAACACCAAGGAACCACAAAAGGCAATGGAATTGTTGACTTATATGGCTTCCAAGTATGGCACGATGGTAACTACCTTTGGTGTTAAGGATAAGACGTACACCATGAAGGATGGCCAGGCAGTACTTACCCCAGACGTGGAAGCACTACGGAACAAGGACGCAGCAACCTATGATAAGAAACAAGGAATGGGCAGTTACTGGGAAGTAGCCGATGATCCTTACGCCATTTCAATGGGTGAGAAGCCAGCTACAACTATTTCCCAAATGGTTGAATGGGCGAGTAATAAGGTAGCACCCCGATTTGAAGTGGAGAATATTGATCCAACACCTGGGACGGCACTCGCACGTAATTTAACTGCTATCAACACAGATCGAGTGCAGACCTTGGTTAAGGTCATCAAGGCTGGTTCCAAGAGTGAAGCTGACAAGATCTGGAAAGACTTCCTGGCTCGTCGGAAGAATAACAACTGGGACGAAATTGTGAAAACACGTAACGAGCAAGTTGCAAAGAATATTAAGAAACTGAAGTAATTAACGTAGGAGGTAATGACGATGATCCGGATTGACAGTAAGTTCTATCACGGGCTGGAATCGATTTATCGATTGCTCGTACTGAATGCCCTGTTAGTGCTCTTCAGTATACCCGTGGTGACCATTGGTGCTTCACTCAGTGCATTCTTTGCAGTGTTGCGTGAAGACCAGCCCCGAGGGTTTATCCGTGGATTCGTCAGAGCCTTTCGGCAAAACTTCTTTAAGACTTTATTGCCTTTGGGATTTTCGCTAATGTCGATTGTGTTTACCATTTCACTCTATCTGAGTGGTGGGAGCCAAAGTGGGTTCTTCTGGTTTCTGCGCATTATCTTCACCAGCTTTCTGGTGTGTTTCAATCTGAATGTATACCTGTTGCAGAGTCAGTTTCGGACAAAGCATGCATATGCATTGCTCCGTTCCAGCTTCTTCTTCACGGTACTTACATTCATGCGTACCGTCCTATATCCGCTCGGAATTACGTTCTTGGCTTGGTTAACAGTTAAATATTTAGGAGACTTCCTGATTGTCATTATCTTGGCTGCGGCCTTGGCAATATACCTGCGGCTGGTAAAGAAGCCGTTAACACGATTCCTGGATTTAGGGTTTGGAAAAGCAGTAGGGAATTAAAGACTTTGGAGGCAAGGCCAGAGGATTCCAACAATTAATGGTTAAAGATGATCTCTGATCACTAGACAGAGCGTTTAGATGCTTGCTAACTTACCGTGCTCATGGTGAAAGGTAAGTCAATACGAGAGAGATCGGTTCGTGATGAATTGGTCTCTCTTCTTCTTTGCCCAAAACCCCATGGTCTTCATCGATCTAAATTGTATAGTGGACGGCGTTAGGTGCACTGCTATAATGAGACGAGCAACGAAAATACGAGAATTCGAAATGGGTGAGTGACGTGGCCAAAAGGAATACGATTAAAGATGTAGCTCGGCGAGCCAACGTCTCGATTGCGACAGTCTCTAAAGCGCTAAATAATGTAAACGTTGTTAAGCCTGAGACAAAAGCACGAGTCATTCAAGCGGCTAAGGATCTGAACTACGCCCCTAATTTGATGGGCCGGCAATTGCGGTCGGGTACGACTAAAATGCTCGGCTTATTTACAGACAGCGTTAGCGGCCCCTATTTCTATACGTTGGTCGAGGCAATCTCTCACGAAGTCGCTCGTCTGGGTTATGGCATGCACGTCGTTATTACACATGATCATCAAGCGCTGATGGACTCAGTACTGGGTGGGATTGTGGATGGCACAATCATTTTTGAGCATACGATTGATGACCATGATATTGGGCAAATTAAGGAGCATTCGATTCCTACGGTTTTGCTTGATCGAGTTGATTCAGCTGAAAAAATGTGCAGCATTACCTTTGATTCGTTTAAAGAGGGTTATGAAGCAGGAAAATATTTACTGAATTTGGGTCATCAAAGGATCTGCTACGTTGCCGGTCTGGATAATAATTACGACAGCAACATGCGGAAGGCCGGATTTCAGAAGGCTGTTGAGGACGCAGGCTTGGACCCCAATACGATGCCTATTCTTCAAGGAATGTTTGAGGAAGAAGCGTCCTATAATGCTGTAAAGTCGTATCTGAATAAGACAGAGAATCTAGTTACCGCATTTTTAGCCAGTAACGATTTAGGAGCGATTGGGACCATCAAAGCTATTCAGAATGCGGGCTACCAAGTACCCAATGATTTTAGTGTTATTGGTTTTGATGATATTGACGTCGCTCAATATTTCAGGCCACCAATTACAACTGTGCGTAATCCAATTGCACGTCAAGGCATAATGGCCGTTCGACTGCTGATCAACATGCTCAATGGTGGTGATGGCGGTAAGGAAGAAAGATTAGAAGGTAAGTTGATTATTCGCGAGTCAACATCTTTACCACGAAAAAAATAGAACGCTAGCGGAATTACAGTTACGAAGCCGGCGAAGAATGGGGAGGGTACAATGCAAAGATACGTTAGCTTCGATGTTGGCGGAACAACGGTCAAACATGCCTTAGTGGACGATCAGGGAAACATTTCCAACAAGCAAGCATTTGAAACTATTGATAGTGCTGATGAGTTACTCAGCCAGATGATTGGGATTATTAACAAGGCAAAAACAAAAGAAACGATTTCAGGAGTTGGAATATCCGTACCTGGAATTGTCAGGGATGATGGATACATGATTACGGGTGGGGCCATCAAATCCTTGAACGATTATCCATTGGCACAAACACTGGAACGTGAAACGGGATTGCCAGTTGCAGTAGAAAATGATGCCAATGCTGCTGCAATTGCCGAACACTGGTTGGGGGCTGCGCAAGGTGTAGGAACGTACCTAACGGTTGTTTTGGGAACTGGTGTAGGCGGTGGTATCGTCATTGATGGAAAAGTCTACCGTGGCGCACATGGCATGGCTGGAGAATTTGGGTGGAACATTATACATGACATTGATCCAACCTGTGAATTGGAGCATTTTTCCTTAAATTGGCATGCATCGGTCGTTACAGGACTTGTTGATCGATTCAACAAGAGTGTTATCCAGGCATTTCCAAATACGGAAAAGGTGGAGGATGCTCAAATTATTCTCAAACTTGCCGCCGATGGTGATCCAATTGCTGGAATTGCAGTGTCTGATTTTCTGCGCGATGTTAGTATTATGATTATTAATTTATTTGCTAACTTTGATCCAGAAAAAATTTTAATTGGCGGGGGAATTAGTGCCAACGACGGATTTATGCACACGCTGCAGGATACAGTCGATGAATATATCACGCGGCACGAAAGCCTTAATCGCATTCGAGATACTGCACTGGGCCACATCGAAACAGCAAAATTACGGAATGATGCCGGATTGATTGGTGCGGCATACCGGATCAAACAAAAGCTTTAATTGATTTTATTGCGTGACAAACGTAATCAACAGATAGACTAAAACATGGTCTGATTTCCTGCTCAACGGCAAGGAAATCAGACCATGTTTTAGTTTGCTTGATTAATAACAAAACTGCCGCGAGCAACCAAGTAGGCACTCACCAAGGTGCGCTGATAAATTTGTTTTTCGGGATTTTCCATGATGTCAATGAGTCGGGCCAAAGCCGCCCGACAAAGTTCGTCTTGATTGATCGCAAATGTACTCAGGGGCGGTGAGGTGTATTTAGCCATTTGAATATTATTGATGCTCAAGAGACTTGTATCCCGCGGCACGAGAATACCTGCGGCAGAGAAAGCCTGTAAAACACCCACAGCAATGGGATCGGCGGCGACAATGAAGGCATTGGGCAAGGGACAAGCCGATGTATTTTCGGCAATTTGTTTACCCAGCACCTGTCCGGTGGTCACCGAAAAACTATCGTGAGCATGGATCAGTTTTTCATCCAGCAGGCCAGCCCGTGAGGCATAGTTGCGAAAGATGTTTTCCCGACTGTCGGGCTCAAATTGATTAGTATCTGGATTCAAATATTGTCCGCCGATGAAACCGACTTTTGTCATTCCAGCGGTTTGACAGAGCGCCAGCGCTTCAGAAATGATTTGTTCAAAGTCCGGCTGAACAGAATTAAAGTGGCCGATGCGGGGGTTCGAATCAATGAAGACACCATTATTAGAAATTTGTTCCAAGATGGCCCGCTCAGTCTGATTAAATGCGCCAACTGCGATAAAGCCATCAAAGTCGGCAACTTGGGCAGCATCTAACTGCCCTTTTTCAAAAAACTCCAAGGATAAACCATACGTTTTTCCGTAGAACTGCAGCGATCGTTTCAAGGTATTGAAGTACACATCGTCGAGTTCTTCTTGCGCTGTGATCCAAAAAAAGACTGCCACGCGATAGGGCACCCGGGGAATCTGGTCGCGGCCGTAACCTAGCGAGTTGGCTGCTTGCAAAACTTTTTCGCGGGTTTCTTGAGTAACGGATAATGAGTTGTCGTTGTTCAAAATTCGGGAAACGGTGGTGGGAGAGAATCCCGCCGCTTGGGCAATCTGCTTAATTGTCGCCATGTATACACACCAGCTTTGTTTAAAGTTTATTTTAAGTAACACAATTTACTAAACTATATTACCACATCCGTAACACAATTCCAACATATGGGTGATATATAGCACTAACGGTGTTTACTATTCTGCAAAAGTGGGCTATTATCAAACCTGTAAGCGAATTCAGATGAGGAGTGATCAGTGATGAAAGGATTCAAATTTGCTGCATTAGCGACCACTGCAGCTGCGGCGGTACTGTTATTAGCTGGATGCGGCCCCCAAGGGTCTAACTCTGCAGGCAGTAGTCAAGATACAGGGAAAACTAAGCAGCTCGTTGTATGGCAGGATAAGAATAAGGCCAAGGGCAACACGGCGGCATTCAAAGCGTTCGAAAAGGCCAACAATATCAAGATCAAAGTAGTTGAGAAAACCTATGCCAATCAACTGGAAGACTTGCGATTGGACGGGCCGGCTGGTACTGGGCCAGATGTTCTGGCGGTTCCAGGAGATCAAATTGGGACTGGTGTGACTGAGGGCCTGCTTAAGCCATTGAGTGTCTCAAGTTCGTTGAAGAGTTCCTTCACGCCCTCAGCAATCAACACCCTCACTTTGAAAGGTAAGACGTACGGGTTGCCCTACGCAGTAGAAAGTACAATCCTTTTCTACAATAAAGACCTGGTTAAGCCAGCTGATTTGCCCAAGACAATGGATGAATGGTACGCCCTGTCCAAGAAGATGACTAAGAACGGTAATTATGGGCTGCTCGCCTTGTGGGATCAGCTGTACTATGCCATCAGTGTTATTCAACCCTACGGTGGTTACGTTTTTGGGCAGGATAGCAAAGGTAATTATAAGCCCACTGATATTGGCTTGGCGAATGCCGGGGCCATCAAAGCCGTTGATTACATGGGCAAGTTCTACAAAGAAGGGCTATTCCCTAAAGGAATTATCGGGGATAAGGGCACCGATACTTTGGACTCTCTATTTACTGAAGGCAAGGCAGCCGCTGTGATTTCCGGTCCCTGGAACTTCGAGCCCTACACGAAGGCCAAGGTAAATTATGGTGTCGTACAGTTACCGATGCTGGCGAATGGCAAGCACATGTCCTCCTTTATCGGTGTGAAATCATACTCAGTTAGCGCCTATTCCAAGAACGCAGCCATGGCTGAAAAATTGGTTAAATTCTTGGCGAACGAAAAGAACAGTAAAACTCGCTATGAGATTACTCAGGAAATTCCGGCGGTCAAAGCTGTTGTTGACAGTACGGCAGTGACGAAAAATGAAAAGGCGACCGCCGTTGCTGAACAATCCAAGTATGCCAAACCGACACCTAATATTACTGAAACGAACCAAGTTTGGGATCCGACCAACTCTGCGCTGCAAGTTGTGGCTAACGGCAAACAAAATGCTCAACAGGCAATGACTCAAGCAGTCAGCACCATTAAGTCGGCGATCAAAGCAGCTAAGAAATAAAGTGAGGAGTGAATGACCGTGCAAACTGTTTCTGCACCACCTAAGACCCGTCACGCCCGAACGGCGGCACTGCTATCAATCATTCCGGGCGTCGGGCAACTGTATAATCGACAGATCATTAAGGGCATTTTCTTCCTCGTGGTTACAGGTCTTTACGTGGTTGGCTTTGCTGACCTGTTCAATATGGGCTTTTGGGGATTAATCACCTTAGGGGTTGAAGTGCCCCGGGATAATTCGGTTTTCTTACTCGCTGAGGGCTTGGTCGCTGTCATTGTCGCCGCAATCGGTTTGTTCTTCTACGGGGTGAATATTCGCGATGCCCACCAAATCGGCAAAGAGCGTGATCAAGGGGCTGCGGTACCAAGCTTTCGGGAGAGTTTTTCCAATTTAATTCATCGGGATTATCCCTACGTGATTATCAGTCCAGGTATTCTTCTGCTTTTGTTCACTGTTGTTTTTCCGATTTTATTCAGCTTCGCGCTCGCTTTTACGAATTATGATTTGTACCATACCGCTCCGGCACATCTGGCCAGCTGGGTCGGATTGGAAACTTTTAAGAAGATTTTTACCGTCGATATTTGGCGGTCCACATTCATCGATGTCCTCGGTTGGACGGTGATCTGGACGGTGGTGGCCTCCACACTTTCCGTTACCATCGGGATTTTAATGGCCGTGCTGGTTCACCAAAAGGATCTGCGCTTCAAGAAACTATGGCGTACGATTTTGATTCTGCCGTGGGCCGTACCGGGGTTTGTGACCATCTTGGTGTTTGCCGGACTGTTTAATGACAGTTTTGGAGCCATCAACAACAGCCTGCTGGCATCCCTGGGAATTCACAGCATTCCCTGGCTGACGAATGCTAATTGGACCAAGGTGGCGCTGCTCTTCACACAAAGCTGGTTAGGCTTCCCGTACATTTTTGTAGTGACCACGGGTATTCTGCAATCAATTCCAGAAGACTTGTACGAAGCCGCTATTTTAGATGGGGCGACGGCGTTCCAGAAGTTTCGCAGCATTACTCTGCCGTTTATCCTCAGCCAAATGGCACCGATCATCATTACCCAATACACGTTCAACTTCAATAATTTCAACATCATCTATCTATTCAACGCCGGAGGCCCGGCAGTTCCTGGATCAACGGCCGGTGGGACGGATATTCTGGTGTCGTGGATTTATAAGTTGACGATGCGGTCCAGCCAGTATGCACTGGCAGCGGCATTAACCATTATGTTGTCTGTTGTGGTAATTGGTATTGCACTCTGGCAATTTAAACGCACGAATTCATTCAAGGAGGGTTAACGTCATGAAGAAAAGTATTGCCAAAGGTCGCATCATTCGTCTGACGGTGACCTACGCCATCTTGATTCTTGTGTCCCTAATCATTCTGTATCCCTTGGCTTGGACAATTGGGGCAAGCTTTAATCCGGGCAACTCATTGGTCAGTACATCACTGATTCCAAAGAACCCGACGCTCAGCCATTATGTCGAGTTGTCGAAGACAAGTGCGACCTTCTACTACTTTCAATGGTTTCTCAATTCACTGAAGATTAGCTTGATTACGATGGTTCTATCAGTGTTTCTTGTTTCAATTACGGCCTATGCCTTTTCCCGCTTTGATTTTCACGGCAGAAAAAACGGTTTGGTGATGTTCTTACTGCTGCAAATGATTCCGCAGTTTTCTGCCTTGATCGCGATCTTTGTTTTAGCCCAGATGCTGCATTTGGTCAACAGCCACATTCTGTTGATCCTCATTTACACTGGCGGTATGATTCCCATGAATACGTACTTGATGAAAGGCTACTTCGACTCTATTCCCAAGGACTTGGATGAAAGTGCCAAAATCGACGGTGCCAGCAACTCCCGAATCTTCTGGCAGATTCTGATGCCCTTGGCTAAGCCGATGCTGGCCGTTGTGGCGATGAACGGCTTCACGGGACCATTAGGGGACTTTGCAATATCTTCCGTTGTTTTGCGGGAACCGAAATCTTATACGCTGCCGATTGGCTTGTATAATTTGATTTCTGACAAAATGGGGGCCAGCTATACGACGTTCGCGGCGGGTGCAATTCTGATCAGCATTCCCATCGCAGTAGTCTTTGTACTGTTACAAAAGAACTTCGTAACAGGCTTAACACAAGGAGGAACAAAAGGGTGACAGAACGGGTGCTTTCTATCGATGGCTTTCTTCATGGGGGCGACTATAACCCAGAGCAATGGCAAGCAATGCCAGAAATTCTGGAAAGGGATATTGCACTCATGCAGGAGGCCCACATTAACACTGTGACGGTTGGGATGTTTTCTTGGGCGGCACTGGAACCCCAAGAAGGCGACTACCACTTTGAATGGTTGGATCAGGTCTTTGATCGGATTGAGGCCATCGGCGGTCACGTTATCCTGGCTACCCCCAGCGGTGCAAGGCCGGCCTGGATGGCTAAGAAATATCCAGAAGTGTTACGGACTGATGAGTACGGGCACCATCTTGAATTCGGTGAGCGGCATAATCACTGTTTCACCTCGCCGATTTACCGGGCAAAGGTGGCGCAAATTAACCGACTGCTGGCTGAGCGTTATGGTCAGCGGCAGGGCTTACTGCTTTGGCATGTCTCGAATGAATACGGCGGCGAGTGTCACTGTGCCTTGTGCCGTGCTGCATTTCAAGATTGGCTGAAGGCCCGCTATGGCACGTTGGGCAAGTTGAATACCGCTTGGAACACCGCGTTTTGGAGCCATACGTACGACACGTGGAATGAAATTATTCCGCCGTCACCTACTTCGGATAGTACCTTAAATGGGTTGAATCTCGACTGGCGGCGGTTCGTGAGTGATCAGACGATGGCCTTTTACCAAAATGAGATTGGCCCGCTACGGGCAATTACACCCGATGTACCAATTACGACAAATTTCATGGCAGATACAGCAGATATGCTGCCCTTTCATGGTTTGGATTATCAAAAATTTGCCAAGCAAGTCGACGTAGTGAGTTGGGATTGCTATCCGCAATGGCACAACGACCAAGAGAGTGATGCGGTCATGGCGATGAAGGTATCCATGATCAACAATTACTACTATCATCTGAAAAATCAGCCCTTCTTGATTATGGAGTCGACACCAAGCCAAGTTAATTGGCATCCGTTTAATCGGGCCAAACGGCCAGGAATGCATGAGCTATCGTCGTTGCAATTGGTGAGCGAGGGAGCTGACAGTGTGCTCTATTTCCAGTTGCGCCAGTCCCGGGGAGCGTCGGAGCAGTTCCATGGCGCAGTGATTGGGCATGATGGCAGCGACCAGAACCGGGTGTTTCAAGCGGTAACGAAGGTTGGGGCGGACTTACAGCAGCTGCAGCCTGTAGTGCATGCCAGTAAGGTTCCTGGACGGATTGCAATTGTGTACAATCAGGAAAGTAATTGGGCATTGGACGACGCCAAAGATTTCGCCCAATCGACTAAACGGTATTGGCAAACTCTTCAGGACCACTATGCGTATTTCTGGATGCGCAACATCCCGGTGGACGTAGTGACCACGGACGCGGATTTGAACGCATACCAGATGGTTATTGACCCCATGCATTATATGATGTCTGAGGCGTGGATGACTAAGCTGAAGGCGTATGTTCAGGGCGGCGGTACTGTTGTCGGCACCTATCTGTCGGGGATTGTGGATAAGCGAACGTTGGCCTATTTAGGCGGCTGGCCAAAACCATTGCAGGACATTTATGGATTGAAAGTATTGGAGACGGATACGCTATACCCCAAACAGAAAAATGGCACGGTACTCAATGATCAGTTGTTTGTATTCAAGGATTACTGCGCAGTAGTCAAGGATCAGGGGGCCACGACACTAGTCCAATATACTAAGGACTTTTATGCAGATACACCGGCCGTTACCCGGAATAAATTTGGTCAAGGGACAAGTTATTTTCAAGCAGCCCGCGGCGGTGCCGATTTCTTAACGGCATTCTACGATCGAGTGCTCGCTGAAGTCGGTATTGATACTGAACACTTGGTGAAAGCTGATCAGGGCGTGTCAGTTCAACAACGGCAGAGTGGGGATAAGCTATTTACTTTCGTTATGAATTTTACTCAGGCAGAGGCAACTTACCAATTACAACAAACAAGCACGGACTTGTTAGGCCAGAAAACACTCCCACCGGGGGATCATAGATTGCCCGGGTATGGCGTGGCGGTTTTCCAAAGTGATAGAAAATGATTAGGTGAATTCAAGGTGTCGTTCTGAACTTTTGGGCGGCGCCTTTTTTGCTCCCCAAAACCGAACTGGTATGCCATGTCAAATCAGAGTAATTTTTTTGTCCTAGACTGACATATTCACCGAAATGAATATGTTAACCTGAATGTGAGACGATGAGCTAAGTATAACTGCATGAATTGCACATGTTTTGGGATGAACGTTTTGGGAGGATGTCACATGTTCAAAATGGGTAATCAGAATCGTTATGACCAAGATATTAAGCTGCATTACAGGATGTACAAAGCCGGTAAGCGCTGGATCGTGGCCGGTGTCGCGGTGATGAGCTTCAGTTTGGTCCTGGCGGGCAAACCGCAATTTGTCCAGGCGGCGGTTGCCGAACCGCAGACGACGAGTGAAGTGGCAGCCAAGGCGAAAGCAGACCAGCAATCTGGTATTGCAGCAAACGCCGCAACCAAAACGGCGGCACCGGTCAGTCAAGCGTAAGCGGTCGTTGACATAGGTATCGTGACCCGGTGCAGGCCTCCTTGTAAACTTGGTTTATCAAGTAAACAAGGAGGCCTTTCATGGTTCAAATCAAAGATATCGTGCCGATCCAGGTGACCGACCGGTCGCCGAAGCCGCTGGTCAAACCGCAGGTTGCGGCACGAGTGAAGCTCAAGGACGCCGAGGTCGTGTTTTACACCGGTGTTGACCGGGCAATTCTGCACGTGGTGCTCCAGGAGTTGACAGGCAATGTTCCCCAATATCCAAGAGCTTAACATCTATATCATTTGCGGAAAAACGGACCTGCGCAAAGGAATCGACG
>NZ_AUEH01000009.1 GCF_000425885.1 Schleiferilactobacillus harbinensis DSM 16991
TGCCAATTCGATAAGAGTGCATGATCCCGTATTCGCCAAGTACTACGACAAAAAATACGGGGAGGTACCAAAGTATCAACACCGACGTGCTTGCATTATGACCGCTCGCAAGCTCGTACGCGTGATCTATAAGCTGTTATCTGATCATGAGCTGTACGTGCCTGCCAAAGTGGTCTAACGCGGCAAGCGACAACTTAGAAAGCTAGGACTACCCAGAAAAATCATCACGTTCCTGGGCTGGGGGAGGTATACGCCATAAGCTCTTACTAACCATCAATTTTCTTCCTGCACCTTCTTGACTTCAGACCGCAAGTCTCATATTAGGAGCACCGGTGTCGGCTTCTCCACTCAGAGAAGGGCTGACGCCTACAAACGACTACACTTCCTAGTTTAAGGGTGGCGTGTAACAAGTCATTGGTGATTTCTGTCATCCTTGCGCCGCATCCGGGTAAAGATTGTGTCACGTGTCAAAACAGGGTAAAAAATAGACCGAAACAGTGAAATTCTGTTTCGGTCTAGGGGTGCTGGTTATTTGCCGATCTCTTGGAAGTACTCTTTGATAAACTGCTTCATGAACGCTGTCCGCTCGGTTGCCATTTGTCGGCCAATTGGCGTATTCATCGTGGCGGCCAGCTTAAACAGCTTTTCGTAAAAATGATTGACGATCGTGCTGGGCTGGCGGTAATTGGCGGCGGTCAGTTCTTGGCGGGGCGGAATATGCGGGTCGTAGTCGGGATTGCCATGAGTGGCGCCGTAGCGGATAGCGCGGAAGATGCCGACAGCGCCCAGGGCATCCAGGCGGTCGGCGTCTTGGACGATCTGGCCGGCTAGAGGCAAGTGTTGATGGGTCTCGATGTTTTTACTAAAGGACATGTGGTCAATGATGAAGGTGATTTGATCAATGCGCTCCTGGGTTAACCCCACTGCGGTGCGCAGCGTTTGGACCAGCGCGGCTTTGGCCGCCGTGGTATTGGCGACCAGCTTTTCATCATAGTAATCATGCAGATAGGCCGTGCTTAACACCAAGTCCTGGTCAGCATCGGGATAAGCCGTTAACAGCTGGCGGGCATTGGCCGCCACCCGTTGAATATGGGCAAAATCGTGGCCGGACTGATCGCCGGCCGCTTGCTGGCGGGCTAGGTCAATAATTGCTGGTAAGTGATCCATCGAAACGCTCCTTTAATTAAGCCGCCGGGGTGGCCGGTGCCGCAGGCGTACTTTCAATATCTTCGGTCTTGGTGGTATTCGCGGCCGTTGGCTTGGTCGGTGCCGGCTCTTTGTCGTCTGGCGCAGGCTTAGTCCGGTCATCATCCTTAGGCGGATCGGCCTTGGCCCGGATATCCGCCTCAATGGCGGCGGCCGTATCGGGATGATCATTCAAGAACTTCGCGGCATTCACTGGCCCTTGGCCTAAGCGCGTATCCTGGTAAGAATACCAGCTGCCGCTCTTTTTAACGACCGCGAAGGCATCGCTGCTGCCCAGAGCGATCATATCCGCATTCTTTTCAATGCCGTGACCGAAGTACATGGTGGTCTCGGCCACCTTAAACGGCGGGGCAACCTTGTTCTTCACCACTTTAAGTTTGCTGACGAAGCCGACGTTTTCCTTACCGTCTTTGACAAACTCGCCCCGGCGCACCTCCAGCCGAATCGTGGCGTAAAACTTCAGCGCCCGACCGCCGGGCGTGACGTCTGGGCTGCCGAATTGCACGCCGATCTTTTCCCGCAGCTGATTGATGAAGACGACCAGAGTATTAGTCTTGTGCACTTCCCCAGCGAGGGAGCGCAGAGCCTGAGACATTAAGCGGGCTTGCAGACCGACGTGGTTGTCCCCGATCTGACCTTCAATTTCTGCCGCCGGTACCAGCGCGGCGACCGAATCCACGACCACCATGTCCACGGCGCCGGAGGTGACCAGTTTCTGGGTAATCTCCAGCCCCTCCTCGCCGCTGGCGGGTTGGGACAGCAGCAGGCTGTCGATGTCCACGCCCAGCGCCTTGGCGTAAACCGGGTCCATGGCATTTTCTGCATCAATGTAGGCGACGGTGCCGCCCTCTCTTTGGCATTCCGCCACCGTCTGCAAAGCGATGGTCGTTTTCCCGGTACTCTCAGGACCGTAGACCTCAACGATCCGGCCCCGGGGGAACCCGCCGACGCCCAAGGCCATATCCAAGGATAGAATACCGCTGGAAATGGTTTGGATGTCCATGTTGGGCTTCTCCCCCATTTTCATGATCGCGCCTTTGCCGTATTCTTTCTCAATATCCGCCAACGCTTTTTGCAATGCCTTGGCCCGTTCCGGTTTCTCCTTGAGCTGCACGAGATCCTGTGTTTTCGCAATTGTCTTGGCCATGCGATCGCCCGCTTTCTTCACTCTCCATTATACAAACAAATGTTCTTGATTACCACCGCAAGCAATTAAAAAACTGGCCCCGCAGGACCAGTCAATAAGTAGTAGAAATCAGAACGCCCGGGTCAGCAGGATGACGCCGAAGATCAGCAGGTACGCCGCCACCAAGTAGGCCAGGGTAATCACGGAATACAGCGGATTAAACAGCATTGCGATCCCGACAATAATCCCCAGAATCCCCATCACAATATTAAACGTACGGTGCAGGGAGAAATCCGCCGCCGCAATGGAGGCAATCGAGTCCACCAGGAACCACGCGGCGAACAAATAAGCCATGAACAAAGTGCTCAGCAGGCTGTTGGCAAACAACAGGATAGCGAACAGGATATCCAGGATCCCAGTCAGCAGCACATAGGTCGGCCGCTTGACGCCGGCCTTGCCCATGTCATACCACACGGCGATGTCCATCACGCCCTTGAACAGGATCCCCAGGGCGAAGGCCCAAACAATCCCGCTAATAGCACCGCCGGGCCGGCTGAACGCCCATAAGCCCAACACGATGAAGATGGCCCCTAAAATGGCCAATGGCCAACGGAACCGTCGGCGGGGAGAATCGAATCTATCCATAATAATACAAACCCCCTTTTTCTTTCTATTTTCATTTTACCATATTGACCGCCAAGCAGACCGTTTAGTGGGCGAAGCTGGAAATCGGCAGGGCGGGCGAAACCAGGGTACAATTAGAGGATACACAATGGAGGGATCAGGATGTTCAAATCGACGATCTGGCGAATGCTGCGCTTCTTTGCCCGCCAACTGGCTGACGCCAAACATTACTTAGCCCTGGTGATGGTCATGCTCGTGGCTACCGCCGGGATTCAATACGCGATTCCGCGGATCACCCAAACAGTGATCGATAAAATCATTCCCCAACAGGCGGTGTCTCTGCTGCTGCTCAGCGTCAGCGGGCTATTGGGCCTGACCGCCGTCAACGGCCTGCTATCCGCCGGCAGCAGCTACTTACTGGCCCGGGTGTCGCAAAACGCGGTCTCCCGGCTGCGCAACACCCTGTTCACCCATGCCCTGGGGCAGGACTTCGCCTTCTTTGAAACCAGCAAGACAGGGGACTTGATGGTGGTGCTCACCAGCGACGTCAACGCCCTGCAAGGATTACTGTCACCCAACGCCTTGGGCCTGGTGGGCAGCGTGCTGACCGCGCTGATCGTCCTCGTCATCATGTTTACCCAGAACGCCCTGCTGACCGGATTGATCGTGCTCACTTTTCCAATTCTATTTATGGTTAATCTCTTCTTCACCCGCTTAATTCGCGGCGCTTGGCGGCGGGTGCGGCAATCTTCCGGGGTAATGAACAACCAGATTCAAGAAAGCCTGGCCAATATCCTGCTGATCAAGAGCATGGCGACGGAAGACCAAACCGCCGATACCTTTGCCCAAGTCAATGAGGATAATCGGAAAAATCAGCTGGCCGCCACAAAGTATTTCGCCGAGTTCTCTCCGCTGATCGACTTTGTCGACTATCTGGGTACCGCCCTGATCATCGGCGTCGGGGCTTACCAAGTGATGGGCAAGAACTTCACCGTTGGCGGTATCGTCGCCTACCTGTCCTACTTAGCGATTCTGCAAGCCCCGGTGCGGTCCTTAACCAACTTGATCGATCGATTCCAGCAAGCCGTCGTTTCCTACGAACGGATCGAAAATCTGATTGCTCAGCAGCCCCAAGTCATTGATCCGCCTCTCCCGCAAACGCTGGCGCCATTCCATGATGCCGTGGCGTTTCAACATGTTGATTTCCACTACAGCAACAATGTTGCGATTCTCAAGGATGTATCTTTCACCCTGCCCAAGGGCGAAACCGTCGCTCTGGTTGGCTCTTCAGGCGCCGGTAAAACCACCATCACCAAGTTGCTGGACAGGTTCTACGATGTCACCGCCGGTGCGATTACTTTTGACGGCACCGACATTCGCCAAGTCCGCCGCCATGATCTGCGCCGCCAGATTGGTGTTGTTACCCAGGATGTGTTATTACTGGACACGTCGATCCGGGATAACATTGCCTACGGGCTGGGCTCGGTCACCGATGAAGCCATCTGGTCCGCTGCTGATGCGGCCAACATCACCGACTTTATCAAGTCCTTGCCGGACGGCCTGGATACACGGGTCGGCGAACGGGGCGTGCGCTTATCCGGCGGGCAGAAGCAGCGGATCGCCATTGCCCGGATTTTTCTCCAGGATGCCCCCATTGTGATTCTTGACGAAGCGACCGCAGCCTTGGATAACGAGACGGAACGCTACATCCAAGACTCCTTTGATCGGCTGATGACCAACCGGACCAGTCTGGTGATTGCCCACCGATTATCCACCATCCAACACGCCAGCGAAATCTTGGTTCTGGAGCATGGCGAAATCATCGAACGCGGCACTCACAAGGAATTATTAGCTAAGAACGGCCGCTACGCCCAGCTCTACGCCTTACAGTTCAAGTAATCTCAGAGTCGGAAAAAACTTCCAACCAATTTTAGCAGACAGTTGACACAAGTGCTAATTCCTGCTAACATAATAAGTGCAGTGAGGGAAAAGGACATCGGTTCTGATCCCCATTGGTACTTTACGAAAGGAAGTTTTCTGTTATGGCGAATGATATGATGACGCGTCGGAATAACAATGATTTGATGAGTGACGATCCGTTCTTGGATAGTTTATCCCATCGTTTCTTCGGCCCGATGTCTAATTGGATGGATTGGTTTAATCCGGCAATGAACACCACAGCTGTTAATGGATTGCGGACTGATGTGAAGGAAACTAAGGATAATTACATCACCCGCGTTGATATTCCGGGTGTCGACAAGAACGACATTAAACTGAATTATCACGATAACGTATTGAGCATCAATGTGGTCAAGAAGGACGTGGCAGACCATGCCGATAAAGATGGCAACGTCTTAATGTCCGAACGCAGCTACGGTGCAATGAGCCGTAGCTATCAACTGCCTAACGTTGATGTGAATGGCATTAAAGCCGAATACACTAATGGTGTGCTGACAGTTACCCTGCCAAAGATGTCCGTGGATAACGAACACAATCACAACATCGACATTCAGTAACTTTGATCCACGCCCAGCGGCCTGAGCGGTGACTGGACGCAAACGATCAAGTGTGACAGATAAACCGAATACCAAAAGAAATCCCAAGCTAGCAGTGAAGAAACTGACTGGTTTGGGATTTTTTGCAAGGACTCATACGCTTATTCAGAACCGCAAACATCAATGCTGTTTGCGGCAACGTAAAGAAGTGCACGCTTGAGACATACAAGTTATTTAGTATTTAATCAGCAAGGGTCAATTAGGTTGCTAGAAACATAGTATTGACGCTGTTTCTAGTGATGCAGGAAAGCTCACACTTGAAACATACAAGTTATTTAGTATAAAATACAAGAGAAGAGAAAAGGGCCCCATTGGGATGAGGCCCGATACAAGCCGCTTTAAAGGCGGTGGCAAAAGCTAAGTTGACTAACGAGTCGTCTCGAACTTCGCCAAAAGTTCAATCGGGACGGCTTTTTTTGTTACTTGTCGTCGTGGTGCATGATGGTTGCGACGAGTAACCCGAACGCAGTCATCAGCGACAACGTTTGGAAAACGCTCACTGGCTGTGAAACCTTTCTGCGGATTCTTCCATGTTCCCATAGCCTCACCTCACAAGGAAAAGACAGCCACCGTCCTTAAAACTTCCTGCTGAAATAGTATATCAGAAAAATCCTAGTGAGCCTATAAAAGGGCGCTCAGGGTCGTTGACTTACGACCCTGGGCGCCCTCAATTGATTTGCCTACCCGCGAATAATCCGATCCCGAAACTTCTCCTGAACCTTATTCGCCAAATTCTGCATCAGCATTCGTCCCTGACTGCGGAAGGCCGCTTGAAAGCCGCCATCTGGTGCGGGGATCGTCGTCAGCACCTTGCCGGTGGCGTCCTCTGTAATGGTCAGCTGATCATCCGCAAAATGGGTGGTGACGTAGGACCCTTCCAGGCCCTCCATCAAGATCTCCTGGACGTAATCCGTGATCGCCTGCTGGATCACCGCGTCCACCGTCGTTTCAATATTGCGGGACTGCAACTCTTTGGCCCGTTGTTCCGCTTGGGCCAAATCTTCTGGAATCGATACACTTGCCATTATCGTCCGCTTCTTTCTGAACCTAGAAAATTCCCCCGTGGACCGCGGCGACATCAGCTACCGTAATGAACGCCTCCGGGTCAATGGCCAGGATCTGCTTCGTCAAGGACTGATAATCCGCCTGTTCCACCACAATCATCAACATTTCCCGCCGTGCTTCAGAGAAACCGCCGGTCACGGGTAAAACCGTTAACCCGTGGGGTAATTGTTCGTTCACGACCTGCTTAATCTGGGGCAGGGCCGTATTGCTCATCACGAACACGGTCTTTTTCCGGTCCAGCCCAGTTTCAATATAATTCATGATAATGCTGGTCAATACGATGGAGAAAACGGCGAGGATAAAGGCTTCGATCCCGCTGACAAAAATGTTGCCCAGGGACACGATCAAGTCGACGACCAGCAGCCCCACCGAAGTTTTCACCCCGAAGTATTTCCGGAAGATCAGCGGGGGCACCGTCGTCCCGCCGCTGGAGGCGTCAATCCGGTACAGCAGCGCGACGCCGACGGCAAAAATCGCACTGCCGACGATGATTGCCAGCAACCGGTCATTGACGATTTTAACCTGAGGAATAATACCCAACATCAAGGGCAGCGCAAAACTGCCCAGGATGATCCGGCCAGTCGTCGCCTTGTCCAGAAAAATAAAGGCTGCCACCAGCATCAGCAGATTCACCGCCAAAGTGGTCAGCGCTACTGGCCAGCCAAAGGCCACTTCACCGAGGACTGCGATCCCTGTCGCCCCGCCGGCGGCCACGTTATGCGGCGCGTAAAACAGATTGATACTGACTGCAATGATTGCCAGGGCCAGGGCAAACACAACATAACGGCCCACAATATGATTGGTAATTTTACGCATAGATTCCCTCTTTCTTGGTACAGATTAGGTTGGTGCCTATATTTAAATTTTAGCATCAATTTCATGGGCAAGGCTAGTCGGATGCTCGGATAATATGCTATGCTTAAGGTTCTCTAAACGGACAGCTCAGGGATTTCTAGAAGATCGGCCGGCAAGCTCTGCGTGACGCGCGCCAGCCCCTTCCCGACTCAGGTAGTCGGTCAGCGATTCCTGGCTGGACCACATAATGGAAAGTGGGATATAAATGAAAATCGTAGTCTTAGCCGGCGGCCGCAGCACAGAACGGAACGTCTCTTTGTCGTCGGGGGCGAAAGTCGCCAACGCTTTGCGGTCCAAGGGCCATGAAGTTGCCTTGGTTGATCTGTTTCTCGGCTTGGATCTGGAACATGCGGGCGCCGTGGAGTCCCTTTTCACGAAAGAACAAAGCCAACCCAAATACGAAATCTCCGATGAAATCTTGACCGATGAAGCGATCAACGCCCTGCGCACCGACGGCACCCGCGGCCTGTTCGGCAAAAACGTGATGGCGGTCCTGGAACATGCCGACATCGTCTACATGGGTCTCCATGGGGAAGATGGGGAGAATGGCAAGGTCCAGGCGGTCCTGGATCTGTCTGACATCAAGTACACCGGTTCCGGCACCTTGGCCTCCGGCGTCGCCATGGATAAAAAGGTCTCCAAGGAGATCATGAAGTATAACGGCATCCCCACGGCGGACTTTATTGCCGTGCGGGAGGATCAGCGCCATTCGTTCACGATTCCCTTCGGCTACCCGATCGTGATCAAACCCAGCAACGGCGGCAGCAGTGTGGGCACCCACATCGTCCATACCGCCGACGAACTGGACGCCGCACTGGATGATGCCTTCCGCTTCGACGACGAAGTAGTCATTGAAGAATTCATCAAGGCCCGGGAATTCTCGCTGGGAATCGTCAACGGCCAGGCCATGCCGGCGATTGAGATCCAAGTCAAAGACGGCTGGTACGACTTCAAGCACAAATTCCAGCCGGGGCATACTGATTTCATCACCCCGCCAGATATTCCCGATGATGTGCATCGCGAAATGCAGCAACTGGCCTTGAAGACTTTCTCCGTCTTAGGCATGGCCAATTACGGCCGTATCGACTTCTTCTGGAACGCCGACGGACTCTATGTCATCGAAGCCAACTCCCTGCCCGGAATGACGCCGCTGTCCCTGCTGCCGCAAGAAGCGGAAGCGGCCGGCATCCATTACGCTGACTTGTGCAACAGCATCGTCATGGGCAAGTGGAATCTGTACCAGCACAGCAAGCGCTAATCGTTTCATATATTCATTTAGATCGCATCTGATTGGGCGCCCAATCAGATGTTTTTTTACATCATCAATTACGCAGAAAAGTCATGATTTGGTCCTGTTTTCGCCCCTGCTTATTACTTTTTTCTTCCGATTTGTTCGATATAGTAAAGACAATCAAGAGAACGAAAGGAAGACATCCAAATGAGTAAAAAGAATGATCAGACGACCGTTAAGAATCATTACCAATCCAAAATCGTCCTGTTAGCCTTATCCACTGCCCTGCTCGGCGGCGGGGTTGGTGGCGGTGTCGTTTATGCAGTCAACCAAAATCAGCAAACCGCCACCACAGCCGCCGATACGACCACCAGCACTGCCGCCACCACGAATCTGTCCACCACGACAGCAGCCAGCGGCACCGCCAGTGCGGCCTATAAGAAAGTCGCTAACGCCGTGGTTTCTGTCATCGCGACCCAAACCAGCACTGACAGCGGCCAATACGCCGGTTACGGGTATGGCGGGTACGGTCAGGGGCAATCCCAGTCCACCACTTCTGAAAGCGAAGGCAGCGGCGTCATCTTCAAGAAGAGCGGTGACAAGGCCTATATTGTCACCAACAACCATGTCGTTGACGGCGCCAACAAACTGCAAGTCCTGCTGAACGATGGTACCAAAGTCACCGCGACGCTGGTCGGCACCAGCGCCAGCAAAGATATCGCCGTCTTGGCCATCGACAGCAGCAAAGTGACCACCACAGCCAGCTTCGCCAATTCCAGCACCATCAGCGCCGGTGAATCTGTCTTGGCCATCGGCTCCCCGCTGGGGTCCGAATACGCCAATACCGTCACTGAAGGGATCGTCTCCGCCACCAGCCGCACCGTGACTGTTGCTGAAGATGATGATAGTCAAAGCACCACAACGATGAAGGCCATCCAGACCGATGCGGCCATCAACTCCGGCAACTCCGGCGGCCCGTTGATCAACCTCAACGGTCAAATCATCGGGATCACCTCCATGAAGCTGTCCGGGGAAACCTCCAGCGGAACCACCGTAGACGGCATGGGTTTCGCCATTCCCAGTAACGTCGTCGTCGCCACGATCAACAGCATTATGAATAGCGGCAGTCAAGCGTCATAACCTGACCCTTACCCGCGGTAATCACAACGCCGGCCATCTTTCCCAGTTCAGGGAGAAATGACCGGCGTTTTTGTCCGATTATTTGCGGTCCAAAACGATTTGGTGCGCGCTGACCAAAGTAATGAGATACTCCGGCGCAGCGGCTAAAATCGCCCGCACCTGATCAATATCTTGAGTGAAATGAGTACCGATCGGTAAGTGATTTTCAGTCAAGGTCAAACCGATCGGGAACCGTTTGGTCTTCTGCAACTGTTTCTCAATATCCTCTACCTGTTTACTCTGCATATAGGGCATGGACGCACTGGCCGCGGACGGGCCGCTCACGAACATGCCGGTCAGTGCCCCGCTTGCCATGCTGCGCAGCGAATTTTGATTGAAATGCGTGGATAAACCAAATACCAAATCAAGCAATGCCGGTTCAGTGATCGTAATCGGTGTTTCCTTCGCCGCCATGGCGGCAACAAGCTCTGTAATCGTCATTTTTCTCCCCTCCTCAGGGAATCGGGCCGAGTGGTCTTTGCCAACACCAAAAGTATATACCGATCATGTGCCGAACGACACAATAAACACTCAGTGATCCATGCGCTGCAGGTAGGCATCCGTAGCAACCACCGTGGAGAAAGGATCCGCCGCAATCGTTACCCACTCATTCCGGCCGGCACCGCGGGGATGGCCCAATACCGCACTTTGGACGTGCTGCCGGGTAGTCCTCACGTGCAGCGTATAGTAGCCATTCTCCGTGGCCGTCGCCGAGCCGACTGCCCCGCCAAACAGCGTATCGCCCTTCTTGAGATACGTCCCGTTGGTCGGCTGCCCAGGCGTCACTAACCTGCTGGTCCGCTGATAGCGGATCGTTGTTTGACCAGCCCGAAACGCATCAAACAGCGGGGCGCTGGTCGCGGCAATATACCGGTAACTGCCCATCAGCTGCTGCGCAACCGCCGCTTGCTGCCGAGCATCAATCGGCAGCTCTGGTGTCCGTGATCCATCTTGGATAATATGCACCGCCTGCCGGCGCAGCACTCGGTCCAGCTCCGGACTGCGTGTTTGCTGCACCGTATACGTAAACCGTACGGTCACCGGCGGCCCCCAAATGGCAAAGGCCAAGACCAGCACCCCGACAACCAGCCCAACGATGACCAACACTCGCTTTTTCACGCCCATCCCCTCCCACTTTTTCTACTTTGAGTATGGCTGAAAGCGTTACCTTAAGCAAAGAAAATGCCCACGTTCCCTTGTGCCCTTCTTCCCCAACTGCGTATAATTGAAAGTGCATACACGGGTGCTGCAGCGCACCCCATCTTGAGGAAGGAGATTCATTTCATGACTTTTCGTCAACTCGGATTATCTATCTATCCCGATCACAGCAATTTCGCAGAGGATGCCAAGTATTTAGACCTGGGTCACAAATACGGCTTCACCCGGATTTTCATGTCCATGCTGGAGGCCACCGACCCGGAAGCCACCAAGGCCAAGTTCAAGAAAATTATCGACTACGGTAACAAGCTGGGGTACAAAACTGTCCTGGACGTTGCCCCGCACATTTTCGACCAGCTGGGCATCAGCTACTCTGATCTGAAGGTCTTCGCCGATTTAGGTGCCGCCGGCGTACGTTTGGATACAGGTTTCGATGGCGCGACAGAAGCGATGCTGTCGTACAATCCCTATGGTTTGATTATTGAGTTGAACATGAGCAACGACGTGGCCTATTTGGATAACATTCTGAGTTATCAAGCCAATGAGCCGTTTATTTACGGCTGTCACAATTTCTACCCGCAAACCGGGACGGGGCTGACCTATGATTTCTTCGTCCGGGCCAGCGAACGCTTTAAGAAGCACGGCATCCACACTGCTGCCTTTGTTTCCAGCAAACACGGCGATCAAGGTCCGTGGAACGTCAACGACGGCCTGCCCACGCTGGAACAGCACCGGCACCTGCCCATCGCTGTCCAAGCGAAGCAGCTTTTCGCCACCGGCTTGATCGACGATGTCTTGATTGGCAATGCCTATGCCAGTGAAGACGAATTGAAGGCGCTCAGCGAACTGAATCGCTACCAGCTGCAATTCGACATTGATTTCGTCCCGGCCGTTAATGCGGTGGAAAAGGACGTGGTCTTGAAGCCCCAGCACTTCCGCCGCGGGGACGTCAATGCCCTGGTCGTTCGGTCCACCATGCCGCGGGTCACTTATCAGGATGAACCCAACCCGCCCCATGACAATACTATCGAATTCCAGCGGGGCGACGTACTGGTCGGCAACGATGATTTCGGCCACTACAAGAATGAATTGCAGATTGCGCTGGAACCCCATCGCGATCCGCGCAAGAACAAGGTCGGCCGGATCAACGAAAACGAGATCAGCCTGCTGGATTACGTCCACCCCTGGACCAAGTTCCGCTTTGAAACTCATCATGAATGATTAACCAACCAAAAAAGGCGATGCGCCGTTTTCTCTTGTCCAGAAAACGCGGCATCGTCTTTTTTAACGGTCAGAAATTGACTGTGACATATTTCGCATCGATCCATTGGTTACCTCCTACTTCATACCAGGTTCGGCCAACGCTGTCCTTGGCGACGGCGTTCACCAGCCAGCGGGTACCGTTGGGCAGCATCCGTTTGGTGAACCGCGCACTGGGACCATAGCCATTGAAGAGGCCGACCCCGCCGCGATAATCAACCGTTGCCACCCGTTTCGGTGCCGCTGTCTTGATCAGGGCGGGCGTCAAGGTCGCTGGATTGGACGGTTGATACACAGTGGGATACTGCGCGCTCAACCCATTCTGGTGAGCGTAGTTAAAGTAAGCCGCCGCTGCATTATATTGACTGGCTGAAACGTTGCCGCCAAAATCCAAGGCATTGTAGACAATGTAATTGCCATCCGTGTCTTTCTTCAAGGCAAAGGCAATGCCCACATCGGTAAAGTACGGGTTCAACAGATTCTTCCGGTGACCATAATCGGCGACCCCATAATCGTCGTAATATTGGGCTACCGTCTCCACGGCCAGGGTCTGGTCGTCCGTGATCGCGGGCTTGCGCAGATTGCCGAACAAGCGGGTCACGCCCACCGGCGTCGAAGCCAGGTTCTCGCCAGTAAGGGCGAAGCCCAGTTTGTTCAATACCGTCGGCTGCAGCGGATCATGCTGCAGATGCGGCAGTTGCGCATTCTTCGCCACGATACCGTTGGACCAAGCCAGCGTGATCGTATTGTTCAGCTTCAGCGCCGGTAAATGGTTCTGCGCCCGCAGCCGATTGATCTCGGTGAGAATCAAGTTCTTGACCACCGTGATATTCGGGGTATAGGCGGTCGGCTCAGCTGCTTCCACCAAGTGCGGGGCCATGGGCAGCGAGACCCACATATTCCCGCCGCCGGCTAATGCTGTGATGGCGCCCACCACGGTGAATGCTGTTAATGCCGAATGTTTTTTTGTTGTGATCATCATTGATCCACTCCTTGCTATCCTCCACATCATGATTATCTTAGAAATACAGAGTTTAGAACCATCAATATCTGATGAGTTGCTAACAGATCCCGCCAAGTCTCCCACAATCGCCTCAGTTAACCGCGCCGGCCGGCGGATTACTTCACTTGTGCCCACTTTTGGCAATGGATCACTGTTAATTGCCCCTGCATCCCAGAATGTGTCTTCGTTTTTGCAGTACCTGATGGGTTGATTTCACAAACTATTGATAGAAATGCCTTTTTGTCGCCATTTATTCTCATTGTTGATTGTGAATAAAAATACTGGTCGAATAAGCGCCAGAATACCGCCGGGCAGCCCAACATCGTACAATAGGAACAGAAAGAAGGGATCGGCCCATGACCAAAAAAACGCATCGCCGCTGGCCGCGAGTGGTCGGTTGGACCGCTGGTGTCCTCAGCGCCATGGCAATCGGCGGCACCGTGTGGTGGCAAAGCCAGCTCAACGCCATTCGCCACCTGACCGTCCGGCAAACAGACATCGCCACGGTATTCATTCCCGGTTATAACAGCAACTCTTGGACATTTTCGCCCATGATTCAGCGCTTCGCCCGCTACGGCATCGCCACTGATGCCATGACCATCAACGTCAGCGCGAATGGCCACCTGGCCATTACCCGCCGGGCGGCCCTGAACCAGCGCAATCCGCTGATCAATATCATTTTTGCGGATGCCCGCAATCCAGAGAAACAGACGACCCAATTGCACCGCATCATGACCAAACTCTACACCGATTACGGGGTGCACCAAATCAACTTAGTTGGCCACTCCATGGGCGGTTTTCTAGCCACCCGTTACATTACCCAGCCGCCCACCGCCCAGTAGCCGGCAGTGGTCCGCTTTGTGAACATTGCCTCCGGCGGCGCCCGGGCTGACAGCGATCTGGCCGATTTTCCCAAGAACATTGCCGTGCTGGCCATCGGCGGCAATATTTGGGGCACCCGCAGTGACTGGCAGGTACCGCTGGCTTCCGTCCAGCATTTTGCCAAGACCATTCCCCAGGCCAAGCTGATCACAATCACCGGGTCCCCGCTCACCGCCTACCACAGTGCCCTGCACCAGAATCCCCAGGTGGATCGGGATATCGCCCAATTTCTGTTCCACTGATACAGATTTCGATTTAAATAACTACAGTTGTCAGTCAAAACTCTTGTAATCGGTTCCACGATATGATAGATTGTAACCATTAAGATTGTAAGCAATCAATTCCCATCCTGGGGTGGGCTCAGTCAAACCATTAAAGGAGTTAATTCATTATGCAAAACACAGTTCCGAACCCTGTACCAGAAAAGAACCAAACCGGCGCCGGCGTGGGGACCGTCCCGGCGTCTGTGGCCATGCTTAAAGTGATCGAAGCCTGGGGTGTCGACCACATGTACGGTTATCCGGGCGGCTCGTTCAACTCGACCATGAACGCCCTGGATATCGAAAAGGAACGGATGCGCTACATCCAGATCCGCCATGAGCAGGTCGGCGCGCTGGCCGCTGCGGCGGACGCCAAACTCACTGGTAAGATTGGGGTTACCTTCGGCTCCGCCGGCCCAGGGGCCACGAACCTGCTGACGGGACTGTATGATGCACGAGAAGACCATGCGCCGGTTTTGGCTCTGATTGGTCAAGTCCCCCACACCAACATGAACTACAACTACTTCCAGGAATTCGACGAGAATCCAATGTTCGCCGACGTAGCCGCCTATGCCCGCTTAGTCATGACGTCGGAAAGCCTGCCCTACATCGTGGACAAGGCAATTCGGGAAGCCTACAAACACCAAGGCGTGGCCGTTGTGGTCATTCCCAACGACTTCGGCTACGTGCAAATTCCGGACGAGCTCTACAGTTCAGTGTCGCCCACTGACCATAAGGATCGCCCGCTGCCCCAACCCACCGATTTAGAAGTGGATGCCGTATTAGAAATGGTCAAAGCCGCCAAACGGCCGGTCTTCCACGTGGGCCGCGGCATTCGGGACAATGGTGCCAAGCTGGTTGAATTGTCGAAGAAATTACAGATTCCCATCACCGTGACTGGACTGGCCAAGGGCTTGATTCCGGACGATTACGAAGGCAATCTGGGCATGTTAAACCGGGCCGCCTCCAAGGCCGCCGACGAGATCTTCGCCGTGTCTGACCTGGTCATCGCCATTGGCGCCGACTTCCCCTTTGCCAACGCCATCTATCGCACCCACCCGTTCAAATTTGTCCAAGTTGACGTGGATGAAGCCCAATTCGGCCGCCACCACTACTTGGATCAGGGCGTTTGGTCAGATGCCGGGGCCTTTGTCGATAAGATGCTGGTCCGCAGCACCGACGCCGAACCCTCATCCTTCTTCCAAGCCGCGGTCGCGGATATGCAAAACTGGCAAGCCTACTTGGATCACATGCTGGATCGAGAAACCAGTCCGCTGGAATTCGAGCAGATCTACCGGGAGATCAACAAAATTGCTAACGACGATGCTATCTACTCCATTGATGTCGGCGACAACATCATCAACAGCTTCCGCTATCTGAAACTCACCCCGAAGAATAAGTGGGTTATTTCCGCCCTCTTTGCCTCCATGGGCTCCGGTGTCCCTGGAGCCTTGGCTGCGCAATTGAGCTTCCCCGACCGCCAAGTCTTCCACATTGCCGGCGACGGTGCCTTCTCCATGGTCATGCAGGATTTGATCACCGAAAAGAAATACGACCTGCCGATCATCAACATCATTACTTCCAACGCCAGCCTGAACTTCATCAAGTCCGAACAGGACGACATTCCGATGAACCACAGCGGTATCTTCATCGAAGACCAAGACTTCGCGATGATTGCTCGGGGCATGGGCGTAGAAGCCGTGACCGTACGTGCATCCAGCGATTTGCCTGCCGCCTTCGCCAAGGCCCTGGAAGTCACCCAGGCCGGCCGGCCGTTCCTAATCGACGCCAAGATCACCGACAAGCGCGGTATTCCAGTAGAAGAACTGGAATTGAAGCAGCAAGACGGTACCTGGGTCGAGACGGTTAACCCGTCCTACAATGCCAACCGCGCCCTGACCCATATCAGCAGCGTCCAAGAATTCTTCGCCGAGTACGACGGCGGTGAATTGAAGAGTTTGCCAGAGATTTTTGCAGAACATAATGTACCGACTGACAAGTAATTTGTTTCAGTAAGAAATAAGCCCGGCACAACAACAGATAATCGTTGTTGCGCCGGGCTTTTATGTATCAACAGAGTCCTCAGCGAGCATCTCGCCGGTCTGCCACCTTAACTTCGTCATCCAATTTGCGTCCCTCTTCAGCAAACCCCGCCGCCATGCTGGGGTCTTTCTCAATCATCGCTTGAATGAGGCGGTCAATTTCAGTCATTGCCATTTTCTCCAACCCGGATTTCTAAAACAAAAGCAGGGTTGAATTTTGCTTCAGCCCTGCTGATAAGTATTCGGCACCCCCGCAGATTACTTAATCCACGGTCGATCAACTTCGTCGTTTTTGACCATCTGGGTGTACTTGCCAAAACCATACTGCTTCACATTGTCCAAATCCCGCTTGTCGATCAAATGCTTGGGATCATTGACGTTGAAGGCCCAGCCATGGGCCAGCAGCAATGGCATCAGTGTGTCTGGATCAGTGTACATATCATAATCATCCAAGTATTCCGCCCGTTGGACGTTCTTAGACAGGTGATCATAGGTCCAAACCTCACCAGTCGCCAGCTTCACTGCCTCTTCGGCACTCGCCGCTTGCACGATGGCCTGACATTGATCCTGATTGGGACTGCTGATCAAATACGCTTTGGTATTGGGACCTTTTTCGTTAACAAACAGAATATTCTTTGCTTTTTGCATGATCTAGAAATCCCCCTTAATCATTTGTGCTGTACTCCACTAACAGTCTAGCATGTCCAGTGGATAGGGGTTACTATTTCGCCTCATTCGCCATGGGGCTTGCCGCGGGAAACATGGTCGGCGTGGGCCAGCATTTCGTTGATGATGTCCAAAATATGGGGATCATCCAACCGGTAAAAATTAGCCCGGCCTACCCGGTGGGCGCTGACCAGCTGGTGCTGGCGCAATTGGGCTAATTGGTGGGAAACCACGGACTGTTCCAGATGGAGCAGCGCGCCCAGTTGGGTGACGTTCATTTCCTGCTGCTCCAATACGTACAGCATCTGTAACCGGGTGGGATGACTGAGTAGGCTGAAAATGCGTTCTGCTTCTTTCAGCTGACGCTTGCTGATTAATTGCGGGGTGGCCGCTGACTCTTGGTCCGACATAGGGGGGCTCCTTTCATCTGTTCCGAGAAACATATGTTGTAATTAACATATGTCGGTGGTATCATGCTTTGCGAAGGGAGCAAAACATTATGCTGAATACTATTATAACGGGTGTCACGGCCTACATTTCTACCTCACTGGATTATTTGCTGATTTTGATGGTCGTCTTCGGGGGGACACCCAAGCACCAGCGGGGTCTGGTGTACGTCGGCGACCTTGTCGGCACCAGCATTCTGGTGGGCATCAGTCTCATTTTAGCCTATGCCCTAGGCTTTGTCCCCCAGCCCTGGCTGCTGGGCCTGTTGGGCCTGATCCCGGTCTACATGGGCATCCATTTGCTGCTGGGCGAAGAGGAGGACGCGGATGAGAAAGTCGACGCGGCCATGGCACAACACATGAATGTCATCTGGAAAGTTGCATTGATCACCGTCACTACTTGCGGTGCCGATAATATCGGTATCTATGTCCCGCTGCTCACCCAGCTCAATCAGGGTGCTTTGCCGCTCCTGCTCATGACGTTTCTCGTCATGCTCACCCTGTTTTGCGCCACCGGTTTGCTCCTGAGCCGCATCCCCCAAATCGCCCATCTGTTGGACCGTTATGGCCGCTATATCACCGCAGCGGTCTATTGCCTCATCGGGTTCGGAGTCCTCTGGGAGGGCGGCACCGTGCAGCATCTTTTACATCTTTAAGCCTCGTTTTGTCAAAAACTGGTATAGACCTCGTCACAGTTCCGTCAAAGTAGTAAAGAAATCCTGAAAGCGGAGACATTTCCCTTGCGAAACTGGGGTGCGTATTGCTACAGTTAACTATGGAAGGAATTGATGTCAATGCCAAAACAGACTCAAGATTTGTCGTCGCGCTCCGGCGGCTTAGCTGAATACAAGCAAGCCGTGAAGAAATTGCATAGCCCGCAACAGTTCGCCAAGGAAATGGCCGCGTTGGGGTTTACCCAATTTCAGAAAGGACCAAACCGGTGACGATTCGTCAGCCAAATCAACTTAAACCGACCTAGGGCCGCCGACCAAGCAATTGGTCAGCGGCCCTAGGTTTTTAGTTTGGTTTCTTTGACAGCGCTCTCTATCCGCGGTATCTTTTAGCCAATGGGTATTGCTATTGGTCTAGGAAAAGGAGCTGATTATCATGTCCGCACCCCCGTCGGAACACCCTGCCGTACCAGAGGCACCGATCAATTATCGCCAACTGGGCCTTTTCTGTTTACTGTATTTCATCAGTTTTCTTGCCACTGTCGGCTATACTTGGCTCTCCTGGCCACTCTATATCGATGCTGGGATCACCATTATTATTAATGTGGGATTGCTTGTCTTGGTCCTGCGTACCTACGGCGCTTTCCTAAAACAGGCTTGGCCCGCCTTCCGCTACCACATTGGCCGCCACCTCGCATTGACCTTTGCCTGGATGATTGGGCTGAAAATCATCAATGCAATCGTAACAGCCATTGTCACCGCGGTCTCAAATACTACTGCGATTTCAGTTGTCCCACCCACGCCGGAACTTTTGAAAACCGCGTTCTGGCTCATCTTATCCTCGGCCCCAGGCTTACTGATTGCACCCTTTATTGAAGAAATCTTCTTCCGCCACTTGCTCTATTACCAATGGCGCGGCCGTAAAATTGCGCCGGTCATGTTCTGGCTCTCGGCGACCGTCTTTGGCCTGTGGCACTGGAGCAACGTCGCCGGTCAATGACCGCAATTGATTCCCTACGCCGTCATTGGTATTTTTCTCACCCTGATTTATCGGCACAAACACAATATCTGGTACAACATCATGACCCACTTTTTCTATAATCTGGTTGCTGTTGTTCTGCTGCTGATTCTATCCTTGATCCTGTTTCTTCGTTAAGAAAGGCGGTCCCGCTCATGGATAATCGCAATCCCATCAACGAACCAGCACCATATGTTGACTGGCGCAAATCTGGTTTAGCGCTGCTTATTCTCGTTGCTGAAATAGCCATCGAACTGCTGGCCCAAGCGTTCAAAATCAATCTCCTCGCCCAGTCGATCATTCTTTCCGCGGCTGGTCTCCTGACCATGGTCGGCATGATGTACCTCTACTGGGACATTTTGCGGCCAGCCTGGACGGCGTTTCGTACCCACCTGTGGCGGCGGTTGATTCTGCTGCTACTGCTTTCCATCGGTATCAAAATAGTCGTTGCCATTATCATGCTCATTTTAGCGTTGGCCTCACCGCTGAAGTCGTCGCCGACCACCACGACCAATATTGCCCCCATTGCGATGAATACCAAAGCGCTCTTCTTCGCGCTGACCCCATTCTTGCTGGCCGCGCCGTTTTATGAGGAAATATTCTATCGGCACGTCCTGTATTATCAATGGCGGGCCCGCCGCGGCTGGGGTGTGATCATGCTGTTCATTTCTTCTGTTCTCTTCGGCCTAGCCCACTGGAGCAACGTCGGCGGCCATGCGCTGTTAACTGTCCCATTCATGCTTTTGGGGTTGTCTTTTGCCTTGATTTATCGGCGGCAACAAAACATTTGGTACAATATCATTACCCACTTCATGTACAACGCCTCCACCGTATTGTTGTTGGCCGTGGGTCTATTGCTGGTTTAGGAAAGAAGGCTCCCCCCATTGGACTATCTGATCATCGAAGATGAACCCACCCTGCGGCAAACCCTGGCCACCTACTTTGCCCGCAATGCCGCCGTCACGGCGGTGGGCAGTTTGGCGGCGGCGACCCAAGCCGTCCAACAGCAGAATTACACTCTGATCATCCTCGACCTCACCCTGCCCGATGGCGACGGTCTGGCCTGGCTGCAAGAATGGCAGCCTTTGCTCAGCAGCAAGATCCTGGTCCTCACTGCTAACGACAGCGAACGCACCACGTTGCAGGGGTTGGCCTTGGCCGATGATTATGTGGTTAAACCAGTGAGCCTGCGGATATTGCAGGCCCGCATTGCTAAACTCCTGCCGCCGGCCACGGTAACTTATCACGGGGTCACTCTGGACAGTACGGCCCGGACAGTGACGTATGCCGGCCAACCAGTCAGTTTAAGTGCCAACGAATACCGGCTGCTGGCCTACCTCTTCGCCCATCCCAACGCGATTCTCACCCGGGAGCAGCTCCTCGCCGCGGTCTGGGATATTCAAGACGCCTTCGTTGAAGACAACACCCTGACGGTGGCGATTAAACGGCTGCGGCAAAAACTGGAAGCCGTACCCAGTCAGCCGCAATTGATCAAGACGGTGCGGGGAATGGGGTATTTTCTCAATGGCGAAGATTAATTGGTGGCGCGCCCCGGAGACCCGCAGTGCCTGTTTATTGGGCGTGGGCCTATTGGTGATATTCGGCGTGAGCGAGGCCGTGCTGTGGTGGTTAGCCGACACGAGCCCCGTTCCTTTTGTGGTGCTCTTTATTGTAGCCGCGATCCTGACCGGCCTCTGGATCATCCGTTGGAGCCGGCGGACCATGGCCGGTCTGCAGCAGGCCAGCGACCAGTTAGCCGCCGCCAGGCACGGACAGGCCAACTATGCCATTGCGCTGAACGACGAGGGCCTTTTTTCACAACTGAACAATCAGGTCTACCACTACGTGCGCCAAACTGAAGCACTGCGCAGCGACCTGCAGCGGGATCGGGACCAGCTGAGTCAGGCAATTACCGATATTGCCCACCAGTTGCGCACCCCCATCGCCACCATCGGCAACCTCAGCGAGTTATTGGCGGCAGATAACGTCCCGCTGACCAAGGCCGAGCTGATCCGGCAAAACGACCGGCTGGCCCAATTAGTCGCCCAGCTGATCCTGCTGGCCCGCATCGACACCCACACCCTCAGCCAGCAAAAGCAGCCGATCCTAGTGGATACCCTGTTGAAAAGCAGTCTCAACCCGCTGCTGCCGCTGATTAGTGATAAAAATCTCAAAATCGCATGGCAAGTCCCGGCCACGCTCCAAGTCCAAGTCAACCCGGACCTGTTTCGCGAGGCGGTGATTAACGTCTTGAAAAACGCCAGCGAACACGCCCCGGCCGGCTCCACCCTGACCATCGCCGCGGCGGAAACGCCCATGGCGGTCACCATCAGCTTCACCAACCAAGGCCCCGCCATCGCGCCCACGGACCTGCCCCGCCTCTTCGACCGCTTCTATCGCGGCGTCCACAGCGATCCCAACAATATCGGCATCGGCCTGGCCATCGCCGCCGGCATCGCCCAGGCCAGCGACGGCCACCTGCAGGCGGCAAACACAACCGCAGGCGTGACTTTCACTTTCTCGCTATACAAGTAAGTGCAGGCTGTCACTTAGCCGTCACTTTCAACGCGTATGCTGGAAGAAGATAGAAAGGAGAGTGGCCGGCATGGCAATTTTGACCGCGCAGGAGTTAACCAAACAATACTCAGGGGAGGAACAACCGGCCCTGAACCACGCCAACCTGGCGATCGAGGCCGGGGAATTCGTGGCGATCGTGGGACCGTCCGGCTCCGGCAAATCCACCCTGCTGCACTTGCTGGGCGGGGTGGACAAACCCACCAGCGGCACCGTCCACCTGTACGACACCAACGTCTTTGAATTGAACGAAACGCAGCTCGCTATTTTTCGCCGCCGCCAAGTCGGCCTAATCTACCAATTTTACAACCTCTTACCCGTCCTCACCGTACAGGAAAACATTACGCTGCCAGCAGATCTAGACGGGCGTAAAGTACCCGCTGATGAATTGGCCGAACTGTTAGAAATTCTTGGCCTTACCGATAAGGTCCAGTCCCTGCCCAGCGAACTTTCCGGCGGCCAGCAGCAGCGCGTCGCCATTGGCCGGGCGCTGGTCAACCATCCCGCCATCGTCCTGGCTGATGAACCCACCGGCAATCTGGACAAGCGCAATTCCCAGGAGATCATGGACCTGCTCCGAGCCGCCAATACCAAGCGCGGCCAGACGCTGGTCGTCATCACCCACGATCCCGAGATCGCCGCGCAAGCCGACCGGGTGATGACCATCACCGACGGCCGGCTCACGGGAGGTGGCGATGATGGGCATCATTAACCGGATCACCAAACGGACCTTACAGGGAGAAATGGGCCGGACACTGCTGACGATTTTTTCCATGGGGATTGCGGCAACGCTGGTGATTGCGACACTGGTGGGATTTACCAGCAGTCAGAATAGTTTGTATCAAAAACAGTTGAAAGACACCGGCGGTATGCAATTTGTGATTCGTAACGTGCCCCGGGAGAATGCAGCAAAACTCCGGCGCAATACCGCATTTCAAAAATCGTTGGCCTTCGCCGAATTAGGCACGATGAAGCTGCCTAAAAGCATTGACGCCTATGGTGATCCGGCTCCCTTGGTGGCCATGGACAAAGCGGCACTGCGCCAGCTGGTCCAATCGCAACTCGCGGTTGGCCGGTTGCCGAGAAAGAGTACAGAGTTAGTCATTCCCACTGACATTGCCTTGAACCAATCCGCGATCGGCAAAACCATCACAGCGCAAACTCAATCTGGGCCTAAACGCTTTACGATCGTTGGGGCGATCAACAGTTACCATACGTTTAACAGTGCCTATTTATGGATCACTTTCACCAACTCGGTCACATCGGCCAAAACGGTCAGCGTGGCCGGTGCATTGACTGACGTTAACCGCATTCGGTCACGCCTGGCGGCACTCGCCCAGCAAGCTGGAGTCAAGCGCCCCAAGGAGAGTGTCCTCTTCAACGAAAGAGCATTGAGCCTGCTGGGCGCCGGTACTAATCTCACCGATAAGGCGACCATTGTCGGCCTGCTCACCATAATTCTGACAATCATTGGGCTCGCCGCTGGCATGATGATCTATACCAGCATCAATCTCAGTGTCCGTTCCCGTATTCAGCGGTACGGCTTATTGCGTTCCATTGGCGCAACACCGAAACAAATTCGCCAACTCGTTTATCGAGAGGGACTAATTTTGGTACTACCCGCACTGCTTCTTGGCTACCTCGCCGGCATTGCCGGCCTAGCGGGGGTTATGGCCTTCCTGAATCAGCGCTTTGAAGCGAGCGGTGCAGGAATCCATCTGTACTTGACGATGAGTCCTTGGCCTCTGGTCGGCAGTGCGCTATTCATGATTTTAATCACGTTTTTGGCCAGTGCTCGGCCAGCCGCCAGAGCCTCACGGGTCGCCCCTTTAGCTGCTGTCCGGGACAACATGAGTACCGCCCGCTTACGTCAACGTCATTTGCGCCCCGGTCTTTGGCAGCGGCTGATGCCGACGCCGTTGAGCCGGCTGGCCGCCAAGAATTACCGCCGTAATGGCGGCACCCGCTGGACTATGATCGTTACTTTAAGTATCTCAATTTTGATTTTTGTCGGCTTCACTAGTTTTGCCCGCTCCGTTTTACGCGACACCAGTAATGATTATGGCGGGAGCACTGATATTATTGTCCAGGCCAATAACATTGCGATGGCCGGTCCGTTAAAACAAATCCAGGCCTTGCCAAACGTCAAAAGCGCGATTGCGGTTAAGCATGATAGTCTGGAATTGAAGAAACGAGAATCTGGATTCGACAGTCAGTCCGTTGACGTCTTGGTTGTCCCCAAAACCGTCTTTGCCCAATACTTCAACAACCGCATCACGCTGCTTAACGCTTCTCAACGGCGAATGAACAAGGACGGCCAGCGCAAGTTATACTGGCTTTTCCCGGCTAATTTTACTGGGACACTAACATTCGCCCACAATACCGCAAAGCCCATTACTATCGCGCAAACTGTCGCAGCGGATACCCCGATCCTGCGTTCCTTGGCTAATTACAGTGGGGGTATCGTCATTTCAGAGGCGTACTATGCGGACCTTTTTAAAGGGAAAAGGAAAAACCCAATCCTCCAAACTGGATTCTATATTCTGTTAAAAGATCGTAAAAAGCATGTGCAGACAATGGCTCAGCTGAAACAAATTATTCCCACCAGCAACTCCTCTGACCAAGTCGCAAACAATGAGCAAAACACCAGTATCCTGACCGCGCTACAGGTTATGGTTTATGGTTTCCTCACTTTGCTCAGCTTAGTCAGTCTGTCAAATATCATTAACCACATCTTCGCCAATCTGCTTCAACGGCGGCGCGAACTGGCTATGCTCCAAGCCATCGGCACTACCCCCGCCCAGGTCACACGGATGTTAGGGATTGAAAATAGCCAGCTATTCCTTACCAGTCTCATCTGGGGCAGCGTGCTGGGGACTGCGCTCAGTCTGATGCTCCGCCAACAGCTTGGCGGTGCTTACGAGACGGCTTTCACCCTGCCCTGGCTGGAAATCGCCATCGTCACCCTCGTCCTGATCACCGTCTGGCTGATCTTCGAATGGGTCAGCTACCGCATGATCCGCAAACAGAATATCGACCACTGGCTGCGGCTCACCTGACCAGTGCAACAGAACCGGTGCTGGAGAAACTGCCCAACACCGGTTCTTCGTTTGGTAAAATAATATGTGATTAATATTGCTTGCCGTCACTTGTCCGTCACTTACGGCCCGTATGCTGAAAGATGGAAGGGGAGTGGCAGGCAATGACAACGACAATCATCAAAACCAGCCAGCGGATAGGAGGCGGCGTCGATGGGCATCATTAACCGCATCACCAAGCGGACCTTACAGGGCGAAATGAGCCGAACCCTGCTGACAATTTTCTCCATGGCCATCGCCGCGACGCTGGTCGTGGCCACACTGGTGGGGTTTACCAGCGGTCAAGACAGTCTGTACCACGCTGAACTGAAAAAGACTGGCGGCATGCAATTTGTGATTCGCGATGTCCCCCGGCAAAAGGCGGCCAAATTACGGCAGAATGCGGCAGTGGAAAAGTCCCTCGTCTTTGCCAACTTGGGCCGGTTCACCTTACCCAAAGCTCAGGGGGTCACGGACCCAACGACCAAAACGCCGGAACTTGTGGCCATGGATCAAACGGCGCTCACGCAATTGGCCAAACCGTTGCTGGTGAGCGGCCGGGTGCCGCGCAATCATACGGAACTAATTGTTCCCACAGATCTCGCGACAAAAAAATCGCTGCTCGGCCGGTCACTCACGCTCCAGACTGCCCATGGCGAGCAGCGCTTCACCGTCGTCGGTACGATGTACGGCTACCAACAGTTTGCCCGGGCGTACCGGTGGATCACCGCGAACAGCACCCGCAGTGCGGCCACGCCAACGGTCCACGTCGCTGGCAGCCTGACCTATATCAAACGGCTGCGCAGCCAAGTGGCGGCGTTGGCCGACCAGGCTGGCGTCAGGCCGCGTCAAACTAATATTATTTATAACGAAAATGCGCTGACGATCATCGGCGCTGGCGCCGATCTGATCAATAAAGCCGCCCTAACCGGCTTCTTAGCGCTCGTTCTGACCGTCATTGGGTTGGCCGCCGGCATCATGATTTATACCAGTATCAACTTGGGTGTGTGGGCCCGAATCCGCCGCTATGGCCTGCTGCGCTCGCTGGGCGCCACGCCCCAGCAGATCCGGCAGCTGGTCTATCGGGAGGGCATCGCCTTGATTCTGCCAGCCTTAGCCATTGGATATCTGGCGGCCTTGACCGGTCTCGCCGGGGTCATGGCCTTTCTCAACCGCCGGTTCGCGACGGCCGGCATGACCGATATGCACCTCGTCCTCAGCCTGCACCCTTGGCCGCTGCTCGGCAGTGCCCTCTTCATGCTGCTGATCACATTCCTCGCCAGTGCCCGGCCCGCCGCCAGAGCCGCCCGGGTCGCACCCTTAGCCGCCGTCCGGGACAATCTGACCGCGCCGCATCTGCGTGCCCGACAGTTACGGCCCAGTGTGTGGCAGCGGCTGATGCCCACCCCCTGGGGGCAATTGGCCGCGAAGAATTACCGGCGCAACAGCGGCACCCGCTGGACGATGATCACCGCGTTAACGGTCTCCATTGTCATCTTTATCGGCTTCACCAGTTTTATTCGGACCGCACTGCAGAGCACCACGATCACTTATGGAACCGGCATTGATGTATCAACCACGCTGGTCAATCGTACCGATACGGCGCCTTTGCAGCAGCTGGCGACGCTGAAAAATGTTAAAGAAGCCGCGGCGGTGCAGGTCAGTACCATCCAATTAGCCCAGCGGCCGCAGGGATTCAGCGATATCTACCTCAATCTGCTGGTGGTGCCGCCAGCGGTCTTTGCCCGCTACTTCGATAATCAAATGACGCTGTTGAACCGGGCCGTTACCACAGTGTCCGCCAGCGGTCAGCATCAAGAAAGCTGGGTCTTTCCCCAAACGGACCCGCCTAGTTCGCTGATCATTGACCGGCACACCACGCTGCCCGTTGCCCAAATGATCAAGGCCAATACGCCCATGTTGCGCGCCATCGCCAGTGATCGCGGCGGCCTGGTCATTTCCCAGGCCCAGTATGCGCGGCTCCGCAAAGGCCGCAGCAAAACGATGACCCCTGTGAGCGAAACAGTCTTCATGCTGCGCTTGCGTGATTTGAAGAAACACCGCAGTACCGCCGCCCAGGTGCAGGAGATCCTCTCCGCGCCCTACATTTACGATCGGATCGCCGAAAACCAAACCAACGACAGCTTTATCCTGGCGGCGCAAGTGATCGTCTATAGCTTCCTCGCTTTATTAAGTTTGGTCAGTCTGGCCAACATCATCGATCATATCTTTGCCAATCTCTTGCAGCGCCGGGGTGAACTCGCGATGCTGCAATCAATCGGCACGACCCCGGCCCAAGTCACCCGCATGCTGGGGCTGGAACATGGCCGGCTGCTCCTGATCAGTCTCTTCTGGGGCAGTGTGCTGGGCGCTGCGCTGAGTTACGCGCTGCAACGCCAAATCGGTTCGATTTATGAATTGACTTTCGTCCCACCCTGGTCCGAAATCGCCGCGGTCGCCCTCGTCCTGCTCACCGTCTGGCTCGTTTTCGCAGGCGTCAGCTACCGGCTGGTGCGCAAACAAAACATTGACCACTGGCTGCGCTTGACGTGACCAGGCAAAAAGAACCGGTGCCGAGGAGAAATCCCCAGCACCGGTTCTTCGTTTAACCACTCTTAAACGCGGCTCATATACCGCTTCAAGAACTCCTGCGTCCGCTGTTCCTGCGGATGTTCGAAGATCTGCTCTGGCGTGCCGCTTTCGGCCAGCACCCCATCATTCATGAAGCAGACAATATCCGACACATCGCGGGCAAACTGCATCTCGTGGGTGACGATGACCATCGTCAGTCCCGTGTGGGCCAGCTTGGACATGGTGTTCAAGACCTCGTCCACCATCTCGGGGTCCAGCGCTGACGTCGGTTCATCGAACAGCAGCACTTCTGGATCCATCGCTTCCGCCCGGGCAATGGCAACCCGCTGCTGCTGGCCGCCGGAGAGCTGATCCGGCTTGGCGTTAACGTAAGGTGCCATACCGACACTTTCCAATAACGCCATGGCGTGCGACCTAGCCTCAGCCGGATTCCGCTTCAACACAGTGGTCTGACCGACCATCACGTTTTGCAGCACATCCAGGTTATTGAACAGATTGAAACTCTGGAACACCATCCCGACTTTCGCCCGATACAGCGTGACATCGAAATCATCGGCTAAGATGCTTTGGTCATGGAAGCGAATATCGCCGCCGGTGGGCTGCTCCAACAGATTGATGTTCCGCAACAGGGTGGATTTCCCACTGCCGGACGCTCCGATGATCGACAGGACTTCGCCCTTATGCACATCCAAATTGATGTCCTTCAATACTTCGTGGTCTCCAAAGGACTTATGCAGGTTTTGCACTTGCAAGATCATTTCGTCTTTCATACTTAGGCGTCCTTTCTGCTTGTAGCGGCACCGATCTTCGGCGTCTCGACTTGCATCTGATTATTCATCACGTTATAGTTCTTCGGCCCATCCATGTGCTTCTCGATCAACCGGAACAGCCGGGAAATCGTGAAGGTCATGATCAGGTAAATGCCCGAAATGACCAGGTAGGTGTGGAAGAATTGGAAGTTCTGTCCGGCGATGGTTTCCCCGGAGAAGAACAGTTCAGAAACCGAAATGACACTCAGTACCGATGTATCCTTAATGTTCACGATGAATTCATTCGTCACGGCCGGCAGCGAATTCCGCACGGCTTGGGGCAAAATGACCTTGCGCATCATTTGGAAATGGGTCATGCCCAGCGCGTTGGCGGCTTCAAACTGGCCATCATCCACGGAGGTAATACCGCCCCGAATAATTTCAGAAATATACGCCCCGGTATTGATGGACACAATGATCAGGGCCGCAGCGGTACGGTCGATACTCAAGTGCAGCGCCTGGGCAGAGCCGTAATAAAGGACAGCCGCTTGCACGATCATTGGCGTGCCCCGGAAGACTTCGATGTACACGGCCAGCAGCCAATCGAAGAAACGCAGGATGCCCCGCTTACCCATGGAGCGCGGCCGGGGAATGGTCCGAATGATACCGACCAGCAGGCCGATGATGAAGCCGACCAAGGTCCCAACGACCGCCAGCAAAATGGTCATTCCGGTGCCCCGCAGGAGCATGCCGCCATATTGTTTCATCAAGCTGACGAACCAATTGCCGGTGTTGCCGGTGGACGGCTGATTGGCCACAGCTTCGTTCATGATCTGAGTCCGCTGTTTTTGGGAAATTCCGGCCAGCACTTCATTGATCTTAGCTTTGTACTCGTAACCCTTGCGCACCCCGATGGCCAAGTCGCTTTCATCAGGATTCGTCTTGAACCCTTGACCCTTGGCAAAGTGGATCATCTTCAAGTTGGGGTTCGCGGCTTCCGCGGAACTGCCTTCCGGCACTTCGGACGCATAGCCGTCGATCGTGCCGGATTCAATGGCCGCCCGCATCGCTGGGAAGTTATTCATCGCCGGTTCCTTGATAACCCCTTTGATTTGAGAAATGGCGTCGTAATCCGACGTGCTCAATTGGCCAGTGATCTTGGCCCCTTTGAAGTCCTTTAATGATGTCGCATTGGCGTACTTGCCGTCTTTCCGGACGACCATTGTCATGTTGGAAACATAATACGTATTGGTGAAGTCGATCGTCTTGCGCCGTTCCGGCGTCGGGGACATCCCGGCGATAATGGCATCGATCTTGCCGGACGTTAAGGCCGGCGGCAGGCCGTCCCAGTCAGTTTTCACGACCACCGGTGTTTTGCCCAGCGCCTTGGCGATCCGCTTGGCGATCTGGACATCATACCCGTTGGCGTATTCGTTAGAGCCTTGGATCTTCACGGCCCCATTACTGCTGTCGCTCTGGGTCCAGTTGAACGGGGCATAGCCCGCTTCCATCCCGACCTTGAACTCGCCGTTGTCCTTGCTGGCGGCCTGCACGGACGTATTGCCCGCAGCCGCCAAGCCGATTCCTAACAACCCCAGGACCGCTAGAGCGGCCCACCACTTCTTCAGTAAATGCGACATGCTAATTCTCTCCCTTCAATGTTTAAACACCACCGAGGGGAAATAGAGAACCAAAAAGGCCTTTGTCAAATTCGATAGAATTCAACAAAGGCCTAAGACTAATTCTTCATCGTTCAAGAACCAGAATAGCGCTCCTTGACCGGCGATGTTTTACTCGCTAATCAAGACAGTTCCGCAGGTATTCCCCAACGGCCCCAACAGGCAGTGCCACGGCGCACTGCCCATTTCGGCGAACTCTCCTCCGGTCCCTTCAGCGCATCCGCATGCTCCAGGGCCCTCATAGATTTCGCAACCTCTATTTCTTCGTGGTAGTTATTTAGCTGTCTGCCGATGATGTTAACGGAGTTTCATCCGGGTGTCAACCCTGAGTTTTCAGAAATTGCCGAAAACAGCACACAAAATCGGCTTGAATATGCCAAAAAAGCCGCTGCCCAGGCAGTGGTAAAAAGTGCAACCTAGTCCGTCGGCCGCTGTCCCCGCATTTGGCCGTAGTGCGCAAGGGCCAGCGCGGCAATCGTCCCGCCAGCCACGCCTAGCGCTGAGAGAGCGGTGGAAAATGTTTTAGACAATAGCACTGTCGCGCCGCCAACGATCAATATCAAAGTAAATCCATACTTGAGAAGAAACACTTGCAGCTTGCGCATCGTCATCGCCCCAATCTAAATGAGTGAATCTGCCAGCGTCGTTGTGTCGAGCTTGTTTTCTCATTGGCAATGAAAACGCTATCAATAGTTTTATTATATTAGGTGAATCAATGACCGTCAACTCTTTTGGCTTACGCTAGACCAATGAGTGCTATTCAGGAATACGGCCTGTCGCCACCATCTCTTGCACATCCGCCACGATTCGGCCTTTCACGCTGTCCGTATCAGGCGTGACCACCGTGCCATGCTGCCCCGCAGTCAGTTCTGCTGCGATGGGCTGGGCATGCATGACAAAGTTCTGGGTCCCGGCGGTCCGATAAAACAGCCATTCCGGTGAAATCGTTAAGTAGACGGCTCGGTTCAACGCATTGCTGTGCACTTTGGTCAGGGTGGCAACGATCTCGTCCCCTGGGGCGGCCGGGTCAAACCCATCCGCACGGACGAGCGTACTTCCCTGCAATTCAGCAGCGGTGAGTTTCTGTTGGCGCTGGGCATCCAGCTCGGCATTCTTGATCTTGCCGCCAGCAGTCAGAACACCGATTTCCTGACCCTTGAGAGCACTGTCTCCCTGGTACACGGCAGTCACAAAAAGGGTATAAACCGTATGCGCCGTGTTATCAAAAGTCGCAAAGTCGGTCTGCACAATGGTGCCGCGCAGCACGGTGTTGACCCGCTGGGCTTCGTCTTTCAGCTTGGTCGGCAGCGGTGTCAGATACGCGGCCCCGCTGTAAAATGGTTTCAATCCCTTGAGTGACGCCAGCAAGGCCGGCCGATTCTTCTGGGCCGTGTGCTGAGCGGCCGCCAATTTTCGGTCAAAGCGCGACCAATGCTGACCGCTCTTGGTCGTTGGCACGGTCGCCGCCTTCGCCGTGCGGTTCTCCAACCCGCACCCGACCAAAACTGCACTCGACAGCAGCAAAAGCGCCCCGCCGATAACTTGTTTTCTGATCTCCACTCTATCATTGCCCCCCATGTCGTGTAATCGTTCACATTTCGGCGTCCTCATTTTCCCACTAAACGGCGGTTGATTCAAGTCCGATAAAATAACTCGCTGGTGCGTGGATTTCAAACTCGACTTGCACCAATTTGGGGGACTCGCTATAATGGGGCCAATGTGCCATAATCTCATTTTCTTAGAAAGTAGGAATTGACCCATGGTTGTTGCCCAGCACCGGCCCACGCGGCTCCTCATTTCTCAGCAAGCCATTGCCCATAATCTGGCCGTTGTGCGGCAAGTGTCCGGTTGCCGCACCATTTTTATGGCCGTGAAGGATAACGCCTATGGCTTCGGCTTGCTACCGGTCAGCCGGGCCGTCCTCGCCGGCGGCGCTCAAGGATTGGCGGTCGCGGTACTGGACGAAGCCCTCGTGCTGCGCGCCGCCGGGATCAAAGCGCCGATTCTCATCATGTCCTTGCTGGATGCCCAATACGCCCAAGCGTGTGCTGACCAGCAGGTCATTGTGACCGTAGCCAGTTTGGCCTGGCTCCAAAAGGCGCAGCACAATCTAACCGGTACCGCGCCGTTACTGGTTTCCCTGGGCCTCGATACAGGGATGGGCCGCATCGGCTACCGGAACCGGGCAGAAATTGAAGAGAGTATCCGCTTTCTGCAGCAACACCCAACCCAATTTACCTACCAGGGGCTCATGACCCATTTTGCCGATTCGGACACCGTTGAAACAGATTATTTCCACCGCCAGGTGCGCCGCTGGCACGCCCTCACCGATGGCCTGCCCCAGCCGCCCATGGTCCACGTGGCCAACTCCGGCGCGGCGATGTATCACGCCGCGGAAGTTCCCACCGATATCATTCGGATCGGGACCGTGGTCTACGGGATGGAACCCTCAGAGGGCACGATGCGGCCCGACAATTATTTAGACCAGATCGAACGGTTGGAATCAGAATTGATCATGGTCAAGCACGTGCCCGCCGGTGAGGGCCTGTCGTACGGTCATACTTATGTCACCCCCACCGCGGAATGGATCGGCACCATCCCCATTGGCTACGGCGACGGGCTAAGCCGCAAATTGAAAGGCTTCCCGGTACTGATTCAGGGTAAAAAATGCCCGATTATCGGTAATCTGACCATGGATGCGCTCATGGTCCGCCTGCCCGGACCGCTGCCGGTCCATACGCCAGTCACCCTGCTTGGACAAGATGGCGATCAGCGCCTAACGTTAACCGATATGGCCCAGCACACCGGCATTGCACCGTGGGAATTATCGATTCGGTTTGCAGAACGGCTGCCCAGAAAATTAGTGGACTAAAATGAGCACCCGCGCCCTCTGACAAAAAAATCCTCAAACGCCAACTGATGGCCTTTGAGGATTTTTCAAAACCAATTATTTTATTGTTTCGGCGGGGTGTGCCGCGTTGTCCGGCCATGGGGCCGGACCGCCACGATCTTACCCGGGACGCCGCCTTGATCCAGCAGTTCATGGGCCTGCTGCACACCGGCAGCACTGAATGGTACATTGTCGGCAACGCGCATCGTCAGGCCATAGGTATCCGCCATGTGATTGAAATACATGAGAATATCATGGTCGCTGGTCTCCTGCTTGCCGCCGGCCGCTCGGAGGGTCACCCCGGCCGCGGCTGGGATCGTGCTGGTTTCGCCCACGGTGGTCACGATACCGGTCGGTTTTACCAGCCAAGCGGCCAACTCGCCGTTGGCCCCCATAGTGGCCGCGTCAACAACCAAGTCGAACCGCTGGGCCCAAGCGTTATCCCGCTTGGCGACCCCGTCGTAATAATACACATCGTCCGGCGTCAGCCAATGAATAAAATCTTTGTGCCGTTCACCAGCGATGGCCAGCACGCGGGCGCCAGCATATTTCGCCAGCTGTACCGCGAGACTGCCCACGCTGCCGCTGGCCCCAATGACGGCGACGTTTTGGTCCTTTTGCAACTGGCCCAAAGAATGGACCAGCGCATAGGCCACCGTGCCCACATTGGGCAGAGCGGCTGCATCCAGGAAGGACAGCGCGGCACTCTTCGGCGCCACTTTGGCCAAAGAAGCCGTCACTACTTCTGAGTACCCGCGCAGGGGCCGATGATTCATTACGATATCACCGATGGCATAGTCTGTTACCCCTTCGCCGAGGGCACTGATCTTCCCCACGACATCCTGACCGGGAATGATCGGGAACGGCAGCGGCCGGGCCGTGGCTTGATCGCCGCGGCGCAGGCTGGCGTCATAGGGATTAAAGCCGAAACCGATCACGTCGATGGCGACTTGGCCCGCTTTGGGCGTCGGGGTTGGTTTTTCAATGGTTTGGAAGACTGCGGGTCCGCCAAACTTGTCAAAGCCGAATGCTTGCATCGAATCACTGCTTTCCTTCAGTATCGTCAGGCTGCTCGAACCGGTCCAGCCAGAGGCGGGCCCCTTCAATTTCTTGCAGCGTGATCTGGTGGCCGGCATCACTGGCATGGGTAAAGACTTGCGCGCCCTGGTCAATGAAACCCTGGACCAAGGCGTTGAACGTGGGCACCGGGACAATGCGGTCGTCCCGGCCGTGGGACAGCCAGACCGGAATCCCGGCTAGCGGGGTATTATCCCGTTTAGGCACAGGATCACTGACGGCCATCGGATGCAGCAGGATCGCCGCGTGGAACACCGGCCCGCCCCGCAGCATCAAGTCTGCTGCAATGTTCGCCCCATTGGAATATCCGATCACGATCGGCGGCGCCGCCGGCAGATCGAGGTGTTTCAACAACGCCACCATACTCGTCAGCAGCCATTTTTCACCCGCGACCAGATCCTGAGCATCAAAACCGCCCGTGGGGGTATGTTTGAAGTACCGGGTCTGGCCGTTTTCTTGGATTCGGCCGCGCAGCCCAATCAACGGACTGTCCGGAAAAAGGCCAGCGCCAATGTCCAGCAGATCAGTCTCTTCTCCGCCAGTCCCATGCAGCAGCAGGACCGGGCTATAGTTCGCCCGCCCCGGCCGGTAGGTATAAAAGATATCGTCTCCTAATTGGGCCATGGGCTATATCTCCGTGTTCAGCGGGTGCAGATTGGCTTCAATCTCTGCCCGATGGGGTTCCAAAAATGGCGGCAGCTCCAAGTGAATGCCGGCTTCTTCGTAGGTTTCATCCTGCAAGAAGCCCGGGCCGTCGGTGGCAATTTCAAACAAAATCTGCGGTGCGGCCCGGAAGTATTCAGACTTGAAGTAATAGCGATCAATATAGCCCGATTGGGGCAAATCGAAGGACTTCAACCGATAGATCCAATAATCCAACCGGCCGCGATCCGGAACCCGCCAAGCGGCATGGTGCACGTTGCCGTAGCCCTCAACCGCCAGGGGCAGGTCTTCCCGATGTTCCAGGACGATCTGACCGCCATGCCCGCCGTCGTTGACTTCATACAGGGTAAACTGACCTTCTTCGGCTACTTTCTTGAAGCCCATCACGGTCCGCAGCAACAGGTCAAAGTGCTCCTGATTATAGACGGTGACCCGCACCGGGCCCAACCCCTGAATGGCGTATTCCGGCGGCACCGGGCTCTTTTGCCACGGCGTACCGCCAGGCACCCCGTGGTTGTCTTCGTCAGAAATCAATTGATACTGCTGATCATCGAAATCATGGAACGGCAATACCTTTGTCCCGAATTGGGTACTGATCGCTTCATGGGCCACGTTGTGCTCCGTGAACCGTTTTTCCCAATACGCCAGGGACGCGTCATTCGGAACCCGGAAAGAAACCCGGGAAATCGAATTGGTGCCTTTGATACCCTTAGGAATCCCCGGGAAATCAAAGAATGTCATATCCGTACCGGGTGCCCCTTTATCGTCTGTGAAATACAGATGGTACGTTTCCACATCGTCCTGGTTCACTGTCTTCTTGATTAAATGCATCCCGAGAATCTTGGCGAAGAAATCAAAAATCTTTTGACCGTCACTGGTAATGGCGGTGACGTGGTGCACGCCGAGCAGCGTATTTTCTGGTGCCAATGCGGTTTCACTCATCTTAACGGGCTCCTCCCCTATTGACCGGTAGTGACTGAGAAATTAATCCTTAACTGGATCGTTGGCCAATTCTTTACCTGCATCCGGACCAGCATCCAAGGTGACGATCCGGTCGACATTGATGATGACCGCGGCTAGCGGTTGCGGCAATTTAGTTCCTTCAACGAATTTCTTGGCGGCTTCCATGTACGGGCCGTCAGTGTATGTCTTGGCCTTGCCCTCAACCCGGAAACCCTTCAGACCGGGGGTTGGGTGGAACGCCACGGCGGCTTTGCCGGTGGCTTGGATATTGTGCCAGGCTTGGCGGCCGGTTTCTTCGTTATAAATCAGGTGCTCATCATCATAGACCCGCATGGTTCCCTTAGGACCGACTTGGGGATTACCGTTTTCATCGGCAGTGGCCAAGAAAGCCAAGCCCTTATCCATTAAGTCCTTCATCTCTGGTGTCAGTTTTGCCATTAAATAACACACCCTTCAAAAATATTTGATGCGGATCGGCGCACCTTTGGTAAATTGCCAGTTATTATAAAACAGTTGCTTGCAATCCACAATACTAGCGTAGCACGTTTCTTACTTTTATTCAGTGGGCACGCTCACAAAAATTCTAAAAATAACAAAATCCAGCCCGATATGACCGCTGGGCTGGATTTTTTGGAATTTATTCATTATGCTGCAGCGCCTTTTGCAGTACCCCCACCAAATGGGTCGCGGCGGTTTGGTGGCCGGCCAGATTGGGGTGAGTGCCATCGGTTGTATCAATGTCCCAATCCTTGGTTTCAATAATTTGCAACCGATCCCCCCGCCTGGCCACATGCCGAATCGGTTCAGCGAAGGCTTGGTTAAACGGGATCATCAGAAAAATTGGTACATCATCGTAGACGCCCCGCAGTTGGGCGGCTAACCGGACATACGCTGTGACAAACTGCTCCACAGGATAGCTGCGATCATTGGTTCCCAGATTGATGATCACCGCATCCTGATCGGTATCCACCGCCCAGGGCGTGCGGTTATCCAGATGGCCGAAGAAATCCTTCGCCCGGGGTACCCCGCCGGTCCCTGGTTTCAAGACACCGGCGGCGCTGTAGGCAATGCGGGTCTCTTCCGCATCCATGCGGGCTACCGTGAGGGCCGCATACGCGGCCTCCGCCCGGTAGTCTTTGCTGGGCTGCTTGCCCGTCACCCAGCAGCCGGCAGTGATCGAGTCGCCGATGAACGTCAGGCGCGGGCCAGCCGGGACAATGGGTGAAAACCAGCCGCCGTTGGGCAGGGTGACCCCGGTAAAGGCAAAGCCTGCATCCTGGTCAGCCGCCCAGACCGGATCGTTATCCGTATTCCCCGACATTACCACCGTGATCTGGTGGGTCGTCGGCGTGGTGGCCAGCATCACCGGCGCGTGGGCCAAATCAAAATGCACAAACCGGCCGTTGTCGATTTGAATTGCAATTTGACTGGGAACCGGCCGCGGTGTTTCCACAAAATGCAGAATCGTACTGCTGGCTCCGTCGATCTGGAAATGAACGGCGGCTCCGAGATTCGTCGTGTACATCGCGTCCTGTTCAGCAACGCGCCGGGGAACCCAGCGGCCGCTAAAATGAATCCCTGGAAATAATCCGTTCGCACTCCCTGCTGCCCATTCCATCAACTCAACCTCCCTGTTTACCAGTGCTCGTGGTCCCACGACCGGCCATCGATTTCGCCGCCGGTCGTCGTGATCCGCCGCTGCTGAGCTTCCGCAAAATCCGCCAGTTCCAGCAGTACCGCCCGGTCAACGTAATCTGCCGTCTGCTGAGCCTGCTGGCGAATCGCGGCCGCTAGCGCATCCTGTTGTTCTCCGTCCATCATAACGCATCATCCTCTTCCCGCCGCATTTCAGCCAACGTATCATGTAAATCCGCCAACTGTTCCTGCTGGGCGGTCAAGGCCGCCGCCCAAGCCGCGTAATCGCTGTGGGCACTGGCATGCTGCGTCAGCCACGCCGCAAACCACTGGGCCCGGTCCGCGAAGTGCGCGCCAGCGGGCAGGCTCAGGTACTGGGCATAGGTGACCAGCAGATGCTGGCGCTCCCGCTCCGTCATGTACCCAAATTGGGCCACTGGGAAAATCGGCAGCAGCTGCATCTGAGCGGCCAGCCCCAAGGCGGCGATGGGCCGCAATAATTCACTGAGGGAGAAATGTTCCCGGCCGCCCAGCCGGTAATCCTGCTGCGCCTGACTGAAGGTCACAACGATGCCCAGCTCCTTACCAGCCAAGGGGGGCGCTTCCCCCGGCCGGCCAGACACAAAGGGGGTCGTCCAAACAGTGTCGAGCCACTGTTTGAAGACCCCAGGCATACTATACCAGTATAAAGGAAATTGAAAAATCAAACGGTCATAACGGCGCATTTCACCCTGCAGCCGTAAAATTTCAGCCGAATCTGGAACCCCTTGCGCACTGATATCCCATTCATCCGCATCCGTCAGCGCCCCGGCCGCCGCCTGCAAAAAAGCCTGGGTACCCGAATGCGCCAAATCTGGGTGACCAATCAAAACCAGTGTCCGCATCAGCGATACTGATTAAGGAATTCGGTCGTGCGGTCGAAGGCGAGGCGGGCGTTCTTCGAGCGCAGCGTGAATTGATATTCATGATAGACAGCTTGGTCCGGCCCAAAGAATAACGTAGACACCGGTACGTCGTTGGCCTTCAAGACCGAGGCCAGTTTCTGGGCATGGCCTTCAAAGGAGCCGGTATTGCCGTCTGTTAAGAACGTCGGCGGATAATCCGCTGTGACCTGATCGGTGGTTGACGACTGGCGCGCCATATCGGAGTTGACCCAGTCCCGGCTGCCCATGTAGGCCCAGCCGAGCTGATTGACCATGAACTGCAAGGCCTTGTTTTGAATCGTGGCCAGCGTCTTCATGTCGTACGGACCGCAATAAAGCACCGCCGCAATGATCTGCTTCGGCTGCAGTTGCGGGGTCAGATTCATATCTTTGGCTAACGCCGGATTGGTCTGGACGGCGATATACTGCGAGGCCATCTGGGCCCCCGCGGAATCGCCGCCAATAATGATCTTGTTCATGTCCAACTGCGGATAGTCCGCTTGATGGGTCTGGAAGTAGTGGATCGCTTCGCCCAGTTGGATGATCTGGTCGGGATATTGGGCATTAGGCGCGACCTCATAATTAACGGCGACCACGTTATAGCCTTGGGTCGCAGTCATCTTATAGGCCCAATCCCGCACGCCTTCTTTACTGCCGGAGACAAACGCCCCGCCGTGCAGCCAAAAAATCACGGGTTGCTTGCCCTGGTTCTTCTTTGGTGTATAAAGATCCAGAGTGTTGTTCGTGTACTTAGACGGATAAACAATGTTGCTGTGCCGGTCCACCTGCCGTTCATACTGGTCCCAGCCCTTAGGCGACGGGCCCACCTTAGCCAATTGCGGCATCTGGGCGATGATGGAGGCGAACAGCTTCGGCGACGTGTTAAATGAAATCACGATCCCGGTGATAAACGCAAGCAGAACAAAACCGATCCATTTGCCAACACCCTGCAAAATACGCAGTACCTTTTTCATGGGTGGACTCCCTTCACAGATATAGCTTCATGTTAATTGTACAAGCTAACCAGGACCCAACGCAATGAATTGGCTTACATGTTACGAAACTGTTAGATATTACAGCTTTTGCCGGTTCAGCACCGCCACCGCCCCAATGACCAGCAAAACCGCGGCGGCCACTGCAACGGCCATCCCAGGGGCGATCTTCACGAGCGTTTTCGTCCCCTGCGTAATGGCCATATTATCGCCGATCAATGTGACTGGGTTATAGTTCTGCGCGGCTTTAAAGAGATTCACGAGGTACAGCACGCCCATCACTAAGATGGTGAACAGCAACCCGCTGTAACTGTTCCGAGCCAGAGTCGAGCCGAATAGAATCACCGCCAGAAAGAACATACCAAACACCAGCAGCGGTAAAAAGCCCAAGAAAATGTGGGGCGTCTTATGGTCTGGAAAATAATAAGCGGTATACCCCCAGGTGACTAGGAAGCTGGCGGTTAAGATCACGACCCACTGCAGCAGCAGACTGATGTATTTGCTGCAGACCACGACCCAGCGGGGCAGGCCCTTCGTGACCAGATTGACCAGCGTCCCCTTGCCCAGCTCTTGGCTCATGGTGCCGCTGAACATGATTGCTACTACAAAGATCCCCATCTGCCCGATATTTTTATAGAACTGGGTCCAGGAATCCACCGAGGTGGGTTTGGGCAGCTGGATACCCAGGCTTTTACCGAAACTCATTTTCATGATGTCCGGAGTCAGCTTGGCAATCAGCGGACTCATCAAGGCGAAAATCAAGAACACCACCGCCAGAATCAAAAAACGATAGGTGCGCCAGGTTTCCAGCAGTTCTTTTCTAAGCATCGTGGGCAGCGTGCGCATCACCAATCACCTCCAAAAAAATTTGTTCCAGTGTCGGGTTCTCCTGCTGCAGACTAACCGGCGCAATATTGGCCGCCACCAGGGCCCGTAAGATCTGGCTGACCGTGGCGGCATAATCGCCATGATACGTCACGGTCACTATTGTGCCTTGGGCCTGGACAGCCAGCGGTGCCAACGCCTGGCGACAGCGCTGGGCGGTCGCCCCATCTGCCAGCGTCAACACGATTTGGGAACGACCGAACTGCTTGTGCAGATTGACCAGGGTATCGCAGGCCTGCAGCCGACCGTCGTGGAGAATGCCTACCCGGTCGCTGATCCGCTCCACGTCACTGAGGATATGGGTGGAAAAAAGCACCGTGACCTGGCCCCGCAACGACGCCAGCAATTCCAGGAACTCGTTGCGCCCTGCTGGATCCAGCGCACTGGTCGGCTCGTCGCAGATCAGCAGCCGGGGTTCATTCAATAACGCCTGGGCAATGCCCAGCCGCTGTTTCATTCCCCGGGAGAACCCGCGGATGCGGTGTTTGTCCGGCTTTAAGCCCACCAAGTCAAGCATCTTAGCAATCCGCTGGCGGCGCTGATCAATCCCGGTAATGCGAGCACACAAATCGAGGTACTCAGCAGGTGTCATATAATCGTAAAACGCCGGGACATCCGGCAAGTAGCCCGTGATTCGGTTGGTCTTGGTCGCGCCGAAGGTCACCGGCTCGCCGCCAACGGTGATCGTGCCCTTATCGGGCTTTTCTAACCCCAGGATCATGCGCATCGTCGTGGTCTTGCCCGCGCCATTTTCGCCGACAAAGCCAAAAATTGAGCCTGTCGGAATACTGAAGTCCACGTCTTGCAGCACGTGCTTGCTGCCAAAGGATTTCTGCACGTGCTGGACGGTCAAAATGTCATCCACGGGAATCGTCTCCCCGACCAAAGGCAAAATACACGATTGGCCCGATGATTTGGAAGACGACCACGATGATGATCCACAAGACTTTGTTGCCGAACCGGTAGTGGGGATGGCGCAGCACATGGATCAAGGCCGTGATCATCAGCGCCAGTTCCAAAATAATGATGGGAATAAAGATGGGTAAATATTTAATCAACAGTTGCCAATTATTGTTCATGATTTTTCTCCTTCAATTGCTGCTGCAAGGCCTGTAACCGGGGATCATCCTGATACGGGGCGAGCAGCGGATTAGCCAGCACAAAATCCCGCAAGCTGGCCTGCACCTGGATCGGATCTCGGGGCAGCTGCGTGCCCAGATCCAGATGGTCCAGCCAATCATCGATCTGGTCAAAATAGTCATCGCCGTGCAGTTTCACGGGAAACACCGTGCGGGTCAGCAGCGCGACAAAGGCCGTCAGCGCCTGGAACAGCGCGTCCGTCTGCTTTTGTTGGGCAAAGCCGGCGGCGGCAGAGAGTTGAAAATTCATCATCGCCACCGGATTCAACTGGTCGAAGTGGAACACGGCAGCGACACCGGTGCCGCGCCGATAGGTTTCCGCAAACTTAGGCGGGTCCCCTATCAATAGCTGCAAGTAATTGGCGAACTGGCTCATCATGATGCTGAGGTCTTGGGCCAGGGCACTTTGATAGACGGCCTGGGCTTCTGGAATTTGCTGCAATTGCTGGAACGCCGTGGCGATCAGACTCTCGGCCGGCAGGTAAGCCGGCGTGCGTGTGCCCAGTAACGCCAGTGCTTCTTTGGGTTTGTTCTGCATAATCAAGGTGTACCCCTCTAAGCTGCGGGCCTGGGTCACCAGAGCGACATCCTGGGCGTTTTCCCGCACCCGCACGAAGAGCTTTTACGCCTCTGGCGCATACAAGGCCAGCTTCTCTTCATTCGTTTTGCCGGGCAGCAGATCGTAATGGTTCAGCAGCAGCAAACCCATTTGTTCAATAAATGGGTAACAGGCATAATACCGCCGAACAAAACTGCGAATCTTGCGCAGCACCTCGGCCCCGGAATCAGTTTCAAAAGCCGCCTTTAACGACCCGTAAATGGTCCGAATTTCTTTTGCTGATAACTGCGGCTCGTAATCCAGCAGATCATCGATCCGTAAATCAAAGTAAGCCGCTAGGGCCGGCAGGAGGGTAATGTCCGGATAGGTCTGGCCGGTTTCCCACTTGGAAACCGCCGCCTTGGACACGCCGATAAAATCGGCCAGCTCCTGCTGGGTGATCCCCCGCTCTTTGCGCTGGACCACTAAGACCGGCCCAATATTCACTCGCATCACGTTTGCCTTCTTTCTACACTGCTTATTCTAAGGGCCTGGGCAGGGAAAGTATATGGAGTGGTTGTCAACTAATTCGCCTAAAAATCAACCAGTGGGATACAAGTATACAAATAGCGCCCATGGGACACAGAGCGTATCCCATGGGCGCTATGGCGTATCGGCTAACTGTCAGCGGCCGGATTAATTATGCCGCAGCTGTTCGTTCGGGTAGATCACGACTTTGAGCGAGTCGCCCTTATCCGTCCGGGTCTTTTCCAACGCATCCTTCGTTTCACTTAACGGATAGAAATCCGTCAGCAGATTTTCGGCTAACGCCATATTCTTTTCCAAGATCTCCAAGCCCAGCGCATACGTATTGGCATAGCGGAATACACCGAAGACTTGCGTCTCGTGGTCCGTCATAAACAGAATATCCAGCGGAACGGCATCGGTGGTCGGCACACCAATGTATGCCAGTTTGCCGCCGCGCTTCAACGTGCGCAGTGCCGTCCGTTCCGCCTTGGGATTGCCTGATGCTTCAATGACGAAATCCACGCCTTCGCCATTGGTCAGCGTCGGAATCACGTCCCGCGGATCTTCCTCTAAGGCATTAATGACCCGATCAGCGCCCATCTTTTTGGCCGTCGACAGTCGCAGCGCTTGCGTATCACTGACGATGATCTGTTTCGCACCAAAGGTCCGGGCCGCCAAAATCGCCAGCAGCCCCACTGGACCGCCGCCTGAAATGAAGACCGACGAACCCGGCTTAATGTCCAGCAATTGCGCCGTATGGATGCTCACGGAGAACGGTTCATTCAAGGTCGCAATTTCGTAGCTCATATTATCGGGAATGGGGAATAAGAAATCTTGCGGATAGACGATCAATTCAGACAGATCCCCGTTAACCGGCGGCGTCGCCATGAATTTCATATTCGGGCAAAGATTATAACGCCTTTAATGGTTAAAATCGGTGCGGCGGACTGTTGCTGCAGAGCCGCGGTATAACCGGCATAGCGATAGCGGCCAATAATATCCTGCTGCGGATCAGCCCCGGCAAAGGCAACACGCCGATAGCCACGCTGAAACAGGAGATTAGTCGCTTGATATCCGATTTGAAAGTCGTCCGACGAGATGGAAGAAATATTCAAATCACTGGCACTGGCAACTTCTTGGGGATAAATATTGGCTCGGCGCAGTGTATCAATAATCGCTTGATCAGGCCGGACGGACAAAAACATGACCGCAAATACGCGGCGCTCAATCATATTTTGCACCGTCTTGGCAATAACGGCTTGATCATCCCGAGCAGCATACATGATCATCACATCCATCGCCAGCCGGTTGGCCTCTGCCATGATGCCCTGAATGACTTGATCGTTGGCGTTCGTTTCTGCCGGGTAATTAATGACGCCAATCGTATGGTTGCGCTGACTCGCCAAATCCGCAGCCGATCGATTTTTGAAGTAACCCAAATCGGCCGCTGCATCATGCACCCGCTTCGCCGAAGCGGCGCTATACCGGCCGCGCTGATTGAGGATGCGGGAGACGGAGGCGGTGGATAAGCCGGTGGCGGCGGCGATATCTTTGATCGTCACTTTCACAATTAATCAACTGCTTTCTACAACGTAATAAGTACTGTCGCTAGTATTATACGCATTCCTGCGGCAGCCGGCACCTGCTGGTTACAGCTTCGTCGCGGCCACCAAGGCCTCATGCTGCTTGATATGGTCAAGATACGGTTTGTTTTGTGCCAGCAGCAGCAAGAACAGCGCCTCCACGGCGCTCATCGCCGCCACCCGGGAAAAGAAATACTCCGATTGCAGAATCTGCTGCCGGACAGCTGTGATCAGATGCAGATCGGCTTGCAGCCCGATCGGCGAATCTGCTCGGTTGGTGATGGCAATGACCGGCACGCCTTGATCCTTGGCCACCGCCATTTGCTTCAATAAATTCCGAGTCTCGCCAGAGTTGGAAATCACCAGCATCACTGCCTGCTTCGGTAAATTCATCGTCTGCCCGATCGCCGTTTCCCAAGACTGGTCGGCCACCGCCAGAATGCCCAATTGATTGAATTTATACACCGCGTCGGCGGCCACCGGGAACGTCCCGCCCGCCGCGATGACCTGGACCATGCTGGCGGTTTGCAGCGCCTGCAAAATCCGGCGCACCGTCGTTGCCGGCGTCCGGCTCAAGGTCCCGGTGATCTCCGCCACCTTATTCTGGGCGATGCCTTGCAGCGACTTTTCCAAGTCATTGGGATCCACTCGGCGATAGTAGCTGTCCTTATCCTCCGCCACCTTAGCCAATTCAATTTTCAATTCATGGAAACCGGCCAGTCCAAGAGTCCGGCAAAACCGGGATACTGAGGCATCACTCACCGCCGCGGCCTGGGCCAGTTCTGAAATCGTCATGTTCACCGTCTTGCCCGGGTCGGCCAGGATGACCGCTGCAATTTTGCGTTCCGTCGCCGAGAGCCCCGGCTGCCTGCTGTAAAGTACATCAATAATATTTTCAGCCATTCGCCACCACCGCCTTAAATTATTTTCTAGACTGCCAAAATCGTGAAAATCCTTCTCTCCCAATCTAACCCGGGAAACCATGAAAATCAAATTCGCAGATGACCGCTTGACTAAATTTATTTTCAAAGATATGATTTATATGAAAATTAGTTTCTCACATAGCCAAAGAAAGCAGATGATTTTTATGACTCCGAGTATTCAACAGGCGTTACGCCTCATCCACCCCGGCATGATCGTCAGTCTGGGCGGCGGACGGCATATGCAAGCCCTCGCCGACGCCCTGGCGCAAACACCGATCCCCGGCATCCAGCTCACCAGTCCCTCGGAATTGACCCTGGCCTATTGTCAGCAGCGCAACCTGCCGCTGGCCGCTGTGCCGACCCGCATCGATATGGCCTTCGACGGCTGCGACAGCGCCGACACCAATCTGAATCTGCTAAAAAGCAACGGCGGCATCCACACTTGAAAAAAACAATGCTGAAATGGCCGCTGCCTACATCATTCTAGCCCCGGCCGAACGGGTCACCGCGCAGCTGGCCGCGACTGTGCCGCTATGCCTGGAAGTGGTCCCGCCCTGTGTCTCCCAGGTGCTGCGCACGGCGGCCCAGTTAGGCTTGCGTGCTAAACAGCGGCTGGCCGACAATTACGCCGGCTATGTGCGCACCAGCCTGGGCAACGCACTCATCGATTGTTTTGCGCCGGACTGGGACCAGATTGCCGACCTGAGTACCGCGCTAAGCCAAACAAACGGTGTCATCAGCACCTCGTATTTCTCCGGCTTAGCGTCCCTGATTCTGGCTGAAGCCGCTGATGGTTCAGTCACACAAATAAAGAAAGGTGACAAATAATGACACAGTACAATTGGGGCATGATTGGGACCGGCTGGATCGCCCACGAAATGGCCGATGCCTTAAACACCGTGAACGGAACGATTTATGGGGTGACCGATGTCAATCCGGACATGTTGAAGAAATTTGCAGCCGAAAAGCACATTCAGCACACCTATGCGACCGCTGAAGCGATGATTGCCGATCCCAACATCGACGTCATCTATATCGCCACGCCGCACACGTATCACTACCTGTATATTAAGGAAAGCCTGAATGCCGGCAAGCATGTCTTTGCGGAAAAGGCGATCACGGTGAACGCCAAGCAGTTTGACGAAGTCCAGCAGTTAGCGCGGGCGAAGCACCTGATCCTCACCGAAGGCTTAACCTTGATGCACATGCCGCTGTATCAACAAGTGCACGCGCTCATCGCTGCTGGTCAATTGGGCGATATCCATTTAGTCCAAGTGAACTTTGGCAGCTTGAAGGACTACGATCCCAAAAACCGCTTCTTCAATAAAGCCTTAGCCGGCGGCGCACTGCTGGATATCGGCGGCTACGCGACGGCCTTTGCCCGCTCCTTCCTCGCTTCTCAGCCCAACGTCACGCTGACCACGGTCAAGTTCTTTGAAACCGGCGTGGACGAACAATCCGGGATCATCCTGAAAAACCCGGAGCAGCAGATGGCCGTGATGGCCCTGTCGCTGCGGGCCAAGCAGCCCAAGCGGGGCGTGATCGCCGGTACCAAGGGGTATATTGAAATCGACAACTATCCCCGAGCCACCGAGGCCAAGGTGACGTACACCGCCGATGCCCACGAGACCACCACCACCGTCCTGCAAGCTGGGAACGCTGATGACGCGCTGGTCTACGAGGTGCAGGATATGCAGCGTTACATTGACGCCGGCCACGATGACGGTCAGTTGCAGTTATCCCATGATGTCAGCCATATTATGGATGACGTACGCAACGCCTGGGGGATGAAGTTTCCCTTCGATTGATGAGCCTAAAAGCGGTTTGTCCCGAAAAACATGAGCTGCATATGTAGTACGCTGGACACCTTAATGAGACCATTTAACTCATTTTGTAGTATACTTGGACGTGTGATAGGCAAGGATTTGAGCACGACAAGGAGGCGTTAGTAAATGGATACGAAAGAACCTAAGCGCCGGATTCAAGCTAAAATTGATGCGGATACCGCAGATCAAGTGGACGATGTATTGCGGCGGCTTGGTTTATCCCCGAGCACGTTGGTTAATGCGCTCTATAAGCGGGTTGCTGCAGAGCATCGGATTCCCTTCGAGCTTGAGTTAACACCGCGGGAGGTGGCCGCATCCCGTTTGGCAGATGCCGCTAAGGATGTGCGTGCTGAGACGGCGACAACGCAAGAAGAACTCGATAGGTGGTTGACGGAAAGTGGAGACCGGTGATCTGTGTTTGTTTTATGTGCCCTACCCAGAGGATTCAAGCGGTGACGGTAAAACTCGCCCGGTCGCCGTTCTAGCACTGAGCGATGGTGAGCATGTATTGCTGTACACCGTCACAACGAAGTACGAAAATAAATCAGCAACAATTAAGAAGCAGTATGCGCCGATTAAACAATGGCAACAGGCTGGTCTGGATCATCCCTCATGGATTGATGTTCGGGGTGTCTTGCGGGTTCCCCGTAAACTGTTGGAACAACGGCGTGTCCTGTGGGTTGGCCGATTGACGGCCGAAGACATGACTATTTGGGCTGATTACATTCGGCGTCGCGGTAAACGCGCATAGCGAGATCGTTAGAAATGGTAAAAAAAAATCCACGCTGATCCGTGGATTTTTTTCCTATTTAGAAATACGCTTTAACGAATAGATACGCCGCCAAGCCAAAGGCACCAAAAGCAATCAGGGTACGCAGCAGCTTGACCGGGGCATGACGCACCACGACCGGGCCGCAATACCCGCCAACGAGGAAGCCCAAGCCCAGCGGGATGACCAGCAGCCAATCCACCTTGCCCCGGGCGGCGTAAATCACCGTCGCCACAGCATTCGCCATAAAAGCCATGACGTTTTTAAAAGCATTTAACACTGCGAACCGTTGGGGCAAAGTGAGGGTCAGAATCGCCAGCAAAATAACTCCGCCAGCGGCACCGAAATAACCAGTATAGGCACCCACAAGAAAAATTCCCAATGCCTTAGCCGCCACTCCCCATTTGTTTTGGTCCCGCAATGCCGCAATTGGCTTGCGCGCCGCCTGGCGGCCGGACACCAGCAGCAATATCCCCGAGATCAAGATGAAGAACGGCACCACGTGCTCGAAGGTACTGGCCGGTTCCACCAAAAGCAGCACCGATCCGAGAATACCGCCGCTCAACGCCAGAGCCACCAGCCCCGCGACGGTCTTGCCCTCGCCCCGCAATTCTTTGGTGGAAGAGGCAGTGGCCCCGATCCCAGAAAGAACCAAGCCCGCGGTATTGGTCACGTTGGCCACCACCGGCGGAATACCGATCAGCAACAGCGCGGGATAAGACACCAGTGAAGCCAAACCGGCGATAGACGCCAGCAAACCGCCCAGCACGCCAGCGATGATCAGAAATACGAAAACACCAATTGTCATAGGGTATCTCTTTTCTCAATCAGATACCGCCAGTATTGGCCTGGAAGTGAAGACAAGTCAAGTGTCACTTAGTCAGCAATTGGCGCACCGGCACTGTGAAAGTGCCAACTTGTTGACGATTCGGCCGCCGGCCCGGAATTTCCAGCCTAAACTTAACGACAGCGTCCGCTGGCGCATCCTTTAATGAGTGCTGATCGCCTAGGCTGCCGTAGGATTTTGCAAAAATGGACTGAAACTGGCTGGTGACTTGCCCCGCATTCGTCTTGGTGCGTAAAAACTGCCCGCCGCTGCCGAGTTCCAACAGGCCCAGATTATTCTGGCCGTCATACACCGTCGCTTCAGAAATCCAGGCGGCTTCACTGTAGTTCTCCAACCAGCGCGCACTTAGGCCGGCTTGGCTAAAGACCAGCGTATAGTTCACCACCAGGGCTTCCGGCGCTTGCTGAATGGTGGTCAAGCGGCCAGTGATCTTCCCACCGTGGATTGCTTTCACCGTGCTCTGCTGATTAATCACGGTCTCTTGCAACGGCCGTTGGGTCACCGGCAACTGTTTGAAGGCCAGCGTCTGCTGGGTGCCATTAATTTTCCCCAGCTGCAGATTGATCGCCTGCACTGGCGTGGTCCCCTGGGTGTAAAAAGCAATCACTTGCCGGTAGTGGCCCAGCGCGACTTTGCCAAAATTGCTTTCTGTATCAATAATATGCTGACCGCTGACCTGATCCACCTGCTCGGTTTGCCGGCGCAACTGGTCCGGCTGCATGCCCGGCCCGGTGTAATCAATTAAAACGGCCACGACCCCCGCCGTACTGAGCGTACCAATGGGCTGAACCTGGACGTTGCCGACCCTCTGCGCTGGTACGCTCACTTTGTCGTACAGACCCTGATTGTAGAGATTTCCCAGCAACATGTTCATCGTCGGGTCAAAATTATGCGTTTTGGCCCCATCTTGGTCCAGCAACTGGGTAAAGGCCGGCACAATCCCCCCGGCTTGAATGGTCGCGGGGGTGATGGCAGCCCCCAACAACAGCACCGCAACTGCCAAGCCGATTGTGATCCGGCGCCGGTGCTGTTTGCGCCGGGGCGCTGCCGCCTGAATCCCTTGGGTAATGGCCGCATCCACCAGGTTGGTCGGTACTGAGATTTGCTCAGTTATTTTTTGAAAATCCGTCGTCGTACTCATGAATGACCTCTCCTTTCTCCCGCAATCCCTGCAGGGCGCGGTTCAACCGGCTCTTGACGGTACCCACTGGCAAATGGAGCACCCGGCCAATCTCCTGCAGTGTTAAATCATTGAAAAAACGCAGGATCACCACGTCCCGCAGTTTCGCCGGCAGGGCGGCCAAATCCTGGACCAGATCCAGATGCAGCACGGCCGCATTGTCCGGACTCGCCGCTGCAGCGGGCGCTTCGTCCCCAACCGGTTTTCTGCTCCGCATCAGCCGATAGGCGCTGTTGATCAGGATCCGGATCAGCCAGGTGTCAAAGTATTCCGGATGCCGCAGCCGCTTGATACTCAGCATGGCCTGCAGCGCCGTCTCCTGCACCACATCCAGCGCGTCCACTTGATTGCGGGTGTAGAGAAACGCTGTGCGGTACAGTTTATCCTGCCGGGCTCGCAGCAGCCGGCCCAACGCCGCCCCATCACCCGCCCGGGCCTGACTAATCAACTCGCTTTCTGCCATAACCAACCTTCTTTCTTTGCGTTACATCAATTAGTAACCGCGGGGCAGCAAAAGGTTCCATTGACTGCAAAAAAGCAGCGGCTGGGCACATTGCTGTGCCTAACCGCTGCCTTGTATCACTTATCCGCACTCAACAACAATTCATCATCGGTCAGCTCTTCCTGGCTGGCCTTATTGAACAAGTCCAGCAGTTGGGGCACGGTCAGATGTTTCTTCTCTTCCCCCGCAATGTCCACCACGATCTTGCCGTGGTCCAGCATCAACAAGCGGTTGCCGTATTTGATGGCATCCTGCATGTTGTGGGTGATCATCAGGGCGGTCAGGTCTTCTTCGTTCACCAGCTGCTCGGTGAGGTGCAGCACAGTGGCGCTGGTCTTGGGATCCAAGGCCGCGGTGTGCTCATCCAGCAGCAGCATCTCCGGCTTTTGCAGAGTCGCCATAAGTAAGGTGATGGCCTGCCGCTGACCGCCGGAAAGCAGTCCGATTTCGGTATCCAACCGATCTTCCAGACCCAGATTCAGCCGCTTCAAAGCCGCCTGGAACCGCGGGCGGGCTGAGCGCGGGGTGCCGAAGCGGAACAGGGAGTGGTGTTCGCCGCGCTTGGCGGCCAGGGCCATATTCTCGGCCACAGACAGCCGTTGCGCGGTGCCCATCTTCGGGTCCTGGAAGACTCGGGCGATCCAGCGGGCCCGCTTGGTGACGGAATCGTAGGTAATATCCTTGCCGTCCAACACGATTTGACCGGTGTCGATGGGCAGCGTGCCGGCGATGGAATTAAGCAATGTGGACTTGCCCGCCCCGTTGCCGCCGATGATCGTCACGAACTCGCCTTCGGTGATCGTTAAGTTGATGCCTTGCAGAGCGTGGGTCTCGTTGATCGTGCCTTGCTCGAAGTATTGATGCAGGTCGCGGATGGTTAATACCGGTGTGTTTTTCATTTTGCCTTGTCCTCCTTAGCGGCTTGGGCATTCAACGACTTAATATGGATGCGGTTCGCCCGGCGCCGATTGTATTGCTTGGTCAATTGCCGCATTAGCGGGACTGCCAGCAACACAGTCAACAAGGCCGCGTAGAACAGCCGCAAATCGTTAGGGTCAACTCCGGCCCAGAGAACCAGCGCAATAATTAACCGATAGATGATGGCCCCGATAATAATCGTCAAAATCCGTTTGCCCAGCGTCAGATTCCGCACCAGCACTTCGCCGATGATGATCGCCGCCAGGGCAATCACAATGGTCCCCACCCCCATGGAGATATCCGCATACCCGTTGGACTGGGCCATCAGGGCCCCCGCCAGGGCGATCAGTCCGTTGGAGATCATGTAGATCACGATCTGCATGTTGGCCACGTGCACGCCGTTAGCGGCACTCATGTCCGGGTTATCCCCCACAGCCCGGGCGGCCAGACCCATTTCGGTATTGAAGAAAAGCACCAGCAGCACCATGATCACCGCCACCAGCAAGGCGCCCACAATGATCACCTGCATCGTGCTGCTGAATTGAGCAAAGGCGCTGAACACTGTCGTTTGGTTCAGCAGCGCGATGTTGGCCTTGCCCATGATCCGCAGGTTGATGGAATAGAGGCCGGTTAGGGTCAAAATCCCAGTGAGCAGCGCCGGAATCCGCAAGCGGGTGTAGAGCAAGCCGGAAACCAGGCCGGCCGCCATCCCGCCGAGCATCCCGACCAGGGTAGCCAGCCATGGGTTGGCGTGGTTGGCGATCAAGCTGGCCGCAAATGCCGCGCCCAAGGGAAAAGCCCCCTCGGCCGTCATATCGGCAATGTCCAGGATGCGGAAGGTGAGATAGACCCCGATGGCCATAATTGACCAAATCAGGCCCTGGGAGATGCTTGATAACAATATATCCATGATGTCGGTTTTCCTCCAATATTTAAGGCTGATTACTTAACGATTTTCGCCGGATCGACGTTGAACAGTTTAGCGAACTTAGAATTGACTACCAAACTGATATCCTTGGGCGTTTCCACCGGCAGGTCAGCGACTTTCTGGCCCTTGATGATCTTGACCGCCATCTGGGCCGTGCGGGCGCCGAGCTTAGTGAAGTCAATACCGTTGGTGGCCACGCCGCCCAATTTCACCATCGGGCCGGTGGCCGGAATGACCGGGACTTTCTTCTCCTCGGAAACCTTGCCCACCGTGGCCATCGCGGCCGTTAACACATTATCCGCGGGAATATAGATAGCGTCTACCTGACTCGCCAGGGCCGTGGTGGTTTGCTGGACATCCGCCGTAGTGGCGACTGTTTTGGCGACGAACTGCAACCCCTGCTGCTTGATCGCGGCCTTGGCTAATTTAATCGCGTAAACCGAGTTGGGCTCGGCGGCGTTATACAGCAGGCCAACCTTCCTGGCTTTGGGAAACAATTGGCGCAGCAATTTGATTTGGCCGGCGACTGGGACCATGTCGCTGGTCCCGGTGAAATTGCTGCTGGGCTTCGTCAAACTCGTGGTCAGGCCAGCTGATACCGGATCGGTGATCGCTGTGAAACAGCTTCGGCGTGTCCTTGTCCGCTTGGAGCAGGGCTTGGGCGGCTGGCGTAGCAATGGCTAAATTCAAAGTGTTTTTATCCTTAGCCAATTTTTCGCTCATGCTCTTCAAGTTGGCCTGATCGTTCTGGGCGTTGACGTAATCAATCGTCAGATTCTTGCCTTGAACGTAGCCCTCCTTTTTCAATTCCGCAATGAAACCTTTGCGGGCCTGATCCAGGGCGCTTTGGTCCATTAACTGTAAAATGCCGATCTTCACTGTTGGTTCTTTGGCGCTGGCATTGCTTTTCTGATTACCGCAGGCACTGACCAACAGGGCCAGGGCCAAAGTCAAGACGACCCACAACTTGCGCTGCTTTCCCATAATGTTCCCCCCATTCCGGCTATTTATTGACGATCTTGGCTGGATCCACGTTGAACAGCTTGGCAAATTGGTCATTGACTACCAGACTCACGTCCTTGGGGGTTTCCACCGGCAGATCGGTGACTTTCTTGCCCTTGATGATCTTCACGGCCATCTGGGCGGTTTGGGCGCCCAGTTTGGTGTAGTCGATCCCATTAGTGGCCACGCCGCCCAGTTTGACCATCGGGCCGGTGGCCGGGATGACGGGGACTTTCTTTTCTTCAGACACTTTGCCCACCGTGGCCATGGCGGCGGTCAGCACGTTGTCGGCCGGGATGTAGATGGCATCCACTTGGCTGGCCAAAGCGGTCGTGGTCTGTTGGACATCAGCCGTCGTAGCCACGGTCTTGGCAACGGACTGCAAGCCGAGTTTCTTGATGGCGGCCTTCGCTAATTTAATGGCGTAAACCGAATTGGGTTCGGCGGCGTTGTACAGCAAGCCGACCTTCTTCGCCTTGGGGAACAATTGGTGGAGCAATTTGATCTGCCCTGCCACGGGCACCATGTCGCTGGTGCCGGACACGTTGCCGCTGGGCTTTTGCATACTGGTGGTCAGTCCGGCGGACACCGGATCCGTGATGGCGGTGAACAGTTGCGGGGTATCCTTATCCGCTTGCAACAGAGCTTGGGCGGCCGGGGTGGCGATGGCCACGTTCACGGTATTTTTGTCCTTAGCCAGCTTCTCGCTCATACTCTTCAGATTGGCTTGATCGTTTTGGGCGTTGACGTAATCGATCGTCAGATTCTTGCCCTGGGTGTAGCCTTCCTTTTTCAGTTCAGCGATGAACCCTTTCCGCGCTTGATCCAGGGCGCTCTGGTCCATCAGCTGCAGAATACCCACTTTCACCTTGGCATCCTTGCCGCTGGCACTGCTTTGTTTCGTACCGCACGCACTGACCAGCAAGGCCAGTGCGACCGTAAAGACGAGCCATAATCCAGTATGCTTTTTCATGATAAAAATTCCTCCCGGCGGCCGTTTCACGTGAAACAGCCGCATCTTCTATTTATTATTTTGCGTCGTTAACGACTTGGGCGGGGTCGATCTTGAAGACCTTCGCCAATTTTTTATTCACGACCAGCGTGATATCTTTGGGTAATTGTACTGGGATCGCGCTAGCCTTTTTGCCCTTGATGATTTTGATCGCCATCTGGGCGGTTTGGGCACCAAGCTTTTCATAATCGATTCCGTTGGTGGCAATCCCGCCGGCGGGAACCATGGTGCTGGCGGCGGGGACGACCGGGACCTTCTTTTCGGCAGAAATCTTGCCCACCGTGGCCATGGCCGTGGCGACGACGTTATCCGCCGGTACGTAGATGGCATCGGCTTTGCCGGCCAGCGAGGTCATCGCCTGGGACACGTCATTGGTGCTGGCCACGGTCAGCGACGTACTCTTCAGCCCCAACTTGGCAATGGCCGCTTTGGCCATCTTCACCTGCACCAAGGAATTAGGTTCCGCGGCGTTATATAGCAGGCCGATGGTCTTGGCCTTGGGGAACAATTCGTGGAGCAGCTTGATCTGCCCGGATACCGGCACCAGATCACTGGTGCCGGTGACATTGCCGCCGGGATGCTGCAAGCTGGTCACCAGCTTGGCCTCCACGGGATCGGTGATGGCGGTGAACAGTTGCGGCGTATCTTTGTCGGCTTGCAGCAGCGCTTGGGCGGCCGGGGTCGCAATGGCCAGATTCACCGTGTTCTTATCCTTGGCCAATTCTTCACTCATACTCTTCAGGTTGGCTTGATCGTTCTGGGCGTTGACGTAATGGATCGAAATGTTTTTCCCATCCTTGTAGCCGGCCTTGGCGAGTTCCGCGATAAATCCTTTGCGGGCATCATCCAAAGCGGTTTGGTTCATTAATTGCAGGATGCCAATCTTAATTTTCTTACTGTCCTGACTGCTGCCTTGCGCCGGCGACCCGCAGGCCCCCAGAACCAGCAACAGGACCAAGCTCACTACCGTTAAAAGCCAATATCGTTTTTTCATGATGATTTCCTCCATAGTCTGTCTTCTGCTTCCCGGCCAGACATCCGCAGGCATAAAAAATGCCGTTCCCATCGATTGAATACAGACAATCGACGGAAACGGCTCAAAAAATGATTCTTTTTTCGCACCGGCCACATCGATTATCTCGATCTATGTGGCGAATGCACGAAAATTCGTACGGCCATCATAGATACAAACGCTAGGTTTGCATCCATAATGGCTACAAACCAGCTATCTAAAATAGCCGTAATAAAATCGGTTATTGAGTTGTGTAATGGCTGCGTCTCGCATGCGTAACACACTCCTAAATGAGCAAATGCTCATGTATTTGTTATGTCCATTACCTTACACTGCGGCCAAATAGGTTGTCAACCCCTGGCCGTGAACTTTTTCACGCCAACGTCAGCGAATCCCCGTCAGGACCGGTATAATGGAGGTTAGAAAACTTTTTTGGGAGGATTCAACATGATTGAGCAGCACCCGTTACCCCATGGTCAGGAATGGATCGCCATGATGACCCCCACCACCGCAGATTATCAGGACTTAGAAAAGAAATACGGCCTGCCGCCGCGTTTTGTGCCGTACCTTAACGACATGCGGGAACGCGCCCGGTTGGAATACGACCAGGCCAGCGGCTACTGGCTGCTGGTGTTCCGCTTCGTGAATAAAGAAGCCGCTCCCGGCGGTTTTTTGACCCTGCCCATCACCTTCGTCTTCAACGCCAGCCGGCTGATCAGTGTGATTCCCGACACTGATGGCACCACCGTCGTCAGGCAGCTGCAGGAAGTGATCCAGAGTGCCGCCGAAGCGGACACCTCGATCTTTATGCTGCTGTTCGACCTGCTCTTCGCCCTGAGTACCGATTACTTCGACGTCCTCGACAACATCAACGACGAGCGGAGCAAGTTGGAAAACTGGCACAAACGGCCGACCAACGAACAAGTCGCTGCCCTCACCCGGTTAGCCCAGCAGACGGTCTATTTGACGACCGCAGAAAACAACAATTTGATTGCCATCCGCCGGTTCATGATGGCGACAAATTCCGTGGCCGATCCGTTGGCCCTGAACGCGGAAGAAAAGGAACGGCTCGACGACGTGCTGATCGAAATTCAGCAGGGCCAGCAGATGGCCCAGATCGCCGCGGACATCATCGACCGGGTCACCGACGGCTTCAGCAATGTCCTAAACAACAATCTGAACGGCACCATGCGCTTCCTCACGGTGTGGAGTATTGTCCTGATGATTCCGCCGGTGATCACCGGGTTCTATGGGATGAACGTTGCCCTGCCCTTCGCCAACCGGCATGATGCCTGGCTTTGGACGATTATTTGGTCACTGGTGGCGATCATTGTATTGGGGATTTGGTATATTTTGTACGATAAACGGCGCCGGTAGACAGAAAGAAAGAGACTGGGGATAAAACTCCGTCCTAGTATGCCGTGCCAAAGCTTCGCAAGCTGCGGCACTAGATACGCTAGGAAATCAGAGTTTTGTCCCCAGTCTCTTCCTGCTTACTCCCACGTCCTCGTCTCTTCCTGGTATTGTGCCACCGCCCACTGGCTGTGCACATAAGCAGCCCGCTGGGCGCTGATGTGTTTGCTGTCGGACTTAGCCTGATCCAGCAAGTCCTGGGCCATTTTGATCTGCTGGCGCAGGACATTGGCGCCGGGGGCCGCGGGATCGGCGGCCTGGTGGGTCAGAGCGGCGAGCTGGGCCTGCAAGCTGGTTACTTGGGCTTTGAATGTGCGCTGGACCTTTTCCAGCCGGCACAAGTCGGTTTTCAACGGCGCTGTGGCGGCGTCAATGCGGACAAACTCGGTGTAGGGCATGTCGCCTTTGAGCTGGTTGCATTCCGCACAGGCCAGGGTCAGATTAGCGATGGTGTTGTCGGCGCTGATACTGACGGGATTCATGTGATCCACACTATTGCCGTAACGGCCGCAGTATTGGCAAACATGGTGATAGGTCTCCCGAATGTACTGGCGGGTGGTGAGGTCCAGCGTGTTTTGATCAAACAGCTGCTGCACCGGATAACCCCAGGCGGCCAGCACGGTGGGCAGATCGCCGCTGGGCCAGGCGGCCGGCGGCGTTTGCAGCATCGTCCAAAGCTGGTCCGCAAAAGCGGCCGCGGGCAGCGCCTGCCGTACAGCAGGCGGGGCAGCCGCGTAACTGTCCGCCAGGCCCTCAGCTTGCCGCCGAGCCGCCTTGGTGAAGGCCAGCGGGGTCCCCGTTGTCTGGTCGCCGCCGCCGTAGGTCAGACCCGTGCCTTGGGCAAACAGCTGGCTGGCGGGATTGGCAAAATCCGGGCCACTAATTTGATGGGTGCGGCACAATGCACAAATGCTGTCGGCCAAACCATCGTGAATAAAGGCCGCCGCGGGCCAGCGCAGGGTACAAGAGGCACAGGCCCATTTCATAAGGCCTTCGCCTCGATCTCACTGCTGCTGGGATAGTGCAGCCGACTGCGGCCATCGCCCTCGGTCTCGACCCAGAGCTGGTCTGGAATCTGCTGGCGCAGTTCGCGGACATGGGAAATAATACCGATCAGCCGCTGCTGGCCTTCAATGGACTGCAGTGCATCGATTGCTCCGGCCAGGGCATCCTCATCCAGCGAACCGAATCCTTCATCGACAAACAGCGCGTTGATCTGAATCCCGCCGCTTTCGTTTTGCACCACTTCGCCCAGAGCCAACGCCAGACTCAGGGCGGTTAAGAAACTCTCGCCGCCGGACAGGGTGTGCACACTGCGCGTGGCGCCGACATTATCGTCGTAGACGTCCAGCTCTAAGCCCGTATTTGTGGCGTACGCTCCGTTCTCGCGGTGCAGCTGCAGTTCATAGCGGCCATTGGTCAGACGGGCCAGCCGGCTGTTGGCCACCCGCAGGACTTCCTGCAGATAAGCTCGCAGTACATACCGTTCCAGACTAAGCTTGATGGCCCCCTTGCCGTTGACGGTTTCGCTGAGCTGGGCCCATTCCCGCGCAATGGCCGCTTGATCGGCCTGGTCTTTGACCAGCTTGGTCATTTGTTTTTGGGCGGCCTGGGTTTGGGCCAGCGCCGTCTGGGCTTCATACACCGCGTGATTAGCGGCATCGGTCTGGGTCTGGGCGGCCGCTGCTGCGGTTTGCAGCGCGGCGACATCGGATCGCGGCCGCTCGGCAATGGCGGCCGTCACTTGGGCCAATTGAGCCGCGACGGTCGTCACGCTGGTCTGGTACGCTGTGTATTTTTGCCGCAGCGCGGCCAGTTGCGGCAATTCAGCAAACAAGGCCGGCAACTCGGCAGCGGTCACCGCTGGGGTATGGGCTGCCAAAGCCGCCGTTAACTGCTTCTGATAAGCCGCGACCCGCTGGGCCCAATCAGTCTGGTCCTGCTGGCCAGTGGTGATTCGAGTGGTCAAGGTCGTGACCTGGGTGTGCTGGGTTTCTTTCGTTTGCTGGGCGGTCTTGAGGGCCTGGTCATGGGCCGCCGCTTGGGTCTGCAGCGTCGTAATGGCCTGTTGCAAAGCCGCCGCCGTCGGATAATCCGCGGGCAATTGGCTCTGGGCATCCGTCAACGCGGTCTGGGCCTGGGCCATCACTTTATCGGCGGTGTTCGCCGCCGTCTGGGCCGTCGTCAATTCAGTTTGGCCCGCGACGAGTGCCCGCTGGCGTTGGTCAACCTGCTGACTGGCTGCTGTCGCGGCGCGGAGCGCCTGCTGGGTCTTCTTTTGGGCCGCGGTCAGATCCGTCCGCGCCGCTGCCAAGCGCTGCTGTTCGGCGGTCAAAGTGTCCGCCCATGCAACGGGCGTTTCTACCGCTGGCTGATAAATCCGCCAGACCGCCGCCAATTGGTCAGCAAGTTCGGCCGTCTGGGCGGTCAATTGCCGTTGCTGACTGGTCAGCTCGGCTGCTTGGGCGCTGGCCCGCTGCCACGCCTTCTCCGCCTGGTCCAGCGCTGCATCACTGACCAGCGTGGTCACCGTGCTCGCTGCCGGATGGGGGTGTTCCGTACTGCCGCATACCGGGCATGGTGTCCCCGGTATCAGGTCTTGGCTCAGCCGCGCAATTTGTCCTGCGGACCAGTCGCTCTTGGTTTGCCGGTAAGCCGCTTCTGCCTGTTCGGATCGCTGCGCCGCGGCTTGCACTTGGTCGGCCAAAGCGGCTGCTTGACCAGCGGCCTGCTGCCAAGTCTGCCAGTGCTGGCGCACCGTCTGCAGATGTTCCTCGGCCAAGGCCAAATCGTGTTTTTGACCATCCAGCTGATTCTGCTGGGTCAATAACGCCGGCTGCTGCGCGGCGGTGGTCTGGGCCTGCTGCAATGCCATTTGCTGTTCCTGCAAGGCTTTGTTCTGCGCCGTGACCGCGGCCTGGGCGGCGGCAAACACCTTCTCTGCCTTAGCGGCGGCTTTGCGTGCATTTGCCACTTTTTCAAATTGGGGCAGCAAATCAGTGAGCTTCGCCGCCTGCTGTTTAGCCTGATCAATGGCTGGCTGCTGCGCTGTCAGCGCGGCGAGCTGCTCATCGGCTTGCTGTAACGCGGCCTGGGCCTGGACCAGCTGCGCCTGGGCCTTTTTTTCTGCTGCCGCCGCCTGCCGCTGGTGGTCCTGACCATCAGTGATCTGCTGGGCTGCCGGCCGGACGGTTTGACTGAATTCCAGTTGGGCAATATGGCCCGCCAAATCCGTCATGGCCGGCTGCTGACTGGTCAGCTGGGCTTGCTGCCCCTGCAAGACCGCAGCATTCTGATACTGCGTCGTCAAATCTTGGCCGGCGTGCAATGCCGCTTGGGCCGCGGCCAGCGTCTGTTGCGCAGCCTGTTGCGCGGTCTTGGCCGTTTGCTCGGCGCTTTGCTGAGTATCCGCGAGATCAGCTAAGAATTGCGTCCATTGGGTCTGATAATTCAATGGGCTGGTCAAGTATGGTGTCACGTCATCTACCATGGTGTCTGGCCAAGGCAATTGGCCCAACACGCCGCTGAGCTGCTCGTCCACGTGACTGGCAGCACTTTGCGCGCTCTGGGCATGCTGGCGAATGATCTCCCCCCAGCGCTGATACTTGCCGGTCCCGAACAGCTGACGCAGAACACTTTCCTTTTCATTACTATCCGCATTGAGAAATTTGCGGAACTCGCCCTGGGGCAATAATACAATTTGAGTGAATTGCTCCGCGGTTAAACCCAGTAAATCCTGAAGGTGGGTATCCACGTCCCGGGTCTTAATGAATTCATTCTTTTGTTCATCACCATGGTAGATAGCCAGCTTAGCAGTGGCGTTATAGGTCTTATACCCTTCGCCCCGCTTCTTCTTTAGCGTCTGTTTCGGTTCCCGGCTGACCACATAACGCAAATCATTCTGAGTAAACGTGAACACCACCCGAGACGGTTCCGTTTCATCCGCAAAATTACTGCGCAGAGCCGCCCCTTCCCGTTCACCACTGTCCACGGCAGTATCGCCGTATAAGGCAAAACGCATCGCGTCAAACAGGGTCGATTTCCCACTGCCAGTTTTGCCGCTGATCAAAAACAGGGGCACCTCCGCGAAGCGCTGGAAATCCAACGTTTCATCCACATACGGACCAAAATTATGCACGTGCAAGGTTAACGGAATCATTTCTCTGCCCCCATTTCTGCCCACGTTTCAGCCAGCCATTGTTTCTGCCGCTCAGTCGGCGCGCTCTCCTGCATTTCCGTATAGAAGTCCGCCGCCAACGTCAGCGGATCCAAGTGCCGGCGCACTGTCAGGGCCGGTGTATCCGCCGCCCGGTCCCGGCCATGGGCCCGTTGGATTTCCAAAATATGCGGGTACTGGCTGCGCAGGATCTGCATCACATTGGGGATCACTTCCGTATCCGTCAGCGTGATTGCTAAATAGTCCTGCTGCTGATCCGGCGGCAGATAATCCGGCTTGGTCAAGTCCGCAAAGCTGGCCGTGATCGCCTGCAGATCGTGGGGCGGCGTCAGCGGCCGCCAATCAATGCTCCCCGCCGTGGTATCAACGATCCACACGCCCTTTGTATCTTTCGCCTCTGAAGCCGAAAACTTCAACGGCGACCCGCTGTAGCGCACCTTGTCTTCATGCAGCGCCTGATGGCTGTGCAAATGGCCCAACGCCACATAATCGAAGGGCGCCAGCAGATCCACCGGCACAGCGTCCAAACCGCCTACCCGGCTGGTGGTCTCTGAATCCGTCTGGCTGGAACCGGCCGCGAAGAAATGGGCGACCAAAACATGCTTCTTATCAGGAACAAATTTAGCCTGCATGGCCTGGACAATGGCCGTCATTGCCAACGGCACCGTCGTTAACTGCTCATCCCCGAAATATTGCCGGGCCGCAAAGGGCTGCCAAAACGGCAGCAGGAAAAATTGGGTGTCTCCCAATACGATTGGTTCGTCAATGGCTTGGGCCAGCGTCGTATGCAAATAATATTGAGTTGCTTTGAACCATGGGCTGCCCGTCCCCAGACGCACCGGACTATCATGGTTGCCGCTGATCACCAGCAGCGGCAACCCGTCCGTTAAGTTCAGCGTCTGGATCATCTCGTTCACCGCGTGCACCGATTCCTCATTCGCCAAAGCCCGGTCGTATACATCGCCGGCAATCACCACCGCATCCACCTGCTCCTCTTGGGCGATCTGCCGAATCTCGGTGAACACCGCCTGCTGGTCCGCCAAGAGGTCAAAACTATTCAATCGCTTGCCAATATGCCAATCCGCCGTATGCATGAAGCGCATTGCCCTCACCATCCTTTTCACATGCCTTCAGTATACCAAGAAAGTCCTCGTTCGAACATCAGTTCAATACTCTCATTTTCTATCATGCTATTTACATTTGATGGCCTTTGATGTACCGTAATGGTTAATTTTATAGCGGCCTGCAAAGACCGTTCCGTGTTTTATCATGAGGAGGATTTTTATGAAACACCGATATTTTGCAATTATTGGCACCGTCGGCCTGGCTGCCGCGCTGCTGCTCACTGCCTGTCAAGGCAAGTCAGGGGCCAACGCCAAGAGCAGTGCGGACACCACCTGGTCCCGGATGGAAAAAGACGTGATCACTACCATGGATCCGTCCCTGATCACCGATTCCGTCTCCGGCCAAGCTGCCGCCGACACCTACGAAGGTTTGTACCGTTACTATGGCGCTGAGTTGGAGCCCGGTGTCGCCAAGAGTGTCGTCAAACCGACCCAAAACGGCACGGTCTACACCTTCAAATTACGCAATTCCAAGTGGAGCAATGGCGACCCTGTGACCGCCAAGGACTTCGTCTTCGCTTGGCGGCGAACCGTTGATCCGGCCACTAAGTCCCAGTATGCCTATCTCTACACCGGCATCAAGAATGCCGACCAGATCATGGCCGGCAAAAAGAAGGCGGACACCCTGGGCGTCAAAGCCCTGGACGACCACACTTTCCAAGTTACTTTGGAACACGCCATCCCGTACTTCGGTACGATGATGGTTTCTAACGCCTTTTATCCAGAAAATCAGAAGGTCGTGGACCAGGCCGGCAAGAAATTCGGTACCCAATCCAAGTACCTGGTCTTCAACGGCCCCTACAAGCTGACCAAATGGAATGGCACCGGCAACAGCTGGACGGAAGTCAAGAACCCGGATTACTGGAACGCCAAAGATATCCACGTCAATAAGATCAACGTGCAAGTCGTCAAGGATGCTTCCACGGCAATGAATCTGTTCCAAGCCGGCAAATTGGACGACGCCCAGCTTGATGGCGATCAAGCCGCCCAGGCAAAGTCCCAGAAAGATTACAAAGGGATGAAGCAATCGCGGACTACCTATCTGGAATTCAACCAGAAGAAGATCCCGGCCTTCCGCAACACCAAGCTGCGCCAAGCCGTTTCTCTAGCTATTGACCGGCAGGAATTCGTCAAGAAAGTCTTGGATGACGGCTCCATCAGCACCGATACCGTCACCTCTTCCGGATTAGCCAAAGATCCCACCACTGGAAAAGACTTTACCAAGAGCCTGACCGCTAGCACGGCCCAGTACACAGCTTTTAATTTAGCCAAGGCGAAGAAGTTATGGCAGGAAGGGCTGCAAGAGACTGGTCAAAAGAGCCTGGACATCACCCTGTTGAGCGATGACACCTCTGCGGCCAAACGCAGTGCCGAGTACTTCCAGAACGCCCTGGGCGAACTGCCTGGCTTGAAGATCTCGGTCCAACCTGTACCATTCAAGACCCGGATTGCCCGCAGTATGGCCGGCAACTTCGACATGGTCATCTCCGGCTGGGGCGCGGACTTCCCGGATCCGATCTCCTTCCTGGACCTGTTCACCACTGACAACACCTATAACTTTGGCCATTACAGCAACAAACAGTATGACGCACTGATTGCGGCATCGAAAACCACGGACGCCACCAACGAAACCAAACGGTGGACCGACCTGCGTCAAGCCCAAGAACTGCTGACCAAGGAAGAAGGCATTGTCCCCGTTTACCAAATGGTGCAATCCCACCTGGTCAATCCGAAGATGCAAGGGATGACGTACAGCCCAAACAACCTGTACAATTTCATCGGGGCAAAAATCAAGTAGGCCACCGCTTGTAATGAGCAGATACTAAGCAGATTTAATTTACCGAATATACCAGCCGGTCCGCGACAGCATTGTCGTAGGCCGGCTTTTTAGGCCATGAAAGGATTGCCGCCGGCCCTGACACACCTCTCAACCAATGAGAACGTACTAGGGAATATGCCACTTAATTGAGAATTGCTATTTACAATACCCATAAAGTAAGTTAAAGTAACGGTAATTATTTGAGGAGGTTTTCCCTGTGAAAAAGTCAATAGGTTTTAAGTTGGGGGCGGCAGCGACTTGCAGCCGGCAGTCGCCAAGTCAGTGGCGAAGCCGACCGATAACGGCACGGTATACACCTACAACCTGCGCAACAGCAAATGGAGCAACGGCGATGACGTGACCGCCAGCGACTTTGTCTTTGCCTGGCGGCGCACCGTTGACCCGGCGACCAAGTCCCAATACGCCTACTTGTATTCCGGCGTGAAGAACGCAGACAAGATCATGGCTGGCAAGGCTAAGGCCTCAACTTTGGGCGTTAAAGCTTTGAGCAAGGACAAATTGCAGGTTACCTTGGAACACCCGATTCCCTACTTCAACACAATGCTCGTCAACCCCGCTTTCTTCCCGCAAAGTGAGAAAGCCGTCGGCGAATATGGCAAGAAGTTCGGTACCCAATCCAAATACTTAGTTTTCAACGGCCCTTATAAGCTGACCGGTTGGAACGGAACAAACAACTCCTGGAAAGAAGTTAAGAACCCGACTTACTGGAACGCCAAGAACGTGCACATTGATCAAATCAACGTGACTGCCATCAAAGATCCGTCCACAGCGATGAACCTGTATCAATCCGGCAAGCTGGATGATGCGTCGCTGACTGGCGACCAAGCGGCAGTTGCAAAGAGCAAACCCGATTATCAAGGGGTTAAACAGGCATCAACATTCTATCTGGAACTGAACGAGAAGAAGATCCCGGCTTTCAAAAATACTAAGATCCGGCAAGCCATTGGGATGTCCATCAACCGTGAGGAATACATTAAGAAGGTCCTGCAAGACGGTTCCATTGATGCCCCGAACGTGACCCCTCAGGGGCTGGCCCAGGATCCCAGCACCAAGGAAGACTTCTCCAAAGAAGCTGCGAAGGGATATAGCCAATATACCCAGTACAATCCTAAAGAAGCTAAGACATTATGGACAGCCGGATTGAAAGAGGCTAATCTGAAGACCTTGAGCGTTGAACTGCTGACCGACGATACCGATAACGCCAAGAAATCCGGCGAGTATCTCCAGAACACTTTGGAAAAGAACCTGCCTGGTTTGAAAGTCACCATCGCCACAGTACCGTTCAAGACCCGCTTGAGCCGCAGCCAAAATGGCCAATTCGATATGGTCATGGGTGGTTGGAGTGCCGACTTCCCCGATCCCATCACCTTCCTGGATCTGTTCACCACGGATGGCAGCTACAACGACGGCAAATGGTCTAACGCCCAATACGACAAGCTGATCGAACAAAGCAAGACCACCTATGCTACTGATGCTGAAAAGCGTTGGCAAGCCCTGATCCAAGCGCAACAGATTTTGACCAAGGAACAGGGAATCATCCCGATCTATCAACGGGTCCAAGCCCACTTGGTCAACCCGAAGGTCCAGAACTTGAAGACCGCTCCGGGTGGTTCATATAACTTCGTTGGTGTCACGCTGAAGAAGTAATCGCGAACAACCATACGGCGAAACGGTGTGACTGCGGCGTAAGTCGCGGCCGCGCCGTTTTTCTAAATTTAGTAAGGAGAAGCTAAATGGTCAAATACGTGCTTAAACGGATCGGCTATCTGCTGCTGACGCTGTTCATTGTCGCCAGTATCACATTCTTCCTCATGAAGCTGCTGCCTGGGACCCCCTTCAATAACCCGAAGATCCCCGCGGCTCAGATTGCCATCCTGCGTAAACAATACGGACTGGACCTGCCAGTCTGGCAACAATACCTCAATTATATGGTGGGCATTGCCCACGGTGATTTTGGCGAGTCCTATCAATTTGCCGGTCAAACCGTTTCTTACCTGATCTCGACCCGCATCGGACCCTCGCTGCAACTAGGGGTTCAGGCTATGATCATTGGGACCCTGCTGGGTATCCTGCTGGGCGCGATCGCCGCGATCCGCAAGAATACCTGGGTGGATGCCACCGCTACGATTTTCGCCATCATCGGCCGCTCCATCCCCAACTTCGTCTTTGCGGCCCTGTTGCAGTTCTGGTTGGCTTACAAATGGCGGCTCTTCCCCATCGCTTTGTGGGACGGCTTTTCATCCAGCATCCTGCCCACCCTGGCCTTAGCCATGGCGCCGCTGGCCAACACGGCCCGGTTCATGCGGACCGAAATGGTGGACGTGCTGAGTTCCGACTACATTGAATTGGCCAAGTCCAAAGGCGAATCTCAATGGCAAGTTGTCGCCAAACATGCAATGCGCAATTCCATGATTCCCATCGTCACCATCATTGGCCCCATGGCCGTGGACTTGATGCTCGGGTCTCTGGTCGTCGAGAACGTCTTCGCCATCCCTGGCATCGGCCAACAGTTCGTCCAGTCGATCACCACGAACGACTATCCAGTCATCATGGGCTTGACCATGCTTTATTCCGTCATGCTCACCGTCGTCATTTTGATCGTCGATATTCTTTACGGCTTCATTGATCCGCGAATTCGCTTGTCAGGGGAGGGTAACTAATGGCTGATACAAAAGAAAACCTGCAATTGGGGCCCGACGCATTCAAACACGTCGCCACTAACACCCAGGCCCAAGAAAAAATTGCCGCCCCGTCACTGACGTTTTCCCAAGACGCGATTCGCCGGCTGAAACAAAATAAGTTTGCCCTGATCTCCTTCTGGATTCTGGTGATCATCGGGATCGTTGCCCTGTTGTCGATTTGGTTCTCCCCCGCCGATCCCAACCGGCAGCACCTGGCTTATACCCACTTGCCGCCGAAATGGGGCAACCTGAACATTCCCTTTATCAACGGCTACCGTAACGGCATTGATATGTACGCCAAAAATGGCGTGCCCAAGGGTACCTATTTCTTCTTAGGTACCGACTACCTCGGCCGGGACATGCTGTCCCGGGTTCTGGTCGGCACCCGGGTTTCCCTGTTCATCGCCCTGCTGGCCACATTCTTTGACCTGACCATCGGAGTCTTCTACGGGATCATTTCTGGTTGGAAAGGCGGCACCACCGACACGATCATGCAGCGGATCATCGAAATCATTTCGTCCGTGCCGAACTTGATCGTCGTCATCTTGATGCTGCTGGTCTTCAAGCCCGGCTTGACCTCCATTATTCTGGCCATCGCCATGACCGGTTGGGTGACCATGGCCCGGCTGGTACGGGCTGAGACTTTGCAATTGAAGGATCAGGAATTCGTGCTGGCCGCCCGGACACTGGGCGAATCCAGTACGAAGATTGCCTTCAAGCACCTGATCCCCAACCTGAGTTCCACCATCATCATCCAGACCATGTTCACCATCCCGTCCGCCATCTTCTTCGAAGCCTTCCTGAGTTACATTGGGATCGGACTGCCGGCGCCGACGGCTAGTCTGGGGACGTTGTTGTCCGATGGTCAGAAGGTCTTGCAGATCTATCCCAGCGAGCTGGTTTTCCCTGCCGTCGTCATCGTTGTCTTGATGCTGGCCTTCAACCTGCTGGCCGACGGTCTGCGCGACGCCTTCGACCCGCGCAGTGATAATCGATAAGGAGAGTGACGAGCAATGGCAACTAACAAACCAGCTGAAGAACCGATTCTGTCCGTTAAAGACCTCAAGATCGACTTCCGCACCTTCGCCGGTCCCGTCCACGCGATTCGCGATGTCAGTTTCGACTTGAAGAAAGGCGAAACCCTGGCCATCGTTGGCGAATCGGGCTCCGGTAAATCCGTTACAGTGCGCTCGATCATGGGGCTATTGGCCAATAATGCGCATATCGCCAGCGGCCAGATCATGTTCCACGATGCAGACATTTTGAAGAAAACCAAACGCCAACTCAATGCCATGCGAGGCAATGATATCGCCATGATTTTCCAGGATCCGATGACTAGTCTGGATCCGACCATGCCCATCGGTAAACAGGTCGCCGAACCCCTGCGCCTGCACACGAATATTTCTGAGAAAAAAGCCCTGGCGGAAGCCGTCCGGGTCTTGAAGCTGGTGGGGATCCAAGATGCCCAAGAGCGGCTGAAGGACTACCCCCACCAATTCTCCGGCGGCCAGCGCCAACGGATCGTTATCGCCATCGCGATCATCAACCATCCCCAGATTCTGCTGGCCGATGAACCGACGACCGCCCTGGACGTGACGATTCAGGCCCAGATCATTCATTTACTGAAGGAAATTCAAGAAAAAATTGATACCTCGATCATCTTCATTACCCATGACCTGGGAGTTGTGGCCGGGATCGCTGATCGCGTCGCCGTCATGTACGCCGGCAAGATCATCGAATACGGCACCGTGGATGAGATTTTCTACAACGCCCAGCATCCGTATACTTGGGGCCTGCTGGAGGCGATGCCGACGCTGGAGACCAACTCCGACCGGCTCTACGCCATTCCCGGCACGCCGCCGGATCTGCTGGACCCGCCCAAGGGCGACGCCTTTGCCCCGCGCAATCCCTTCGCCATGCAGATCGACCTAGAGCAGCAGCCGCCCTTCTTCCAAGTGTCCCCGACCCATGCGGCCGCGACTTGGCTGCTGTATCCCGGCGCGCCAAAGGTTGAATTACCGCCGGAGATCAAACGCCGGCGCCAGATCTGGGAAACGCAATTTGCTGGTAAGGAGGCAGAATGATGGCTGACGACAAAACATCGAAAAAAGACGACCGGGAAATCCTGGTCAAAGTAGAACACCTTGTCCAAACCTTCAATAAAGGGAAAAAGGACGAAGTGAAGGCCATTCAAGACATCTCCTTCAATATTTACAAAGGCGAAACGCTCGGTCTGGTGGGTGAATCCGGTTCTGGTAAAACCACCACCGGCCGCTCCATCATCCGCTTGTACCAGCCTACCGGGGGCGATGTGCTCTTCGAAGGTCAAAACATCGCCCGGCTGCGCAACGGCTCCAAGGCCATGCTGGACTTCCGGCGCAAGGTCCAGATGATCTTCCAGGACCCCTACGCATCGCTGAATCCCCGGATGAAGGTCAAGGATATCATCGCCGAAGGCATCGATATTCACCACTTGGCGAAAAGCAACGCCGACCGGGACAATCGCGTCAACGCCTTATTGGACGAAGTCGGCCTGAACAAAGACCACGCCACCCGTTACCCCCACGAATTCTCCGGCGGCCAGCGGCAGCGGATCGGGATTGCCCGCGCCCTGGCCGTAGAGCCGGAATTCATCATCGCTGACGAACCCATTTCGGCCCTGGACGTGTCGATCCAGGCCCAGGTCGTGAACCTCTTGAAGGATATTCAGGACAAGCAAAACCTGACCTATCTCTTCATCGCCCATGATCTGTCCATGGTCAAGTACATTTCTGACCGAATCGCCGTCATGCATTACGGCCGCCTGGTGGAATTGGCCAGTGCCGATGAAGTTTATAACCACCCCTTGCACCCGTATACCCAGAGCCTGCTGTCCGCCATCCCGATCCCCGACCCGGAGATCGAACGCAAGCGGACCCCGATTCCCTACGATGCCAGCAAGGTGGAGGACGAACGGCGCCGGCGAATGGTTGAGGTCTACCCTGACCACTTCGTCTTCGCCGCGACGGATGAGGTTGCCGGGTATAAAGCCGCGGCAGTGAAGAGTCATTTGGTTGACCATCCCCCACTGGTAGGGACGACTACGGATTAACAACATCAATACGCTAAATAACCGCCGATTGAACCGGGTTTGTGCAAACGCTCGGGTCAGTCGGCGGTTTTATATTGTTTTGTCAATCCATTATTAATATTCTTATCAAGATTTCCGTTATCTGCCCAAACGCGATACGCTCGTCCTAAGTTATAATTGAAAGGAGCAATAAAAATTAAGCTAATTCAACGTATCTTTATTATCTGGGCGATTGCCCTGGGCTGGACATTCATTGGCCAACTGGTGGAATTCTTCCTTGGATTCGTCAGTTTCACCATGCCGATCTCGGACATGTACCCTATGCAGCTATTACTGTTGTATTCAGAGGGAATCGGAATACTGGCAATGGCGCTTCATTATCGGCACAAACCAGACCTGCTGGGGTTTTCTGGCGAACACATCGGCAAAAACCTAGTCGCCGGCACGGTAGCCGGTCTATTACTGTTTTCTCTAATTTGGCTGATCGTTACTCTGCTGGGCGGGTATCATGTCACCACCGTGTTTCATTGGCACCAAGTATTCTGGCTGATCCTATTTCTATTTGGTTACGGTGTGCAAGCGACCTTTGAAGAAATTGTGTGCCGCGGTTATATCATGGGCTATTGGCTCAAACACAATCGGCTTGGCCTCGCATTTTTGACCAATGCGCTATTCTTCACCGTGCTGCACGTGGCCAATCCAGGCTATGATCTTTACGCAATGATTGGCTTGTTCTTATTCAGTATCGCCATGTCTGCATTGCGCTTGCTGACCGGCAGTATTTGGTTAGGATGCGCTTTCCACGCGATCTGGAATTTTGCGGAGGGCTGTATCTTTGGCACATCCGTTTCTGGTCTTTCCAGTACCGGCTTGGTCTTCACCTCAACGAATACAACGCCCGCACAACTTCTAACCGGCGGCTCATTCGGTGTTGAGCGCAGCGGGATTGCCCTGATTGCTTACGGCTTAGTGTCAATTCTGCTCATTGCCCTTTCCTGGCCTCGGATCACGCGTGCCATCGATGACCGAAGGAGCGCCGCCCACTCTAAATATTCTTATCAGTAGTTGCTTAGGCGGCTCCTCTCACTATAATAAACACATGCTAGTTTAATTGCTGGCATCAGGTTCTCGATCCGCTGTCATTAAGGTAAGGAGGCCGCTGCCATGGAGAAAAGCATTGACCAATGGCTGGATACAATTCTGCTTCTACTCATCTGCGGTGCCATTTTGATTTTAAACCAAATCGGTTACCCCTCTCTCTTAACCACGTTGGCTCAAGGTATCTTGGCCGCTGCTGCAGTCATCATTGCCGCTAAGATGGTCCTCACCGTCGTACGTCAACGGGCACAAGCTAAGCATTAAGCCACAGAAAGGAACGATGCCTATGCCCTGGTGGGGCTACTTTTTCTCTGGCGTACTCGCAGTCGTCTTTTTCCGGCTCGGTGAGTATAGCCAGCGGCATAAAACAAAATAAAATTCACTATAAGTAGTCTTGCATCTACAATCAGTACCCAACATCGCTGGGCTGATTCCAGATGCAAGACTCTTTTCATCTTTTCAACGTGATATACTCGGGTTAATAGAGGGGGGAGATTTGATGAGCCAATTTCTACTGCATTGTGGTCAATTGCTCAATTCAATCCGTCAGCGGCGCAATCTATCGATCAACGATATTCGGGGTGACGCGACCCAACCCACCGTTACGAACTTTGAACACAGCCATTCCGATATCGGCCTGACCAATTTTCACACTCTTTTGACTAATATGTATATGAGTACCGACGAATTCTTTGTTCTGGCCGATCCCGGAAGTGATTTGCTCAGCCGCTTCGCCCGCACCTTGCGCCATGCCAGCAACCATGATGATCTGGCCGGACTGGCGGCGTTGCGTGAGGAAGTCATCACTGCCTATCCCGGCTCTCGGAAAGATGGTCCAAAAGATATGCTGCTGCTCAGCATTCAAGGTATGGCCGGTTTTATTAAAGACCACGCTTTTATGTTTTCAGAAATCGATGCTTCTCGCCTGCAGCTCTTTCTGAATCACGGCCAAACCTGGTATGACTTGGAATACACCATATTTGCGGTCACCGCGCCGTTTTTGCCCACTCCAATCATGGTCCAGCTCGCCGATGCGATGCTGGCCTCGTTCCATACCACGCATATTCCCGATTACGATGTGGCAGTAATGGGAACGTTGTTTAATATGTGTTTTGCCCTATTGGCCCGGGGCGATAAAACCCAAGCGGTCAAATTGCTGCAGCGCACGCAGCAGGGCGTCCCGCAGACCCGTGATCCCTTCACTGCCTCGCGTATCTACTTGCTGACGCAAGCGTTCACCTATCTCGGCAATCATTCTCCAGAAGCACTGCACCACATTAAAATGATCGAGGACAGCTGGGCTCTCTTTGATCCGCAGATGCGAGAAAGTGATATGCAATGGCTGTCTCAGTTGGGGATTAAGTTATAATCATAACGTGTTAACGCCACGTCTCTGTACCCAATTGGCTGGGCCGGTGAGCTCGAAAGAGGACAATGGCCGCGACGGACAAATAGATGACCAAAGCCACGATTGTTGGAGTGATTGAAGGATGAGCCTTGGCCGTTGCGGCCGGGACGGGATAGCCATTAATCGAAGTCACCATGAAATTGATAAAGAAATGAACTGCCATCGGATAGAGAATGTTCTGCATTCTGATATACACAGCTGAGAAGAGCACGCCCATGCCGAACGCTTGCACAATCTGCAACATGGTGCCGAACGCAGTTTGTGTCTGCAAGTTAATCAGGTGACTGGCGGCAAAGAGCAGACTGCTGAGCAGCAACGGTACCCAGAGCCGCGGCTTCTTGCGCTCTGGACCATTCACAGTGTTATATATAACGCCGAAGACGCCCGCACGATACATCAATTCCTCCGGCACCGCCCCGCACAAACCAATAATAACCGCGGCAAAGAAGTGCTGCGGCAGCAAGACCGTCAAACCCAAACAGGCCAACCCCCAGATGATCCAAAAGATCCAACCGCCCTTCGTGGTTGGCCGCTTGAAGCCGATTGGTTGGCGCAGCACAAACCTGACTAAAAAGATAATCGTGACCAGCGTCAGCAGTTTAAAGAACGCAATACTCGCTAAATCGGATAATCTAAAGAACGATACAAACCGGCCGACTATTTCTTGATCGATAAAAAACTCGGCAATCAGGAAAATAATTAGGCGGACAATCGTTGACCCAGCTCTATTTCGCATGGTGTTTCTCCCCCTCGACTGCTATGAAATACCTCTGCAGCATGATTCAAATACGGCCCTGTTAAGGATAGTAGTGGTGCCCGTTGTCACGCACTATGCGCGCTGACTTTTCTTCTACAATTCAATACCTGTCTTATTTTGCACTATTTTTCTGTAGCCCGCGAAAACCGATAAATATTGTTATCACTGCCCCACTAATGAAAGATGACCGGGAAAAAACTAAGTCCGATTGCTTCTGCCTTCTTCCGGTAATAATCCGCATCCACATGCGCTTCCGGGATGTCCGCCTTGATCAGCTGATAAATACTCATCAAAACCTCCGGTACGCCACGGTGTGTCAAATAATATTGGGAAATGCCATTGGCCAGATTGGCAACAGCATGGATATATGCGTCGTTACTATCACTTGCATTGAGGACCTCAGCGTTTTCTTCAATCATGGCCGTCAGACTCGGATCTTTTTTCACATCAGGATCCATATACGCCTGATCCAACGCTTGAAAGAGCTTCTTTTCTTTAGTATTCATAGAACTTGTCCTCCTTAATCACACTTAACCAGTCTGCTTAATTTCAAGCAATGCCCAGCATGTTGACCACCAGCGACAACAAATTAGATAGGCCATGTACCAAAATTGCCAAACGCAGATCTTTGGTAACATAATAAGTCGTCCCATACGACAGCACCGAGCAGAATAGCGCGGCGGTGGCGAGGGAGAAGCCATAACCATGGACGAAGGTAAAAAGCAGCGCCGTCACGAATACTGAACCAATACCGCCCAGTTTCACCAGCAGACCGTTTTGAATAATCATTTGAAACAAGATCTCTTCTAAAAACGGCGAGACCACGACGAGTGCCAACACCGTGATTGGTGCGAGACTGCTGCGCATCGCCAACAGAATGTCGTCTCCAGAATGATCAGGCCCTGCTAAGAACGATAATAGTGTCTGACCAGCAAATCCTAACACCAGCATCAGTGCCGCAAAGCGCCAATGGTCGCCACTAATTCGGCTGCGCCAAGGTGTTTCGTCATCACTCACATGGCGGGCAAAGGCAAACGCAATAACGCCGATAACTGCTGTGGCCAGGATAAATAATAACCAATGGCGGCCTAAAGAAAACGAATGGACGGATTCTCCCGGCCACAAGGTTTCGGCCATTGACGGGATTTCAATGACAATGAACAAAATACATGCCGCGAACCAGGCAGCACCATAACGCAATATTTTTTCGATATTTTTAACAACCACGAGGTGCCCTCCCATCGAATCAATAGTGCCTACCCTACGCTTCCTCCGTATTCACTGCAAAAGGTGATAATTATTATTATGATTCCTCACTGAGCACGATGCCTTCTGCATACTGATTGTGGGTACAAAAAGACAGATTAATCGGCCCCTGACCAGAAGTCGCCAATTAATCTGTCTGAATTACCATTCAAATCATATCGAAACCGTGCACCATCATTCAAGGAAAAAAGTTCAACACGAAATCGACAATGCCTAGGGCCAAATTATGGAAAAAGTTGGCCGCCTTCTCCTTGCCTGATAGTCCTCGCCGCGAATCTTTACGTAATTCAATCAGCGCCGATGCCAAGTTAAAAAGCAAAACGACACCCAAAATAATCAAAAACGGTGTTAAATACTGGAAAAACAATTCTTTGTTGTTGGTCTCGTACATTCCATCTTCGCCTCCGCAACCACCACTCACTATGCAGATGTAACGTAAGCGGTCGTTGACATAGGTATCGTGACCCGGTGCAGGCCTCCTTGTAAACTTGGTTTATCAAGTAAACAAGGAGGCCTTTCATGGTTCAAATCAAAGATATCGTGCCGATCCAGGTGACCGACCGGTCGCCGAAGCCGCTGGTCAAACCGCAGGTTGCGGCACGAGTGAAGCTCAAGGACGCCGAGGTCGTGTTTTACACCGGTGTTGACCGGGCAATTCTGCACGTGGTGCTCCAGGAGTTGACAGGCAATGTTCCCCAATATCCAAGAGCTTAACATCTATATCATTTGCGGAAAAACGGACCTGCGCAAAGGAATCGACGGTTTGGCC
>NZ_AUEH01000010.1 GCF_000425885.1 Schleiferilactobacillus harbinensis DSM 16991
GTTTGGTAATAGTCTACCACAGCCAACTTCTGTTCCAGAGAGTAAACAGTCTTCGTATGTTTCCGCTTAAGAGATTCTAGTCCATGGGCTCGAGCCTGTTCAACCCATTCCCGGATTACTCTCGTTGCCGGGATACTGTATTTCGTGCAAAGTGCACTATATGATACACGCCCTGAAAGATACTCCTGCACAACTTGTAACTTTAATTCACTAGAATATTTGGTCATAAAAATGCCCCACAATCGTTAGAGTATCTGTCTAACAATTATGGGGCACTTCATTTGAGGGCATCGCCTTTTTTGTCTTTTCTTTCTACGCCCGCATTTTTCCGATGAAGAGTGAATTGTACAAGAACCTGTATTTGGGCATGACCCAGTTCAGTACACGGATGCGCAGTTATACCCACGCGGTGATGGACTTTTTAGCCAGCAAATTCGATATTTCCACCATGCACCAGGAACTGCAGCTGATCTTCTTCACTGAACTGACCACCTTGGCGCTGATGCCGGGGACGATCACCAACGCTCACCAGCTGGTGTACACCGCCATGCAGGGCGTGTACTGGAAGCCGGAATCCGGTCAGATGAAGTTCATCCACGTGGTGATCTCCCGCCTGCAGCGGCTCTCCACGGCATTCAGCGCACCCGGAGCAGAAGCGGTCCTGACCGAGCGCTTGACCATGACCCTGCTGCTGCTGCGCCATACCCGCCGCCAGTACCGCATCGGCCTCTTGACCAGCCACGACCTGCCCGTTAATTATTACCTGCGCAAGGCCCTGAACGAACAGATGACTGCCAACTTCAACGTGGTCGTCACCAACTACGATTCCACTCAGAGCTACGATATCATCCTCACCACCAGCATGGAGATGGCGGATCTGATGGGCATCAAGAATGACCTGCCCCTGATCCAGATGCAGGACTTCGGCACTGGTTCGGATTTCGTCGTCTTGTACTGGTATCTGGATACTCTGGTTTCCGGCTATCTCAGGACTGATCTGCCCGAGCCTTGAGCAGCGCATCCATCGTCTGATTCAACAGCGTATCCACAAACACATTCCCTGAATTCGTCGCATGGCCCTTGGTCCACTGCAGATCCAACTGTGAGAAATGCGGCAAGATTGCCGCCAGTTCCCGCCATAATTCCGCATTCACCAGCGGCTGGTTATTCGCCCGCTGCCAGCCGCGACGCTGCCAACCGCGCAACCAGCCTTTATTGATCGCATTCAACACATATTGGGAATCCAGCGTGGCTAAAATCGGCTCTTGGTTCAAGCCCAATTGTTCCAAACGGCGCAGCGCATTGAGCAGGCCCATGATTTCCATCCGATTGTTGGTGGCGCCAAATTCGCCTGCCGAGCCGCTGTATTTCTTCTTATCCTGGGTCACCAGCAAATAGGCCCAGGCCGCCACGTCCGATTGTTTCACGTGACCGCCGGCAACGTTGCCGGTATTCCGCGAACCGCCGTCGCTCCATAACGCGACGGTGTATTTTTTTTGCGGTTGACTTGGCGCATTGACCGCCGCGGCGGCTTTCGGCTTACTGGACGTCTTGGGTCCCCCAGCCGCCACCCACGCTGCCGCTTCCGTGCGGGTCGGAAAACTCTTATAGCGGGCACCGGGGAACCCGGCCACCAATTTTTGGGTCGTCGGCCAATCGGTAAAGACCCCCGTCTTTTTACCCCGCGCCACTGCATAATATTTCTTTGCCATGTCTTTGCTGCCTCCGTCTTTTTTCGATACCTTCCATCTTACCGGCCTGCTCGGCTGCCCACAAGCCCGATTCTGTGCGGCGGCTGGTGCCCTTTGTTATACTAAAGAGAGTGAAACTTCAAGAGAAAGCAGTGTGGCGTTGTGGAACAATTTGAAAAGTACCATCCAATTATGACTCCCCGGTTTACCTTCGATTGGCTGACCGTCTCCACGGTGAAAGACGTGTTTGCCCTGCGGCATGATCCGGCGGTTGCCGCCCAAACGAATCGGCCGGCAGACGCCGACATCAACCAAACCGTCGATTACATCAGCCACACCATGGTGGCCGTCATGCGCAACCGGCAGCTCACCTGGGGCATTACCGACCGGAGCGCCAAACAATTCGTCGGTATTTTTTCCCTCGACCCCATTGATGAAGACAGCGGCCAAGCCGGCCTGCACCTGGAATTGGTGCCTAAAGAACTGACGGCGGCGAGCGTGCGGGAAATCATCGGCCATATGTCGGCCTTTGCCTTTGCTGAACTCGGTCTCAGCTCCCTGACGATTTGGGTCCCCGCCGGCGATACCACGGTGCAGCCGACCTTAACGGCGCTGGGCTACAAGCCGGCGTCATACACCGGCGACGGTGCACCGGACGACTTTGATCTCTATCAGATCAGTCGAGCCGTCTCCATTACGCCGCCGGGCACTGAATAATCGGTATTAAGACCGACGACACCCGCCGGTCTTTTTGTTATTCTAACGGCAGAGAGTCTAGGAATTCGAAAAGGAGCTATTAGCCATGTACTTTCCCATGATGTGGTGGTGGGATCCCACCTTCTATTTAGTTATTATCGGTTTGGTGCTCTCCGGAGCGGCGTCGTGGTATGTCAACAGCACATTTCGTAAATACGACCAGGTCACCAGCCGATCCGGCGCCAGTGGTACCGATGCGGCCGCCTATATTCTGCGATCAGCCGGTATTCACGATGTCCAGATCAACCGGATTGCTGGTAATTTGACCGATAACTACAATGGCCGAGATAAAACGCTGAATCTATCCCAGTCTACGGCAGACTCCACGTCTGTCGCCGCCATTGGCGTGGCAGCCCACGAATGCGGCCACGCGGTGCAGGACAAGGTCCGCTATTGGCCCATGGCCCTGCGCGCCGGTATTGTCCCCATTGCTAATCTGGGCTCGTCACTCGCCCTGCCAATCATCTTAGTGGGCGTGCTGCTTGCCCATAGTCAATTGTTAATCAACATCGGCATCGCGGCCTTCTCCCTGGCCCTGCTCTTCCAACTGGTCACCCTGCCAGTGGAATTCAACGCCTCCCGCCGCGCCGTCAACATCCTCTCCAGCTCACCGCTGCTCTCCGGCGATGAAGTCGTGATGGTGAAGAAAGTCTTAACCGCAGCCGCTCTGACCTATGTGGCCGCTGCGCTGACGACGTTCCTGCAATTGCTCCGGTTAATCATTCTCTTCGGCGGCAATCGAGATAATAACTAAACTTAAACTTGCACTGTTTGGACCGTTTGACGAAAACGGTCTTTTTTCCGCCTCCAAATCGGCCTATCAAAAAATTGATCTAATTAACCCAATTTCCGTTTTCTTCAGCTGATAATTTGGAAAAGCTAGAATTGCCAAAAAACAGGGAGTAAAAAAATTCATTAGTTGCTTCAGAATTCAGCGTTCTATGGTGCGTTCTTGCTCAGACCACCGGTGTAATCACTAATTTCCAATTATGTGTACCCTTGTGTCCATTCTACTGTGCATACCAGTTTTTGTAGAATTATCTAGCAAGCTTTGACCGCTACAGCGATCAACACATTGATAGAACTCAGTTTCTGGTCTGAATTAGTGTAGCACAGTTAATGAAAGCCCTTTCAATAATGTGATATACTTACCTTAAATAAGTGGTACCAAACTAAAAGTGCGCACGGAAGATGAACAACTCATTACTCACCTCTACCGTAGACACATGCCGCTCCACACACATCTTCAGGAGAGGAGCGATTGCAATGAAAAAGGCAGCAAATTGGTTAGTTGCTGTTTTATTGATTGCCGCCCCACCAATTTGGCTAATCTTTCTCGCCGTACTCCAATCGTGGGTACGGGGCCCGGACGCCAACGGGCCTTTGTCAGTAGGACGTATGCTTGGGATCTACTTGTTACTGGGTCTTATTGGGTTTGGCGTAGTCGCAATCCTCAGTATCTTTACTCAACTCTTGCCAAAGCAATTATCAATTACCGCGTTGGCGATAAGTATTCTAGCTGATATGATTCTTTTTTGGCTGATTATTATGGGCTATGCCAGTCCTGTACTCCATGGTCAAACTGCGTATGCCGTTCTATACCTCACTCAATTATTTCCGATAATCATCGGCATCACCTTATTCTTTTTGGCCCGAGTAGTTGCATCGCGAGAAACTAAATCCTGAAACCCTTATCAAAGAGCAAAAAAATCTGGAGTATGCCGCGATGGCTTCTCCAGATTTTGTTTTGGTTTGTAAGCTTTGCCATTGGATAAAAACCGTTCCTGCCAGCAAGATGAACCCATGCGAGTACTTCAGTTTACCGCCAGTAATTATAAAAAGTCCCGCAAAATATCGTTAAACGCAGCTGGGACCTCCGCCATGATATCGTGCCCGCACCCATCAATCGATTGGGTCTGGATCTGCGGATTCCACTTGACCGCCCAGTCGGCATAGCCGTCAGGGAAATACGGGCTCTGCAAAGCACTGATCATTAGCGTCGGACAACTGATTTTTTCCACCACCGGCCGCCAATCGGCGCACAGGTGATCGCTGAGCAGTTCCTCCGCGGCGATGCGGAAGAACGGGTGGGCCTGCTCGGCCGCTTGCAACGGTTGGGCGACTGCCGGATCCAGACCCTGAAGCGTCTCATGGTGCCGGCTCATCAGTTGGAAGAACTGATGGACACTGGCCCGGTCGAGTCCCCGAAAACCGTACCACCAGTCCTGAGTGTTCACCATCTTCGGGCTTTGGTCCACCGTGACCACCGCCTTGACCGGAAACGCCGGATAATCTTTCAGAAACGCCCAGATGACGCTAGCGCCCATGGAATGACCGACCAGAATCGGGTCATGCACAGCCAACGCATTCAGCACCGTGTGCAGGTCCCCGGCCAGTTCTCGCAGACTGGTGGCGGTGTCGCCGCCGGAGGCACCCTGACCGCGGTAGTCCCAGGTGATGGCCTGATAACCCCAAGCGGTAACGGCTGGAATTTGCGCCGCCCAGATCTCCTTGAATCCGCCGAAGCCGTTCAAGAAAACGATGGGTTGACCCGTACCGGTAACCGTGACGGCAACAGGGGTATTTTCTGCCACTTGGATCTGCATATATTGGAAGCGTCCTTTCTGAACTGCTAAAGAATTGGGGAGAGAAGCCGGGAGAAGTACTGCTTGAAGCGCAGCCAGCGTGATTGCTTGGCGATCGCTTGGCGGGTCAATAACGTACTGTCTTTGATATCGGCGTTAAAGATGTCCGTAAACTGCTGGGACACGCGGGAATCGTAGATGAAGCAATTGGCTTCAAAGTTCAGCGCGTAACTGCGGATATCCTGATTCATGGAACCGACAGTGACCACCTTGTTGTCCATGACGGCAGTCTTGGCGTGGATAAAGCCTTTGTCGTAAATATAAATCTTGACCCCCGTTAAGGTCAATAGATTCGCGTAATACTGCGTGGCCCGGTAGATAAACGGATGGTCCGGCTTGTTGGGAATCATGATGCGGACGTCCACGCCAGAAGCGGCCGCCACCATCAGAGTATCGATCATACTGTCATCGGGGATCAAGTACGGGGTCTGAATCCAAACCGATTTTTCCGCCAGCATAATCATCCGCATCATACCGCCCTTCAGGATCTGAGCAGTGCTGTCCGGTCCATCGGAGACTAGCTGGATATTGGCATGGCCGTCCAGTTTGGGATCAGGATGGCGGAAGTATTTCGGCTGGAAGGTGATCAGCTCGCCATTACGGCCCACCGAGGCGTTCCAGTCCATGGCAAAGCGTTCCTGCAAGGACAGGACCGCGGTACCCTCCAGGCGGATCTGGGTATCCCGCCAATAACCGAACTTCTTCGTCGGTTCCACGTATTGGTCGCCGACGTTGAAACCGCCGGTGTAGCCGATGCGGCCATCGATCACCACGATCTTGCGGTGCAAGTGATAGTTCAGCCGAGTCTTGGCGACCACGTTTTGCGCGGTAATAAACGGCACCACCTGGCCGCCGGCGGCCTCATAGTCCCGGAACCAGCGGCGGCTGGTGTGCGGCGATCCCCAAGGATCATAGATCAGCCGGACTTCCAAGCCCTCTTTGGCTTTCTCCGTCAATAAATCAAGAAATTGATTGCCAATGTTGTCGTTGAAGAAAGCATAATACTCCACGTGGACGGTTTCTTTGGCGGCGCGGATATCCTGAAAAATCGCCTGGATCTGGGCTTGCCCATCCGTGTACACCTGGACGAAGTTCCGCTTGGTCAGCGGCGCGTCCTGGGCGTTCACGAAATAACGGATCAGCTGGCGGGCCGTGTGGGTGGTCGTATGGTCAGAGCGTTCATTATCCGGATCGGCTTTGTCGTCGGTGAGGATCATCTGCTTCAAGTGCTGCAACCCAATGTGTTCCCCATGGCTGATGTCGAATATTTTTTCTTGGGCTAAGCCGCGGCCGAGAAAGGCGTACAGTAAAAAGCCGACCACGGGCAAGAGGATCAGCACCATGAGCCAGGCCAGCGTACTGGCAATATTCCGGGGCCGGTGGAAAACCGTGACAATGGCTCCCACCGTGTTGAAGATCATTATGATGACGAAAATGGTGAGCGCGATACTCACGGCGGTCATACCTCCCAGTAAAACCTAGATAACTTTAGTATAAACGTTGGCGCGAGTGCTTGCCAAATAACGATTTTGTAAGGGGTATCAGGGATGGGCTCTCCCTCTAAACGGGCTCTGGCGACCAGAAGCTAGGTGATAAGGCAGGCCAGGCAAAAACCCAAACCCGAGGTTTGTGCCTGGCCTGCCTTATCACTACGCTTCTACCCGGTCGCCTGCGCCCTCTCTTACCCGAACAAACATTTCAGTTGCCTTCCTTGCCCCCATGCTATAAGATAGTGATGTAAGCATTTTACTTATTTTTTATTAGTGATAATTTCTCAAGGAGGCTTTTTTGCGATGGCTGATAAAATCAACGCGTCAGATGCAATGATCAAGGTATTGCTCGATTGGGGGATCGATACCATTTACGGACTGCCTGGTGGTTCCTTCGACTCCACCATGAACGCCCTGTATAATTTGAAGGATCGAATGCATTACATTCAGGTTCGCCATGAAGAAGTTGGGGCTTTGGCGGCTGCCGGACAAGCGAAAATCACGGGGAAGATCGCTGCTACCTTCGGCTCTGCCGGTCCTGGTGCGGTGCACTTGCTGAATGGGTTGTACGATGCGCAGTATGACCACGTGCCGGTTTTGGCCTTGGTTGGTCAGGTGCCAACCAGCATGATGAACACCAGCTACTTCCAGGAAATGAACGAGAACCCGATGTTTGCGGACGTTTCTGTATACAACCGGACGGCCATGACAGCGCAACAACTGCCGGCCGTCGTTGATGAAGCCATTCGGCAAGCAATTCGCCATAACGGTGTCGCTGTGGTGACCATTCCGAAGGATCTGGGCTGGACACCGATTGAAGATAACTATGTCAGCTCGGCCTTTACTTATCAAAAGGCAATTCTGCCGGAACCGGATCCTGATAAGATTGCGGAAGCGGCGAAGCTGTTGAATGCCGCCAAACGGCCGTTGATTTACATCGGGAAAGGGACCAAGGGTGCTGGCAAGGACGTTATTGCCTTGTCTGATAAACTCCACGCGCCGATCATGTCCACAGCGATTGCCAAGGGTATCGTGCCCGATGACACACCGGCTTACATGGGTGCGGCGGGCCGAGTCGCTACCAAGCCCGGGATAGAGATTTTGCAACAAGCCGACACCATTATCACGCTGGGGTCCGATATGCCGTTCCAAGGTTACTTTGAAAAACCGGATGCCACCTTTATCCAAGTGGACATTGACGGTACGAAGTTCACGCGCCGCCACAAGGTTGACTTGGCCATCTTGGCGGATGCCAAGAAGACCGTGCAAGCCTTGCTTGAAAAGGTTGACGAAAAGCCGGAAAGCGGCTGGTACCGCGCAGCATTGGCTAACCGCCAGAACTGGGACACCTGGGTATCCAGTTTCGAAGATGATGATCGCACGCCGTTGCGGGTTGAACCGATCTTCAAGGAAATCAATGCCATGGCCACCAACGATGCCATCTTCCAAGTCGATGTGGGTAACGTCACAATCGACGGCTTCCGCTTTTTGAAGTTGCATGATCAGCAGCGCTTCAGCACGTCTGCTTGGTACGCCACCATGGGTTATGGGGTGCCGGCCGCGATCGGCGCTCAAACCAAGTACCCGGATCGTCAAGTTTGGTCAATCTCCGGTGATGGCGGCTTCACGATGGTGATGCAAGATATTATTACCCAAGTGAAATACAAACTGCCGATTATCAACGTGATCTTGTCCAACCAGAGTCTGGGCTTCATTGAAGCGGAACAAGATGACAGCAAGCAGCCCCACTCTGGAGTGGCCCTGCAGGACGCCGACTTCGGTTTGGCCGCTAAGGCCATGGGTGCCACGGGCTTCACAGTCCACACCCTGCCTGAATTGAAGGAAGCCTTCGCCCAAGCCAAGACAGCGGACGGCCCGGTGGTCATCGACGTGCACATTGCCAACGATCGGCCGCTGCCGGTTGAACAATTGCAGATCGACCCGAAGACCCAAGACAAGGATGCCGTTGCCGCCTTCACCAAGAATTACGAGACGGAAGGTTTGATTCCATTGACAGACTTCTTGAGTAAAGAAAACGCCTAATTAGTCAGCGCTGCTTTTTTATTGATAGGATAAGACTTTAGTCGGTGGGCTGATTTGGCAGGCATGATATACTTGAAGGGATAAAGAAAGCAAGGGATGTGTACGATGAGCGACTGGTGGCTAATCTTCATGATCATCATGGACGCGGTATTGCTGACAGGCTGTATCGTCTCCATCTTCTGGCAAGCGCAAATTGTATTACGGGCGCACTATAATTACTGGCCATTTCTGCTTGGCTTAATGGTCGTTGGCTGGGGCTGGACCGGCACTGGCATTGCCAACAATTGGGTCCGCTGGCTGCTCGTTTTGTTTCTCGCCGGTTTCCTGCTGAATTGTATTCAAGCTGGCGTCGGCGGGATCGGCGACAAGCGGCTGGTGAACAACGGCTTTATTTCCAGTGTGATTCGTTACGACCGTTTGGCCGGGATCACGCTGGTGCCAGTCACTCTGCCCAACGGCAAGGACCGCGTGGTGGCCATCTTCATCACCACCACGCAGCGCCGGATTCAACTCACATTCTCCCAAGCATTGCCGACGATTCAGGAAGAATTGCGCAAGTTGGTCCCCGGGTCGACCCCGATTGAAATTCAGAATATTGAACAATAGTTTTTTAAATACAGCATCGGCCCGCGTTACTTCTCTTGGTGACGCGGGCCGATGCTTTTTCTTTTAATCGAGTGTCTAAAAAGATAATACTTCAGCTAGACATACCCCACCCGCCAATGGTATACTTACTAAAAGTAAGAAATTAATCCACTATGAGGAGATGGCAGTATGGCTACACTCACCACTGAAATGAAAGAAATGCTGAAAAATCAATTGCCCTTTTTAGCAACTACCAGTGCAGACGGAAAACCGCAAGTTGGACCAAAGGGGTCCTTGCACGTTCTAGATGCTTCCCACCTCATCTATTTCGAACATACTTTCCGCCATGCTTACACCAATTTGCGGCACAATCAGCAGGCCGCCGTCGCCGTAGCTGATCGTGCGGCTCAGAAGGGGTTTCGCTTCGAAGGCACAGCGCACATCCATGAAAATGACGACTACGCCAACCAGGTGTTGGGGAAAACCAAAATTTTCGACCGCTTTCCGCGCGCTGGCGTGGTGGTCATCGATGTGGAGCGGATCTTCAAACTAGACAACACGCTGGAAGCGGGAACGCAGCTAGCCTAAGGGCTGGGTTTTCCCACAAAAAGGCCAATAATACATAACCGGCGATGCCATCTCCCTAACCAGAGACAGCATCGCCGTTTGCGTATCAGTATCATTTGAATCAACTTTTTCGCGCCAAAAAGCGGAATACTGATTTTTCCTTCCAGAAAAACAGTGTTCCGCAATTAAGGTTTCTTAAATCGGACTACAGAATGTACTCGCTCTGCATATCCCGAATAAAGTCCGCGAATTCATCCCGGGCTCGGTTGATTGCTTCCAGGTTCTGCTTCGCCAGCAGTTGCAGGAAGTGCAGCCGTTCAGCCACGAACCGTTCCCGCACAGACCCAGTCGTCTCATGACTCAGCCGTTCCAATTGGGTCAGAATCAGTTGGTTCTCCGCTTCCTCCTTGGTCGGTACCTGAAATGCGGCGACGCGCGACCGTATCCGCGCCCGGTCCAGATCATTCAAATCATCCCGATCCAGAACAAAGACTGCCGTTGCAATTTGCTCGGTGGTGTCGTTGCGTATTGCTACAGCCAGATTCAAGTTGATATCGAAGGCAAACTGCACTGTGATCTGCCGCGCTGCCGCGGCACTGGGAATCGCTAATTCCCCTAAATATACATTATCCCGAGTATGCTGCTGTTCCCCTAAGAACACCGGCACACTCGTGATTTTCTCCCCAGAGTCAATGGTAAACGAACAGACGGCCTGACCGGGCAAGGCGTCGCCCCGATCTACGAGCGGCACAAAGAAATCCGTGACTTCCCCGTTCGCGGTTTCCTGGGTCGCTTGCGTGCCAAAAGAATGGGCGCTGATCGGCGCGAGAATCATTTCCCGCAGAGTCCGGTAAACCTGAGGCTGGCCAGCAACCGTCGCCAGCCCGATGGCCACCCGATCCCCGGGCATGGCACTCATCAGCGGCAAGCAGCGGCACATTTTCACCGCTTCTTGGCGCACCGCCGGCAGCTGGGCGGCAGCCCCAGCCAACACCACTTGATCGATATCCGTGAGGCGCAGTCCTGCACTGTGCAGAACTTGCGCCAACGGTACGCGCATTGCCCCTAGCAATGGCGCAAATACGTCTTTCAAGTGGGCTGCAGTCACACCATACGCGTAGTCCCGATCCCCAACGGTCAGCGTATTAGCTGCAGTCGGCGCGGTCTTTTTCAGCTCCGCCACCTGATCGAACAACTGCTGGTAAGCAGCTGTATCGATCCCGGTGAGATGCGCGCCAGCGGCAAAGTCCGCCACCAGTGCGTGGGTGAAGTCATTCCCGCCTAAGTGATTGGCCACCGCCTGCTGCATGATTTGGGTAGTCCCTTCCACCCGTTGCAGCAAGCTGACAGTGAACTGATCGGCCCCCATGTCCATGACCAAGATTCGCTGGACTTCAGTCGGCTCGGCTTGAACGGCCAATGCCGCCGCAGTGGCTTCACCAATTAGCCGAACGACGGTGAGCCCGGCCAACTTAGCCGCTTCAATGAGCGCCCCTCGCTGCCGATTATCAAAATAAGCCGGTACACTCAATACGGCCTCACTAACCGGTTCCTCAAGATAGCGGATTGCATCAGCCCGCAAACTCTTAAGGACTAAAGCGGTCAGTTCGATCGGTGTGTACTGCTGGCCGCGCAGCACATAACGCTTACGCGTACCCAAAAACGGCTTAAACCCAGCCGCTGTGGCCTGCGGGGCTAAAGCGCCGCGGGCTTTGGCGACCGCCCCCACGGTCACCTCGCCTTGGGGGGCAACATTGACCACAGTTGGTGTCAATTCGGCACCCCATGCATTAGGAATGATCCGAGCAGCATGGCCGTCAAAATAACCGACCATTGCGTTGGCTGTCCCAAAATCAATACCAATTACTGTCATTGCGGTACCCTCCTAAACCTTTAACCCTTTGAATCCAGTTTACGGGAGCCGGATACGATTTTTGATTTGATTTTTGAAGAAAATCTTTACTTTTGCTGAATGTGTTACCCAACATACAAAAAGTGGACCGGTCATTCTGGACCTAGTTCATCTGGGCGGAATCATTAGCGGCATAGAACTCTGTTGAGTATCCAGCGGCATCTTGCTGCAAATCGAAAGTCGTCATTCTGTTATGCCCACTCCTTCATCGCATCAGATTTGTCTAATCTTCTATATCAGCATAAAATGAACGCTTACGAAATTCGGCCTCCAAGATACTGACATATAAGGTATGATAGGGCTATCATATGTTTTTCGGGAGGTACTACCATGACTGCACTTGAAGAAAAATTTGCCCGGATGGCGACTGGCAAACCCTATAACGATTTAGACCCGCAACTGATTGCGATCCGTGCTGAGGCCACGCGTCTGACCACCGCGCTCAATCAGGCAGCAGATATCCATACACGCCTTGCCCGATTCCGGGAGCTGGTCGGCAGTGCCGGGACTGACCCGATGATCGAACCAAACTTCCGGGTGGAGTTTGGCCGCAACATCCACGTCGGCGACCACTTCTATGCTAACTATGATTGTGTGCTGCTGGATGGCGCACCGATTACGATTGGCGATCGCGTGCTGTTTGGCCCCAAGGTCGGCCTTTACACCAGCAACCATTTGCTTGATCCGACAGAACGAGAGGCAGGCGGCTGCACCGCGCAACCGATTACGATCGGTGACCGGGTCTGGCTGGCGGCTAACGTCACCGTGCTGCCCGGCGTGACCATTGGCGCTAATACCGTTGTTGGGGCAGGCAGCGTGGTCACCCATGATCTGCCGGCGAACGTGGTCGCCGCGGGTAATCCATGTCAGATTCTGCACGAAATTACTGCGACGGATAAGACAGGATTCAATGGCGTGGACATGGGGTGAAAAATAACCAGGGTCAGAAATCGCGCGCTGCTTTCTGATCCTGGTTATTTTTGATTCTCACTATGACTCGAACGTTATGTTGACCTACCAACAACTACTAAGCCGTAATGGCTGCGTCCGGAAAGGTCACTTGCAGCCATTGCAGACTCAGCTTCAGCCACGGCGTCACGGTCGGCTCCAAGTCATTGCCGAGGCGGCCGTTCGTCACTGCATTAGCCAACGACAACCCATGGTGTCCCTGAGGAAAGATGTGCAGCGCAAATGGCACGTTGGCTTGATCCAAAGCACTGGCAAATTGCAGACTGTTCTGCACCGGCACCACTGCATCCGTGGCAGTCGCCCAGAGGAACGTCGGCGGCGTATTCGCCGTGACTTGCTGCTGTAATTCCGTGGCTTCTTTAAGCAAAGGCCCATCCTGGGCATGCACCGCCTGCTGCATCGGATCTGGGCCATCGTGAACCGCCGCCGTCGCGCTCAACGAAACAACGGCGTAACCCAGCAGCAGCGCATTCGCCCGAATATCCGCGGCCTGGTAGCCCTGTTTGACCATAAACGGCTGGTCTGCCAGCGTTGCCAAGCCGGCCGCCAGATGCCCACCGGCAGAAAAGCCGAGCGTCGCCACTTGATTCGGATTCAAATACCAGGCATCGGCATGCGCCCGAATCTGGTGCATCGCTTCCGCGGCTTCCAGCAATTGGGCCGGCCAGGCCACCGGCAAGACAGAATACCGCAGGACGAAGGCCTGGAAACCATGACTGGCGTAGGCCAGCGCCACCGGCTCGGCCTCCCGGTCGGAGACCATCGTGTAGCCGCCGCCAGGAATCACCAAGATTGCCGGCCGGTGGTCCTTCCCCGGCATTTCTGCACTCGGCGTCTGAATATAGCCGGTCAAGGTGGCCGATTGGGTCAGCGGCGTGGTCAGAGTCTGTTGAATCAGTTCCATATACAAAGACCTGCTTTCTTAAGAAATCGGATTCACCCATATTGTACTGTTTTCAAAAGAAGCGCAACACACATATCTGATCCATTATCTAAAAAAATGCTCTCCCCCTTTGTGACCAGCATCGTCAAAGATCGCGGCACGCATCGCAGCCTTGTTGATGATATCAGCAAAGCGCGGCAGTGGGGGAAAGCATTCAGCGACGCGGCGTGATACTTCAAGACCCCAGCCACCGTAGTCGGGGTCTTTCCGTTACCCAACGCATCGCCCACAGTGGCATTCCAATCCAGCCAGGTCAGGTGCAGCCGGTCCAAGCTCTGCCAGGACATATGGCCGCCGAGAACGGCAACTGCGGCGAGCACCGCGAGGATATTACGAATACGCATCAGGAAATGTCACTCCGATTTCTAGTAGGTTGTTGAACGTAGGTACTAATACACGCCCGCCATTCTATCAGAAAAAAGGGCAAAGAAAAAGCACCTAGCTTATGGGGGTTGCCCACCGTGGCCGGTGCTTCATAACTGGTTTAAGGTCGAGCAATTACTTGCTCTCGTCTGCCTTAGCCCGTTGAGCCAAGAATTCAAGTACTTTGGTCGTGTGAGCAACCCGTTCCTTGGAGTTAGCTTGGGATACCGGCCGACGGTTGTTGGAAACACCTGTATGAGTATTTTGTGACACGATGACGTCCCCCTTTCTTTCTGCACATATACTGATTTACGATACCGTAATTGGGACCTCGCGTCAATAGCCGTGCTGGACTAAATTCAGAAAACCGGCCTGAGTCTGGCCTGGATTGACCCGCACCCGATGGAGGGCGTACATGCCCTGACTGGCAGCCGCCAATCCTGGCGTCGTGGTCAAACCGATCTGGTAGCCGGCGGCCTTGGCATATTGCAAAGTGGCGGCGTTATAGCGGCCCACCGGGTAGGCAATCGTGTTGGGCGCCGTACCCGTGATCTGGGCCAGCGCTTGGCGGGAATTCGTTAATTCTGTTTGCTGGCGGGCGTTGGCCAGTTTGTTCAGCTCCAGGTGGCTGACGGTGTGCGAGGCGAAGTCGACGTTGTTCTGCTGCATCGTTTTGATCATCTCGGCGGTCAGGTTCCAATTGCTGCCGACAGAACCGCTGATTTCGTTGATCGTCACCCGGCTGTTGGTTGCTTTGAACATCGGCAAACCGGTGGTGTACATGCTGCGATAACCATCATCGAAGGTGATCCAGACGATCTTGGTCTGGGGCACTTTATTTTCAGAAAGCACCGTATAGGCCTCGGCGGGGGTTAGCTCATAGTACCCTGCCTGTTTCAGCCAAGTGAGCTGATTTTTCAGTTGGTCCGCCGGCATCATCAGGGTGTTGCCCTGGCCGATGTCGTGGTACATCAGAATCGGCAGCTGCACCGGGGTGCTTTGTTTCTGCCATTTGCTCAATGGTATCCGGTCACTGGTCACGGCCGCCTGAACGACGTTTTTCCGTGGCTTTGGTTGACTGCTGGCCTGCCGACTGGTACTGCTATTAGCTTTCGTCCGGACTCGGGCCACCCGCTCATGGACGACGGGCTGCGCGGCATGCCGATAATATGCGACGCCGCCGACAATCCCCCCCAGTACCATCAGCAGCGCGATGAGACTCGCTACGACCACGCGTCCCGTTTTCTTCATGCTAATCTTCCCCCATTACTGTGTAATCTTTTTTTCGCCCCCATTGTAATCCATCGCCTCGGGTTTGCCATGCCGGAACGCTTGGGTCACTGATCGTCTTTTTTATTCTGATCATGCTGCTGCTTAGTGAACGCCTGCAACCGCTGTTTGACTTCTTTGGCCCGGGGATCGTTCTGGCGCTGGGCCATGGCGAACGCCCGCCACTGGTCCTGGGTCAATTGCCGCCCGACATCCCGGGCATCGCCGTTGACCGCCGTATCCGGTGCCGGAGTGACTTTCGTATCCAGCCACTGCTGTAAAATATTGGTCCAGTCCTGGGGTGCGGCTTTCTTCCCTTGCCGCACTTGCTGCTGCCGGGAGCGCTGGACCTGGCGCTGGAACTTGCGCATCTGCTCTGGCGTTAAATGCAAATACTCCGACCGCTGATCCGGCGTCAGTTGCTCCGCGTCGTGCATCTGTTGACGGGTGCTGCCGGTGAACAGCAAGTCCCGCACCGGATAGGACAGGTAGAACCAGACAGCGATAAACGGCCAGAACCAGGCGATCACCAGCAAGACGGCGGTCCAAATCATGAACAGCGGGTTCTGGGCGCCGTATATTTTTCCATAAACCTGGCGCATTTGCGACTTATCCGTATATTGAAAATGGACAATGGCCTTGGCCAGCAGCCGGAACGTAAAGGACAGCAGGAGGTTCAAAATGCCATAGGCCATCACCGTAGTACGCGTCGTGTTCGAAGCCATCATATTGGTGGCCAAGGGCGTCAGGGATAAGACGGCGAGAAAAGGGAAATCGTAGACCATGATCCGGTAGGTCATGTCCTCGATTTCCTCAAAGGCTGTGGCGTGCTGGTACCACATATTGGCCACCAGCGCGAAACTAATCCCGTAAATTCCCACTTCTTTGGCCAGACTCAAGTAGGCCGGCCAACTGTCCTTCAGTACCGGCGTCAGGTCCAAGACCATGATTGTCATGATGATGGCAATGACCGCATCACTATAGGCATCCAGCCGGGATTTCAACTTTTTCATTGTGTAACGTCCCCCTTAATGGGAACATCTTACACCCGCTCGACCAGAAATGCGCACCGGACTTTAGGCCCAAATTTATTCCAATTGCTTACGAATCACACCGGAAATGAAATCCACCCGCATGACCATGAATCACTCCCACGATCTGATTTGGTTAACTCATTTGTATTATACCAACGTTGTCCGTTGAATTATTGAACGTTTGGGTGCCGGTTTAACGCTGGGCCGACGGTGTGCGGCCAAAGTGCTTCTTAAACAGTTTCGAGAAGTACAACGGGTCCAAGTACCCCACCCGGTTGGCTACTTCCTTGATCGTCAACTGATCATTCTGTAATAACTCCTCCGCCCGCTGCAGCCGAATCCGGGTTAAGTAATTACTCGGCGTCTCGCCCGTCACCGTCTTAAACAGCCGCGACAAGTGGGCATTACTGACGTGCAGACTGGCCGCCAAGCGGGCTAATGAGACATCCTCATCATAGTGGGCATTCAAATAATAGGTGGCCTGGGTCACCAGGGCTTGCGCCTCTGCCGGCGAATCCGACGGCTGCTCGCCGCCCAGGATCTGGTCATCGGCGACACAGTTCTCCGGCAGTGCCCGCAGCAAATACACCAGCAGCTCAGTGACCATCGCCCGTTCCAGCAGCTGCTTGCCCAGTGCCTGGCGATGATTTTCGTCGATCAATTGATGGACCACGGCAAAAAAATCATGCCACTGATTACCCAAATCGATCACGGAATTGGCAAAGGGCAGTTTATCGCTGCCGATCCCTGGCAGAACAAAGTTGCGAAAGCCGATGTGCACTTGGTAGCTGAAGGTCCCCATTGGTTGACTGTCTTGATGCCAGGTATGCGGATTAAAAACCAGTACTTGTCCCTTCGTAATATGATGGTGCTGGTCCCCAATCAAGTAATCTGCGCACCCGTCGACCATGATCGAAATCTCAGGGAAGTCATGCTGATGGTAACGGCTATCGCCGACCTTGGTATTCTGGTAAGGAAACACGTAGAGCACTTCCGGTACCGTGCCGGACATATCCAGCATACTGACCAACTCCCTCCGGTGCTCTTGATTGCTCTATTATACCGCTTACAGAATATAAAAGCGGCCTCATCGCTAAAACGATGAACCCGCCAAAATAAGCTGCTGATTAGTCATTCACCGCGACCAGACGCACTTCTCGGATATTAGGGTACATGGACAGATCGTCGATCACATCGGCATACGTCAGCAGCCGGGGCAGATCAATGGTAAACGTATTGCGATAGATCCGCTCATTCTCGATGATCTGCACCTCGAACGTGACATCTTCGATCTCGATATTCTTTTTCTCAAAATAGTTATTAATGAACTCTTTAGTCTCCTGCCGGTGCACGTACTGAATTTCCAAGTTGTTGATCTTGCGCACCTTGACCAGTTTTTGCACCAACGACAGCGAAAACATAATTGCCGCAAAGCCGACAAAAACCACCTGATAATAGCCCATCCCGATGGCAATACCGACCGCAGCCACCGCCCATAGCGAAGCGGCCGTCGTCAGCCCCATGACCCGCTGCTTCGTCACGATGATCGTCCCCGCCCCGAGAAAGCCGATGCCGCTGACCACTTGGGCGATGAGCCGGGACTGATCATACTTGATCACCGTGGCCAGCTTGGGATACGCGCGGACCAAAGAAAACGCCTCTTCGGCGATCGACTGTTGGGTTAAGGCAATAATGGTGGCCCCAATACAGACCAAAATGTGAGTTCGAATCCCCGCCGGCCGGTTCTTGTGCTCCCGCTCAAAACCTACACAACCGGCAATGATGATTGACAGGGTCAATCGGATAACAACTTCCTTCAACGACAAGTTCAACACCGCAGCGCGCTCCCCTCTGGCCAGCAGCGCCAAACAACTAGGAGCACTGCGACCGGTAATCGTACAAGATGTCAGACCAATCTGTTAAAAATGAAAACGCTCTATAATTCATTTTAACATTTCGCCCATCTTATGTCTGGTACATCAAAAAGAGACCGGTGCCGGTTGCTCACTGCAACTGACCCGCGGTCTCTTTGAACTCCGATTACAAAGCCTTCAACATCTGGTACTGTGCATCATACAAATCGAAGTACGCCCCATGATCCGCCATCAGGCTGTCATGGTTCCCCCGCTCGACGATCTCGCCATGGTCAATGACGAAGATCTGGTCGGCATTTTGAATCGTGGACAGCCGATGGGCGATGATGAAACTCGTCCGGCCCTTGAGCAGAGCGTTCAACCCTTGCTGCAAGAGGATTTCTGTCTGGGTATCGATCGCCGCGGTGGCTTCATCCAAAATCAAAATCCGGGGATCGGCCAGCAGGGTCCGGGCGAAGGCAATCAGCTGGCGCTGCCCGGCTGACAGGGTGGAGCCCCGTTCCTGCAATTCTGTGTTGTAGCCGTTCTTCAGGTGGCGGATGAAATCGTCCGCCCGCACGACCTTAGCCGCGGCGATGACTTCTTCCTCCGTGGCATCCAGCTTCCCGTAGCGAATGTTATCCAGGATCGTCCCGGAGAAGATGAAAGTATCCTGAAGCATGACGCCCATTTGCTGACGCAGGGACTTCAGGGTGACCTTGCTGATGTCGACCCCGTCGATCAGGATCTCCCCATCTGTTACGTTATAGAAGCGGGACAGCAGGTTGATCACCGTGGACTTCCCGGCACCGGTAGGGCCGACCAGCGCAACGGATTGCCCCGGGGTCGCATGGAAATTGATGTGGTGCAGGATCATCGGGCCGTCCTGGTCGTACTTGAAAGAGACATCGTTGAACTGCACGTCGCCGCGAATCGGCGGCAGCGCGAAGGCATCCGGGGCGTCCTGAATCTCCGGCTTTTCATCCAGCGTCTCAAAGATCCGCTCCAAGTATGCGGTGGCCGTGATTAGGGAGTTGTAGAAGTTCCCGATGTTGATCACCGGGTTCCAGAAGTTGTTGATGTAGCCGATGAAGGCAATCAGCGTCCCGGTGGTGACGGCCACGCCGATACGGTTGACGCCGACGAAGTAAATCAGGGCGGTCGTCATGATCGCAATGTTTTGTACCCCTGGCCACAAGGCGAACTGAATCTTCACCGCGTGCATCCAGGTCGAGCGATATTCTTCGGAAACGTCGGCAAAGCGCTGCTCCGCATTTTTCTCCTGAGCAAACCCTTGCGTGACCTTGATCCCGGCAATACTTTCATGGATATAAGCGTTCAGGTTGGACTGCTTGTTGCTCAGAATTTGATACGCCACCCGCTGTTTGTTCTTGATGACCCAGGCCCAGATGAACAGGATTGGCAGCAAAGCCATACTGTACAGGGTCAGTTTCCAGTCAATGACGAACATGAAGATCAAAGTCACGATCAGACTGATCAAGTCTGAAATCAAGTTGATCAGCCCGTTGCTCAGCAGATCCGACAGGGTGTTGATGTAGTTCACGACCCGAATCAGAATCTTGCCGTGGGGCCGGGAATCGAAGTAAGAAAACGGCAAGGTCTGCAAGTGGTCAAAAATATCCGACCGCATATCCTTCAGCATGTCCTGACCGATCTCAGTGATTGCCCAGATCCGGTACCGCATACAGAAGAACGCGACGATCAAGGTCACCAGAAAGATCCCGGCAATCAGCCATAACTGACCCATGTCCTTATTGGGGATAGCCTGGTCAATGGCCACTTTGGTCAGATACGGTCCCATGATGATAGCCACGTTGGCCAGGAGAATGCTGCCCAGCACCACCAGCAGTCGACGCAGGTACGGCTTCAAATACTTGCCCAGCCGTTTGTAATAGGCCCAGTTAAATTCCTGTTCCAGCTCTTCGTCTTGATCGTAAGTATTCCGTTTAGCCATTGGTGACCGCCTCCTCTGCTTGCGGTGCATCCGGGGTCACGCCCAGCGCACCGAGTTGTTTTTGATATGTGTCGTAGTAATAGCCGTGCTTGGCCAATAATTCTTCATGGGTGCCCCGCTCGATGATTCGGCCATGCTGCAGCACGATGATCTGATCGGCTTGCCGAATGGACGAAATGCGGGTCGCAATAATAAACGTCGTTTTATCCTTGGTGATCCGGCGCAATTCCTTTTGAATCTTGGCTTCGGTTTCCATGTCCAGGGCCGACGTCGTGTCGTCCAGAATCAGGATCGACGGGTCCTTGACCAAAGCCCGGGTTAAGGAAATCCGCTGCTTCTGGCCGCCGGACAGACCAACGCCCCGTTCGCCAACAACTGTGTCGTACCCTTCCGGCATTTCTTCAATAAAGTTCTCGGCATCAGCGACGCTGGCCATATCCCGAATAAAGCGCGGATTGGCCTCCCGGTTACCATAATTGATGTTCTCGGCAATGGTGTCGGAAAACAGGAACTGATCCTGCATGACAATGGTCACCTGATCCCGCAGCTGGCGGACGGGATAGTCTTTGGCCAGCTTGCCGTCGATCAAGACGGCCCCGCTGGTCGGGTCGTAAAAGCGGGTAATCAGGTTCATCAGGGTGGACTTGCCGGAACCGGTTTCACCCAAGATCCCCATGGTTTGCCCCGGCGTCACTTTGAAGTTGATGTCGTGAAGTACCGGCTGGCTGGGGTCATCGGCATATTCAAAGTTCACGTCTTTGAATTCCACCGTCCCCTTAATGTGTTCATAATCCGGCGAATCTTCCACCGGAATCCGAGACTTGGCACCCAGCATCTGGCGAATCTTGATCGTCGCTGCCGAGAAACGCTGAATATCGTTGATCAGCCAGCCGCTCATCCGCATCGGCTGATTCAGCATCCAGATGAAACCGTTGAAGGCCACCAGATCGCCCAGGGTCATCTTCCCAGAGATCACGAAGTAACCGCCCAGCAACAGCGAAATAACCGTCAGCACCGAGGCCAGAAAGTCCAGAAATGGCAAGTAGCGCCGGGACACGGCAGCGGAGTCCATGTTTCTCTGTTTGTATTCGTTATTCAGTTTATCGAACTTCTGAATTTCATAGGGTTCCCGGGTAAATGCCTTGACCACCCGGTTCCCAGAAATGTTTTCTTCCACCATCGAATTCAGCCGGGCAAAGCTCTGGCGAATCTGGAAGAAGACGGGGTGGGCCGATTGGCTCATCATGATCGTCAAAATTCCGATCAGCGGCGTGACTGCCACCAGCGCCAGCATCAGCTGCCAGGAAATGGTGCTCATCACGACCACCGCCGTGAAGAACCAGAGCACACATTCGATCACGTTATAGGATACCCAGGAAACGAAGTGCCGGATGGCATCCATGTCCCCGGTCATCCGGGCCATGATATCCCCGGTACGGACCGTGTTGAAAAAGTTGAAGTCCAGGGTCTGCAATTTGTTGAACAGGTCTTTGCGCACGTCGTACAGCGTGTTCTGGCCCACCCGTTCAAACAGGATCTGGTACAGATAGCGCATGATCGTCCGCAGCAGTGTGGTGCCGATCATGACGCCAAGCATCCACGGCAGCTGCTCGGTATGCCCTTGATTGATGACCACGTCGATAATTTTCCCGCCGAGCAAGGGCACCACAATAATGCCCAGCGCGTTACCGATGATCAGCACCGCCGCCATGACCATTCGCCCCTTGTAGCGTCTCGCATAGTGCCAAATCCATTGATATGGATTCATGATAATTTTCCTCCCAATTTCTTCGGTTGTTACTGTCAAGAAGCTATTATGGGGGATTGGGCCAAGAAGAGAATGGAATGTTTTGACCGTAACCATGGACTAATTTGTCCAGGTCGATTTTGCTTTCCACGTAACCGTTATCATGGGATAATGCAAACAAGTATTCGGTATTTATCTCAGCGAAGGAGCGTGTGTTTTATGACCACTGTTTATCACGCATGTCCCCAATTTGTGGGTACTCATTATTCTTTGCGGCTGGTCACCCCCGCCGACGCCCAAGATTTGTTAGCTGTTTATTCCGACCCGCGAGCAGTGCCGCTATTCAGCAGCGACAATTGCGGCGGCGATGATTTCCACTACACCACTTTGGAAAGAATGCAGGCAGCCGTTGCCTATTGGTTGGCGGAATATGCCGAGGAGGGCTTTGTTCGCTGGTCGATCATCGCTAACAAAACGCAAACCGTGATTGGCACGATCGAGCTGTTCCACCGGGAGGCAGCGGATTATTTCACGGACTGCGGAGTGCTGCGGCTGGATCTGCGCAGTGATTACGAGCAAACCGAGGCAATTGCTGAGATTTTAGCATTGATCGTCGCCCCCGCCTTTTCTTTATTTGATTGCTCTCAGGTCGCCACCAAGGCCGTACCCGCCGCCACAGAACGGATCGCAGCACTGCAAGACGCGGGCTTCACAGCCACCGCTGAACAGTTGATTGGGCACCACGATGGTACGGCGTATGGTGATTACTGGGTGCGCCGAGTTTAGAAAAACGCAACAAAGCCGGTTCGGATTTCACTTTTACCAAACAAAGCCATCATACTTTCTTCAAGGGCACCGCGTAGGATACAAACCATCAGCAGGTGCACAAATTCCTCCCCAAGAATGCTGCCGGCTGGTTTCCTCCCTCATCATTTTATCTTGAGCAGCCCCCCTGGCCGGTTCTCCCACTGGTCAGGGGGGTTGTGTTGACTTAAGCTATTAAAAGATGGAGGCGATTGGAATGAGTTTACAGGACTTTATGGCAAAGATTGCACTGCCGGCCGCAGCGCAATCAATAATTGTGCGTACCCGACTTTCGCTTCCCTGGTGGCAAAAAGCACTATCGGCCAACCCAAGCAAATTTCAAGACCGATTGCTGGCCAATCCAGAATTAGCTTTGGCCGTGCTGACTGATCTGGCGGCCGAGGACAGCGCCTACTACCCGGCCCATGGTCTCAGTCCGCAAGTCTATTACGATTCCTACCGCGACCTGAACCTCTGGGCCCAGGACCATTACGCCAAAACCGGCACATGGGGGATCACGGAAGTCCCTTGGTTGATGCGCACTTTGCAGCACCGACTGGTTCGCCTCGGCCGGTTGCAGTTTGAGCCGTTGACTGCCCCGGCTGACCATCATCTGCTGGCTTTCTCTGATATCTGGCTGAATGTGCATATCCCAGCGGACGGACCGCTGCTGCCGGCAGAGTGTACGGCATCGTTTGATCAGGCCAACACCTATTTTCAGCGTGACTGGTTCTGCTGCCACTCGTGGCTGCTGTCGCCCGATTTGCAACAGTTGCTGCCGGCGCACAGTCATATTTTGGAATTTCAGCGCCGGTTCACCATCGTGGCCTATTTCCCGAACGATCGTCAGGCCGAAGAACGCATCTTTGGTGCCCCGTTGGCTGACCCAGCCAAGTATCCCGAAACCACCTCACTGCAACGCGCCGCCAAACAGCATCTGCTCAGCAGCAGGAAAATTGGGACTGCTCTGGGCGTTTTCCAGTATCACCGCTAGACAGCAAAAAATCCCGGAACGCCACGCTTCAGCGCAGACGCTCCGAGATTTTTTCATATAGTGGATTAAAGCTGCTGCTTCCGAATGACACCGCGCAATTCACTGATCAAATCGTTGGGGTGGCGTGTCGGCGTAGCGACTGTCTTAATATTCAATAGATCGGTATCGGTCAAGTTATGGGAAATCGAGTTCTTCCCGTAAGTCCCGGTACCCAAGGTCAACGACGGGGTCAAGGCGTTGAACAGACCGCCGATACCGCCCAAAGATGCGGGCTGGTTGACCAGGATCCGGCAAGCCGGCATCAATTGACCAAATTCAGCAATCACTTCTTTATCCGTTGTGTGCAGCGCAGCCGTGTGGCCCAAGCCGCCATAATTCAGCAGCGCCAAGCACAGATTGAAGGCCGCTGCCCGAGTGCTGGCCCGATACATGGACAATACCGGGGACAGCTTTTCACCGGATAACGGATAATTCTTGCCAATCCCGGCGACCGGTGCGATCAATACTTTGGTCCCCCTGGGGACAGTGATTCCGGCCAGGCGGGCGATCTTCTCGGCAGTTTGGCCGGCAACTGGTCCGCGGACAGTATGGCGCTGCGGATCAATGACGGCATCGCTGAGTTTTTGTACATCCGCTTCGGGGACAAAGTAGGCCCCCTGCTTCGTGAACTCCGCCTTGACCCGGTCTTCGATGGCGGCATCAACGATGATACTGTTCTCAGAAGCACAAATCATCCCGTTGTCGAAGGTCTTGCTCAGCATAATATCGCTGACGGCACTCTTGATATCGGCACTCTGCTCAATATACGCCGGCGCGTTGCCAGGGCCAACGCCTAAGGCGGGTTTACCAGTGGAATACGCCGCCTTGACCATGCCTGGACCGCCGGTAGCCAACACGATGGCGACTTGCGGATTGTTCATTAAGGCATCCGTGGCTTCAATACTGGGATGGTGAATGTATTGAATCAGGTTGGCCGGTGCTCCGGCATCCGTCGCCGCTTTGCTCAGTACCCGAATCGTCGCGGCACCGCATTGCTGAGCCTGCGGGTGCAGACCGAAGATGATCGCGTTGCGGGTCTTCAGCGCCATCAGAATCTTGAAAATTACCGTAGACGTCGGATTCGTTACCGGCGTGACCCCGGCCACAACGCCCAGCGGTTCAGCATACTTGGTAATCCCATGGGCCGGATCCTCTTCAATTTTGCCCACAGTCTTGTCGTCTTTAATGTTGTTCCAAATATATTGGCTGGCATAAATGTTCTTGATGGCCTTGTCCTCAGCGTTGCCCCGGCCGGTTTCTTTCCAAGCGAGAAAGGCCAGTACCCGGGAGTGGACGATGGCGGCGTTGACGACGGCCTGACAAATAGCGTCCACTTGCTGTTGATCAAATTCTTGATATTTCTTGAATGCCCGTTGCGCCCCGGCGACTAAGTCGTTGACTTCGGTGGCAACAGATTCATTGGCATCATAAACCTTTTTCAATGTGGTTACTGGCATAATGAACATCTCCTGATGACTTATTTCACAATTACCATAACGCCCTTTTACTCGCTTGTAAATAGCCTGAAAACGTGTCGGAACAGGGTATATTGGCTGTATTCAAAACACTGCACAAAGTCCGCGAAAGGCCTATTCGTGCGCGATTTTGAAAATTTCACAAAGTATAAATGGATTCGGTTACAGAAAAACAGAGTGATACAGATATTTTTTTGAATGGAACAGCACAAAACGCCCGCCTTTCAACTGTCATAGCAGCTTCAAGGCGGGCGTTTTGACAAACAGCTGTATTACTCGCTGGTCCGTTGCAATTGAGCAAAATCAGCGGGCGTCAAATGCAGAATATCTGCTTGCCGATCAGCATTAACGAGCTGTTCATACCGATCCTCCGGCAAAGCAGCCAGAAATTCTTTACCGCTCACCGCGGCCGGCCGCAGCCAGTGATTCAAGTGATGAATATTGAAATAACTGGACTGCTGCTTGTATGTGGACTGCGTGGCCTGAGGATCGACCTCCACCTGAGTGGGCCCCTTTTCTAAGGTAATCGAAGCCAGCGGGGCCGTCACCAAATAATGGGTGCCCAAATCCGTCACCCCAGTGATGGGGTCGGCTACTTGAGCGGTGGAGCGCAGCTTTTCCTGGGGCAAACTCTGCCACACTTTTTTCGCCAATTGCTGCTGCTGAATCAGAAGGGTCAACGGATAGGCGGTGACGGCCAAAAGCACCGCGATGATCGCCGCCGCGGCAGCCAGCGGCAGCTGGGCAGTATACCCCAACGCCCGGGCAACCTGCTGGCCAATCGCGCCGGCCAAGGCCAGCAGCCAAATACTGGCCGCCAGCCACAGACCGGTCTGAATTCGGTGCGCACTGTGGACTAAGGCTTGGACCTGTTTTTTCTCTTCGTCTGTCATATCATTGCCTCCCTAAGCCTGCATAACGCCCAACAGGACGCCGCCCAGAATCACTAAACCGCAACCGATCAGCGTATAGACCAGTTCCTTGCGGGTCTTGTGCTCGCGCAGAATCAGGATGCCGCCCAAGGTCGAAATGACAACGCCCATTTGGGATAAGGAAAAGCTGATGGCCAGGCCGCTCATATGTATCGCCTGGGTATAGAACAAATTACCCAGCGCCCAGAGCAGACCGAGGACAATGTTGTAATACGTGAAGCGGCTGTTGAGCTTGCGGGGCGACTGCGTGCTGCTGGCCGCGAACCCTTCAATGAGTACTCCCACAGCTTGGGGCAGAATCAAAGCCGCTGGATCCGGCGAAAAGGCCTTGTTCACGATGGAATAGAGCGAAATGCCCACCCCGGACAACAGTACGGCGACAATCCCGATCACTTGCTGTTTATTACCGGTTTGCGCTGGCGTATCGGCTGTCTTTTCTTTCTTAGACGTAAACACGGCGCCAAGAATCAAAATCAAGAGCGCCGCGAAGCCGAAAACATAATCCCGCTGATCGGTCCATTCGCCAAAGACGAAGGCCCCGGCCAGCGTCGTGATCACCAGCTGGGCCGCTGTCGAGAGCGGCATCCCCATGGATACACCCAGGGCTTCCAACCCGCGAAATTGCTGATTTTGACCCCAGCAATAGAACAGCCCTGAGGCCACGCCCACCAGCATCGTCTCCAAATTAATCGTTGGTTGTTCGATGAAGTAATAGACCAGGGCGAAGAGCAGAATACCGTAACTTTCTCCGAGAATCTGGTTCTGACTGCTCCCGCCGATTTTGTGACTCACCACTGAAATACTGCCCCAACAGGCGGCCGTGATGAGGGCATAAATAATCCCCGTAATGACCATTCCTTTACTTAGACTTGTGCTTTTAGCTTATCACAATTTTCAGCAGCACACTGATTATTGCGCTTACATCCCAGCTAAATAGTGTTTGCACAAATCAATGTAGAGGTTGATGTACTGGTGATAGATCCCCATATCCACGTATTCATTCACCTGATGGGCGGAAAAGTTCCCGGGTCCGAACACCACGGCTTCAATGTTGGGGTTGCGATCCACGATGGGCGACGCATCAGTGCCGCCGGAAACGCCAATCACCGGCAGCTGCTGTTTCAAATGCTTCTCGCCAATTCTTTTCGTCAACTGGACCAACCGGGCGTTAGGGTCGGTGGACATTGGCGAAAGTTTGCTGATGACGCGGATCGTTAAGTGCGCCTGCTCAGCCTGGTTGACTTCATCCGCCAACGCCTGAATATCGGCCAGCATGGCGTCATTCGTTTTTTCCGGAATCGTGCGCACATTAATACTCATGCTGGCACTGGCCGGTACGGTGTTGATCTGTTCGCCGGCATTCAGCAGCGTGACCACGGGTGTGGCGGGCCCCAAGATGGGATCTTTCAGCCCGGCTTGGTCCTCGAAATACTGCTGAACCCGATTGTAGAAAGTCAGCAAGGGGGTGATCGCGTTGTACCCCAGCTCCGGCATGGAGCTGTGCGCCGCCTGGCCGACGGAATCAACGCGGAAAGCCAGGGTCCCCTTGTGGGCGGCCACAACGAAATGCTGCTCTGTATTCTGGTTAGCGGCCACCAGGACATCCCGCTCTTCGGGTGACAGCGGAAAAATACTTTGCGCCGCCGGCTGGGTGACAAAGTCCTTGGCAACACCGCTGGGCTCGCCGATGACAATGCCGGCCATATCGTCAACATAACCCTGTTCGGCCAATTGATGCGCGCCGAGTTCCCCGATCTCCTCTCCCACTGTGGCCAGCAAGCGGATCGTACCGTTCAGTAAAACGCCGGCGTCATGGAGCTGAATCATGGCAATCACGCCAGCGGCTAAGCCGGCCTTCATGTCGGTCACCCCGCGACCGTACATCTTGCCGGCCTTGATCGTGCCAACCAGCGGGTCAGTCTGCCACTTCGCGCGGTCCCCCAGAGCCACGGTATCAGCGTGCCCGTCGAAGCCTAGCACCGGGCCCTGGCCGTTGCCGATCTCAGCGACGAGGTTGTCCCGGCCAGGGGCATAAGGTACTCGCTGAGCGGTAATATGGTGCTTGGCCAACAACTTTTCTAAGTAATCCGCCACCGCGGCTTCATGGTCATTCACCGACGGAATGGCTACCAGATCAGCTAGGATCTGGTCATATTCTGCAATTCTCATGATGCGTCACTCTCCCCAATATATGTATATCCACTTCTATTGTAAGCAAAGAAGTGGGAATTAGGGTGTTTGCCGCTTACAAATTACAGTGCCGGTGCTAATCAGAGGTGACAAAAAACGATCCGCCATACCAGTCGGCAGATCGTATTTGTTTAACCCATCAGCCTATTGCAGCTGCATCGTCAACGGTGTCTTCTTGGCTTCATAAATACGGTTAGAAAAGGCTTGGTTGCCAGCATACACCACAATAATGTCATCCTCGGTAATGATTTTGATTTTTCCATCAGCTGCCGCCTGATAAGTGGTCTCCGTCATCGGGTTGCCGCGCGCGATATCCGTCAAGGCAGTGTTGTAATAGGCCATCTTGCCGGCTCGTTGATCCACTACGATATGGTTAGTGTCGCCAACACTTAAAATCAATTTCTTGTTTTTGCTTGCCGGCAAGGTTAAGGTCACCGAACGAGCGGCAGACGCAATCGGCAGCTTGGTCCGTTTATCCGTTAAAGCTGCTTGCTGATTGGTAATCTGCTTCGCCGCAGCCTGGGGCAATTGCGGCACGAGAGTATCGCCGTGCGGTATCAGCTCATGGACGGCTAAATTACCTGCCCAATTATATTTCAGCCGATCGCTATGCTCTTCTTTGGTTGGAATCCAACCCACCAAATAGAGGTGCTGGTTGTCCGTCACCAACCGGCCCGCATAGAATCCCGCGCCGTCCACATAATCCTGACCGTGTTGCGGAGCCTTGAACGTACTGGTTAACTTATCAGCCACCCGATAGTGCACGACCCGCCGGTCAAATTGGTCAGAAAACGCCAGATACCAGCGGCCTTTGAATTGAACCACAGAGGGACATTCCAGAGTGGAATCATTATTCATGTCGTTAGTGAAAAACACGCCCTGATCCTGCCACTGTTTTAAGTCCTTTGAAGTGTATCGGGCAATCACTCCCGTGGCGGCGTTGCGGGTGGCAATCAGCATCCAGTATTCTTTAGCTGAGGTATTGTAAAACACATACGGATCGCGAAAATCGTTGGCCTGATAATTGGCACTGGCTTTGAATGTGTCTTTAGGCTGTTTAGTCCATTTCTGCCCGTCATTGCTCGTAGCGTGCATAATGGCTTCCTTCGGACTTAAAGTATCGTTGTGAGCGGTGTAAAATGCATGATACCGACCCACCTGATCTTTGATGACGGAACCCGTCCCCAATGCCCGTTCGGGGCTATCCTCTTGGTTCACATAAGGAATCACTTGCCCCGCATTGGTGTAGTGATAAAAGTCCTGCGTTGTCAGCAAGCTGAACGGGTGGAAGCCGACTTCGCCATTACGCAAGTCTTCCAAGTAATAGATCGAAAATTTTCCCTGATCATAAAATGGCATTGGGTCGCCGACAAAACTCTCTTTGGCCCGCGGGTACACCGCGGTAATTTGCCGGCTATCCCGCTTGGCTTTGGCTTGCACAGTTAAGTAGGCCCCGCCGCCGACTAAGCACAGCAACAGAACAGCAGCGATCCATTTCCAGTGGCGCATCATATTTTCCTCCTAAAAATGGCGTCTAAAGCCGCTGCCTTAGACGCCATTATACTTACTGAATTGGTTGCGTCGTCCAACTCGCACCGAAGGCAACCGGCAGCACTGTCCGATTATCGACCGTCTGGCCAGCAATCACCGCCAGCAGCGAATCAACGGATCGCTGGGCCATCAGGGCAACGGGCTGAACAATCGTGGACACGAGAAAGTCATCCTGTTCTTTGATCCGCTGACCATCGAAGCCAATGACTTGGACATCATCTGGGACATGTTGGCCGCGCTGCTGTAAAACATCGCAGACGGTCAGCGCCATGTCGTCGTTGATGGTAAAAATGCCATCAATTCCAGGATGGGCGTCCAGGAACTCATTAATATGCCGGTTGACCTGTGTCAACGGTTCAAGCATATCCAGCACATCATATTGCACTTGGCGCGCGTTGCATTCAATTTCAAAATACTTCCGTCTGTTTTTGGTTTCATTGGGTGTTTCCTGATACCCGCCAATATAAGCGAGATGCCGGCACCGCCGTTTGAGCAGCTCATCCACGGCCAGTCGTCCGCCCGCGGCATTATCAGCGGTCACGTAAATCACGTCTTCGGTGAAGTAGCGGTCAATACTGACAAAAGGCAGATTACTAGAAATATATTGGTCAATATCCGAATAGGTGATCCCAATGATGCCGTCCACTTTATTTTGCTGCACCATCTGAATGTATTCGCGCTCTTTCTCAGCATTGCCGTTGGAATTGCACAAATACATCTTATAGTTTTGCGCGGCTAAACAAGATTCCACAGATAGGGCAAATTCAGCGAAGAAAGGATGCCAAACACTTGGCAAAATCAAGGCCACCGTGTTGGTGCGATTTGTTTTCAGTCCCCGGGCATAGATATCCGGCTGATAGTCAAGAACTTTGATGGCTTCTTCGACCCGGGTGCGTGTCGTTTCTTTTACATGTTCCCCATTAATTACCCGGGAAACGGACCCGACCCCAACGCCAGCCATCTTGGCCACGTCTTTCATCGTTGCTTTCATCATTGGTCACCTCCTTGAGTCAGTATACGGTACCCATCAGCCAAGTTCTACTGATTCAGTACGGTGCTGGGCACCATGCCCTGTTGGGCCAGCGCCAAGCACCCCAAAACCCCTTGATTGTCGTGGAGACTGGCGCCTTGCAGATATTCAGTCAAAGGCGGCCGGTCCACATAGCCTTGATTATATCGCTCAAAACGATTCCGAATCATGGGCAGCAGCTGGGGCTGATTCATCACGCCGCCGCCAAAAATAATCATCTCCGGTGCTAACAACAAACTCACCGTATTAGCAGCTTGGGCCAAATAATCCGCCTCAATTGCCCAACACCGATCATCTGCTGGCAATTCACCAGCCGGCCGGCCGGCTCTGGCTGCCAGGGCGGGGCCAGCTGCCAGCCCTTCCAAACAGTTGCGGTGATAAGGACAAAGGCCAGCAAAATCATCTGCTGGATCCTGCAAAACCCGCATATGACCCATTTCTGGATGGGCCAAGCCTTGAATCAAGCGGCCTTGATTGATTGCACCCGCTCCAATACCGGTACCCACAGTGAAGTAGACACAACTGCGCACCCCTTGGGCGATGCCAAACTGATACTCGCCTAAGCAGGCCACATTGACATCCGTTGTGGCAAAAACCGGCACCTGCAACCGCTGGTGCAATTCTCCAACAATGTCATATCCTTGCCAGGCAGTTTTCGGTGTATTGAGAATCGTGCCATAGCTGGGCGAATCTTCGTTTAGATCAATTGGTCCAAATGAGCCAAGACCGACAGCTGTGAGCGCAAAGTCGTCAAAGAACGCGCTGATTGCCCGCAGTGTCGCATCCGGTTGGCCTGTGGCAATCTTGGTTCTCGCTATTATTTGGTTATCTTCATCAGCAACGGCGAGCACAAACTTTGTACCGCCGCCTTCAATTGCCCCGTATTGTGTCATACACGAACCCTTCCCGTTTCAAAAGAGCCGATTTTGGCATGCCCTTCGGCGGAAAAGACAATGTCGTGCCCTTTTTCAATTTCATAAAATGTTGCGGTCATTGTTTCCTGACCATTAATAAAGACTTCAATCGCACTGGTGTCCCGAAAAATCTCAAGAATGAGCTGATCATTGACCAACGGAACCCGTACGGCCCGGGAATTCAGCGGCTGGCGTTCATCACCCGTAATAGGATAGCCGAAGCCCGCCCGACTAAGGTGAAATTCTTCAGTCTGGGTAACATACCGCAGGGTGAGCGCTTGCTGGCCTGTTTTAGCAAATTGAATCGTGAAGGACGCCGCCTCGGCTAAATCACAAACAATTTGCATGTACGTATTGTCTCCCACGAGGTTGCGAAAAACGACCGGCCGGGTGCTGACGTCAATGTTTTCGGACCCGGATAAATATTCCAATTGGCCATAAACCAGAGACACCGGTTTTTGAATTAAGCGGCCCTCTTTAACCCGCAGCTCCCGCGGCAGCGTCATTGCCCCGGCCCATCCATGATCGAGCTCATGGGTGGGCATAGTACGATTCCACATTTGCATCCAAGCAATCATGATTCGCCGCCCTTGCTCGTCAACCAGGGTTTGCGGCGCATAAAAATCCAGACCGTAGTCAATTTCCTGGGTCGTCTGTACGGTCAACTCACCGGTGGTCCAATCCATTTGACCGATACAAGCCATCGTGGAGCTCACATTCCGGAACGCCAAACCCTGGCGTGGAATCTGAATCGGCGACATCAGCAAGACATCATAGCCGTCCAAGTGGAAAAAGTCGGGGCATTCCCACATAATGCCCTGTTCAGCGGTACCCGTCAGCAGCGTCGAAAAGAAGTCCCAGTGCTGGAGATCAACTGATTTAAACAGCAGGATACGGCCGCGGTTATCTGTAGTTTTAGTCGCCGCCACGGCATAAAACGATCCATCATGGGCAAATACTTTTGGATCCCGGAAATCATGGATCGAGCCGTGGTCGCCCAGTAACTCACCGGCAATGACCGGATTGTGCCGGGATTTCACGAAATGAATGCCATCATCCGAAACCGCCAGACACTGGGTCTGGAACGTTTGACCATTCTCAACCACGTGTCCGGTATACAGCAGATACAGCCGATCGTGGTGCACGATCGCGCTGCCTGAAAAACAGCCGTCACGATCGTAGGCCTGGTCCGGGGCTAATGCGACGGGCAGGTCTTCCCAGTGGACTAAATCCTTGGAGCGCGCGTGGCCCCAATGCATCGGACCCCAGTTGCTGGCATAGGGGTAATACTGGTAAAAGAGATGATAGGCGCCGTGATAGTATACTGCCCCATTCGGATCGTTGATCCAGCCCACTGGTGCCATCAGATGGTATTGGTCGCGGTACTTAGGATTCACCCGATGCCGGTTTTGTTCAATATACCGATTCGCGCGATCCAGTGCTTCGGTTTGTTCAATCATCACGATTAATCAGTCCCTTTTACATACTTGTCGTAACCGTCCTGTTTAATTTTGAGCCATTCGTCGATACCGACGCGTTTCAATTCTTTCAAGTACGCGTCCCATTCTTGGTCAATTTTACCGTTGGTAATCCATTCAGCCCGTTTGCGGTAAATGTAGTCCCACATGTCAGTTTCAATCTTGTTCAATCGATCAGTTTCCTTCTTCGTGAAGAAGACCTTAGGGAAAATGCTATTGTTGGTGATGTAAGGCAAATAGGTTTTGTGCATCAGATCCAACCGCCATTTGGCATCATCCGGCATCGTGGTGACTTTACCATAGTAACTATTCAAGACTGCTAACGGTCCAGCTGCTTCCGTCTTTTGCCGCAACTCGCCTGGCGCAGTGCCGTTCAACGGCAAGTGGTGCAGCATGCCGTTCTTGAGCGTGAAAATATTAGCTTGTTTCTTATCACCGTAAGTACCCCAGTTGTTTTGTACTGATTGCAATGGTTCATACATCTTATCGACCCACTTCGCAGTCAGTTCCAGATTCTTGTTAGCACTGGTGATTACGAAACGGTCGCGGGAGAAACCGATCCCGTTGGTTCTGGTCACATGACGCTGGCCATCTGGTCCGGCTAAGACCGGCAGGGCATCATAGTCGTCATTGGCTCCCGTAATATTAGCTTTATCCCACGTGAAGTACACCCCCAGTTTATTGGCTTTCCCCTTTGCCACCAGGCCATTCCAGTCCTGCTCAAAGGCTTCTTTATCGATCAGACCCTTTTGCCAGAGTTGGTTGAAGTATTTTGTTGCTGCCTTGTAACCGGGCTTATCGGCTGTAAACTCGACTTTTCCGTTGTTCTCGACGATGGTGTGGTCATCATTATCGCCTTCTCCAAAGGCGCCATAGAGCAGCTTCATATCTTCATTGCCGCCGTTGTTGATGAAGGACATCGGAATCTCATCGGCCTTGCCGTTGCCATTCGGATCTTTGGTCTTGAAAGCCTCTAATACCTGCTCCAATTCCGCTGTGGTTTTCGGCATTTGCAAGCCCAATTTCTTCAACCACTTGACGTTGATCCAAGCCATATCATTAACCGTATGGATCGATTCTTTGCCTTGACCCAATTCTTCGATCCAAGGGAAGGAATAAATATGGCCATCAGGCGCCGTGGATAATTTTTTATATTCCGGATGTGCGGCAAAAATCTTTTTCAAATTGGGCATATACTGGTCGATCAGTTTCTCCACCGGCACAATAACGCCGTTTGAAGCCCAGGTCAGCAAGTCGTAATCACCAGCGCCAGCGTTAAAGATGGCGTCGGGTAAATCGCCGCTGGAAATATCCAAATTCCGTTTCTCAGCAAAATCAGAATTGTAGTTGGTCCAGTCCACGTGGACGCCCGTGTCTTTTTCCAATCGTTGAAAAATCAGCTTGCTGTTCGGATCTTTTGGAGCCAGGGCCGCGCTTTGCGAAATCATCTTCAAGGTCTTCTTCTCTTTTAATGGGAACGAAACCTTGGTTAACTTGTAATCTGGACTGGCCGTATCTTTACTGGCACTGTTCCCACAAGCCCCTAAGAGCACGGTACTGACGATCGCCGCAGCAGCAATCCATTTTTTGATAGACATTGGTAATTTCTCCCCTCGTTATTAACCTTTCACTGAACCAACTAAAACGCCTTTGTCGAAGTATTTCTGGAAGAACGGGTACATCACAATCAACGGTAAACTGGAGATTACAATCGTGGCATATTTGATCAATTCCGCAATCTGCTTCATTTCTGCCATTGCTGTACTCGCACCCACCATATCTTGGGAGGGCTGATTTTGAATCAAGATATTCCGCAGCACCAGCTGCAAGGGCTGGAGGTTCGGATCTTTGATATAGATCATCGCGTCGAAGTACGAATTCCACTGACCAACAAAAGCATAAAGGAAAAGGACAAACATAATCGGTTTCGCTAACGGCAGCATGATCTTGAAGAAGATCTGCATTTCATTTGCGCCATCAATTGTTGCCGCTTCTGACAACTCTTTGGGCAGTCCGCTGAAGTAGGTGCGGGCAATGATAATATTCCAGACATTGATTGCCCCAGGAACAATTAATGCCCAAACCGAATCCAGCATACCCAGGTTCTTGATCAGCAAATATGTCGGAATTAAACCGCCGCCGACAAACATAGTAATCACGAAGAACATCATGATCGGTCCCCGACCATACAGACTGGGTTTAGAGAGCGGATAAGCCGTCAGCATTGTAACTAGAACCGTCAAGACACTGAATGCAAATGAGTAAAAAATCGAATTGAGAAAGCCCCGGACAATTGAATGATCGGCGAATACCCGTTGATACCCTTGGGTCGTCCAATCTGCTGGGTTGAAACTAATCCCCTTATTCAGCAGTGTGGCCGGGTCCATGAAGGACGCAACGGTCACGTAAACCAGCGGAATGACTGTGATGATCACCAGAAAGCCGATAATGATCCGGTTCACCACCAGCACATGCCGGTCAAATTTGGAGTACATTTTCATATCCATTTGGTTGTCCCCCTATAACCCTTGACCATCGTTGAGTTTCTTCACCACGTTATTCACGAACAACAATAAGACCACATTGATGATCATATTGAAGAGGCCCACAGCGGCAGAGTATGCATAGTCGCCTGATTGCAAACCAATCTTATAGACATACGTCGAAATGATTTCAGATGACGGGATATTCATTGAGGTTTGCATCAGATAGGCCTTCTCGTAACCAACATTCATGATATTGCCAGCGGCGAGTACGAAGTTGATGACCATCACTGGTTTGAGAGCCGGCAAATCAATGTGCCAAATCTTTTCAAAAATGTTGGCGCCATCCATGTTGGCTGCTTCGTAGAGATCCGTACTGACTCCGGCCAATGTAGCGGTATACAGGATGGATGCCCAGCCCATTCCCTGCCAAATCCCAGAAAGAATGTATATTGTTCGGAAATATCCAGGATTGGACATGAACATGATTGGCTTGCCGGTGAGCTTGGTCACGATCCCGTTGATCGGGCCGTTTGCCGACAAGAACAGAAACAGCATCCCCACGATAATGACCACCGAGATAAAGTTCGGGGCGTATAGGATCAATTGCAGCTTCTGCCGAATCTTCTTGTTCATGATTTGATTCAGCGATAACGCTAAGATAATGGGCGGCAAAAAGCCGAGCAGCAGACCGTACGCGCTGAGCTTGAACGTATTCAGCAGCAGGGTCGTGAAGTTCGGGGAGAAAATGAATTCCTGGAAGTGCGCCCACCCCACCCACGGACTGCGCAGGATCCCCAGCAGCGGATTGTAATTTTTAAAGGCGATGATGGCGCCGTACATCGGAATATATTTGAAGACCAGCGTCAGCAGAATCCCCGGCAGCAGCATCACATACAGCCAGCGATCACGCTTCAGCCGATCCCATAGCGCCTTATCCCGGCGCTTTTTGGCGATCCGCGGAACAGTGGTCGCAGCTGCAGATGTTGTGTGATACACCTTTTCCATGAAAAGCTCCTTCTTTCCATATTTTGGAAACGTTTCAAGTTTTCTTGTAAAAAATTGCAATCGGTTGGCTGCTTGTTTTGGAAACGTTTCCGATTTGCAAATTTAATATACCACGAACCAGTAGAAAAAGTAAACGCTTTTGTAAAATTTTTTTGATAAAAATAGTCCGTTGAAGCGCGATGCCTCAGCGGACCACTGTTGCCGGTGATTATTTAATCTTCAACGGCGCTAATTGCTTCTCAATCTCTGCCCGACTATCCCCCGCTTGGAGCAACGCCGCGGCGGTATACGCCCCTTCAACGAAGGCCACATCGTAGCGGTGCAGAGTCTTGTCGGTCATGTCGGTGACCAAATCCAAGTTCATCTTCGCACTGCCGAGATCGTAGAAGACCATCAACTCATCGGCGTGATTGTCGTCAATGGCTTGAAGAATATGGGTGGCATCGGTACCGATGTCGCCATCGCTGGTGCCGCCGGCGGTGGTCAGGTTAATGTCCGGCGCAACTTGGCGAATCAGCTTGCTGATGCCGGCCACGATCTCGGGTACATGGGACACCAGCACCATGCCGGTCTGTGTATTGGCAGCCATGGAAAGCCTCCTTTCTTTACTTGGCCGTTGCTTGCAGCAGCGTCTTCAACAACATCCCAGTGCTGACGGCGCCGGGATCCAAATGACCAATGGAGCGTTCGCCGAGATATGACGCTCGGCCCTTCAACGCCCGTAACGGTTTAGTTGCCTCAACGAGTTTGTCGATGTTGGCAGCGTTGAGCTGGCCCGCCTTCGCATCTTGGGCTGCTGGGGTCCAGACATCAACCATGGTCTTGTCGCCAACCTTGGCCCCGCCGCGTTTGGCGACCCCATCGGCAGCCGCTTGCAGCAAAGTCGGAATGTCACTTTCGCTGTCCTTAGCGGCCTTGGCCATTTCGAGAAAAGCGGTGCCGTACAGCGGACCCGACGCGCCGCCAACCTTGCTGATCAGGCTCATGGCAATACTCTTGAAGGTCTGGGCCAAATCAGCTGGATTATCTTTCGCTAATCCAGCGGCCACGGCGTCGACGCCCCGGGCCATATTGTTGCCATGGTCGCCGTCGCCGATATCGGTGTCCAGCTGACTGAGATAGTCCTTGTTCTTTTCAATTTCTGTCTGGTACAACTGCATCCATTGCTTCACTTGTTCAACGTTCATTACGCGTGTCCCCCCAACCAATCGTCGCGGCTGGTGCATTCAAATAGTCCAGCCATTTATCATCTGTTAACTGCAGGAGCGTCAGCGAAAGACCGGTCATGTCCAGCGAGGTGACATAGTTGCCGACCTTGGTGAAGGCGACCGTCGCTTTAGCGTCCGTTAATTGCTGGAGCACGTCGTTGGCAAAGACAAATTGTTCACCCAGCGGAGTGGCGCCAAAGCCGTTCACCAGCACGGCAAACTTCTTGCCGCTGAGACCGCCGGTGTATTGCTGCCCAATTTTATCTAGCAGTTCTTTGGCTAATTGCGCCGAAGGGACCATCTTTTCCCGCTTATAGCCCGGCTCATTATGAATGCCGACACCATATTCCATTTCGTCCGGACCCAGTTCGAAACCGGGATGACCGACTTCAGGCACCGTGGCGGCGTGGAGTGCGACGCCGATGGTCTTGGTTTGCTCAATCACCGCTTTGCCCAGTTTAACGAGGCTCTTGAGGTCCGCCCCGGCTTCGGCAGCCGCCCCAACAATTTTCTCCACGTAAACCGTGCCGGCGACGCCGCGCCGGCCCTGGGTATACAGGGAATCTTCCACGGCGACATCGTCATCCACCACAATGGATTCAACGGAAATATCGTCGATGCTGGCTAGATCCTTAGCCATGTCGAAGTTCATCACATCACCAGAGTAGTTCTTGACGATGAGCAGGACCCCTTGACCCTGATCAGCCGCTTTGATCGCCGCGTAGATCTGATCCGGCGTCGGCGACGTGAAGACCTGGCCAGCGACGGCCGCGGTCAACATGCCCAGGCCGACGAAACCGGCGTGCAAAGGTTCATGGCCGCTGCCTCCGCCAGAGACCACGCCCACTTTGGCTGGGTGGTTTCCGGTGAATGCCTTATCGTTCCGGACAACCGCCGTGGTTTCAGGAATCTGACGGACATACTGGGGATAACTGGCCACCATGCCGGCAACCATTTCCGGCACGAGGTCACTTGGATTGTTCAATATTTTTTTCAAGAGAACTTGACACCCCTTTCAACGTACATCTCCATTATAAGCCAGCGACCCCTGGCGCGTGAACCGGCTAAGTGGGATTTGCCAAATAGTATTGACTCCTAGATTATAATTGTTACAATTTGTATAGACGGTTGCGACCAAGCACGTCGACGTGATACGATGAGCTTGTAGGATTGTCTGCAATTTAATTTTACAAAAGGAGTGCGATTATTTAATGAAGGTCATCGTCGTTGGTTCTTCCCATGGTGGTTACGAAACAGTCCGCGGTATTTTGGCTGAACAGCCCGATACTGAAATTCAATGGTATGAAAAGGGGGATTTTCTCTCCTTCCTCTCCTGCGGGATGCAGTTGTACTTAGAGGGTGTCGTGAAGGACGTCAATTCCGTCCGCTACGCGACCCCGGAAGGCATGCGTGCCCAGGGTGTGCACGTCTTCACGCGCCAAGAGATTACCCAAGTGGACGCTGCAAAGCATCAAGTCACGGTCCACGATTTGGCCCACGATACGACTCGGACAGAAAGTTATGATAAATTAGTGCTCTCCGTTGGTGCGGTACCGGTCAATCTGCCGGTACCGGGCAACGATTTGAAGAATGTCTACGCCATGCGCGGCCGGGATTGGGCAATCAAGCTCAAGGCCAAGACCGTTGACCCGACGGTGCAAAATGTCGTCGTTATTGGGGCCGGTTATATTGGTGTGGAAGCCGCTGAAGTGTTCGCGAAAGCAGGCAAACATGTCACCTTAATTGATATGATTGCCAGACCGCTGGGCCTTTATCTGGATGCGGAATTCACCGACCGGTTAACTGAAACCATGAAGGCCAACAACATTTATCCGGCCACCGGCCAACTGGTGAAGGAATTTGTCGGCCACCAAGGGGCGGTGCAGCAAGTGGTTACCGACCAAGGTACTTATCCGGCAGATCTCGTGATCCAAACCGCCGGAATCAAGGCCAACACTGGCTGGCTCAAGGGTGTGGTCGACTTGGATGAGAAGGGCTTGGTCAAGATCAACGACCATCTGGAAACATCCGTGGCCGACGTTTACGCCGTGGGCGATGCCACGAAGGTGCCGTTTGCGCCCACAGACACACCGCAGCAGATTGCCCTGGCCACCAATGCCCGCCGCCAAGGCCGGATCGCGGCCAAGAACGTGCTGGGTGACGACGTCGCCATGCCGCCGGTTTCCGGTTCTTCCGCTCTGTCCGTCTTTGATTACCACTTTGCTTCCACGGGGATCAAGGAAGGTACTGCTGAACGGTATGGTGTGAAAACGGCGTCGGTCTTCGTCACTGACACGACCCAACCCCCGTTTGTGCCCACTGAAGCCGGCAATACCGAAGTCTACTTCAAGCTGACTTATGACCCGGCAAGCCTGCGCGTGTTGGGCGCCCAAATCATGTCCAAGCGCGACGTGACCGCGAACATCAACGCTATCAGTCTGGCGATTCAAGGCAAGATGACCTTGAAAGATCTGGCCTACGCTGATTTCTTCTTCCAACCGGGCTTCGACCGGCCATGGAATATTATGAACGTGGCGGCGCAAAAGGCGCTGCTGGCAGAAAAGCAGGCAGTGACTAACTAGTTTTTAAATGCACATCGGGCCCGTCAACGCGGATTGCGCTGGCGGGCCCGATTTGTGTGCTCATTTGATTAGTGTTCGTAGTTGCAAAGCGTATAGCCCTTCGCTTTGGCTTCTTTCAGGGTCATCTTGCGCAGCGTGCTTTGGTTCGCGTTTGAAAGCCCGCGGCAGTTGCGGTTGAAGTGATATTTATTGCCCGTGGCGGCTACAAAGACTGTTTCATAGTCGCTGTGACCGGGGTTGGTTTCTGGTTGGCCAGGATTCGATGATTCCGGATTATTCACTAAATCTTCCGGCTTGGTCGTGTAGGCCTTAGCCCCGCGGCTGGTCTCCTTAGTCAAATAGAAATAGGTGCCCTGAATCCATTGGTTTGTACCCAATTCGTACCAGGACTGACCGTTGACCACCTTGCGACCGAATACACGCCAAGCGGAGTTATGCAGCAGCTTGCGACCCGGTACCGGTTGGCGGCCATTGGTCGCCTTATTCCAAATGGCAATGCTGTATCCCGGCACGTATTTCACCCGGCCAACGGCATTGAGGGATTGACTGCTTGTTTCGTTCTGCAGGTCAAAATAACGGCCGGACATGTACTGTGCACCGCCTAGACCGAAGTAATAGTCGCTCCCCGCTTGCCCGCCGGAAAAGACTTGCCAACGACTGTTGGTCTTTAAATACTTGGGTAACGCCCCGCTCCCCGGCTTTTGATACAGCACAATACCGTAACCTTGCACATAATTCACCGTGCCGACATTCCGCGCGGCGGCTTGGGTACTGGCCGGACTGGCCAACAGTCCGCCCACCAGCACGCCGACCGCTACTGCGGCAGTGCGTAACCAAGTACGCCATGACTTTTTCTTCATCGCAAAAATCTCTCCTTTGACACTATATTTTTTTCACAACCGATCCACTTAATCTTACCGGATTCGGTTAGTTTTGCATAGGTCAAAATACAACGCAGTTAAGGGTTTTGCGTGCTAAAAATCTGCTGAAAAGCCCGGGCCGTTGGGGATAACGGTGTATTCTTCGGCCAGATCAAGGTCATCGCGGTGGTCAGGGTCGGCGTGAACGGCACGAACACCAACGTCCGGTCCGTGGGATCCAGCAAATGGCGCAAAGTCACCGCGTACCCCACCCCAGCCTTCGTCAGCAGCGCGGCATTGTAAATCAAGTTGTAGCGGGTAACGATTTGATCTGCGCTGAGTGGTGCGCCCAGCCAGTTTTCTAACATCTGCTGCACCGCCGCGCGTTCCGAGATCATGAGCGGCAATTGGAGCATCTCCTGTCGGGTAATGCCCGATTCCTTGGCTAGCGGCGCACTGGCCGGCATAGCCAGGCCCCAGACATTCCGCCCGGGCAGCGGCGCCCAGGCGTATTTGTTCTTATCGGCCGGATCAATGACGACGCCAAAATCCAGCAAGCCATGGTCCAGCCGTTCAAAAATATCGTCGGCGTTGCCGCTATAAAGCCGCAACTGCACCGCTGGGTATTGCTGGACCAGATGAGCGGCCGCTGACAGGACCGGCTGATTCAGCGGCGATTCTCCTAACCCAATGGTCAGCGGACCACTCAGCGGCGTCTGCTGGTCCAATGCCGCCACAGTACTATCGGCCATGGTCAAAATCTGGCGGGCCCGATTCACCAGGTAGGTTCCCGCCGAAGTCAGGCTGACGCCGCGCCCGGAGCGGTCAAACAACGGCGTGTGCAGCTCATCTTCCAGATCCATCATCTGCCGGGATAACGCCGGCTGGGAAACATGCAGCTGCTGGGCCGCCGCGGTCATCGTCCCCGCATCGGCAATCGCCACTAAATACCGTAAAGTCCGCAATTCCATTAGGTGTCTTCCCTTCTATAAGTCTCATGCATAGATTGCTATCATCTATTAGTATTATACATTATACCATTCAAACGGTATGGTAATCATAACGACAACAAGGAGGTATTTAGAAATGACAGACAATACAGAAAAAGGCGGCCTTTTCGGCTTAGGCGACAAGAACACCGCGTATCAAAAATACTTTATTGATCAAAGCTACTTAAACGGGTTGATTGCCGCCGATGACGACATTGACGTGCAGGTGGCCAATGTCACCTTTGAACCGGGCTGCCGCAACAATTGGCACATCCATCATGACGGTTTCCAGCTGTTACTGGTCACTGCTGGCGAGGGCTGGTATCAGGAAAAGGGCCAGCCGGCGCAATTGCTCCACCCCGGTGACACTGTGGCCATTCACCCGGGCGTTGAACATTGGCACGGGGCGACGAAAGACAGCTGGTTCAGCCATATTGCCATCACCAAAGGCACGACTGAATGGCTGGCCCCAGTCACAGATGCCGAGTATGCTGAATTGGGTACCAAATAATGACAGACCAGTCTGTCCTGGCCGGTTTTGAACACCGCACTAATCCGCTTGTGCATGCGGTTGACCATGCGGGGGCAATGCACCTGACCCGCGACCGCCTATTGATTCCGCTGATTGCCAGCGTTTGTCAAGGTGTTCAGGCACCAATCACCGCCCAAACTGAAGCAATCCTCGCCGCTGGGATTGATCCGCAAGTCATGCTGGAAGTTGTTTATCAACTGACCCCCGTGGTCGGTACATTACGCGTCGCCCAGGCCCTGCCGGCGATTCAGCGGGTCTTCACTGACCAGCACGTGGCCGTGGCGGCCGCCGTCCCGGATCAGGCACCCGACTTTGGCGGCCAGACCCAAGCGGAACTTTACGGCACCGAGATCAAGCATTTGCTGCACGACTTGCCAGACGGCGCTGGCGACTTCATTCCCGCAGCGTTGACCAATCATTTCTTCAATGATTACTACCGCTACGGCGTGCTCAGCGTCAAAGACCGGGAACGCTATGAGCTGCTGGCCCTGATTACCTTGAACGTGGACTTTCAAATCAAAGCGCACGCCCGGGGTAGTCTCAAAGCCGGGAATACGGAAAGCGAGCTCGTCTGGTCCGCCATTCAGCTGCTGCCCTATATTGGTTTTCCCTTGGTCATTAACAGCGTCCACGTGATCCATGACGCTGCGACGGCCTTGGCTGAATAATTCGAATTGGAGGTTTTCTGATGGCTAAAAAACAAACCGCAGGTCGCGACAACTTAGGCGACTTTGCGCCGAAATTTGCTGAGCTCAATGATGATGTCTTGTTTGGTGAAGTGTGGTCCCGGGAAGATAAAATGTCCGCCCGCGACCGCAGTCTGATCACCTGTGCATCATTAATGTCTCAAGGATTATTCCCGCAATTAGAATCCCACATGAAACTGGCGAAACAAAACGGCGTGACCAAAGACGAAATGGTCGAACTGATCACCCAGCTGGCCTTCTACGCCGGCTGGCCCAAGGCATGGTCCGCCTTTGGTTTAGCGAAAAAGATTTACACGGATTAGTTAAGCAGAGGCAGGCCGCCATGACCTGCCTTTTCCTATGCGCCAACCAGCATCCCCAGCCAAACGGCGGTCAAGCCGAGCACCACGGACCCGATTTCGTACACCAGCGCCCAGGTCCATTGCCGGTTCCGCAATTGAATGACCATATCCACTGTAAACGTGGAGAACGTCGTGAACCCGCCGCACAAACCAGTGAGCAGGACCGTTTGCACCAGCGGCGATAACCCGGCCAGGCTGCTGAACAAGCCGGCCGCAAAAGCCCCGAGCACATTGATGATCATCGTCGCCCACGGCCGGCCCGGCCACAGGCGCTTACCCAGCGTCGTCACGCCATATCGCAGCACCGAACCAATCCCGGCACCGACAGCAAGCCAAAACCAAATCATTGCTCCCCCTCCCGTCGCTCAGTGGCCCGGTCGCCGAGGTAATAGCCCAAGCCGGCCAGCACTAACCCGCCCAGCAGGTTCACCAGAAATAAACCCAAGGTCCGCCCTGGGGTTTGGCGGATATTGGTCATCGTAGCCAGCATCAAAGTAGAAAACGTGGTATACCCGCCAATCACCCCGGTACCCAGGCCCAGTACCAGTGCATCGGGCCAATCACTGTCCACGGCATAGGCCGTTAACAGCGCCAGAAGAAAACTGCCGGTTAAGTTTTCAATGGTGGTGCCTAAAAGGCTTGTTGGGTCACCCACCCATTGATTTAAACCATACCGGGCGAGGCCGCCTAAAGCGCCACCCAAAAATACAATGAGGATACTGCCCATCTTCTTCACACTGTTTCCCCTTCCACGAAAAAATGACGTCCACAAGCCACTGCATTGCGCAGCGCGTGTAGACGTCATTAATTACATTCCGTAATAGTTGCAGCCCTCATTTCATGCCCCTTTAAAAGGGCGACATCAACTGCTTTTACCGAAGGCTGCTCGGCGAACGTCATCACCGATTCGATAATCATTAGTTTACCCGGAAAAAGCGGCTGGTACAAGACTCGCCTGATATTTAGCCTTGATTCAACCCTTGCCACCAACTCCGATGCGTCTGATACCACGCAATGGTATCCGTCATGCCTTGGGCAAAAGCCACCGTTGGCGCCCAGCCCAGTTCGTCCCGAATCTTCGTCGCATCCAGCGCATACCGGGAGTCATCCCCCAACCGATCCGGCACATGCTGAATCAAGCTCGGGTCAATATGCAGCTGCTGAATGATCCGCCGGACAACTTCTAAATTGGCGTGCTCGTTGTTTCCCGTGACATTGTAGATCTCGCCGCTTTGCCCATGGCACAGCACGAGATCAATCGCCCGGCAATGGTCGAGCACGTGCAGCCAGTCGCGGGTTTTCAAGCCGTCGCCATACACCGGCAGCGACTGGCCCGTCAGGCCCCGCTGAATCATCAGCGGGATCAGCTTCTCAGGATATTGATACGGACCATAGTTATTGGCACAGCGGGTGATCACCACATCCAGGCCATAGGTATGGTGATCGGCCAGCGCCAACAGGTCCGCGCTGGCCTTGCTGGCGGCGTAAGGAGAACTGGGGTGAAGCGGGGCTGCTTCAGTCACATAGCCGGTGCCGGGAATATTGCCATAGACCTCATCCGTTGAGACTTGGAGGAACCGCTCGATCCTGGTCTCCCGGGCCGCCGCCAGCAGCGTGGCCGTACCGCGAATATTGGTATCGACAAAGACCAGCGGATCCGCAATACTGCGGTCCACATGGGATTCAGCAGCAAAATTCACGATGGCGTCGATCTGGTACTTTTTAATCAGCTGTACCACCAGATCGTGATCCAGAATAGAACCGTGAACAAAATGATAGTGTGCCTCTTCAGGCACATCCGCCAGGTTGCTCAAATTCCCCGCATAGGTCAGCGCGTCCAAATTGATCAGCACATCATCAGGATGCCGCTGGCGCATGAAGCGAATAAAGCTGCTGCCGATAAACCCGGCCCCGCCGGTCACAAGAATATGCATTGAATCCCTCCTATCATCTTTTAAAACTAGTATACCAGTCACCACACACTCTTGTCCGCAACCCATTTCGTTGGTATAGTTTCCCAGTAAAAGAAACGCGGCAACCGTCAGATCAGTTGCCGCTCCATATTGGAGATTTTCACTTGGACTTAATTACGATTCAAAACCAACATACCCATCGTTACCCCGTTGTCATCAGCCTGCCTCACAGCGGCACTTGGCTGCCGGATGACATGCGCCAAGCACTCTTACCCGGAGCCATTCTGGCCAACACGGACTGGTTTCTGCCCGCCCTGTACGACTTTCTGCCCGCCACTGGTTTCACGACCCTGACCAATCACGTCAATCGTTATGCGGCTGATCCGAACCGATCGGTGATCGTTGCGCCGGCAGGCAGTTATCAGCGGACCACGGTATACCAGCAAAATACGTTTGGTCATCCGCTTTACGCCGCGCCGCTATCATTGCCGACGATCGAACACCGCCTGGCCGCTTACTATCACCCGTATCGCACGGCGTTGCAACGCTTATTAGCTGATAAAATCGCCGCGTTCGGTCATGTCACCCTGATCGATTTGCACAGTTTTGCGTTCTACCCCGGTCAGCCCGGCATCCATCCCCAAGACATCGTCCTGGGCAGCGAACACGATCAGACCAGCAGCAAGGCCTTCCGCATGCAAGTGACCGCCGCACTGACGACTGCCGGATTTACCGTATCCGATAACTATCCTTTCCGCGGCGGCGACATTACCCGCCACTACGGCCAAGACCCCCGGGTCACGGCGTTGCAGATCGAACTGAATTATCGCTGTTATATCGGCAATACCCGCCGCTATGGTGAAGAAGAACTGACGGATTATGACCCTGCGCTGTTTGCTGCTGCGTCACGCCGCTTGCTGGCGATAAAACGCCTGCTTGAGCAGATCCAGTAACACGGCGAAGACAATCACGCCCGCGATCACGAGCAAATACGGCCCAATCGGTGCCCGCGGAGTGATGAACCCGGTCAGCCCCATGACTGTTGTTAAGACCATATTGAGACAGGTGACACCAAGCACGGTACGGCTCGGCACTGCCCGCCAGAAGGCCCCCCGCGTCCGGGTCATATAAATCGTGGCCATGGCCGAGAAGATCAGATAAGCAAAGAGCAGTGTGCTGGTGCTATCAGCGGACAGGTGCAGCTGGTACTCGAAGTACCACAGCAGCAAGAAGCCCAGCACCAGCCAGCCCAACGTCAAACCCGTAGCAATTTTGGCCAAATCACCCAACTGCCAGCGGGTCGGCCGGTCGCTGGGGTAGGTCCGATCCGTCCCCAACGTCAGAGTCACAGAATCGTTCATCATCACGATGAAAACGATCATGCTCAGAGAAATGGGGAAGAAACCGGTGAACAAGTAGCCGAACGTCAGCAGAATCGTGAGCTGAGCCGTCCGGGTCAGTTTAGTGATGATCCAGGTCATCATCCGCTGATAGACCCGCTGGCCGGAATCAACGACATCGTTGATGGCCCCGAGATCGGGTTCGGTCAAAATAATATCGGCGGCCAGTTTGGCAATATCCGTGGCGGTGGTCACGGCAATCCCCACATCGGCCTGCTTCAGCGCTGGCGCATCATTCACCCCATCACCCAGCATGCCGACGACGGCCCCGGCTTTTTGCAAGTCTTGGACCAGCCGGAACTTATCCGCGGGCAGGACGTTGGCAAATCCGGCATAATCCCGGGGCGCCTGGTCCATCTCAGCCGGCGTACCAATGGCCCCCTGCAGACCGACTTGCTGCGCCACCGCCTGGGCCGTGGCCCGGGTGTCACCGGTAAGCATGATCACCTGCACGCCCCGGGTGCGCAGCCGCTTGATCAGCGCTGGCACATCGGGCTTGATGGGATCGGCAATGGCGATTAGGCCAACGATAACGCCATCCGCGGCGATCGCTACGACCCGTGCACCGGTGGCTGTCAGCTTTGCCAGTTCAGCGCGCAAATTGTCCGGTACCTGAGCGGCCTGCATCAAAATTGTCGGCGAACCAAGCTGCACCTGATGATCATGCGCCTGCCAAGTCACCGTGGCGGCTGAATATTTCTTCGCCGGATCAAAGGGCGTAAACGACGTCGGGGTTAAAACAGTACCCTTTTTCGCGGCGCCCTCGCGGATCGCGCGTTCAATACTGCTGCGGCCCTGGGGATCGCAAGCGGCGGCCGCTAAAGTCAATACGGCATCCTCATTATAGCTGGCCGGCTCCAACGCAGACACAGCGGCAAGGGCCGTCCGGTCCTGGGTCAGCGTCCCAGTTTTATCCACCAGCAGCACATCCAATGATGCTGCTTCTTGAATCCCCGTCAGTCCGCTGACAAGGATCTTTTTCTTGGCTAATCGTGATGCTTCGACAGAGTTGGCCACGGTGAAACTGGACGGCATCGCCACCGGAATCGTAGCGATGAACAAAATCACCAGAAACGGCAGCAGCGACATGATACTCGTGCCCCGCAGCAGCGCGGTGACGGTCAAGACGAGCACCAAAGCCACATCCAGAATCACCAGCAGCCGGACAATGCCGAACAGTAATTTCTCCAACCGGCCCGGTGCGGTGGCATGGGTCAGCAATTCAGCGGTCTTGCCGTAACTGCTGTTGGTCCCGGTCTTAGTCACTTGCACAATGGCATCGCCGGAAACGACCGTGGCGGCCGCATAGACGGGATCGTCAACGGCCTTCGCCACCGGTGCACTTTCACCGGTCAAAGCCGCCTGGTCGGCACTCAGGCCGCCAATCAGGACCGTTCCGTCGGCCGGGATCACGTCTCCCAGCTGCACGTGGACAATATCCCCCGGCACCAAGCCGTCGGCCGGCATATTTTCCCATTGGTCACCCCGCTTCACCCGGGATTGGGTCCGCAGATCGGCGTGCAGGCCGCCCAGCGCTTTCATCGAACGTTTCTTTTGCACCGCCCCATCGACGGCAGAGAAAACCAGCAGCAACAGGATAAATGTCGCCTGCAGCCCCTTGCCCAAAAAGAATTCCAGAATAATGGCCGCCTCCAGCAGCCAGGGCAGCGGTCCCCACAATCCGTTCAGCACCAGGCGCCAAAACGCCGTGGGCAGCGCTGGCTGCTGGTTCGCCCCAAACTCCTTCTGCTTCGCCGCCACTTCTTCTGGGGCGAGCCCCACCTGCGGATATTTTTCTTCCATCGGCGTTCCTGCCATGATACCCATCCCTTTCTTTACTCCATAACCAAGTATACCCATGCAGTTAAGAAAAGCTGCATGGGTATAACTGAGATAATCATATGTCTTAACTAAACGATCATCATTCAGCGGTCACTGTCCGCCGACCGGTGACAAGAATTAGTCTAAGTCGACGCTGTCTGGGAAGGTGGCAATCTTCGCTTGGTCGCCCAATTCTTCCTCGATCCGCAGCAATTCGTTGTACTTGGCTAACCGTTCACCCCGGGCCGGTGCACCAGCCTTGAGCTGCTCCGCGTGCATGGCGACGGAGAAGTCGGCGATGAAGTCGTCCGTGGTTTCACCAGACCGGTGGGACACCATGACGGTGCAGTTATTCTTCCGGGCCAAACGAATGGCTTCCATCGTTTCGCTCACAGTCCCGATTTGGTTCAGCTTGATCAGGAAGGACGTGGCCAGGCCGGCCTTGATGGCCTTGCGGATCAGAGTCGGGTTCGTGCAGACATTATCGTCGGTGACGATTTGGACCCGATCCTTGTTCTTTTGCGTGAACTTAGCGAAGTTGTCCCAATCGTTTTCACCAAACGGATCTTCGATAGAGACAATGGCCGGATACTTCTTCAGCAAGTCTTCGTAATAAGCCGCCATCTCATCGGCAGAACGCTTCTTGCCTTCAAACAAGTACGTGCCATCCTTTTGGGCAAAGCTGGAGGCCGCGGCATCAAAGGCAATGCCGATTTCCTTCCGCGGTTCATAACCGGCACCTTTGATGGCCTTGACCAGCTCTTGAATCGCCGCTTCATCAGAAGGCAGGTTCGGCGCAAAGCCGCCTTCATCACCTAAGCCGGTGGACAAGCCTTCCTTTTCAAAGTTGGCTTGCAGTTGATGATACACGTTGACGATCTTTTCAAAGCCATCCCGGAAGTTCTTCCGCTCGATGGGCGTGATCATGAATTCCTGGATGTCGATATCGTTGTCGGCGTGTTCCCCGCCGTTGATGACGTTGTGGAAGGTTTGCGGCAATTCTAGATCGACCCCGCCTAAGTAGCGATACAACGGTTCGTGCAGCGAATCCGCCGCGGCCCGGGCCACGCCCATGGACGCACCCAGAATGGCGTTGGCACCTAGGCGGCCCTTGTTCGGTGTGCCGTCGAGTTCAATCAAAATATGGTCGATCTCCGCTTGGTTGAAGGGTGAAACGCCTTGCAGCCGCTTGTTGATCTCGCCGTTGACGTTGGCCACGGCCTTTAACACGCCCTTGCCGCCAAGCCGGCTGCCGCCGTCCCGTAATTCCACGGCTTCATTTTCACCCGTGGACTTGCCGGAGGGTACCCCCGCACGGCCAAAGCCGCCATCGCTCAAATGGACATCCACTTCCACAGTGGGATTGCCCCGAGAATCAAAAATTTCGCGTCCATGGACCTGACTAATCGTAACTGCCATCACCAAAAACTTCCTTTCCAAATTATGTAAAAAGGCGCCCACAATAACCCGCTCGCAGCGGAATATTGTAGGCGTCATTAATTACATACTGTAATGTTTGTGCGGTATGCAGAAAACCTGCTTACCCCTGGCGAACGTCATCGCCTATTCACTTATTACACTTCAGGTATAACATACTCGACTCAGAACGCCAAGAAAATTTTCAGAAATCGGCCAGGCGGAATTCTTTAGCCGGCCGCCCCGGCCCTGGTTGGGGGCGTGACCCCGCGGGCGTGAGCAGTTTCTTGTGGTTGCGTAAGAAATTGGAGTTGTCCGGCTCCGATTGGCCGAATTGGGCAAAAATATGGCGAGCCTGCTTCAGGGTGAACGTCGGGCCCAAAATCAACAGGATCGTGGGCTGATAGTCCAACTTATTGGCGATTCGCTGGCAGGCCACCGTCAAGATCCAGTTGTGGTCAAAAGCCAGACCGGTGGTGGGGGTCTGATCCCGCAGATACTCATCCGCCGCCAAGGTGGTAAACTGCTGCCCTGCCCGGCTGAACCGGAAGCGGCCATTGGTCTGGGGCGTCAAAGCAAACCAAGCCGCCGCCAAGGCCCCGGGCCCGGGCGTCAGTTCCGGCAATTGGGGCAGAAAAATCATGTAGCTCAAAGACAGCGCCCGCTCCCCTGGGGCCCGGTCCGGCGCCGTAAAGGTGGCCAGCTGCTCGGCGTGGAATGCCGACAGATCCAAGCCGATTTTTTCCCGAATCAACCGCAGGGCGGCTTCATGGGCACTTTCATGGACGCGCATCGCCGTCTCCGGCAAGGCCCAGAAATTTTGAAACGGCTGGTCAGCACGCTTGATCAATAACACATTGACCTGCTGGGTTGTCTGGTCAAAGCCCCAGACAATATCGGTCACTGTGATCAAGGGTCGTTCTAAAACAATGTTGGCCAATCGGTGCTCCTCCTTTCGACGCGAAAGGGACTGGGACAAAACTCCTTCTGCTACGCCGTGCCAATGCTCCGCAACCTCCGGCAAAATTGGGCTGGCGACACGAAGTTAGTGCGTCAGCTAGTGGTGACGGCGCTTTGAGCCCGCGAAAACCGCGGGCTCAAAGTCGCCTAACCACATCAGCAGCAAAGCCGCTGTGTGGTTTCCACCACTGAGCCCATTTGCCTCCGGTTGCTACGCATTGGCACTAGTTGCGTGTGAAATTGGAGTTATATCCCCGTCCCTATATTGCACGTATTTACGCCTTTGCGAAATTCAGATCAACGCCGCTAATCACCAGCCGCTTGGCCAGATCTGTATCCTGGAAGACCTGCACACGATTTTCCTGCACATAACCCACGGCCTCATCCTCATCTTCCGGGAAATGGCCGGTGGTGACAAACCACTTGATGACCGCCATGGCGTCGTACCCTTCAAAAGTGGTGTATTGGAACCCGACCAGCTCTTGAATTCCGGCTTCCGGTACGGTGCCGGAATACTGTTGGGCATGGACCAGAATCACCGCGCCGACATTGCGGAAGACACCCAAAATATCAACGGGGGTCTCATCTTCATTAGGATCAGCGGCTGGATAGCGCACCTCATCCGCACCCATGGCACGTAAATAGCGGCCCACGATCTCCGTGAACTGCGCCGGGTGCAATCCCTGCAGCGTCTCTTGTACAGCCGCCACGGCGGCCGCGGCCGGTTCGGGCACCGTGGTGTCCTGCCCAGCGACTAACCCATCAATATCCTGGGTCGCCTGGCCGGACAGCATCAAGTCCGTCCCGCGAAACCGCATCGCGTCGGTCAAAGCAGCGCCCACTGCCCCCTTGGGATCGTTCACCAGCAATTTGACTGGCACGGTGAAGCCGACATCATGTTCCCGCGCCACGGTCGGCACCACCTCCGGCGCGCCTGTGACCCGATAGATGGCAAATCCGGTATGGGTAGGCACAACCACCGTATCATTCGATTCTAACTGGAGAAAATAATACAACCAGTGGCTGCGGGTCCGGGTCGCCCAGGGCAGCCCCATCTTGTGGCCCAGGGCCGCGAAGTATACGGCAAAATCCGCCTTGGCCATAGTCCGAGCATGCCCGATGAGGGTGTCGCCCTCCCCTGCCAAAACAAAAGCGGCATAGCCAATCGATAACTTGTTTTCTTCCTCCAATAATCGGATCTGCATGGCAGCCGATGTTTGGTTGTAAATTCGATGCAACAGGTACACGCGACGACCCCTCCTTCGTCAATTCAACGCTGTAACGCTTTCTATCATTATAACAGAGTCACCAGCGAACTTGTCACTTCTCAACAGTTAATTGCCCATCGGCCAAGCGCCATACGACATCACAGAAGCCCAGCGTTTCTTCCCGGTGGGTGATCATCAGGACCATCCCAGGGTAGTAATCCCGAATGCTATTGAGAATGATCTGTTCATTGATCACATCCAGATTGCTGGTTGGTTCGTCTAGAATCAGTAATGATGAGGGGTGCAGAAAGGCCCGGGCCAAGGCCAGCCGCTGCTGTTCGCCGGCAGACAGACCGCTGTCCGCATTCAAGACGGTATCCAAGCCCATGGGCATCCGGTCAATGCGCTCGGTGAGTTTCACCTGGGCAAGGACCCGCTTGATTGCGTCCCCGGTCAGGTTCTTTGCCCCTAATTGCAAGTTTTCGCGCACTGTGGCGTGGAAAATCTGGGCCCGCTGGGGCAAATAATTAATTTCCTGCCACACCGTCGCCGTCTGCCAATCGGCCGCATCCACGCCGTTGATGGCAATCGTCCCTTTTGGTGCCGGGTACCATTTCATCAGCAACTTGGCCAGAGTCGATTTGCCAGCGCCGCTGACGCCGACGATACCGCCAATCTGGCCTTGCCGCAGCTGCAAACTCACATCTTGCAAGACCGTCTGGGCCCGATTGGGATAAGCGTAGGTCAAATGATCCACCTGCACGTCCGCAATGTTGTCCGTCAGCGCCTGAGTACCATCTGTCTGATTCGGTTCCGGTGTATCCAACAGAACAAACACCCGCTTGGTGGCCCCCAGTCCTTTACTCAAGCTGTCTGGCAAATTAGCCAACGCCAGGAGGGGCCGAAAATCAAAGGGAAACGCCAAAAGAAGCGGCAAGACCGCCAGCGAAAAGTGCGTGCGGACACCCAGCCAAGCAGCCAGCGCCAGCCAGGTGCCAATGATGACCAGCCAGGCCAATTGACCCTTTTGGCCGTTCAAAACACCCACCGCTTGCTGAGCCGGGCCTTCCTGTTGATACTGGGCATCCACGGCAGCCATTTTCTGACCGGCGGCGTGCAGTTGGAGCAAGGCATCCCGACCGCGCACCGCCTCCAGCATCTGCTGTTGGGTCTCGCCCTGTACTTGGGCCAAGCGGGCATTGGCGGTACGCAGCCGGCGGTACCGGTATAACGGCAAAACACCGCCGACCAGTATACTAGCCGCCAACACCAGCAGCCCAGCCACCAGATCGTACCAGGCGTATGTCACAGCCAGTACCAGCGTGAAGGTCGCACCGATGGCAATCGGCACAATGGTATGGGCATAGAATACTTCCATCGCCTCAATATCATCGCCTACGGCTTTCAGCAGATCCCCGGAGCGCTGATTATCCAGTCCCGCCGGGGCCAGGCGCTGCACCTTGGCGTACACGACGTTGCGCAGATCGGCCAGGGCCTTGAACGCCACATAGTGCCCCGCGTATTGCTCGGCAAAGGCACCGATCGCCGCGATGAGGATGCCGCCGATCAGCCACCAGAGCAGCGGGCGGACACTTTGGCTGCCGCTGATGAACAGGCGCCCGGCCTGCCAAGCCACGAAGACCTGACCAAGCTCAGCAATCAGCCCAGCAAACCAGCTGAAAATCAAAACGGGCACGAGATAGCCCACGTACGTTAACATGCGTCGAATCATCCCGCCGCCTCCAATTCCTTTTGCGTATCTAATAACCGGCGGAAGGCAGCGTTGTCCACAGCCAATACCCGTTTCGTCCCGCTGGTGATTTGACCGTCCGCTAGGAAGTAAATCACATCCAGCTGATCGATCGCCCGCCATTCATGGGTGATACACAGCACAATGGCCCGCTGGCTCAGCTGCTTGATCGCGGCCATAATGATTTGGGCATTCATTGCATCAATATTGGCCGTCACTTCATCGAAAATATAAATGTCTTTATGCATTAATAAGAGCCGGGCAAAGGCAATCTGCTGACGCTGCCCCGGTGACAGAAAACGACCGTCTTCACCGATTTGCGTTTGCAGGCCCGCCGGCAAGTCTGCCGCGAATTGGCATAGCCCGAGCTTTGTTACCTGGGCCCACCAATCCGGCTGGTCAGCCGCACCCAATGCAATATTTTCAGCAATCGTCCCCGAAAACAAATACGGCCGATCATCCAAATAACCCACATGGTTCAGCCAATCCGCCCGGGAAAAAGCAGCGGCATTGCGCCGGTCAAAAGTGACTTTGCCCTGGACGAGGGCTAACTGACCGCGCAGGACCTGAGCAAACGTACTCTTGCCAGTGCCGTTTTCCCCCACCAGCCCGTACAGCTGACCAGGCTGCAGCGTCAGCGACACATCGGACCAGAGGCGCGGACCGTCAGCGTAGCCAAATGCGGCATTATGGAAATGCACTGTCTTGATGGTCCCCCGGAAGGTGCCGCGGGTCTCATCCCCAGGAGTCTCCTGACCAGCCGCGATGATTCGAAAAATATTGGCTAAAGCCGGCCGGGTACTCATGACAATATGGAAGAAATACCCCAGCTGCCGCTCGGCCACCAGCAATTGCGCCAACAGCAGCCACAGCACGCTGGCTTGGACTAAGGTCAAGCGGCCGGCCTGCAACGGTCCCCACAGGACAAACGCGCCCGCGCCCATGCCGGCGAAAACGAGCCCGTTCAGAATGAACAGGGATTGCAGCTGATACTTCAGCAGCGCCATGGTCTTCCCGCGGAAAAACTCCGCATCCTTAGCGAAACGCTCCCGGTACCGTTTGGCCGCGCCGTACATCACCAGCGTGCTCATGCCGCCCAGATCATCCAGAAAGCGGCTGCCCAGCTGGACAAAGCTTTGCAAATATTGGCGATTAATGTTGGGGCTGATCTTTTGCAGCAGCATCATCCCCACGCCCATCAACAGGAAACAGGCGATGGGCAGCAGCGGCAGCCAGCTGTGCCAGGCGATTGCCAGACTGATCAGCAGCAAATAGGACAAGCCGCTGGCAAACAAACCGGGGAAAAAGGTGCCATAAAAGGCATCCAGCCGGTTAATACCGCCGAGATCCCGCTGAATCACCTTGTTGCTGGTGAAGTCACCGCTGGCGGTCATTTGGGGCGAAAAAAGGCCCTGCAAATAATCCCGGCGAATCTCCCGTTTGGCTAGAACACTCCACTTTTGGACCCGCTTCTGGGCCCCGGGCAATAGACTATAAAGCCCCCAGGCAATTAACAACGCCAGGGGCAGTACCCCGCTCCACCAAGTTAGGCGGCGGGTCATATACCAATAGAGAATACCGCCGCCGGTGAGGACGGGCAATACAAGCAGCAGCCATTCATTGACCGCTTGCTGCAGGGCACCGCCTAATCCAGCGCGGCCGTATCGAAACAATTGCTTGAACATGGGCCAACTCCTTATGTTTATTGACACCATTGTACCGTCCAGAACGAGATGTGCAAGAGAACATACCAAATGAGCATATGAGCATACATGAGTATGTTAATCGCAACCAGCAAAATGGCGTCTCTTCGCACGGAAAAGACGCCAGCTACGTATCGGCTTCGAAACCCACTTTGAGTTCAAATATTTAATGCCTATTCATTTATAGTGAAGCATAGTCAGGGGATGAGCGAAAGCACTTCTGAAATTTTTGTATAAAAAACACACCATTAATTGATGTGCTTAGACAACACAGTTTAAACTCGCACCAGCCGATTCTGTTCCCGGAAAGTCCGGGGCGATACGCCAACCTGCTTTTTAAACACCTTGTAAAAATAACCGTTATTCTGATAGCCCACTGTCTCCGCAATCAAACCAATGTCCAACTGACCCTGGCGCAGCAGAACCTTAGCCTGGGTAATCCGCCAGTCAGCCAGATATTGGGAAAAGGTCTGGCCGGTTTCCTTCTTGAACAATTGGCCCAAATATACCGGATTCAAATGCAGCCGCTCAGCAATATCGGTCAGCTGCAACGGCCGAGCGTAATACTGCTTGACCAGTGACCGCATGGTTTGAACACTGTCTGAATAACGGGTGTCCGTGACCGCCGCCGCAGCATCCAGCGCCTCCAGCAGCAGGTCATGCAGGCTCGCCAGCGTGGGGGCAGTATTGATTTGATGCACCCGCTCATCATCATCGGGATTGACGGCCATCAAAAACACCAGCGCCAATTGCCGGACATAGGGCACCGCGACCGGATCGCGACGAATTCGGGCATTCAACGCCAGCAAGGCCCGGTGCATTTCAGCCGGGGCCATGCCCCGCAACTGTTCCGCCACCTCGTCCAAACTCGGCTCCTGGGGCAGCGATTCGGTGGGCAGGACCACCAGCCCGGCGGCCAATTCGTAGAAATACGCCTGCTCCACCGCCTGCTGCATCGTCACATACAGCGCGTGAACTTGGCTGAGAAAGGTGGTGGGCTGACTAATTAAGATCGGCCGCTGCTGGGAACCGACGACCCGGGGCAGCATGCTGGTCCAGTAGCGGACATGGGCACTGTCACCCCGCAGCAGGATAATTGCATCCTGACCAGACCAGAAATAGCCCACCACCGGCGGTGATTGGGCCAAAAAGTCAGCCAGCACCGCCCGCTCCGGCCGCAGCACCGCCACGACCCGGACCTGTTCAGCCAGCGTGTCTTCCGTTAATTCCAACGCGGCTACGGTTGCACTATCCTGATGTCCCGTCGCCACCGTCAGCAAGTGCTGCACCTGCTGCTGGCGCGCCAGCAAAGTGTCCTGGGCCCGCTCAGCCTGCTTGGTCAATTGCTTCTTAGCTTTCGCCAACGCTGCCGTGAGTTCATCGGGATCCACCGGCTTGCGCAAATAATCCAGTGCGCCATTTTGCAAACCTGCCCGGACATAAGCAAAGTCGCCATAGCCGGACAGTACGATAATGGCGATGTTCGGCTGCACCTGACGGACCTGACTAATAAAGTCCGGCCCGGCAATGGTGGGCATGTTCATATCCGTGATCAGCAGCTGCGGCTGTTCATGGCGCACAAAACTCAGCGCCCCCGCCGGGTCTTGAAACGTACCAGTAATCTGAAATCCCAAATCCTCCCAGTCAATCAATTTCTGCAACCCCCGCAGAATCATAAACTCATCATCGACCAGGATCGTGGCGATCATGCTGCTCCTCTCCCTTCTGATACCGCGGCCGAAACACCACCGTGGTGGTGATCCCGCCGTACGCGTTGCGATGCAGCGTCAACGCCACACTGTCGCCAAAAAATTGGGCCAACCGGGCGTACACATTTTGCAGCCCGATCGACTGGGGCGGTCCCTCAATTGGCTGGACAATGTGCTGGTTGACCCGCAACAACTCCGCTTCACTCAAAGACTGCCCATTGTTGATCACCGCCACTTCCACGTGGTCGCCCACATGTCGCGCCGTGATCGAAATCGCATTGTCCTGCCGAGCAAAGTTCACACCATGCACAAAATAGTTCTCCACCAGCGGCTGCAAGGTGAATTTCGGCATCACCAGCTGCTGCAAATCATCCGGCACCCGGATCTGATAAGCCAACTGTTTCGGATAGCGCACCTGGTACAAGTAAATGTACTTCTCAATAAAGCGCAGCTCGTCACCCAGCGTGGCCGTCGGTCCCTGATCCGTGTTGTTGCGCAGCAGACTGGCAAAGCTGAATACCACCTGGGCCAAATCCCGCTGCCCCGCATCCAGTGCCGCCATGCGGATGTACTCTAGTGTATTATACATAAAATGCGGGTTGATCTGAGCCTGCAGAGCCTTCATGTTGGCGTCCTGCTGGGCAATCTTCAGCTGATAGATCTGGTAAACGTACTGATTGATCTCTGTCAGCATATCATTGACGCCGGTCGCTAAGACGTTGAGGTCATCGTTGTTGCCTGTCTTTGCCAAGCGCTCACCAAGTTGGCCTTTACCGATTTGGTGCATTTTTTGGATCATGGCGGTGAGTTGGGTTTGATAGCGGCGGAAAGTGAGGAAGAGCGAAAGAATCAAAATACCCAGCATAACTGCCGCCAAGGTCAGAATTGGTGCCAAGAGGCCCCACAGCTGATTGCGGTGCGCATCACTATTCACCAATACCGCTACGGCATTGTTTGTCCCTAAAGGTTCCATGCGACCCTGATACGCCTGGCTTTGCAACAATTCCTGTAGCGAGCCCTTGGTGGCCGTCGTCGCCACCTTCCGCTCATTACTTGCAATCACCTGGCTATCCACATAGTGAAAAAGCAATCGATTCGTATCGCTGACCACCGCCACCTGTAAGTGGGCCTGCGTGTGCAATTGAGTCAAATCTCGGCGTAAATAGTCCGGATCAAACGTCAACGACAAGGTCCCCGCATTTTTTAGCGTAATGGAATTGATCAGCGGTGCAGTAAGCGTAAAGCCGGTAATATCTTGCTGCTCCCGAACTAAACTGCCCCCCTTTTCTTTCTGCGTCACCACGTATGTTTCATTTGAGTTGGGTACCTGAATTCGTAATTTGGTAATCATCGGGTAGCGAATCAGCAGGGTGGTCACCTCATTGGGCAGAAAGAAATATTGACTGCCCTGACTATGATCAATGGCGTAGGTGGCATAATCCGCCAAAGAGGCATGGAAAAAGACATCCACATTCGCTAAATCATCTGCCGTTGCCGCCAGCTGGGTAGCAAAATCATTGGTCAGATTCTGGTACCGTTCAATGGTTTCTCCAACCCGATTGACTGCCAAATCTTGATTCTGGGCGAGCGTGTGGTCAAAGGAACGAATCTGCAGGAAGCCAGCTAAGCCTGCGACCAGCACAGTACATGCCGCTAGAATCATAATATAAATCCGAACCAGCCGGCGAAAACTGGCATGCATGGTTAATGCCCACTAGCAAGCAAAGTGTTAATGTGCGCGTACCAGCGCCGGCCGCAATAATTCAACCATCTGATAGCAGTGGCTACTGTCAGAAAAATGATCAGTCCCGGCCAGAAGTAACTGGCCGCGCCAATCGCAGCTAAACCGATAATGGTCAGTAAGAATTGCGTGAAATTCTGAAATAACTGACCGATGGCTAGCATCACGGCGTTCTTTGTCGTTACATCAAACCGACTAACCAGCAATAGTGTATACCCGCCAGTGACCAAGACCGCGGCTAAGGCAAAGAACAAGATAAATTGCACTAGGAGTACCCAGAATCCAGTTAACTGGGCACTGAGAAATAGATTGTAAGCGAGCAGGGCAAAAATACCGGCAAAGCCCCAAAACTGACCATTAGCCAACCAAAAATACTGTTTGAAGTACTGCCACCCCGTCTTGAATTTCACGTTCTGGTAGTCGCTCTGGCTGTCTAGATACAGTTCACTGATCACCCGTAACGCTGGGCCAACGCCCAACACGATGCCGCCGATGAAGGTGAACGCCCAGAAGAATAGATTCAACAAAATCAGGACATAAACCTGTACGAAAACTTTTTGACTCAATTTACCAAGCATGATAGCGCTCTCTCCTCTCCCACTTACCAATATACCAGCTATGTAAGGAAAAGGGGTGCTGGAAGCACCCCTTTTCGTGAACCCATGTGATTACTTCTTTGCTAAGAATTCGTCATACTGCTTCTGTACGTTGGAAATCACCTTGTCGATACCGGCCGTCTTCAATTCTGCATCCATCTTCTTGATGGTGGGAATTGGATCAGCTGTACCGGTATCCAGCAGCGGGCCGTACTTGCTGTATACGTTGGCGATGTTAGACAGCTCGGTCTTGATGCTGGTAGTGTCCGGGTTGAAGCCCAGCATAGCAGATTCCTTAGCCGCCTTAATACTGTCATCCCGAGTCTTGATCATGGCGTCCGTGACGGTGTTCTGCGTGTAAAGGATGGCGTTGTTACCCATCATCCAGGCACCCATGAAGTAGCCCGGTTTATAATCCTTCAGGGTTTCAATCTTACCCTTCTTCTCATCGGTGAACTTCCATTGTTTGCCTTGAATCCCCCAAACAATCGTGTTCAACAGCTTAGGATCAGTATTCAAAGCATTCAGGACCTGCATAGCTTCCTTCTTATGCTTGGAAGACTTCGAAATGGCCCACAATGCAACTTGCGATTGTGCTTCACTCTTATACGGATCAGTAATCGGTTGATATTGAATGTCCTTACCGCCGGAAGCATTCTTCAAGGCAGTGTTGCCATAGTCGAACGGTCCAACTGTTTCCTGGCGCATGAACCAAGTATCCTCAGCGTAGTCATAACCCGTGGTGGACGTTGCAGCATCCTTGGGCAGATAGCCCTTTTCATACCACTCGTGGAGTACAGCCAAGTTCTTCTGTGTTTCAGGCAGATCATAGATGTTGTGGATCTTGGTGTCCTTGCCGGAAGAATCAACTACCAGCGGGAAGTTGTTGGTCAACGGATATTCCAGTGCCTTGTCAGATAATTTGAAGTCCTTACCAATGCCAAACGGTGCAACATTCGGCTCGTTCTTCTTGATTGTCGCCAGCAATTCCGTAGCGTCGGCGTAAGAATGAACCTTGCTGACATCCAGGTTATACTTCTTGATGAATGTTGGGTTGAAGGCCAGGGCGTTCTGGGCAAATACGTTCGCGTTAACCGGGAAGGCATAAATCTTATCCTTGATCGTCAGGCCTTTCCAATAAGCCGGATCAACTGCCTCATAAGCTTTCTTTGCGACACCATTCTTCAAATAATCGGTCATATCCGCATACGCACCCTTTTGAGCGTTGGTCGGATATTGTTGGACGAAGGCCAGGTCATAAGAATCCCCAGAAGTCACCATGACGGAATATTTCTGAGTATAGTCGCCCCAACCGATGAACTTCATGTCCAATTGGATATTGGGATACTTCTTCTGCAACTGTTTATTAGCAGCCGCGATGACTTCCTTATAGTTCTTGGTCTGATCGCCTGGCATATACATGCTGACGGTCACCTTGTTGGCTCCAGTGGAACTATTGCCAGAGCCGCCGCAGGCGCCCAGAATCAAAGCCATACTAGCCGCCATACCGGCGATTAGAACTTTACGCCATTGTTTCATGGTAGTAATTCTCCCCTCTGTGATGTGGAACACTAACTACTCAACTTCTCAACAACAACTTGCTTAACCTTTTACCCCGCCAATGGTCATACCTTTAACGAAGTATTTCTGGAAGAACGGATAGGTCAACGCAATCGGCAGAGTCGCAATAACGACCATGGCCATTCGGGTACCTTCCGTCGGAATTTGAGCCGCTGCGGCCCCGACGCTGGCCCCTTGAGTGGCCGCCTTGACCAACGCCGCCATGTTATTCTGAATGCGCACCAGCAGATACTGTAACGGCACTAGATTATCGCTATTGATATACAACAACGCGTTCATCCAATCATTCCAGTAAGCCAGAGCAGTGAACAAACTGATGGTGGCAATCCCGGGTACGGACAGCGGGATAACAATGCTGGAAAAGATCCGCAGCTCACCGGCGCCGTCGATCCGGGCCGATTCGATGATCGCATCCGGCACCTGGGTCATGTAGAACGTCCGCATGATCAAGACGTTCCATACCCCGAAAGCCATCGGCAGGATCAGCGCCCAGATATTGTCCCGCAGATTCAGCATCTGGGTAACGATCAGGTACGTAGGTACCATCCCAGGCACGAATAGCATGGAGATCAAGGCAAAAATCGTGAAGAAGCGCCGGTAACGAAAATCCTTACGAGAAATCGCGTAGGCATACGTGGCCGAGAACAAAGTGTTCATGATTGTCCCGACTACAGTAATAAATACCGTGACGAATAAGGATTGCACCACTTGACTGCCGAATTGTTTCAAATACACGTAACTGGCGATCGAGAAGTTTTTTGGCCAGAACTGATAGCCAAACAACGTGAGATCACTTTCCTTGGTCAGGGAAATGATGATGATAAAGAAGAACGGGAACAAACAGCTGAGAGCAAAGATTGCCAGAAAAATATTGAAGAACAGGTTGGCCCCACTGCTGAAGCTGCGAATATCCACTGCAGAAATACGTTTCTTTTGCCGCAACGGGCTCACCTACTTTCTATCGATTAGAACAGTGCTGAATCAGGTTCGTATCGTCGAGCTACCCAGTTGGCAATGAGCAAGAGGAGCAAGCCCACCACTGACTGGATTAGACCGGCAGCAGTAGCCATCCCAATATCATTGGTTTGAGCTAGGGCCCGGTAGATGTAGGTGTCGAACGTCTGCGTGACATTAAACAATGAGCCAGACTGTTTCGGTGCCAAGTAGAACAGTCCGAAGTCGCTGCGGAAAATACCGCCGATGTTCAAAATCAGCATCAAGGTCGCGATGGGCAGTAAGTGCGGCAAAATGACGTGACGAATCTGCTGCCACTTGTTGGCGCCGTCAATCATCGCCGCATCGTAGTATGACGGATCAATACCCATCACGGTGGCGAAGTACAGAATCGAGTTATACCCGATGCCTTTCCAAACACCCATGACGATAATGATCAACGGCCACCAGGTCGGATCGTTATACCAGTCTATCGGTTTGCCGCCGAAAGATTTGATTATGGAGTTGAACACCCCTTTGTCTGGACTTAAGAAAGCAAAAATGAAGAATGCCAAGATAGCCCAAGACAAGAAGTACGGGAACAGCATGCTGGTCTGATACACTTTCAGCAGCTTTCGGTTACGCAGCTGACTCATGACAATGGCGAAGAATATCGCAAAGAAGAAATTGAGAATCAGCATGGTCATGTTGTACCCGACTGTATTCCGAATCACGATCCAAAAGTCCGAAGACTGGAAGAAGAACTTGAAATTATCAATACCAGACCAGGGACTATTCAGCAGACTTTGGACAAAGCCGCCATCACTGTACGTGAAGTTTTTGAAGGCCACCACGTTGGCCAATACTGGGATGTAGAAAAACAAGATTAGGAAGATAGATCCCGGCGCCACAAACAGGAAGAACACGCGATTATCCCAAAGGTGACCGAAAAATGTATTGCGGTTCTTTCGGGCTTTAGGGTGAATGTGTACTTCCTCCGATGGTTTATGGGGATCGACCGTTGCTTCATTCATCCAGTATCGCCTCCTTTCCTGTATTTTTGCAGGTCACATACCTTACGCTCTTAATATATAGCGCTTTCAGACTTCCCACTAGGCAAATACTAAAGGAATTCGCGCACAAACTATAGGTCACCCTTACCATCCTATCCAATCGTCGAATTATTCCATCTATAAGATACTCATAGTCGTGCCTATCAACAAACTATATGTTTACTCGGTTCACTGGACCAATATTGCGGTGGGGATGGTCTTATGTTTTGTTTCGCCCACTTTATGTTATTTGTGCACCAAATATTGACACTGAGGACAGAAAAAGTCCCGGGGCAGCTTGGATTCTTCCCCGGGACTTCTTTTATCGGTTCTTCGCGCTGTTATGCGATTCAGTCATGCAGTATTGTGTTGCGACGCCGCTTCGATTTGACCGTTTGCCCATCTACCGTGAAAAATCAGTTAACCCATTGAACGTCAGTGTCGGCCCGTCCGTGACCAAGAACGTTGTTGGGGCGGTGAAAAAGACGTGATCCAGCGTCAGCCGGACGTGATCGTCGATGTGCAGCAGCGGCACATTGGTTGTGGGTGTAATCACACATTCTTTCAACCGGAGCGCTGCATTTTCACTGCGGCCGACAAACAGCGACGTTTCTGTGATATTAGCAATTTGAACGTTGTCGAACGTCAATGATTGGAGGGCGGGACCATCTTGCAGAGCCGTTGGTTCGCCCTGCAGGTAGGTCACCAAGTGAGACACGTGGTCAATGCTGGCGTTACGGATGGTCACATCGGCCGCCGTGGTGGTGACGGGATCCACTTGCATGGCGAAATACATGAACACATTAAGGGTGTCGAAGTTGTGATCCAGGAGATGGGGGAATTTCCCTGGTCCCCGGAATGTACAGTGGTCGAAGACGATCCCCGTACCGCCGACCCGCAGGTTGTTACAGGCAGTATTCAGATACGTATCGCGCACCGTCAGGTCCTGAATATCGTAACCGGCGAGGCAGTCGTCCCCGGTTTCGATACGGCACCCCGCGATGGTCACATGGCGAGCATGATGCAGATCAAAACCGTCGTGGCCGCCCAGAACGGTCACATCATTAATTACGACATCCTGACAGGCAGGCAGTACATTGGCCCAGTTCGCGGAATTGACCAAGGTATAACCTTGCAAGCGGACGCCTTGGACTCGGGCCAGCACGATGCCCATCGGTCCGCGAAAGTGTTCTTCGCCGTTAGGATCCCGCACACTGCTGCCGTCAATCAAACTGCCGGGATCGCCGGTAATGGCTACGTCCACGGCATCATAGGCGCAGAGCAGCGCCTGAAAATAATACGGGGGCAGATGCCAGTCCCGGATATACCGTGGATCGCTCAAATAGCGAATATCCGTCGTTTCGCCAAAATTGGTGTACTCTGCCAAGTCGCTGCTGCCCTGCACCACCGCCCCGCTTTGCAAGTGCAAGGTGATATGGCTATACAAACGCAAACTGCCCGTGGTAAACCGGCCGGCGGGAACCACCACCGTCCCGCCGCCGGCTGTCCGGCAGGCGTCGATGGCGGCTTGAATCGGCTTAGTTTGGACAGTGTCTGCGCCGGCTTCAGCGCCGTAATCCGTGATGATGAATTGGGTAGCGATCATCGTCATTAATCCTTTCTGAACCGATACGTGCGGATCTCAGCCGGCCGCAAGGGGTCAGCCGGCTTGGCCGGCAGCGGATGTTCCAAGAAATCAACGACGTCGGTCGGGAGCGCGCCGCGATAGCTGATCGCCACGGTCTGGGGCACATCCGTCAGATTGTACCCCCGTACCAGCAGATCACCGCTGGCCGGACTGACGTGCAGGGCGGTCACGGCAAAGGCGGGATTATCCACGGTCAGATACGTGTTAGCATTCGGCAAAGTGCCCGTTTGCGCGGCGGGCAGCTGAACTGTCGTCAGGCCGATCTGCCCGGCCCGGGCCAATTGCCAGGTCGCCTGGGTATCAGCGGCCGCAGCGGTGTGCGTCTGGAAAGTTAAATCGGCATGGAACGGCCCCTGACATTGGGCATCGGGTGTCGGGAAGTAGCCCCAATCCCCCATTTCCCCAACGCAGCGCAGCAAGGTCACCGCAATGGTCCCCGTCTTTTGCTCGATCTGGTATTCGTTGAGGCCAAAGTTGCCTACTGTCACCCCAACCTGATCGTTGCTGAGATCCACAAACGCCTGCTGGTGCTGGGGATCTTCCGGATTGCGCCAGGCTTTGCCCGGCGTGTTCGGGCGGGTCACTGCTTCAAAGATCGACTCCGCTTGATGATGATCGCTTTGAATCCCCGTCACGAAGCGGGCTTGAATCCGGTGGTCGCGCATCTGGTTGTCACCGGTCAAGTGAATCTGCAGCTGCCGGCTCTCGCCGGCTAAGGTCAGGACCACATGCAGCACCAGCTCGGCGGTCTCGCCGCCGCGGACGGCATGACGTTGGGTAATATCGGTCACACTCTGCTGTTCCATGGCCAATTGGGCATCGGCCGCCACCGGAATGGTCAGGGTCTGGTCATAGGCTAGCGTCTGGACCCCATTGCGGTTGGTCCGGACAATATTCCGGGCGGGACCGGCCGGGATGGGCTGGTCGTTTTCCGCTGCTTTATAAATATATTCATTACCAATATCCCCGGTATCCGTGAAGACCAGTTTGGTCCCATTCATCGTCACTGTGCCGTCAGCGGCCAAGGCCACGGTCAGCGCCTCGTTGTGCAAGGTGGTCCCGTGATCCTCAGTCACCATATCCTGGCCGGCTTCGCCAGTCGTCAGCGCGTAGCCTTGCCAGCTGAACGCCGGCACGGTCACCGGCAGGGTCACGGAGATGTACAAGCCCATGTAAGGCACCCGGAAGGCGCGGTCCGGCAAGTCGTAATTGAAGCGGACAACCGTGTCAGAAATGTGCGCCGGCACGACTTGGCCGGACGCATCAATGACCTGCAAGGCCGGCAGATTTTGCCGGATTTCTTCTAGTTTACGATACTGCTGTTGCGGGCTGCCGGCGCTAAAGGGCGCCCGGGCCCACTCCACTGTGACCGTGGCCGCGGCCGTCTTGGCTGCCCCGGCGGTGTTGATCACTAAGAAAGGCTTGCTGGCGGCGGGGAAATCTTGGGTATCGATCTGCCCAGCCAGCTTGGTCAGCGCCGTTTTCGTCAGCCATGTGCCCACTTCCTGGGCGCGGGCGTAGCGATCCAGCATTCCCTTGTGCACCGGGTCCACGGAACAGCCGCAGATGCTGTCGTGGGGATCGTTTTGCAGTAAGGTCTGCCAGGCATAGGTCAAGCGGTCCTGCATGCTGTCTTCAGTCAAACTGCTGAGCGCCATCAAGGGTTCCGCATGGTTTTCCAGCAACCGTTCGGTCGTTGTATTCTGTTGTTTCAAATACACTCGGCTGGACGCTGTATTGGCCAGGGTATACCAGCCGCTGGTTGCTTGGGAAGTGAGCTCCCCTTTAACCGTGGTCAGATCGGCGGGTAAATCGGCCTTCAGGGCCGCAATGTAGTTAGCAAAATTTGAATGGATGAACTCATAATCCGGGAACAACTCCCGGGCCACGGCCAGGGCCTGACTCAAGTTCTTTTGCACCGGCTGATGGTCGACGCCATTCATGAACAGCAGGTCAGGCGTAGCGGCATACCGTTCGGCCGCCGCCAGATGCTCAGTCCAATAGTGCTTGGCCGCCACCGGATCCGCCGGGATTTCGTTCCCATTGCTGTACCAATTAGCAAAGAGAATGCCCAGCACTTTGGACGCATCTGGACTTTGCCAATACATTTCGGAATACGTGGAGTCATAATCCCCCAAGGGACCAGTAGTATTGTTGAACCCGGTCGGCGTCACGCCGCGGCCAAAGGCAACCGTATCTAGGCCGGCCAAGCGGGACATCTGGGGCACCTGACCGGCATTGCCAAAGGTATCCGGATAATAGCCCAACGGCACCGGCTGGCCCCATTTGTCAGAGAAGCGCCGGCCGAGGATGGCATTGCGGGCGTTGGCTTCGGCGCTGATCAAGAAGTCGTCCTGCAAAATGTAGAACGGCCCGATACGCAACTTGCCCGCGTCGATCCAGTGCTGCAGTTCTGCCCGCTTCTCCGGCCGTACGGCTAAATAGTCGTCCAGAATGATCGTTTGACCGTCCAAGTGGAAGCTGTTGAAATCCGGATCGTTTTCAAACAAGTCAAACAGATCATCGATCAGCTGTACCAGCCGCATGTGATGGTCTTCATAAGCCATATACCACTCGCGATCCCAGTGACTGTGGGAAATAACAAATACCTTTTTCTTCGCCATGATTTTTCTCCTTTACTGCCGCACACGCAGGTCAACGTAGTCCATGACCAGCTCACAGAACATCATATTGGCCCAGGAGAACCACTCCCGGGTGTATTGGGTGGGATCGTTCACTTGGAAGGATTCATGCATCATGCCGGTACCGCCGGTGGTTCGCGTCAACAGATCCAAGTACGCGGCCTTCTCCGTCCGATCCGCCGTGGTCAACCCTTCCATGGCCAGGGCGATCGGCCAAATATAGTGCGGCGGCGTGTGGGGCGACCCCAAGCCGCCGCCGACCCGGCCCTTATAATAGTAAGGATTCTCCGGACTGAGGATCGTCCGGCGGGTGTCCTGATAAACGGTATCGCTGGCCTCGACATAGCCAAGATACGGTGCGGACAGCAGATTGGGTACATTGCCGTCATCCATCACCAAGGCGTTGCCCAAACCGTCTACTTCGTAAGCGTAAATCGTCTCACCGGCGGCGTTCTTCACCGTGCCGTACTGATCAATGCCGTCTTGAATCTCTTGGGCTAATTGCAGAAAATCAGCGGCACTGGCGGTGTCTTTCAGTACGTCGGTGTAAATGTCGGCCAGCTGGCGCAGCACGACGACGGCAAACATGTTCGCCGGCACCAAGTACCCATAAACACACGCATCATCACTGGGTCGGAAACCGCTCCAGGACATGCCGGTATAGCCCACCGGTCGGCCGACGCCGTCAATCAGCGTATCCTCCGGCCGGTCTTCCGTCCGTTCAAAGCGGTAGGGTGACGTCTCGTGATGCTGTTCGGTACGGATCACATGGATCATTTTCTTGATCGCCGCTTGGAATTGGGCATCGAAATGATCCGTCCGCCCGGTGTTGCGCCACAACAGATAGGCCAGTTGCACCGGATAGCAGAGAGAATCCAGCTCATACTTCCGCTCCCAGATCCAGGGCGTCATCGTCGTCGCATCGCTCTGGTGGCCGGCATAATTGGCTTTCAGGTTGAAGGCATTGGCATACGGATCGTGATCCATATTGAAGAAAAGCCGCTGCACCACCCGGCTGATGATATCGGCCATCCCAGTATCGGTCTGGGCCAACACAAGATACGGCCGAATCTGAGCGGTGGTGTCCCGCTGCCACATGGCAGGAATATCGCCGGTGAGCACGAAGATCCGGTCCGGGCCATCGGGTTTCATCGCATTAGCTAAGGTGTCGGTGAAGGTCCGGGCAAAAATGTCGGCCCAATCGGCGTGGCTGCGGCCGCAAAGGGTCCGGACTTGGTCCACAAACCCCTGCACAGCGGGGGTAACGTATGAGGTCATAGTGTAATCGCTCCTTGGTATATTTTTATACCGAAAGTATATCATGTTGTTTAAAAGAAATCGCTCCCATTATGGCTATTTGCTCAAATAAGTGGTATCTTTTGCGTATACCAAGTGCAGAAAGGACGGTCTATGACAGCCAAATACCAAGTAATATACCAATCCCTGCGCCAATCCATTCTCTCTGGCCGATTGGCGCCCAATACCCCGCTGCCCAGTGAAAACGCCCTGGCCATCAAATACGGCGTGAGCCGTATCACCTCGAAACGGGCGCTGAATGAACTGGCCGCCGCGGATCTGATCTACCGGGTGCAAGGGGTCGGCAGTTTCGTCAAGGGCCACCGCACTAGTAACGGCTCGCGCCGTATTCTGCTGGTGATCCCTTTCGCTGACAGTCACGGCATCGGCAATTACGAACAGGGCATCAGCGACACCCTGGCCGATACAGATTGGGAACTGTTGAGTATGCCCAATCAGCAATTCGCCGCGCTGCCGATCAAGCAGATTCAGCAGGAATATGCCGGGGTGCTCTACTATCCCACCACCCTCAGTGCCGATACCGCGCGGCTCATTACGCTTTACTTAGCCAAGATCCCCATCGTGCTGCTGGATAAAACCATTCCTGGCGTCGCGATTCCCAGTGTGACGGCGGATAACGAGGCCGGCGGGCAGTTGGCCGTCCAGCATCTGCTCAAGCTGGGCCACCGGCGTATTGCCTTTCTCGCCCGGACCAACTTCTGGGACACCTTCACCGGTACGGTCAGCGCCCGCTTCTTCGGCTATCTCAATGGCTACCGGGATGATCCGCCAGCCGCCAGTGATCCGCTGGCCTGGGCCCAGGCCCTGACCACCCGCGCCCTGCCCAGTGAACGGGCGGCTTTCCTGCGCCAAGAAAAAATCAGCGCCGTCGTGGTGGAAAATGATTTAGAAGCCCTGCGCTTCATGCAGCAACTCAAACAATTGGGCTGGTCGCTGCCCGCTGATCTGAGCGTGGTCGGCTTCGATGACTTGCCGGCGGCTCGCTTGCAGGAACCGGCCCTGACCACGATCCGCCAGGATTTTGTCCAGATTGGAACCGAAGCTGTGAACACCCTGCTGGCTCAAATGAACGATCCGGCGGCCCGTCTGCCGGAGCATAAACGCGTCCCGGTTACCCTGGTGACCCGGGCATCCACTGTGCCATTCAACTAAAGGAGTGATTCTATGTTACGCATTGATACCCGCCAAGGCACTGCCAGCCATCCTGACTTTTCCCACGGCAACACCCTGCCGCTGACCGGGGTGCCCTGGGGGATGCACTATCTCACGGTCCAGACCAACGGGGACCGGGGCGCCTGGTTCTTCGACCCGGCCAGCCGCCAATTCGAAGGGATCCGGCTGACCCACCAGCCTAGTCCGTGGATCGGTGATTTCCAGCACTGTCTGTTCCGGGCCACGACCAATAAAGCGGCCGGCACGTACCAGCCGGACCGGGCCACTTTTTCCCCGGCGGTCATCGATATTTACGATGAACCGCACCAACTGCGCACCCAGGCTACGGCGACCGCCCGGGGCGGGGCACTGCGGTACACCTCGGCGGCTCGGGAGTTCACCTTCCAGATCCAGGCCCCGGATCGTTGGACGATCGTCCACCAGGATAATCGCGGGGTGGTCCTGCAGCTGCAAAACCAGACCGCCAGCGCCGATCCCGATTTCAGCATGTACCTGGCGGTCAGCTGCGACACCCCGTGGCACGCCGAAGATACGCCCCTGGCCTACACCATTTCCAACAGCCAGCCGGTGGTCATTCATTTCACAGCGTCCTTCATTAGTGCCGAGTACGCCCAGCGGGCCCTGGCGGAACTGGAACGGCAGCCTTTCACCAAGCTGGTGGCGGCGAATACCGCTGAGTGGGAGAAAAAGATGGCCCTGTTCACGGTCCAGGATCATCACGCGGACCGGGTACAAACTTTCTACACCAGCTGGTACCGGTCCCTGCTGTTCCCCATGCGTTTCTATGAATACGACGCGGCCGGCGGGCCGGTGCATTACAGTACCACGGAACGGCGGGCCTTGCCGGGCCGGTTGTACACCAATACCGGGTTCTGGGATACTTACAAAACCACTTTCCCCCTACTCGCCCTGGTGCAGCCGACTCAGTATGGGTACTTCTTGGAAGGCTTCTTGAATAGTGCCAAAGAAACCGGCTACCTGCCCAAGTGGCTTTCCCCCGATGAACGGGCGATGATGCCGGGCACGATGGCCGATGCGGTGGTCGCAGACGCCGTGGACAAAGATATTCGGCCGGATCTGTGGCCAGATTTATTAACTGCAATGGTCCATGGGGCCGAGACCCCCAGCGACGATCCCCATTATGGCCGGCCTAATTTGAAAGATTATCAAACCTTGGGCTATGTGCCAGCAGATATTCCCGAAAGCGTCAACCAGACTTTGGATTACGCCTATTCGGACGCCCTGATCGGCGTGGTGGCCACAAAATTGCAGCGGCCGGACATTGCCGAGGATTACGCCCCCCGGGGCCAGAACTATCGGCATTTGTTCGACCCAAAATTTGGGCTGATGCACCCCAAGTCGCGCACCGGGACATTCTTAAACAGCTTCAATCCCTACACGTGGGGCCAGGGATTCACTGAAGGCAGTGCATGGCAAAACAGCTTCGCCGTCTATCAGGATATCCCTGGACTGATCGACCTGGCCGGCGGGCCGCAGGCCTTCCTCCATACTCTGCACACCCTGGCCAACGCCGCACCACGCTATAATGTGGGCAGCTACCACGGGGTGATCCACGAAATGGCCGAAATGAGTGCCATTGATTTCGGCCAGATCGCCATTTCCAACCAGCCCAGCTTCCATATTCCCTATCTCTTTGCCCTGGCCGGCGAGCCGGCCAGTACAGAGCTGCTGGTCAAGCAGTTGCTGCTGCATGCGTTCAATGCCGGACCGGCGGGCTTCCCCGGAGACGAAGATAATGGCTCCATGAGCAGCTGGTATATCTGGTCGGCGCTGGGCTTGTATCCGCTGCGGCCGGGCTTTGGTGATTACGTCTTCGGTATTCCGCTGTTTGACGAGGTGACCATTCAGCTGCCGACTGGACCGCTGACGCTGACGACCCAGCGGAATCAGGACTACCGTCTCTTCGTTGATGCGCGCCAGCGGGATGACCGCGCAGTGACCGGCCCGACGATCACGCACCGCGATTTGCTGGCGACTTGGCAATTGACCACGACCCTGGGGCTGCTGCCCAAGGGGTAAGAAAATACCCGCATTCTGGCCGGTGGGGCGGTGCCCCGTCAAGTGGACAGCTCAAATATTAAAAGGTCGTTCTCGTGTTGTTCCCCAATTAGGGGCGAATTAGTTACTGATTTTGGCAGTCCGCAGGGGCTGCCATTTTTGATCCAAGAACTTTCCTAATCAAATGGTCCTTCTGGAATAGTTGGATACCGATTTAGTGCCATCTCATACGTTCCCATAGAGATGCGCTTGGCCTTGGCTATCACATTTTCTGTGTAGATTTGGAACCTTGTGCGGGTCGGCGTTACAACAAATACAAGGTCGACAATCGAATCGCTTTCTTCGTCGT
>NZ_AUEH01000011.1 GCF_000425885.1 Schleiferilactobacillus harbinensis DSM 16991
CATCACGTTCCTGGGCTGGGGGAGGTATACGCCATAAGCTCTTACTAACCATCAATTTTCTTCCTGCACCTTCTTGACTTCAGACCGCAAGTCTTGAACAAAAAGGAGCAGGCATTTCTGCCTGCCCCGAACATGACCTTACTTGGTTGTTGCCACTTTATCCGTATCGTCGTCCAGCAGCTCGCCCTTCAATTCCGCGTTGTCCATTGCTTTCACAAAGGGATAGAATACGGCCATGGAGAATAGCCAGCCGACGACAACGAAGGCCACGGCCGCCCAACTGCCGTTCGTGGAAAGAAAGGCTTTGATGGGTGCCGGGGTGATCCACGGGATCGTCAGCACTGGGATGGGCAGCCAGTGCAGCGGCACCATGATCACGGCCACAATGGCGACGATGAAGGAAGACAGAATAAACGGAATCATCATCAACGGATTGAGCATGATCGGCAGTCCAAAAATCAGCGGTTCACCGATGTTGAAAATCGCCGCTGGCAGGGCCAGCCAGCCCATTTTTTTCAACCGTTGCGACTTGCAGGTGAGCAGGACGACAGCCAACGGGAAGACACCGGTCCAGATGTAGTTATCCATTAAGACGCTGGTGAAGGTGTAAGGCAGTGCCTTACCAGCTTGGAACGCGGTCTGGTTGGCGGTGAACATTTGGGTCCAGAACGTGCCGGCCACACCGCTGACGATATTCCCACCGTGGATCCCGACGGACCACAGAATCCGGTTCAGGAACGTGGCCACCAGAACGGCCCAAGGCGTATCCCCGACAACGACCAGCGGTTGGAAGATATCCGAGATCAGTTTCGGCAAATCCAGATTCAAGACGAAGCGGAACAGCCACCAGATAATGATCACACAGGAGGCTGGAATCAAGGCACTGAAGGAACTGGAGACCATGGGCGGCACATTTTCCGGCAGTTTGATCGTCCAGTGCCGGCGAATGAAGAAACGGTACATTTCGACGCTGAGGATCCCGACCATGATGGCAGAAAAGACGCCGATCGCGCCCATATAAGTGACTGGTAAACCGGCAAACGGCACCGGCGTCTTGCTGCCTTTAACCAGGGTATTCACTGTTTGAACCGGGTTGATCAACAGATACGATGCAACGGCCAGAATCATCGGTTGAATAATATCCGTCTTTTCCCCCTTGTTTTTGTTATACCATTCCACCAGCGCATATGAGGTGGTGATGACGGTATAGAGGGCGATAAAGGCGGTGCCGACCCCGGCGGCCGAGGCCAGCGTCGTTTTGAACCCGCCGATGAAGTTTTGGTACGCCGGGACTGGGAAGGCGGATAATAGCGTAAAGATGGAGCCGATGATCAAGAGGCTCATGATCCCCAGCCCAGTCCGCTGAATCACTTGAATATAGCGGTATTGGGAGAACTTAATTAACGGCGGTGCAATTTTCTCTTCGACAAACTTAGTGATGTGATCCATCAGAAAACACCCCTTCTAGTCATGATTTTCCCCTGAAGAACATGCTACACTATGTTGTAGTGAACGTATTCACTACATGAAAGGAGCTACCCGTGATGATTATTGTGCTCAGTCCCTTGATGCAGCAGCAGATTATCGACTTTTTAGAAGCCCAGTCCGATCCATCTTTTAAGTTTGAAAAGAAGAAAGGTATAGAACTGTACTTCACCACGGATGCCGCGGACGCGGAAGCCGCAGCCGATATTGCCAAACAGCGGATCAAGAGTCAACCCACCTTCTCCCCTTTGTTGATTAAGGTGCGCACTGAAGAATATTTGTAATTAATTGGCGCCTTGTTTTCACAGTATAGACCAGTTCAGGAGAGCTGGTCTATTTTTTATTATTGCAACCCCTTACAACTCAAATTATACAGGATAGAAATACAAATTCAACGGATAACAAGAATTATTTTCGAGGGCGAAATTTGGTTTCTTCCGCGGGTCAAAAAAGGCACGCAGCGTGGCCGTTGCGTGCCGAGTGTTTCACTAATTATTTAGCGGCGTTCAGTTGAACAATTTCTAACAAGACATCCACGGCTTTAGCCATCGTTTGTTCAGAAACAAACTCGAAGCGGCCGTGCATATTCTCGCCGCCGGCGAACAAGTTCGGAGTCGGCAGGCCCATGAAGGACAGCTTGGACCCGTCGGTGCCGCCGCGGACCGGAGTTTCATCCGGGGTGATGTCCAGATTGTGCATCGCCTGTTCCGCCAAGCGGACCACGTCCATGTGGTCCTTCATGACGTCGATCATATTGTAATACTGGTCGTGCATTGTCACAGTCACCCGGGGTTCATCCAAGCGGGCATTCAGCTTGTCAGCAATGGCCTGGGCCTTTTGCTTGCGCTCTTCCAGGCCGGCCCGTTCGAAGTCACGGATGATGTAATCCAGTTCGGCGTGATCCGGAGTCCCCTCGAAGGATAGCAGATGGAAGAAGCCGGCGCGGCCCCGGGTTTCTTCGGGTACTTCATCTTGGGGTAAATTATTTTGAAAATCGATGCCCAATTGAATGGCGTTGATCATCGTGTGGTAGGCCGTGGAAGGATGAACATTCTTACCCTTGATTGCTACGTGCAGCGAGGCGGCGGAGAAGGTTTCATATTCCAGCTCGCCCAATGGCCCGCCGTCAACGGTGTAAGCAAAGTCGGCCGCAAAATCCTTGACGTCGAAATGATCGGCACCGGTGCCGATTTCTTCGTCCGGACCGAAACCGATGCGGATATCGCCGTGTTTGATCTCCGGATGAGCCAGTAAATACTCGGCCAGGCTGAAGATCTCAGCGACGCCGGACTTGTCGTCTGACCCCAGCAAAGTCGTGCCGTCGGTGGTAATCAACGTATGGCCTGCGTAATTCTTTAAAGCCGGGAAATCTTTCGGATCCAGCGTATATTCTCCGGCAGGGTCCAACTTGATTACGGAATGGCCGTCATAGTTTTCGACGATCTGCGGTTTGACGCCTTCCGCATTAAAATCCGCCGTATCCACGTGGGCCAAAAAGCCGATGGTCGGCACCTGGTGGTCCGTATTGCCGGGAATTGTTGCCGTGACGTATCCGTTGGCATCGTTATACCGGGCATCGGATAACCCAATTTCTTTTAATTCATCAACCAGTTGGTGCAGGAATTTAACTTCCCGCTCTGCACTCGGGATAGTCGTTGATTTCTCATCAGAACGAGTATTGATCTTGACGTAACGTAAAAAACGGGGAATTAAAGTGGGATACTTGGTGTCTGCCATAAGTAGCAACCTGCTTTCTGAATTAATGGAATTAGAGAAATGTAAAGGGGTCGGTGGACAGCGGTGATGGCATCACCGTGATGTCCCAGTGGTTCTCATCCGCCCAAGCGGCGAGCTTTTCGCTCATCTGGGGAATGACGATACTTTCAATGTGGTGACCAGGATCGATCACCGGCAAATCCGCCGCTAGCATGTCGTGGCCGGTATGGTAATACACATCCCCGGTCACAAAGGCTTCAGCACCAGCCGCTTGGGCCTGATGGAAGAATTTACCGCCGTCACCGCCAACGACTGCCACCCGACGGATGGATCTTTGCAGATCTTTAGCCACCACGCGCAGACCCTGCAAAGCGAAGACCTGTTTAATATGGTCTGCCAAATCGCGAACAGTCAGCGCCTGGGGCAGTGTGCCGATCCGGCCGATACCGATATGCTGCGCCGGATAAGCTTCAGTGAAGATATCATAAGCGGGTTCTTCATAGGGGTGGACTTCATGCATGGCCAGCAAAACATCAGCCCGCAGCGAATGGGGGAAAATTACTTCGACGCGGCTTTCATGCACGACTTCCGGTTTGGCGACCGCGCCAATCGCCGGATGAGCACCCGCTTCAGGCGTGAAGCGGCCTTCGCCGTCATTGGTAAAGGACGCCCCGCTGTAATCGCCGATCTGACCGGCGCCGGCCGCCGCCAGCGCATGGCGCATCACATCGGCGTTGTCCGCTGGGGTGAAGACGATCAATTTTTCCAGCGGATCATCGTTGCTCCGGGCAAACGGCTGCACATCCTGCAAGCCAATGGCCGCTGCCAGCCAATCGTTCATGCCGCCCACTGCTTTATCCAAGTTGGTATGGGCGGCAAATACGCTGATGCCGTGGGTCAGCAAACTGGCATACATTCGATTCTGCGGATCAGCCAAGTCCAGATTGCGCGCTGGGCGGAAGATCATCGGGTGGTGGGCCCAAATTAAATCAATATTTTGGGCAATTGCGTAATCCACCACTTCCGGCCGGACATCCAGGGTGACGAGTACGCGGTGCACGACGGCTTGCCGATCCCCCAGCTGAAATCCGGTGGGGTCATTTCCTTCCCGTAAATACCGCGGTGCAAAGCGGTCGCTGCGATTGATAATATCTTGGACAGTGGTCATTAGGCTAACTCCTTCTCAATCATTTGCTGTTCTTCTTTCACTTGATCAGCCTTTTCCGATTGATCCGTTTGGGCCTGTCGCAGATCGGCTAATAATTCTTGGTTGTGGTCGTGGCGATCCTGCCAATAACGGCGCCAGACTTCGCTCTTTTCCTGACGCAGATGCGGTCCCATTAAAATATCAGCTGGCGCCAGCGTCACGGCTTCTTGGACCGGGTCGGCGACAATAATTTCATAAATATGGTGATCTTCGTCGATGATCCGTTCCGCATTGATGCTGTACCGGTGCTGCACCAACCAGGTGCGCACCCGGTCACTGCCGATATTCGGCTGCAAAATCAACCGTTCGGTGTGCTGCAAGTCAGACTGGCCGGCCTCCAAAATATCGGTGATCAGCGCCCCGCCCATACCGGCAATGACAACACAGGTGATGCCGTCATCCGCCGTCAGCGTGCTGAGTCCGTCGCCTTGGCGGACACTGACTTGGCTGGTCACTTGGGCTTCAGTCACATTGCGGGTGGCACTGGCTACCGGGCCGGCCCCAACATCGCTGGCGACAACGCGGGGAGACACCCCTTCATGGATGAGATAAATCGGCAAGTAGGCATGATCGGTCCCGATATCTGCCACGACGGCATCTTGGGGGATAAATTGAGCCACGACCGCGAGCCGATCGGACAATAACGTTGCGGTGTGTTTGTCTTGCGTCACAAAAAAGGCCTCCACTTTCTCTTGATACAAATAGTATACTCAGTATACCAAAAAAAGCCCGCGGCAACCGGCCGCGGGCAATAAAATAAGAAAAATCACAGCAAAATATGGTGAGCATCACGCGTCCGGTGGGTCCGCCGGTAAAGCTGCCAGTTTCCCAGCGCTGCCGTCAGCGCAACCACGGTGCCGACGACGATCAAACCGTCCACGCCGTCCTTTTGGACCAACGCATCATAAAACAGGGCGCCGATCCCCACAAGACTCAACAGTGCATACAATACCGCCATCAATGCCCAGCGATGCGCCGGGTCCGGTAACGGTCCAGGATTGTCACTATCCATAAAAATCACTCCATTTTCTCTCATGCCTTTGACAATATTATAGCATCATTACCAAAAAGGTACAGTGGTTAGCGTCGAAAGCGTTCCCACCAAGAACGCTTTGGATGGTCATCCGCCGGCAGCTGCATGTCCGCTAAGGTCTTGGGCCGATCATTGTGTTCCACGGCGACTTCCGCGGCGTGGGGATCCAAATAGGTGTGCGTCCGCGGTTTGGCAGATGCAGGCGGGGCGGCACTAATTTCAGTTGGCCGAGTCGTGACGTCACGCTTCTCCACCGCTTTGACCTGATCGGCCAAATTCGGATCCACCTGATGCAGCATTTCCAGGATTCGCGTATTTTGCTCAATCACTGTGGAGACGAGCTGGCGCAGCTGGTTGATTTCTTCCTGCTGGTTCTGGACGGTCACGGCCAAATCGGCGGCGGGCTCGGCGGCACGATTCACTGGTGCCAGCACCGCGCGTACCGCCGCCTGGATGGACAAATGTTCAGTGCTTACCCGCTGGGTGATGGCGGTAAGCTGTTGAATCGCCGTTGCCGAGTAAAGCCGGCCGCGCCGGTTATTGCGGGGGAAGGCTGCCCCATTTTCTTCCATGGCTGCGGATAACCGTCGTAACCGGTCAGCCGAGATACCCAGAGTCTGAGCAGTCTCCGTCACTGTCTGCAAGTCTTCTTTCACCATCATCATGCCGCCCCCAATGTCACATGTTAATTATATTGTACCAAAACTCGGGCTGATGACGGTAAAGAAAAAGGAAAGAGCAACGCCTGCCGGCCCTGCTCTTTCCGCCTGGTTTAATCCAAGAAATCCTTCAATTGTTTCGAGCGAGACGGGTGGCGCAGCTTGCGCAGGGCCTTGGCCTCGATTTGGCGAATTCGTTCTCTGGTGACGCCGAATACTTTGCCGACTTCCTCCAGAGTGCGGGTCCGACCATCATCCAAGCCGAAGCGCAACCGCAGAACGTTTTCTTCCCGATCAGTCAACGTGTCCAGAACGCTCTCCAACTGTTCCTTGAGCAGTTCGTTAGACGCATGCTCTTCCGGACTGGTGGCGTCGTGGTCCTCGATGAAGTCCCCTAAGTGGGAATCATCCTCTTCGCCGATGGGTGTCTCCAGAGAAACTGGTTCTTGGGCAATCTTCAAGATTTCCCGCACCTTCTCCGTAGGCAGATCCATCTCGGCACCAATTTCTTCCGGTGTTGGTTCCCGGCCTAGATCTTGCAACAGCTGCCGCTGGATCCGAATCAGTTTATTGATGGTTTCAACCATGTGGACTGGGATCCGAATGGTCCGCGCCTGGTCGGCAATCGCCCGGGTAATCGCCTGGCGAATCCACCACGTGGCGTAAGTGGAGAACTTGAACCCTTTGCGGTAGTCGAATTTCTCGACGGCCTTCATTAAGCCCATGTTCCCTTCCTGGATCAGGTCCAGGAACTGCATGCCCCGGCCGACGTAACGCTTGGCAATGGAAACCACCAAGCGTAAGTTGGCTTCTGCTAACCGCTGCTTGGCTTCTTCATCGCCCTGTTCGATCTTCAGGGCTAATTCGACTTCTTCGTCCGCAGTTAACAGCGGCACCCGGCCGATTTCCTTCAGATACATGCGTACAGGATCGTTGATCTTCACGCCAGTGGGCGCGGACAAATCACGCAATTCCTTCTTCGAAACAGCCTTTTCTTTCTTCAGGCTCCGTTCAGCTGGTTCGCCATTCTCGTCAACGATGCTGATGCCGTTGTCTTCGACCTTCTGCATCACATCATCAATGTCGTTGGACTCGAGTTTGAAGGGTTTCACAATTCTTTCAACGAGTTCTTCATTTGTGATTTGCTTCTTGGGTCGGTACTCCTTAACTAAGGCAGTCACGGCCTTGGTCAAGTCTTTCTTGGATACCGTATTGGTTTCTTTAGCCATCAAGCAATCCCCCTCAATAAAAATGGGCGTAAAAATACACATATATAATATACACCAATTGTGCCACCGATGCAAGTCGGCGGCACAATTGGGTCAGGAAACCGGTCCTGGTCTCCCCTTCAATTGCTGCTGCAACTGAATGATCTGCATAGCGACTGCTAATTCACGTTCGCCGTCGCCGTTATCATGGGCTTGGTGCAGCTGCTGCTGCAAGGTATGCAACTCAGTCTGCAGCGGGTGCCGGGACAGGATGTGCAGATAGTCCGTCACCTGTTCTTCCGAATAATCAGTGGGCAAGTCGCGCATCTCAATTTGCGTGAGCAGCGCGTTTTCCGCATCTGGAACGAAGTCGTTGAAGCCGGCCACGTCACCGGCTGAATGACCTGATGCCAAGTAATCCTGCCACAGCAAGTACAGCGTCTGATAATTGACATCCACGAATTCAAAAGTGCCATCCGACTTGCCCTGGACTAGGTCCACCACTTCCGGATGGGCCATCATCAATGCCAGCAGGTCCTGTTCTGTCCGCTCCACCAGCGACAGCCGCGGCTGCTCGGGCATCGCCGGGGGCGGCGGCAGCGGACCATAATCCATGGGGGCGGATTGGCGTCGTTCTGTTTGGCGCGGCCGCTGTTTGGGCAGCTCCGTTTGGATTTGAATTAAGGACGCCTGGAGCGCCCCTAAATCAACCCCCAGCTGTTTGCTCAAACCGCGCAGATGCACGTCTCGTTCCACCGGCGACGGGTCCTGGGCAATGATCGTCAAGGCGGCATCGGTGTAATCCGCCCGAGCGGCGTCCCCAGTCAAGTCACTGCGGCTGGCCAGCTCCCGTAAACCGAAGCCGGTCGGCGTCAACCGATGTTCCGTGATCTGTTTTTGGAAGGCCTCTGCGCCCCGCTTTTGCACAAATTCATCCGGATCCATACCATCGGGGAGGACGACGGCGCTGACGTTAAAACCTTGGTCGCCGCCCAAAAGTCCCATTGCCCGTTTGGCCGCCGCAATTCCCGGGGCATCGCCATCGTAACAAATTACGAGACTGTCCGTTAACCGCCGCAGGTCGTAAATCTGCTGATCCGTGAGGCTGGTCCCCATGGAGGCCACGCCATTTGTTACCCCGGCACTGTAAGCCGAAATCACATCCATGAATCCTTCAAAAAGAATCGCTCGGTGGTCATCCCGAATCTTGGTCTTGGCCTGATCCAGATTGAACAGCACCTGCCGCTTCGCAAACAGTTTTGTTTCCGGACTGTTCAAGTATTTCGGGGCATTGTCGGCCTTGGTCAGAATCCGCCCAGAAAAGGCCACCACCTGGCCGCCCTGATCCCGCACCGGGAACATCACTCGATTATAGAACCGATCTCGCAAATGGCCATCATCCTGCTCAGTGAACAGACCCGATGTCCGCAGCAGATCGTCATCATAATGCTCGTGCAAATACTGCCACAGCACGTCACCGGTATCCGGGGCAAAGCCGATATTGAACGTCTCGATCAAATCATCGGCCATCCCCCGCTGGTGCAGATACGCCAGGGCCGTTTCACCCACCTGGGTATTGACCAGAATATGGTGATAAAAAGCCGCCGCTTGAGTGTGCATCTGGCGCAACTGAGAAATTTCCGGATCCGCGGGTGTCGCCGGCCCTACGTATTCATCCGGCAGTTTTTCACCAATCATCTCGGCGACTTTCGCCACCGACTCTGGGAACGACAGGTCTTCAATGTCCATGATGAACTTGAAGACATTACCGCCCCGGCCGCAACTGAAACAGTGGAAGATCTGTTTGTCCGGAGCGACAGAGAATGACGGGGTCTTCTCTTCATGGAACGGACAGAGGCCGAAGTAATTGCGGCCTTGCTTGCGCAACTGGACATATTGGCCAACGATATCGAGGATATTGGCCTTCTGGCGGATACCTTCAATGACGTCTTCCGGTATTCTTTGGGCCATGGGCGGACTCCTTTCTGTTTGGATCAGTGAGAAAAGGGACCGGGACGAGACTCTTTCTTCGTACGGCGTGCCAATTTTGCCGCAGCTTGCGGAGCATTGGCACGCCGTACGTTTGAAAATTGAGTCTTGTCCCAGTCCGCTCGGAAAAAGCGTTATATCTATTTTACAATCAAACCATCCAAATTACCAAAGAACTTAGCGATGTCTCGAATTTGGGCGAGCTGGTGCAGGCGGTTATCCCGAATCTTGGGATCCTTGTCCATGACCATGTTCTCTTCAAAGTACTCGTTGATGATTGGCCGCAGATCTTGCAGGCGCTGATACAATTCCGCGATTGATAATTGCGGCGCATCGGCTTGTAACGTCTCCACCGCATCATGCAGTTTTTGTTCGGAAGGGTTCTGGAACAGACTCGGGTCGACTTGGGCACCGGCGTCTTTGGACTTCCGGGCCAAGTGTAACACCCGCGTCAAGGCTTCCACAGTCGGCTTGAAGGACTCTTTGTCGACCTGATCGGTGAGTACATTGGCGGCAGCGAACATATCCTCGGGATCGACATCTTGATTGGCCGTAACGGCATCGACGATATCGTGCCGCGTATCTTTCGTACTGAAGAACTGCTTCACCCGATCGACAAAGAAGTCGTTCAGGCCTTTAACCTTGTCCAGGTGCAGATGCGGCACTTGATTCTTTTCTTGGAACTGGCTGACGATCGCGGCTTGGATCCGAAGCAGCGGGAAGTGCCACTTGTGGTCCTGCAGGATGCGAATGATGCCATAGGCTTGCCGGCGCAGTGCATAGGGATCATTGGACCCGCTGGGCACCATTCCGGCGCCAAAGAAGGTCATGATCGTATCCATCTTATCGGCAATCGCTAGCACACTGCCAATTTTAGACGCTGGCAATTTGCCATCGGCCGACGTAGGCATGTAGTGTTCCCGGATGGCCTTGGCAACATCTTCTTTTTCACCGGCCAGGTTAGCGTAAATCTCCCCCATCGTGCCCTGCAATTCAGGAAATTCACCGACCATGCTGGTGACCAGGTCGAATTTGTAGATGTGGGCGGCCCGGTCCAAATCGGCGAGTTCTGCTTCGCTCAAGTCGAATCGCTTGCCCAAATAACGGGCAATGCCGGCGACCCGCTGCATCTTTTCATACATCGAGCCGATCTTGTCGTGGAACATGACCGTCTTCAGTTTCTCCACGTAATCGGCAATACTATGCTGCTGGTCCTCTTCATAGAAGAATACCGCGTCTTCCAACCGGGCGACAAGGACCTTTTCGTTCCCCTTGACGACATTCTCCAGGTATTCCCGGTTGCCGTTGCGAACGGCGACAAAATCCGGCAGAAGTTGACCATCATGATCGGTGACGTAGAAATACCGCTGATTGTCGCGCATGGAAGTGATTAAGACGGCATCGGGCAATTCCAGATACTTCTTGTCGAATTGACCGGCAAAGGCCGTGGGATATTCTACCAGGTTGGTGACTTCTTCAAACAAGTCCCGGTTCAGTACAATGCGCCAGCCGTGTTCGTCGGCGATCTGCTTCACCTGGGCTTTGATCACGTCGCCGCGCTTCTGCTCGTCAACAATGACAAATTGGTCGGCCAAGGCGTCTTCATAGTCCGTGGCGGTTTGCAGGTCCACCGCGTGACCAAGGAATCGGTGTCCCTGGGTGGTGCGGCCGGCCTCAACGTCGAGGACCTTGAATGGCACTATCTTGTCATCCAGCAGCGAAACGAACCAGTGGATCGGCCGGATATATTCGAAGTCATAGTGGCTCCAGTGCATCCGCGTCGGGAAAGTCATGGCTTCAATGATCTCCGTGACCTTGGGCAGAACATCTGCAACCGGCTGACCGATGATGTTTTTCTGGTAGAAAACGTAGGGCGTACCTTTAACGTCGCGTTCTTCCAGGTCATCCACAGTACCGCCTTGACCGCGGGCAAAGCCTTGGGCCGCCTTGGTCCAGTTGCCGTCGGCGTCCTTAGCGATCTTCATCGCCGGGCCGCGGTTTTCCGTACTCTCGTCAGTCTGCTTGTCTGCCAAACCGCTGACCAATAAAGCTAAACGCCGCGGGGTGGCATACTCTTTAATGTCGGCAAAGGCTAAGCGATTGTCCTTCAGAAAAGCGGCCATGCGGTCGTGGAGTTGGCGGACACTGGGGACCACCACGTGGGCCGGCATATCCTCTAAACCAATTTCGAGTAAGTAATTATGTGTCGTCATCTTATTCGACCTCCTTTGCGGCATTTTCCTGAGCATGCTTCAACAGCGGGAACCCGCGCTTCTCCCGTTCGGCCACAAACGCCTTAGCAACCAAGTGCGCCATCTTGCGGATCCGGGCTAAATAGCCGGCGCGTTCGGTTACCGAGACCGCGCCCCGGGCGTCCAGCAGATTGAACGTGTGGGAACATTTGAGAATATAGTCATACGCGGGGTGGACCAAACCCAGCTTGATCAGGCGGTGGGCTTCCTTTTCATAATCATTGAAGAACTTCAGCAGCATGTCCTGGTCGCTTTCTTCAAACGCATACTTGGAATGTTCGTACTCCGGTTCCTTAAAAATGTCACCGTACAGGACACCGTCGCCCCATTCCAGATCGAAAACGGAATTCACGTCTTGAATATAGGACGCCAGCCGTTCGATCCCATAGGTCAGCTCACTGGTGACGGGGGAAACATTCAGGCCGCCAACCACTTGGAAATACGTAAATTGGGACACTTCCATGCCGTCCAGCCAGACTTCCCAGCCAACCCCGGCACAGCCCATGGACGGGTTCTCCCAGTTGTCTTCAACAAACCGGATATCGTGTTCCAAAGGTTCGATGCCCAGCGCCCGCAGAGAATCCAGATAATATTCCTGAATTTCTTTGGGAGAAGGCTTCATGACCACCTGAAACTGGTGGTGCTGGTACAACCGGTTCGGGTTTTCACCATACCGGCCGTCTGCCGGCCGCCGGGACGGTTCCACGTATGCCGCGTTCCACGGTTCGGGGCCGACCGCCCGCAGGAAGGTATAGGGACTCATCGTGCCCGCGCCCTTCTCCACGTCATAGGCCTCCATTAACATACAGCCCTTGCTCGCCCAGAAGTGCTGTAAGGTCGAGATCATATCTTGAATGTCCAACTTCTTAGCCATAAAATTCTCCTCTTCCGGCCTCGCGGGGGGACACAAAAACCGTCCCTACACTACGCCAAATGGTAGTGTAGGGACGGCTTCAAACCGCGGTTCCACCCTACTTCACAGGACTGCGCCCTGTGCGCTTCGTTTGTTCTTCGCTCCCGGGTGCCGTGCGCTGGTCGTGGGCGGCTTGCACTCTCCCGCTCTCGCTGACTTGACCGCGCTTTACCCGTTCCTCACGAATGATTCATAGACATCATACGCTTGAATGGAATTTAAGGCAATTCCTTTCTGAAACAACCTATTTTTTACTTGCTGGCTCATGTTGTCTCCCATGTTATCCCTCATGTTATCTCCACAAGCTCGATCAGTTGGGACCGTAACGATAGAGCCGTTATTTTTTGCCCGTTTTTAAGTACTCTGCCAACTTGTCTGCTGCTTCAAATTCCTGTTCTTGATGCACACGAGCATAAATCTGGAGAGTGATTGTTGGATCAGTATGACCGACCAGTTTTTGAACCGTAGACACTGCCACACCAGCAATCAGCAGGTTGGAAATGTAGCTCTTTCGGAACTTGTGCAATGATATGACGGGGGTCAGATTGTTGTTTCGAATAATAGTGCTCAACCACATTCTCGGCTTATCGACTCTGAACGGCTTACCAACTTTGGTTGTGAACAGCAATTGATGATGGTCTGCCAGTCTGACGTAGCCATAGACGTAATCTGCCTGCTCCATTCGCCAGCGCTTTAGCCAATTAATTGTTTCCACATCAACGGGCACAGCTCTTCTACTGGCTCTGGTCTTTGGTGGATCAACAACTAGCCTGCCATGGAGTCCAAGAGAGAACGTCTTGTTGACACTAATTATTCGCTTGCGAAAGTCTATGTCTTCCCATTCAAGTGCCATTGCTTCACCAATCCGTAACCCAGCATAAGCCAGGATGCGAAACAGTACATATTTATACAGCTCACGGTCTGGATTAATGCAATTGAAAAAGGCTATGAGCTGATGTCTATCCCAAAAGTCGTTAATTGCACCTACTTTTTCTTGCTCCCTAGGAACAATCACTTTTCTGGCTGGGTTCTTGAGAATGTAGTCTTGCATCTCAGCATAGTTCAGTACACGCTTAGCATGTCGAAAGTAACGTTTGAAATTGGTTGGCGATTCTTTGTACCACTTCTGTACGACAGCCTGTAAATCGTGTGCCGTGATCTGGTCAATGTACATATCACCAAGATCAGGCAAGATATGCAGATTAAAACAGTCTCGTGTCTTTGACCAACTGCTTTCTCTGACTGTAAGTTGATAGGCTTTTAACCATTCGTGACAAACGTCTTTAAACTTTCGTTTGACCTCGGCTTTTTGAGGGGAAGCTGTTAATTCACCATTTTGCACTGCCTTTTCAAGTTCTTTGCCTGCACTGATTGCCTCTTGCCTAGTTGTTTTACCACCTCTAACTGCATATTTCTTGCGTCCGGTTTTTGGATCAACACCGATGTAAACTGTTGCTTTCCAACGGTGTTTGCCATTCTCAGTTTTGTAATCCTTAATGGAAGCCATTATTAAACCCCTCCATGCCAGCAGGCTATGTAGGGTCAGCATCAAGATTGTTCAACAATTGTTCTCCACGCACAAACTGAGTAAAAGCAGAGTGTGGTCAAGTCCGTGGTCAACAAAAAAATTCCCCAGCAAACAGCCAGGGAAATTCCCACATGATAGGAATAATCTTTAGAACCTCGATACCTGCTTAAATATATCGCACTAGCCAGCTGAATTCAAGCTAAAATTTTAGAATGTTTAAAACAAAGCAAAAAAAAGCATAAAATATTTTTCGCCTTTTTTCGAGCAACAGTTGGCTTTTGAACATTACTGTGCTAAACTCATTGTTGAAGTTGGTAAAGCGGTGCCTTTATGGTTTCGCTTCACCTGCTAATCAATTACAATTTACTTTAGGAGGAATACCACATGAAGAAATTTTCAAAAGTTAAGTACTTCGGTGCTGTAGCCGCTGCCTTGTTGGCAGTAGCCCCGATCGCTGCACCAGTAGTTAGCTCGATTGCTTCACCTGCTGTAGTACAAGCTGCTACAACTACCGATGCTCAAAAAGTGTTGAATCGTTACTTTAAGGATTCAACAACGACTAGCCAAAAAAATCTGTTTGAGTTTGTCTCTGGTGAATCGGCTATCACTGCTCCTGAATCCCTTGCGGGGCGGAGAAGTGGTCCGAACCACTTTCTTGGCACTCTGTTGACCAACGGAGATCTGCCTTCTGAGTTCAAGAATTACTATGTGCAGGTTGTGTTCTCTGGATATGAAGGTTATCCTGCTAGTCAGGTTGCCTATGACTTATATGCGCGTGGGGCTGGTACCTATACAGCGACCGTTTATTTGTTCAACGCAAATCCTTCTGGTACGTATGATACTCCAGCGCTTGCTTCTAAAACTGTTACTTTGACGGTTCCTGCCGCTACTGCTACAGTTTCCGGGGTTTCCAGTGTCAGTGATGCGACCGTAGCAAACGGTTCTTCTGTCACACCTTTCCAAACGGTTGCATCAATTGTTGGCTCAACTAAGTTTGCACTTTCAGACGGTTCCACTCGTGATGCTGTTCCTTCTGATTTCGCAACTGGTTTACCAATTTTTGTAGGCTTTACTCAATCATCTAATCCTTATTATGATATCAAGCAGCTTGACGGGGGGATTACTGGTTCAACGTTCAAGACCCCTGGAACTTATTATGCTTTGTTCAGCTTGAGCGATGATGTTGCCGCTTCACTTACAACCGCAGGAGTGACTCCAACCGTTTCTCTTCGCAAGGTTACGGCTACGGTTACGGTTCCGGGCGATAAGACGAAGACGGAGACGAAGACGAACTGGTATGTTGCTCGCAAAGTTGTAGTTGGCGATTATGCTGAGTCTGCTGCTACTGGCACGGCAAACGTCGTCAATGGTCAGGGTACTACAGTTTATAGCGATCCTACTACCACTACTTCAACTGGTAAGACTTTGGATTATGGTTCTGCTTGGAAGGTTTACGGCGTTGTAAAGAACTCAGCTGGTACTGTACTTGCTTACAATTTAGGTGGTAAGCAATATGTTAAGGCGAGTGATGTTTCTTCAACAGCTGTATCTAATCAGGCTGGTGTATTCACTGTTAAGTACCCTTCTAACCCTACTTGGTCTATCGCTGTTTATAACAGTGATCTGAAGGTTCAAAAGTTGATTCCTGCTGGATCAACTTGGACGACCTTTGGCGTCAAGACATTGAAGGACGGTAAGTCCTACTACAATGTTGGTGGCGACCAATGGGTTCGCACTGACTATGGTTATTGGAACGCTAAGTAATTAGTTAACGGTAGTCAAAAAGATGGTCCTTCGGGGCCATTTTTTTATTGATTTTTTTCTTTCTCTCTGATATAGTATTAGTTGAGGTTATCATAAGCCTCTAAATGGTCGTCCTTCCTAAGGGGACGATCAGTCTTGATACAGCACTCCCTGCTAGCGGGAGTGTTTTTTTGTGCAAACAAAAAAAGAGCCCCTAGTTTCCGCTAGAGGCTGACGTCGGTATATCGATCACTTCGGAGGAAGTGACTTTGCTGATTGCTCAGCATCTTTACTATAACACAAATTATTCAAAATGCCATACCTGAAGTCAGTATTTTGCCCCGCAACCCACAGCGTATCTGATGGGTATGAATTCAGTTGTTGAGACTTGGTAGCACCACTGGCCCTTGACACTGGTTAAATATTTGCTGCATTTCCATCGAGTGCCTGTCTTAAACTCGGCATTTGAACCAGCAATCTGCTTTCCATTCTTGTCTATAGCCATGATGCCATACCCTGGCACATAGTTGATTTGGCAGACACCAGCAAGTGTAGTTGCATACTGACCGAGCCATTCGTCGCCGCCTAAGCTGTAGTACGGTAGGCCGTTAATGCTCACGATGCCATAGCTTCTCCACTGCGATTGATAACTAAATTTATTGTGACTTGACTGGTGTTGATAGCCATCTTGCCAAGTTGAGTTATATCCACCCAGAGCAGTAACCACGTTGTAGTCCACAGGCTGAACAGACGTTTGCACACCTTCATAGCGATATGCATAAAAATATGGGCATCCGTCAGCCGCCCAGTAAGCATCATGATTGTTTATGGATACGCCATTATGACTGTAATTGCAGTGAATGATGTTGTTGTGGTCAATGAATATGCCAGTATGTCCACCAGCGCCACCAGAATCACCCAGCTTTCCCCAGATGAAAACGTCTCCACGCTGTGCATTCCAGTCGCTATCATCTGCCACACGCTTCCAACCGTTAGCTAACAGCCAAGAATGTAATGATTCAGTATTGAGTATATAGCCAGCGCTAGGCATTCCACCTGCTCTTAATGCTGCGTAAACAGCACCTGAGCAATCTGCTGTGCCATCAGAACCAGTTCGGCTGCCATCCATTGAATAGGTAACGCCATTTCTCTGAAGCTGATACATATAAGCAATTGCTGAATCAATGTTGACTGACATTGCTATCAGCTCCATTCACTGCTGTTTCATGTGAAACACTCGTGTCATCAGCAGAAATGGGCTGAATCAGCGGTGTTTCAGCAATCTGCTGGCCTTGTGGATTGGGATTTGGGACTTGAACAGCTGAGCTAGGTGCTACAACTTGAGATGCACGACTAAGAACTAATGAACTGTCGCCAATGCCAGGAGTGGTTGGATCAATAGTCACTCCCAGAATAGTCAACACAGCAAAGATTGAATTAATCACAGCAGCAACCTGCTGGTTCAAAATAACAAAGTCCCATTTGTATCCAAATACCGCAGCGACTGTCTGCACAACCAACAAAACAGCCGGCACTAAAGCTAGCCAAAATTTTACAGATAAAAATCGCACTTTCCAATTAATCTTCATTGTGCTTGTCGTCTCCTTTAATCCCTGTTCTGTCTTCCAATCTTGTCAGTCGGACTGAATGCGAATCTAGCTCGTGGTCATGACTTTTCAATTGCCCCTCGAGGTCTGCCAGCTCTTTTTCATGAACTTTTAGTTGTTGACCGATTTGCTGAGACAAGAGCTGAATGTCAGCTCGCAGTGGGTCCAGAGCAATACGTTTGAACAACCAGCTTCCACAGGAGACAATAACAGCCAGCGCTGACAACATTTCAGCCCATTCATCGATACTCATTCCAAAAAGTAAATGCACTTAATCACCCTTCTCCACATACTGCTTGCCAGTGATTTGTTCGTACTCATCTTCTGTAATTGCCCCACTGGCTACATATCCTTCGATTGGGCAATTCCATGAATACATCAGCTTTACGAAGTCAAGCATTAGCACTCGCCACCTTTGCAGACAGTTTAGCCACCATCATGCCTAATTGATTGATGGCTAATTGTTCAGAGCTAGGTTGACTGGATTGGCTTTGTAAGATTTTCAAGGCCGCTAAATCATCTGCTGTAGCATTGCTTACCCATTCCGTGCCATTCCATTTTGGCTTGATGCAATCACCCGCTGGCGGTTCCGCTTCAATCACTGTTTTGCCATCGACTTTAGCATTCTTGCCAGCCATGTGTGCAATAGTGCCGTCTTCATTTAACTTCCACTTGAACATTTGAATATCCACTCCTTTAGTCATTCATAAAACTTGTCACGTCAGTAGCGGCATACGAAATTGAGAACGACAAGTAACCCCACTTGTATACAGTCCCAGAGTTAATCGTCAGAAATCCACCAGTCTGTAGCAACAAGTTAGCTGACGACGCTCCACCAACATTGCTATTTACCGTAGTCGCAGGAACTACCAAATCGGTTACCGGCAATGCCCATGATGGGAGGGAAACGATATTGGAGCCAGCTGATACGCTCCCAGCCGTGTGAACATACCCTGACACAAACACGAAATGTCCCTTTCTCACGATGCTAAACTTGTTATTATAAACGCTCATACCATCTGACCAAGCGCAAGAGGTTTGGTCGCCAACGTTATAAATCGCGTCTTGAATGTTAAGGTAGTTGTCGCCTAAACTAGGTGTGTAGAAACTCATTGAGCTGTTGACTGGATCAATAACAGCGTTTGCCTGTGCTCCGGTGTATGGGTTATCTGAATCATAGCTGGACTTGTAATTCCACATCATTTTGAACAGTCCAAGAGATGTAATGTCGGTTCGCTGAATGATTTCATTGCCATTGTTCCATCTGTCCGTAACGATTGAATAGCCATCACTGTTCTGTGTCTGCGTTGTTGTGATCGGATTGCCATCAGAATCACTAGAGCTGCTGACATTTGTTATGTCTGAACCTGTGATATTTACGGCATTCAATGATCCAGCCGTAACATTGCCTAGGTTTGCAGATAATGCACTCAAGCTGCTAATGTTTAAGGCTGTAGGATTGATGGCATTAGTCACCCATTTGCCGCCAGTGTATTGGTGAACCTGCTTGATGTGTGTGCTGTCTGCACCTTCAAACCATATCAAACCTTCGTGTGGCGAGCTTGGAACTGTTGTTGAGATGACCGGAATCAGAGCCAGTGCATTATTAGCAATTGTGCTGGCTCCATTTACTGCTTTTTGAGCCGCTTGAGCTGTAATATTGGCAGTTTGAGCTGTACTATTCGCCGTGTTCGCCGTTGTTTGAGCTGTTTGAGCTGTGTTATTGGCCGTTTGAGCCATGCTATTAGCCGTGTTAGCTGTTGTTTTAGCTGATTCAGCCGCGCTATTAGCAGTTTGAGCCGTCGATTGAGCACTATTGGCTGCATTTTGAGCCGATTCAGCATTGCTATTAGCAGTTTGAGCTGTCGATTGAGCAGTATTGGCCATCGTTTGAGCTGTATTGGCCGCTGTTTCTGCTGATTCAGCTGTTGATTGAGCATTACTAGCCGTTGTCTGAGCTTGACTAACTTGTTTTTTGAGCTGAACAATGTCGTCAAGATTTGTTCCAATGTCTAGTGTCTTATAATCACCAAATTTTGCTGATGTTTTTGCTGGATTGTCCAGACAGATGTCAAGTTCTACCACTCTTGTACTGTCTCGAACAATGTTGTTAGGGTCATTTGAGATGAGATAAAGCGTGTCGCCAATCATCACATCATCGGGAAGATAAGCCAGTTTTGTGTCGAACGTGACAGAAGGTGTTGAAAGTTTTTGCAATTGAGCTATTGTGTCCGTAACTAATTGTTGTTGACTTGTGGCACCATCGTCTTCATACGTGCCAATGATGTAGCCTGCCCCATTTTGCAACTGTTGATTAGCCACTGTGTCCATCATGTAGCTTACGCCAGCCGGTGACTTATATCGTCCATCACTTGATGTGTAGTCTAGACTGGTTAGGTTGATTCCGCTTGCACCAGTGGCTATTAATGCCGTCGCCAGACTTGATGTGTCTATCGTGCGCTCTATTGAAGTTACGTTTTCGCCCCAGCCAAGCATAATGTCATGACGTTCAGTGCCTAGGGACGAAACAATATCTACATATTTACCAGTCAGATTGTAATGATTGTCTAGCTCTGTTCTGAAATCCAGCTCAACACCAAAGGTATCAGCAATAGAATACAGACGGGCAATTGGAGACGATGCATCAGAAAAGCTAATCTTCTTCACCGTACTATTGCCTATTTCGTCTCGACCAACTTTCCAGCCTGTGTTAGCAATGGCTTGTCCAACATAATAGCTTGCAGTTTGTGGGTCAGCAGGTGCACCAGCAGCAGCTATTTGACCATCAATTAATTGAAGGGCTAGAGCATTAGCCGTGACATTAAAGCTGCCATCATCACCAACTTCAACTGTTACAATTTGAAAGCGCCACGACCGATTTTGGTAAACAAACGTGATGTAATTGTTGTTAAGCATCAATCCTGACGCATCATCATTGGCTGGCAGTGTAAAAGTTAAGATTGCAAAGTTTGTGCTCAATGACCATGTCAGAGTTGAATCATAATAGTTAGCGGTAGAGCCTAAAACCGTTTGGTTAGGGTCTTGAATAATGAACTGTGGCTTGTTGTAAACCAATTGCTTTCATCTCCCATCAAATATATCTAGGTCTAAGTGTTGCCGTTACTTGTGGCGCTGTGGCTGTGTCAGACCAATCGAGATAAATAGTTGTCGAGGACTGTGCTGGAACAAGCAATTGGGTTGATGAGTGATCTAGCACGTCGTAAGCTGGAAGCCCATTCACATCTATTTTTACCAGCTGACCATCAGAACTGATTAAGTCAACAGTTGAGCCAGAATAGAATAGATTGGCTGTAGTTTGCCATTTGGTTGAATAGCTAATGCCTTGAACATAACCAAATCCAAGGTTGAGAATAGGCAAAACACCATTTGGCCCACACCACTGTCCAGCATAGTAGAGAACGCCTGCCACTTGTGTGTTTTCTAGACCTGCATAGTGGAACGTGCGTTTGTAGCCACTATTATCAGTGTTATTCTTGAAGCTGAAAACGATGTCAGCCCCATTTTTTTCGATTTGAATAGGGCCTTGATAGTCGTGCAGTACCCAGCTCGTGTTTTTGGCATCATTCCATTCAGCTACCACATCATCACCAACCCAAAGCTGTAAATCGACATGATCTGTCGTGCCTTGAACCTTATTCCAGTAGTAGCCAGCAATGCCAGCACCATTAGCATCAACCAAGCTGATTTCAACAGCACCATAGTTTTTATCCTTGTTGTAGCTAGTGTCCAAATCAAAATTTGACCAGCTGAGAACATGTGTCGATGGCTTTGAATAAGGAAAATAGAGACTTGCACCATAGATTTGGCCATAACCCGGGTTGCTTGGGACGCCGAATGTATTTACATAGGCCACTTCATCTTTTCCTGATTTATTCCCCATTGATTTAACTGCCCACACGCCGTTAATTGGTGAAGTTGGGAAGTGATGGGTTGGATATTTGTTCTGTGTGCCAATCAGCCTACCATTTTGAAAACTAACGTTAAAATCAACATTGACTTTGTCTCCATTTGGCTTGACTTGACCATTTATATCACCAGCCGCTTCACTGCCACCATTTAATATCTGTGCCGACAGGTAACCATTATCACTGTTCATCACAGCTGAGATATCTACTGGAGCGTCAACTGTGCCCGGATTGTCAATAATGATGGAGTTCCCTTCATCATTTGTTTCTGAGATTGTGTCCATGGAATAGATAAATGGATCGTAGCAAACAAATGTTAGACTGCCACCAGACACGATGCCATTGATCGGGGTTAATTTTTGTGAATCACCACCAGCTGGCACTGCCATGTAATACTTGTCGGGGTCATTGCCCAAAATCAATTGAGCGGGTTGATTGTTGCTTGAACCTAATGCACCAGCTAAATCATGTTTATAGCTTTGGTCAAGCAGGTAGTAATCCAGAGTGATTGTCCGTGGTCCCCACTTGTTGCTGAGCATTTTCTGCCCAGGTGATAAACCAATATCTACTGCTTGCGGCGTCGTTGTGGGCAGATCTTCAATGTCTATGCCTGTAATGCCTAGCCATTGTGACAAATCAATGTCATTAAACAGCACGCTCATACCTTTATCAGCCAATTACTGTCGCTCCTCCATTCTGATAGCTGTTTCTTGATAGCGTTTTATTGATTTTTGTTGTCGTGTTTTGAATCTTAGTCAGTGGCTCGTTGAGTGCTTTGGCTGCATCTTCAGGATTCAGTACACTTACTACCACCATCTGTTGCAGAGCTTGAGTTAAACCAGCCAAGTCAGCATGTAACGTGTCCAGCTTGCTGCTCACATCGCTATTATCAGTGGTAGAAACAGGCTGTTGACCACGATTAATTACTGTCATTGCTTGACCTAACAACTGCCAAGCTCGAGATGCTTTAGCTGCACCTAGTGGAATTACAGATTCTGGACCATTTTCACCAATGATGGCTGAAGTTGGTCGATTGACTAATGCTCCGTTGGCTAGGAAGTCAATCTGTTCACCAGTACCAATGTTGCCCCATGCACCTGAATGCATATAAGCATTAATGGTCGCCATGATTTGGTCCTCACCATTTAGGATATTGGTGTGGCCGGGCACTGCGTAACTCATGAATGTACTAGGAATGAACTGAAGTAATCCTTCTGCTGGGTCACCATTCGCCATGTTTTTATCCCAAACTGTTTGTCGAATGGTTGGGTTACCGCCAGATTCCCGTGCGATTTCACGAACGAACGCCGCCGCTTCTGATTCAATTCCATTTGGCGGATTAGCACCCATCTGTTGCATCAGCTTTTCAACAATCGGTAACCAAGCCTGCGCCGCATGCGGTTGTCCAGCAACACTGCTTTCTTCCATTTCTTTTGCCGATGACTTGAGCTTGCTGAACAGAGAAGCTATACCTTTTACATCTTGGTCTCGCATGCTTTTGCTTGTTTGCTGAGCCATTGAGCCTACGTCCTTGACAGAATTGACATTGAATATTCTGTCAGCCAAGCCATTAAAGAATTTAAGCGGATCGCCAATCTTTTTTAAGATTCCCTTGACTGACTTGCTGACTTTATCCCAAACCTTGGACACTGTGCTCTTAATTCCGTTGAAAAAGCCGCTCAAATCGCCTAAACCATTTGAATAACCGGGCAAGATGTGACCTAATTCACCGGATAACACTTTGGCAGTGTCTCGAGCGTTCAAAATGTAGTCGCCATTTGCAACATTAGTCAACTGTGGTCCATTTTCACCAAGCAGTTTGTATTGTCCAGACCCCGGTTTGTACTGGAGTTCTGGCCCAGCTTCACCAACTAATGCCATGCCATTTCTGACAGCACCACCATTGGAGTAGGCTAAGCCGCCAATTTCTGTATAACCATAATCTCCAGAGCCAGTAGGAGCTGAGCTTCCGCCAAAGAACTTAACAACTTTATTCCACCAGCTGTTTAGACCGCTGAAAATGCTATTCGTGCCAGTGGCTTGGTGGTGGGCAGCTCTCAGACTGCTGTTTGCTTGTTTTGTTGAATGACCAACAACGCTTTTCGATTGTGATGCCGCTTCAGTTGATACACCAGTATCTTGTAATTGTTGCTGAGTGATGGCTTCTGACTTCTGTTTAGAGATGGCAGAAACTGTGGATTTGTATTGATTTGTGATGTGTTTCGTAACATTGGAATATTGGTCTTTGGCTGCTGAGGACGTGTCATCCCGTTGTTGTCGTGCCTTCCCAACGATGGAATCATACTGAGACTTGCTAATACTACCCGTATCTTTGTACTCATGAGTAGCTGTAGCGACTGTACTCTTGTATCGAGTATCAGCAGCATCGATAATGGCATCACGTGCTTGCTGTGCTGGCTTGACTGCAGCATCGTAATCTTTCTTAGCGTTTTTTGCAGTGTTATCAATTTGCGCTAGAGACATCGTGTTCTTATTCTTGTTGAATGCAGCCAATATCTTTGTTTGTTGGTCAGCACCAGAACTGACCATGGAAGTAATCTTGCTGTTGTTGGTCAACTGCTGCTTAGCGTACTGATTAGCATAAGACTTATATGAAGCTAACAGTTCTTTGTTCTTTTCATCTTCGTATTGCTTACTATTTACACCATATTTTTTAGCTAGTGCCAGCAACTTAGTAGTGTTACCACTGGCAATCTTTTCAGACTGGCTGTAGTAGGCATTAGCATCCTTGGCCATGGTGGCATATGTTGACTTTTTAGATTTTGATGCTTCGGCGTCTGACTTCTTCTCTTTAGCTAGTCTGTCGTTAGCTTGCTTTTGAGTAAGCACGCCATCTTTTACCAGCGTCTGCAGGTCCTTAGCGGATGCTTTTTCTTTTTTAGCATAGTAGCTATCAACTGACTTACTCATCTTGGCATAGGTATCATTAACTGATTTTTGAGCCTGTGCCATTGACTTAGGGTCGGTGCTAAAAGAAATAACCAATTTTTTAGACAGTGCTTGGGTATACTTAGCCATGCTGTCGCCCAAATCTCTAGTGTCCGTACTGATTTTAGGCGCTGGTATCGTAATACCTTTAGAAGCATCATCCATCGACTTTTTGATTTCTTTAGCCCATGTTTGAGCTGTCTTTGTACTTCCCAGCGCATCACCAATCGCAGAGCCAAACTTAGCCCCGGCCACAGTTCCTTCTGGTCCGATTAGTGATCCAACAGCGGCACCAATCCCACCACCTATTACTGTGCCAGTGGTTTTAGACACAGCGGCAATCTTTTGCTGTTCATTATTACTTGCCAGCGAGGATACAATGCTACCACCAACATCAATAGCAGTGCCAGTAGCGGCTAGGTTAGACGTGCCTTTGAGTACACGACTTCCTAGACTGGCTTTTGAAGCTGTACTTTCAACATTACTAATTGCTGGTGCAGCACCATCGCCTGTGCTTTCAGCCTTGTTGATTAGGCCAAAGTTGCTTGCGATTTTGGTGAACAGGCTTGAATCAGCTAAGCTCTTCAGGTTGGTGTATACTCTTCCAACTGAACTAGCAAAGCCAATGGCCTTTTTAGTCATCCATAAGCCAGCAATGATGTTGACTGTGGTTCTAATTCCGTCCTTGTTCTGAACAATTTTATCAAGAATGTCATGAATGGTGGCCAACGGGTCTTTCATAGACTGTGCGTTTTTTCCGCTGATACCAAACCAGTTAGCTACATCTTTCAAAATGCCTTTGAAACTGTCCCAGACATAGTTCCCTGCGATTTTAACAATGTCGGCTAAGTCCGTGACGATGCCGCCTACATCTTTTTGATGCTCAGCAACATAGTTTAATAAGTCCGAAGCCTTCTGAGTGATTTTAGCAATGCTTTCACCCACTGACTTGAACAATGATTGAACAGCAGACGATTGAAGAACATTGACTATGGAATTGATTCCGGTTGATTGAACAGAAACAAGTGGCTTAGCCATTTCTGCTTCAATATTTTGCCATGACCCTTTTAATCTCTGCTCAGCACCCTCGGCAGTGTTACCGAAGTCAGCGAAAACAGTTTTGCTGTTCCCGCCAATTTTAATAATCAGGTCTTGTAGCTTTTGGCTGCTCATCTTCCCAGATGCTACCATCTTGTTGAAGGCTGTTTCAGACATGCCAGCCGATTGAGCCAGTGCGCTACCAAGTCCGGGTGCCGCATTCTCCATTCGGGTCAAAACACCACTGGTCAACTTGCCGCTATTAAAGGCTCGTTGCAATGATTTAGCCATGGAAGTACCAGCATCGCCAGAAAGTCTCAATTTATCAGACAGTGTAGCCACACCAGTAGTCAGCTCTTGTGTCCTTTGAACAGAGCCGGTCATGCCATAGAACCGTTTTTGCAATGTGTCCACTTGGTCAGCGGATAGATTGGTCTCAGATTTTAACTCTCGCATTTGACCGATTAAGGCATCGGCACCAGAATTGGATACGCCTAATGACGTCCATATCCTTTTGGCCTGTTCGCCAGCTTCAGCGATTTGCAGTCCTTGCTGTAAAACTGTTTTTCCCTGCGTCTGAATCGTTGTCCAAACAGAGCTGATTGCATTACTAATCAAATCGCCAGAAACAATTTTATGCAGTAGACCCGGCGTTTTTTTGGCTTGTTTATTTGTACTACCGATTGCATCTTTGATTCTGGTGAATATCGAAGGATTGGCCTTGTTCATTTCGTCTTGAAGGCTGACCATACTGCCCTTAGCTTTGGCTAAAGATGTAGCTGTTTCATTGATACGGTTCTGTTGAGTACGATAAGCGTCACTGTCTTTACCACTGGCATTAGCAATCTTATCTAATTCTTCAGACTGCTTACTCAACTGCTCATTCAGGTTGCTAATGCTGGACTTATAGCCATCAAGCTGGGCTTTGTTTGCTTCCTGTTGTCTGCCTTCAGCCTGTAAGCGATCGACATAAGTCTGATTGGCTTGTGACGCTTTTCGGTATTCGTCTTGCAACCCTGCTAAACCGCTCTTTTGGTAGTCCATGGCTTGCTTGGCTCGCTCTTGTTGAGCTTGCATGCTGGACAGTTGCTTACTAGCGGCATCGATTTGCTGTCCATACTTCAAGAACTGCTGTGCAACATCCGCTGTATTACCCTTGAGTTCAGATTGCTTGTTCTTTAACGCATCAATCTTAGCTTGTTGGTCAGTGATTGAACGGCCTAATCCTTCATACTTGGCTTGAGCGGCACCAGCCATATCGCCTGCTGATTTCAGCTGGGTTTCTTGGGCCTTCCATGCACTTTGGTTTGACCGGACAACAGAAGTCAAAGATTTGATAGATGTACTAGCACTTAACAGGTCCAGGGCGATACTTGTGCTCATTGTTGCATTAACTTGTTGTGTCACTTACTAATCACCCTTTCTCTTGTTTTTGGTACTGCTCAAACATCTTGCCTGGGTCAACTAGCCTATCCTTTTCTGGCTTGGCACTTATCAACTCCATAAGTCCAAAATAATCAGCATTCCAGAACTGGTCAGATGTCCAGTGCATATTGACCATTGTGTTCTGTCCAAAATAGTCAAAGTCTTCAAGTTTATTTTTTAGAATAAACACACGTTCTGGTGCACTAATCTTCTTTGCTTTTGTCCGCAGATTGGCTTTGTTTAGTTGCCAGTTCAATGTCTTCTTCGCTTAAGCCTTGGACACGTAATACCACGTGATTTGCAATTCGTAACGTGTCATCAAATGACAGGTCGTCCAATTTATCCTGCTCATCTTTATTCAGTTTCAGTGTGTCGATGATATACTGTTCAGTGTTTGAAATTGTGTCCAGGCTCATGTGTAATTTTTCTGGCACAGTCTTATCATCGCCATCATCTGCTTCAGCCATAGAAAGCTGATATTTCAGTGTGTTGCGCATTATCCGGTTGGATACCTTTACATTGTGTTCACGGTTGCTTAAAAGTTGTTCTTTAATCTTCATGTGTGTACCATCCTTTTTGATTTTAGTATTAAAAATGCCGGCCCAAGGACTTGCACCATTGGTGTGTGCTACTGCCGGCTATTCAGCCAATGCTGAGATTGCTGTTCTGTCGTTTTGAGGTTTATAAGTTTATTCACTTGCTTGTTTTTAATTGCGTCAGAATGAGCATCTCAGCACTAACTAAATGTAAGCACTAACTAAATGTTAGTGGCTCGTGGTCGTGGTCGTAGACGTGGACGGAGTGCTAGAGCCTGTGCCAGAGCCGGATGACGGAAGAGCATAGCCGCCAAACACTTCAGAATACATGTGTGCCTTATCAAAAGCTGAATCAAGGTCACTGTACAGTTTGTAAGGTGCACCATTAAAAGCATCGCATGTAAGCGCTGTATAGGTCAAAGTATCGTCAGCATATTGACTAGCATTTGTGTCCGTCTGCAGATTGGCGCCAGCCTCGCTAAGGATACCATCGCCAAATCCATAATAAACATAGTGCAATCGGTCTAATGTCTGGGTCGTAATGAGCATGGCGACATGAGCTTGAATTCCTTGGTCGGTATACCCACCTTTTTGGTCATTAATCATGCCCTTGATTTGTTGCTTGATTTCAAAATTCAAATCATTGATGTCGAGAGCCACACTGGGCTCAGCCATCGGAACGTCGACGGCTTGAACTCTATTAAATCCATACTTCTTAACAGGTGTACCAGCCAGACCTGTGATGTTGGCTGTTTTGCCACCGAGGTCTGCACGACCAACGATGTACAACCCATCTGTGCCCAATCCTTTACCTGTACCAGTGATTAATTTTTGGCTATCGTCTACCAAACCAAAAGCGATACCATATAAACCTACAGTTGCCATTTAATCGTCTCCTAAAATTTTTGTTCTGCCAAAGTAAAATGTGTTAAAAAGCTGACTTGAAACAGGGTCTAATGTTCTCTGCCTAACTGCTGCAACCTGCCAATTCTGATGGACAAACGCCTTCATCATGCTGACTTCAATGTCTTCGGGGTCTGAATCAATGTCCTGCGAGTACCAAATCTGAACCTCAATCTCTTGATTTAATGCCCAAAAGTCGTTATTACCGAAAGATGCTGGATTATTGGCAGCATCAGTAATCAACACAACAGTTTTATCTGTGCTGTCTACCTCTGATTGCGGCAAGTTATTACCATACACAGCGTCAATACCACTAATGTTTGCTTGACTTAATAGTGTTACGGCATCATCTACAGTGCTCATTGCTCGTCACCACCATTAATCTTGGCGATAATTTCCTTATATTTCTCGGCTTCAGCCATAAATACAGCATCTTTGGCATCGTCTCGTGCATTATCTACGAAATGGTCGCCATGAATGTGTTTAGTGCCATCGTTCAGAAATCTGGCAACGAATGCTTTGTCTCCGAACCCAGCGACTGACTGTCCATTATGCTCACCATCAATATCACCAGTGGAAGACTTAATATCTTCAGACAAATGGCCATATCCACCACCATCACCCTTAGTGTCTGGGTGTTTTTCTTTGGTGGCCTCTTGAAGTTTATCAGCAAGCACATCGGCGCCAGCCTTGGTTATTTTTTCCTGGTCTTTAATGCTCAGTTGTGCCGCTTTACTCACCTGTTTAAGCCATTGGTCAAGTGCTTCACTCATGTCCATCGCTATGCCCCCTTTGTTATTTTAACGAGGGTCAAGTAATCGTAACGAATGGCATTATTTGAATCGTCAGGACTAATGTCTGAAATGTTGTAAATAGTTCCACCAATTCTGGCTTGCTGTTGACTAGCATTTCTGTTGTCATGTCTGGTGATGATTGTGACTGAGTTATCCAATCGTGTACCAACAAGCGTGTACTGCTGGGAAAGTGTCCGCTTTTGCTGTTTGTAATGCAGACTATAAGCTGGCGCAAAGGTAGAAACATTGACGTGAGCACCATTCTGATGTGACCGTGGTGAACCCAATTCGACAACTCCACTGAAATCACTCGGAATAAAACTAACTGCCATTGTCATCACCACTTTGTTGATTGGCTGATGTATTAGCCTGCAAGTGAGCCAGCATCATGAGCAATCCGTTTGGCATGCCATTGGACATCGTTCGGTCATAATACATGGTTGTCGCAAGCGTTTTAATTGCCGGAATAACTAATGAATCATTAGTGCTGACATCAGTTGAACGATTAACTACGTCTTTGGCTGTCGTAACCATTGTTCTGATAGTTGACAGCTCAGATGAATCAAGATTTAATTCTGAAAGCAGGTCGTCCGAAATCTGATTTATATCAATGTCTGCCATGCCATCACTCCCTTCTGTAATGCCGCCGGTATTAACCTACTGTTTACTTTCTTTTGGCGACCAAATGCTTAATTACTTACCAGAAGTGGGGGTCGAAGTGGTAGATGCCGTAGGCTTAAATGTAATGAACTTGCCGGCAGCCGTATCAGCAACCTTGTAATCGCTACGAATAGCAGCTAACAAAACCTGCTCAAACTGTTCGTTTCGGGCCCAGCTCAAGTTTACGTTGCCACGAATTGTTTCAAGGACAAATGCAGACAGGTCGCCAACGAATGCCTTTTGGTCACCCTTATTGCCTAAAACGTCATCACTGACAACAAGGCAAGTAGCACCCAAGAATTGCTTACCCGTTGCAGAAGAAATAGAATCTTCCAACAGGTAGCGACCATTTGCGTCCTTAGCCTTGTCGAGAGCTGCGAACATAGATTCGCTCAGTACCCACATCCGACTGCCATAATTCGACAAGCCAACGTTGTAACTGTCTTTCAAGTCATCAATTGAAGTAGCAGACACTGGAGTTGCTTGTTGCAACACGGCCCCAATCTGATGTTGTTCAGTCGATGAGACGATGTTATTAACATATTGGGTCAACAGACCAACAATGTTCGGGTAATCTTGAGCCATTTCTAAACTGATAGGAAGTTGACCACGTCTCGTTTGAACATCATAAGCAACAGGCGTGATGGTTGCATTACCAATCTGCGGGTTTTCAGCCAGTTCTGTTGCTGTTACCAATTGAGCATTAACTTTGCTCATGACTGGCAACTTACCTGTCGGCGCTGAAACTTCTACTCGATTAACATATCCAGACAATTGTGTCGGGTCATTAGGCTGTTGCATAATATCAAGGACTTGGGACGGTAAAACTGCCTCACCTGCGGCTGAATCGAAACCAGCTGAATCGCGCTTAACTTCGCCGGTCCGTAAAAATTCTTTGAAGTCTCGAACCTGTTCGTCTTCTACTTTGTCTTCTGTTAAATTTTTAGCCATATCTTTAGCTCCATCTCTTTTATTTTCGTTTGGTTCTACGTCTTGTTCTGCAGTCTGTTCTGCTGGCTTCTTTTGGTCAAGAACAACATCATCACCATCATCTGAAGTGTCATCTGGTGTGGGTGCTTGTTGTGCCGCCAGTTGCTGACTGAGTGACTGAATCGCTTGTTGCAGTGTAGCAATCATGCTGACCAAATCACCGCTGGTTGGTTGTGTTGTTGTACCATCATCACTAGGTGTGGCAGGTGCTTGTACTGGTGCTACTGGTTCAGCATCACGCTTTTCCTCTGCTGGCTGGTCAATGACTACTTTTGTGTTAATCTGCGCTTGTAAATCTGCTAATTGCTTCTTAAACTTTTCCAGCGACCGCATTTGCTCGTCTCTGTTTTCTGTTTCTACTTTTTCCTCTGGCTTTTCTGCCATCTTCACGTCTTCTTTCTTGTTGCTTAAAAACTGAGCCAAATCTCTCTGGACCTGAACGCTTGTTTCTGTATAGGCTGGAATCGGCGTCAATGAAAGCTCAAAGACTTGGCCGACTTGATTGATTGTATGGACTGTATCGCCCTGACTGTTGACTGACCAACTGTCTCCGCCATCAGCAATTGTGAAACCGAACGACATTCCCTTAATGTTTCCATTTTGTATGTTTGTAAATGTGTCATGCCCCAACTGTGTGTCTGGTAATGCCGCTGAGAAATGCAATCCGTCCTGCTGAACACTGGTTGTAAGCGTTCCAGCGTCTGCTCGTGCCAAAATGTTTGAAAAATCGTGCGAATAAAGCAGTAAAACACCGCTCAAATCGACATTATTTAGGGCGTTTTGGTCGATATATTCGGTAAAATTGCCCTTAATCGAGGGCTGATTAAACACCGCTGCAACGCCTGAAATAGCCATATTTTGTCCATTTTCGGCCTGATTGTTGCTGTTTTCGTTGTCTAAGCCCGTTTCAGCCCGAATTTTGACATCAAATGTTCGTATATCCGTGTTTTTATCATTCATTTGTCTAAAGAACACCTCGTTTCTGTAGCATTTGCTGTGCCTGCAGAGGGCTAATAGCTGGCGTTGTCCCTGAAAGCAACTTCTGAATCTGGCTGATTAGTGTCCCATTATCAGCATCTACAGCACTAGATTCATCAAAATCAACAGGCACGCCAAGTTTGGCTGTTAGTTCGCCCTCCAAGGGCATTGTGTAACGTCGTAAAGTATTTCTGTACAGACTTTTCACCATGTCTAGGCTTGATTGTTCGTCTCCGGCGCCGTTTAAGTAGTTGCTTGGAACGCCAAAAGCCTCTGCGACTGCTGTTTTACCAAAATCCATCGTGCTTAAAAACTTGGCCACGTCTGAATTGATTTGAAGTGAATCAAATGAATAGAGCTGATCTTCGACAAGTGGTCTGCCAGCGTTAGCGCCTGTGTTAGCCTTTTCAAATGCTTCACGAGTTGCTTCTTTTTCCTCAGCGCTTAATGCACCTTCAGCAACCTTGATTCTGATTGAAGGATTGATTGCATTCTTCAGTGTTGAAAGTGTCAACTGACTTGCAAAGTCTTGCATGTTTACACTCTGAACCAAACTCTGCAATGGACTGATTCCGATTAATGAATCTGTTTGATTGCTTCCTGTTGAAAGCAGTCGAAAATGTAGCATGTTGCTGGCAGGGTAGTTAATTGTTCCACGTTCATCTTGATAATTGACTGTGTAAGTCAGACTGTTTGCATCGTCAGCAAGTATCACATTGACATCAGATGGTGGTACCAGCTCAAGGCGGGTTGGAATGTTGCTTGAATCACGCTGAACAGTCACATAAGCGTTTCCGGACAATAACAAGGATGCTGTTACACTCTGCCAGAAGTTATAACCACTAATCAATGGGCTTGGACTTTTCAATACATTTTCAAAAGGTGGTGTCGCTGAAATCGTTGAGCTTGCCACATCTGAACTCAGTAGGTTAATCACGGCAAAAACGTCACTATTTTTCAATGCATACTCAGCTGAGACTAAATGGTTTGGAAGTATCTGCCCATTTGAAATGATGAAGCTGGACATGTTCGTCGAGGGAATTGTCATGGAGCGCCGTTCAAATTTCGTGAATGGATTAATCGTTTTCTATCATCTCTTTTGTGTCTGGGGTGAAGTTGGCGATAATACCCAACCTAAAACCAGCAAGCAAACTCCCATCACTACCAACCCAACAATGTTATTGATTAAAAAGCCAGCGACAGTAAATGCAACCAGCGAAGCCAGAAACAGCAACATTGGTAGTGCCTGCTTCAATTGTTCTAGTTTGTCCAATCTTTCACCCCATTTAGTTTCGTGTTATTTTTATCTCTACACTATATATACGTGCAACATGCACCGTTTTTTATCAGAAGCTGACATTCATTAAGAAAGCGTGCCGTTCTTCGTCTGACATGCCAGACAGTGGGTCCTTCTTGACTGATGCTGGGTCAAAATCAGGGTTAATGTCACTGTATTCATAAATTGCCCTCGAAAAAGCATCGACAATAGCATCGACGCAGTCAATTTTGCTGGTGTAACGTTCCTTATCAACCTTTAGACCAGCACTATTACCCACAAGAATGGCGTTGGTTAAGCTGTATTGGATAATTGGGTCGTCAGAATAATGAATGCGACCCTCTCTGAAAGCCTTTTGTAGCTGATGAGTTGGCCTGTCGAGGTCATGTGCAGTCTGGCGAATAGGCATCATAGGCCACTTGTTTACTTGATTAAGCTCATCAAGAACATCACTGATTGCCCATGGGTCATAGCAAATAAACTTGACGCTCAAACTGTTGGTTTCGATATAATCTGCCAACCACGTGACTACGCTATCATCGTCAATGTATCCCCACCGGTTTTTAGCAATGTCACAGTAACCTAACTGTTCAGCTCGGCGATAATTGATTCCGTCTTGCTTTTCCTTGGTTAGAATATTGCCAGCAGTGTGGTTTAATGGAATCCAACTATGTTCTTCTATCCAGTAGTGTGTCTCATTTGACGTTTGGTATGGAAACACAAAAGCAATGGCAGTATCATCAGACAATTTGGACAGGTCAATGCCGATGTAGCAAGTCTGTCCATGAATATCAATCGGTGGCGTTTCGCTGACAGCATTGTGAATGTCGTGAACATTTAAGAATCGGTTTTCTTTGACCGTCAGCCAGCAATTAAGGTTCTTATTGATGAACTCACTGATTGAGCCATCATTTTTCTTTGTGTCTCGCTCTGAAGTCATTGAATCAAGCATTGTTTTACCTGCTGTAGGCAATAGAGGGTTGGACTTAATCCAAGTGTCTGGCTTACTTACCTCGTCTTCGCTGTCTTGGCTGTAATTAACCAGCAAGTTATCGTCTAGTGCTCTTTGGTCATCGTGAATCATGGCATTGCGAAGCATCTTTTCGTCCAGAAATAGACTGCTTGTGCTGTCTGGATAGGCTGTTGAGATATTCCAAGATTGACTATCAAACGTTTGAACTTGACCACTGGTGATTTTGCCGTTGTTTTCTTTAATTAAGCCAATACGACCATCATCGCCACACTCATCGTGGACAGAAAAAGCTAGGTGGTAACTATCGAACTGGCCAGATTCATCGCTTAAGCGTAACAGCTGGTTCTGACTGGTGTTTGATTTGACTGATTCCTCCCCAACCTTGACCTTGTTCTTCCTCATCCAGTCTCCAAACTGATTGTGACGCAGCCTATTGAAAGTGGTCTTTACATATCTCCAGCCTTTTTTACTCTGCTGAGAAACTGGGGCAATGTATGCCATGTCTTGATTTTGAAAGTGGGCAGATGCAATTAGGTATTGATAGGATAACAGAATGACAGTCAGATAAGTCTTACCGTTGGTCCGGGCGACACTAAAAATAACACGGTGGAAGCGACGCTCATCATTTTCATTTCGCCATCCCTGAGACCAACACAATAATGCTTTCTGCCATAGCGCTAGTGGTAATGGTCGGCCTGTGGTTGGGTCTGGACATAGTGATGCAAATCCTAAAACCTCCCGGCATTTATCAAGAGAATAATGGAATGGGAAGTCGCCCTGATTGCTCTCTGCTCTGGCTAAGTCCTGAAGGTGTCGAAAGGCTTGCAACTTAATGTCTCGGCCAGCTAATACCTCGCCCTCCAAAACTTGAAAAGCATAAACAGTCCCTGGGTCACGATACTTGTCGGCGATAGAATCATATATGCCATCATCACGTTGCATTTTGTAAGCCTTATCAACTGTCATGTCTGGAGACGTTAAATCAAATTGCTTAACACTCAGAATTGATCATCTCCCTTCTTCACCAATTCGGCTGCTATGTCATCAGTGTTACCATCGTCGTCATTTGTCTCGACATTCATCAAACTTGCTCTTGCCGCTGGGCTTAATCCTAATGATTCAGCCAATGACTTGACCTTTGCCGTTGCGCTATCTAAAACTTGACACGCTGGATTCTTCCGACCTGATTCCAACACCACGCCATTGTCTTGAATGGCTTCGTAAGCTAGTCTCTCAACGCTGACTTGTTCACACAGTGCGGTCATTATGTTCTTATCGATTTGCTTAACAAGATGCTGAGCATTCAATTGAGGAACAAGCGTTTCCCATGTTGACCTAGCCACGCCTGATAGGTGTTTTGGTGCTCGTTCTTGTAACTTGTTCAGATTCTTTGTTTTGTCTATCAGTTCTTCGGTTCTGCGACGCTGGTCAGCCCTATCACTGTCATTGGTTGTTATTTTTATCTTTCTGCCAACCATTTGCGACCCCTCCTTTCTCTAAAATGACCAAAAATGTTGATTTTAGGCCATTCCTTCGTCCATTTTTGCTTGTGATTTTGTATCTTTTGCTACGCTTTAACACACCACGAATGCCTTAACCACGCTGTTTCTGTGGCGGCTATACATGTGAAAAAAAGTTTTAATTTTTGCATATTTTTTGGGCGAGACCCATTTTGTTATGTGAGGTCCCCCCTTACACTTACGGGGGCGGGGTGTTCAGCGTTCTGCGTGTTATTTATTTTGTTATTTTATTTTGTGCAGTAATTATCAAGCGTGAACGTTAAACATGCTCGTGCTGTGCATCATTCGCTATTTGTGCCTACACTATATATACGTGCAGTGTGCACCGTTTTTGTAGCCATAAAAAAAAGAGCCAGCTGGTGTGCTGACCCCATAGATACTACCTAGTCCGTTACTCCAAGCTGGCTAAATCGTCTTGAGAAAAGTAATGTGCTTTGTTAATCACCTCCACATCCTTACACATCTGGTCAATGGACGATACAATGTCGACTTGGATAACGTCATTGTCTTGGTCAATAGTAACGTACCAGCCACGGCTCTCTAGTTCGTCGTAAAAATGTCTAGCTATTTCGTGACAGGAAAAGTATAGAACCAATGGGTCGACCATGCCTTCGTACTCCATACCTTGAATGGCAAGGTTCAACTTTTCGTTTATCTGTTCTGCCAGACGTTGATACAGTCCTGCTCGGTTCACCTTCCAAGCATACTCAGCAGTTTCAATCTCATTATCTTCGTTGCTTTCATACGTCATGCCTTGTGCCGACATTCTTACAACTCCTCCATCGAACTCTGCGTTTTCAATCTCTTCGTTTTCGTTTTCGTTTTCCATGTCTTTTACCTCCATGTTATAATGCCGCCAGCTCATTTGAAAAGGTGACTAACCAGAACAGTGTCTCCATGATGCTCAATCCCAATGAAATAATTGCCCATGTTTTATCCCTTGAGCTTATTGACTTAGCAATTCCAATGCCGCCGAACACAATGCCAATGGTTGATAAGATACAGAATGGATTAATCCAAAATCCCATTGCCGCCATCACTATTGCTGTTATTGTGAATCCGTTTAACTTCTTGCTGTTGTTGACTAATACTTCATTCTGTTTGTCTGTCATGTTATTTTACCTCTTTCTTTTCACGCAGTACCTTCGTCCACCATGCTCGGTCAAGGTGAGCCAAGATGATGTCTCCGTTCTGTTCCTTGCTAATTATCTGCTCTAGCTTTGTCTTGCGATAGTGGCACTTGTAACACAAGGTCCAAAGGTTGCTACTGTCTAATGCTTCTTGAGCTGAACACAAGCGACGTGGAATGATATGGTCAATAATCTTACGGTCCTGAACCACATTGCCACATGATTGACACGTCGCCATGTCTCTAGAATAAACATAGTCACGGACTGACTGCCATTGCTTGCTGTGATAAAACTCAACTGCTTCTGGGTCTCGTTCTGTTTGGTCATACTGCTTGGCCTTTTGTGCTTTTAACATTTGCCCTAGCTTTGACTTGCGATACTCATTCTTCTTTCTTTGCCATTCGTCATCGTGCTGTTCTTTGTGTGCTGGACAATGTCTTTCATTGACTGGTATGATGACATGGCACAATGGTTCGCCGCACTCATGCCATATGTTTTGACTTCTGTTTCTTCGTCTGCTAGTCAAATGGAATGCCTGCTTTCACTAACTGACTGTCAAGGTCGTCAAGTTGCTTGTTTATGACTGGCTGAGGTGTTGGCGTTGTCTGCTGATGGTGATACTGATTATACAAATCTTGTTGTGGATTATGAGATGCTGAATGCGTTGAATCACTCACTGTCTGCTGGCTTAATTTTGGCTGACCACCATCATGACTGCCACTATTCAGCAAGTAAAAATGTGACACAACCACACTCCAGCCATATCTTTTCTCTCCGTTTTGGTCAACATATTCACTCGTTTTTATCTGCCCATCAATCCCAACCTGTTGACCTTTTTGAACCATTTTTGAAAAGTTTTCAGCTTGATGACCAAAGAGTGAAAGTGGAATAAAGTCTGCTTCAATTCCGTCTTTAGACTTATAAATCCGATGCACAGCTATCAGTGAGCTGACCACACCATTACCTGCTTTAACATCTGTTGCAATACGTCCAATAAGCTCTACATTGTTCATTAATTATCTTCCTCCATCATTAAATCCCGGTTTTCGTACAACTTGTTTAGAAATTTATTCTGGTCATCGTGTGGTGCATCGTAGAAATCGTCCAAAAGTAGGTATAGACAATTCACACGAGCGTCTATAGCGACATAACGGCAATAGCTTCGATGAATGTTAATGAACTCCTGCATGTCAATAGTTGGTGTCTGGGTCCATTCATCAAAATCTTGCAATGCTTTTCTTTCTTCATCTTTCATCTGTATCTGCGTCCTTTCGATGTGTCGTTAAGTAAAGTGTCATCTTGTGCAGTTTTGTTGAAAATTGTCTGTTGCTCTGTCCAAACCTTGCCATCGTCTCTCGCTTTCCGTAACGCAATACTGATTCCACCCACTCTTGTGACATATGATTATGCAGGATTGAATTGGCTCGCTCAATTGCCCCATTTAGTTCTGCTTCACTATGTGTATCTGGTGGAATGGTAAGCCCCAACATTTCTACTTTGTCTTTTTCAACCCTTTCGTCATGCCATGTCCTACGCTCTACGTCCTTGCGAGCAAAGGTGATTCGCCATTGAAGCTCTGGCAGTTCTCGAACAACTGCATCTTCAACATCTTCGTCTGCCCATGATTTAAGACGGTGGTCTAGCAATTCAACGATTAAATCTTGACTAGCATCTTCAAGTGGCTCGTGAAGGTGACAGGCCAGTGTTTGTGCCTGCTTGCCGAATGTGGGCGTGGTCAAAATATCTCTAATTGTGTCCTCTGCCAGCATTACTCTTCACGCTTCTTGATAACTGCGTCAATGATAGCAATGACTAAGTCGATGACGAAATATACAGCTAGGTAAATCAGAACGAAAAGGCTAAAGTGATAAATAGCCACCCATGAAGCGGTTAGAAGGCCTGTGCACTTCATCGCCAAGGCCAAAAGCACCGAATAAATCAAAACGTCGCCGAAACCGATTCTATTTTCTTTCTCCATGTTTTAATTTTCCTCCTGTGCAAATTCAAAGTAGTAAGGCTTATCCAATGACAACTGATGATTGGCACTGCCACGAACTGACGAAAAGCTGAGATGATTATCTCTGGCGGCTGCTGAAATTGAATGATAAGAGCAAATGACATGACCGTCTTGCAATTTCAACACTTGATGCTGAGGTCTGAAAGCAGTCCGTCTCGCCAGATTGTCTCGATGACTAAGCCATTGCAAGTTGTCGACGCTGTTATTTAACTTATTGGCATCGATGTGGTCAACGTCTGATAAATGCTGTGGATTAGGAATCCATGCCGTGGCCACGATGCGCTGAACTGTAACTGTTGTGCTCTTTCCGTTATTCATTACCGAGCAAATTTCATAGCCAGCATTATTGACATAGGGCTTAACTTCAAACATCCCGCCTCGCTTGGTCAGTCTGTAGATATGGCCTTCGCAGTCTGCCCATAAATTCTTATAGGCACTACGCTTAATCGTGAAACTGTATTCCTCGTCTGTATCAAATACTACTTTTGATTCTTTTTCTTCCAGTTCAATCATGAATTATATCCCTTTCTTTTTTTCTTTACATGTATAATGTAACGAATGTGATGATGAGTGAAGGTCATGTCATGTGGCGATTGTTTATTTCTACTCCTCACCTTTTCTTCTTTACATGTATAATGTAATGAATGTGATGATGAATGAAGGTCAATAACATGCCAAGTGATAATGATGCTTATTCCTTTGCCCTTCTATTACTAATGTAGCTAAAGTGATAAAAATTGATGGTCATGCAAGCACGAGGACCCTAAGCTAAACTTAGCCAGCTGTGTGTTGTGGCATAATTCCGAGAATCCTGACGAACGATTTCAAAAATGAAATTCACGTCAGCATGTGTGTGATGCAAAAAAAATACCGCCGTATCATAATCCTATGAATCGCCTTTCTGACGGGCTTTTAGACGTGCCACGGCGAATCATGGGTTAGCCAGCTGGAATGTGTCTGGTTGTGTGTCATGAGTGGTATAATTGCAAAATGGATAAAGCATGTGTGGTGTGCTGGTTTTACACACATACAGGTGAATCAATGGTATACAAAATATGGCCCATCACTTGACCATCTTTCTGGCTCAAATTAGCAGGGTGACGGCGAATCATGCGTTAGCCTCATTTTTGATTATTGCGAGAGGGACAAAAAAGTCTTACTCATGGCGTAAAAAAGCAGACGTACCACGAAGGTAGCTCAGCAACCTGCCAGACTGAGACTTAATGCATGAGGGTTGGTTTGTTCCATTTTCTGTTCCATTTTTTGTTCCATTTTTTGACTTTGTCTAAAATCGCTGAACACTTACTCTGCCAAGCGATGCAGCTGATTTTGGACAGTAGTTGTTCCATTTCTATAAAAAAATGGAACAAGCGCCGACTTACTCTGCCAAGCGATGCAGCTGATTTGTTCCAAAAATCCACTTTTTTTAGAAATTACTTTCTATAAAAAACACACCTCTAAACTTTTTCAGCAACTAAGTTGAAAAAAAATGGAAAAATGGAACAAAATGGCCGTACTCATTGTGGCTGTAGGAATAGCGCTGTTCCAAAAATTTAAAAAAATGGAACAAAGTTTGGTAACAAAACGGCTGTACTCCTTGTGGCTGTAGGGCTTAGGCCACTTTTTTAGCCAATAAAAATTGGAACAAAAATTGGAACAAAAAATGGAACAAAAAAAAGACGACCCATTTCTGGATCGCCTTGCTGTGGCTTAAATGTTACTGTTGCTTAGCTTTTACCAGGCACCAAACTGCTTTTCCGATATATTCTCTGATGTTTATGTCGAATTGGTTACCCTCTACGAACGAATCTTCAGTAACTCGTGTCTTTTTTTTAGCCCAGCCAAACTCATTCATTCGCTTGGAAAATTGGGGCTTGCTTAGCGGGCGACGAAAACCACTGTCCATGCAGAACTGTTCAAACTGCTGGTAAGCCCACCGCACTGGAAGCGTAGTCGATTTGAACTCATTTTCGTCCATAAAGTTAGCGATTTGGTCATTGCCTTTTTCAAAATCCTTGAGTAATGACTGGCTAATCTTTGGCTGAACGAACTTGTCTAGCTTACCAGTCAGCATCAGTGAATATTTCAACAGCCATTCTCTTACATCTGACCGATGAATGTAGTCTGTCTTAATTTCCTCATTGGCTTCGTTCAGATTAAACTGAGCCATAAAGGGTACAATTAGCATTCTTCGATTGGTACCACCAGTTTGGTTATTAAACTTTGGCATTTCGTTTGTTGATTGAACAATGGTGCCTGAAAATGTAAAATTTACCGGCTGTTTGTTTTTGATGTCGGCACGCAGTGTATCACCTGTCACCGCTGAATTGAACGCACTCTGGTCTTCAATGAATTTTCCTGCCTGCACATCGTCGCCAATCACAAGGGCACGTCCCATTAGCTCATTCAATGCAAAGCGTTCGCTGAACTGGTCTATTTTCAAATGGGCTGTATTTTCGTTTCCCACAATGGCTTCCACCAACGCTTCAAAAGTTGACTTGCCGTTTGAACCATTTACTTTAGCATTTTCTGGGTTACCAACCAGCCACACTGCTTGACGCCGAGAGTAGCTACTCTGGCAAGCGTCACCAATCACCTGAAGGAGAACAGTCAGCACTTCTTTATCGCCATTTGCAAGCGTTTTAAGCCATTCTAACGGCTTCCATTCACCATTCTTTGTCTTGATAACTGGCTCTGTTACTGTTGAATTATAGGCTGTTGCAATCTTCGCCACGAAATGGAATTTAGGGCTGAAGTTGGTCAGTTTTTGCTGTTTCAAATCAAAAACACCGTTTTGGCATGCCACCAGCATTTTATCATGGGCTGGCTTGCCATCTCGAACTCGGTCATCATCACTCAGAATGCTGTAAATGTCGTTTATCTGCTTTTGTGTAGCCGCTGGCTGAATCTTATGCGCAAGGTTACTAAATAATGTCTCTGATGCTGAATAAATGCCTTTGCTTGGGTCATACATAAAGATTGGCGAGTTGACTAGGCTACGGTCCATCCACATCGGTACGTCAGCCAGTAAAATGTCTGCGACATCCGAAATATCTAGACTGGCAACCTTTTTTGTCTTTGGGTCCGTGGCTTCCAATTCTTGTTGCTTTTCATCTTTTCTTTGTTTTGCGTCTCTCACGAGGGCTAGTGAGATTGATTGAGATGTGTATGACTTGTCTTCACTTGCTTTTTCATAGACGGGAACAAGGGTTTTGAATAAGACTTTGAACGGCACAGAATTTGCAGAATAGGTTGTCTTTAGATGTTCTTCCATTTTGACTTGGTTGTTTGCTTTCCAGTCATTGTTGTTTCCAGCCAACACGTCCATTGCATCTTCCATTGCACCCTCGCTGATGTCTCCATGCTGATAGTAAGAGATAAGCTGAATCATGAGCTGGCTGAATGTCTTTTCATCACTAAGTTGATTTTCAGCCACCCACTCAGTCAACAGCTCATGAACATATTCATCGTTATATTTTGCTGAGTTTCCAAAATGATAAATGGCCTCAATCTTCGCTGTTTTGGTTGCCTGTTTATCATCTGGCTTATAATTCTTGATTGCTTCGTCCACGTCCAACTTTTGTCCATCATGAATGACAATCTTGCCTTTGTTCTGTTCAGTCTCGATTGGTGCACTAAACATCTGGGCCCAAGTCGTCATAGCCTCATCTGATTGAATGCCCAACAACTGATTAACCATTCCGATGACTGCTGTTTTTTCAGTCTTATCCTTCAGTGGGCGAGACGGGTCAATCGCCAAATGGTATCTAGGTCCTTTGAAGCCATAACTGATGCTGGGCCATAAAATGTAGCTAATGCTGTCGAGTGTGGTAGAAATTTTTGAAATGAATGCTGATTCGTCAGTAATCTCATCAAAATCAATCAGAATCAAGCTGGAATCGTGGTAAGTATTATTTGAGCGTTTGCCACCATCTAGTGTTCCTGCCACGATGTACTTCAACTGCCCTGCCTTGAAATTGCTAACAGTGTTTTCGTCCACGCTTGCTTGTTGTGGATGCTGAGCCATTTCTTTCAATTGATTAAAGTCTGTTTCTACTGATGGTACTGCGGTCATTACTGAATTTTTGAATCCATTCTGTTGATAAATCATGTTATAAATTCCTTTTTTGGTTGCCAGAAGGAATGAAACATGCTATCCTGTAATTGTCAATAACTAGGATAGTTTCCTCTGGACTATACATTCGCTGATTCCTGTGTCAGCGGCTGGATAATGTCCAGCCCATTTCCATCATCATTAGTCATGGCCTGAATCCATGGCTATTTTTGTGCTGTTTTTTCAAACATTTCATCAACTGTGCAATTAACGGCTCTTGAAATCTTTGCTGCAGTTAAAGTCGAGACTGGTAAAACCCCAAGATGTGTTAATACTGAATATCCCAGACCAGCTTTTTTTGCTAGTTCACGGCGTGTTTGAATGCCTGCCATAATCATGGCCACGTCCAGCTGGTCATTGTCTTTTATCCAGCGATTTTTTGCTTTTCGCATTATTGCATCTTCTTTCTTTGCTTTTCATTGCCTTCCCTCTCCAAAACACAAGCCGAATTTTTCCACATCCGGCTCATGACAGGAAGGAATAATAATGATATATCAACAAGAGGGTTTGGAGTTCCCTCCATTATATATACGCAAGGACGGCACCGTTTTTTATCTATTACTTTACCTTACATCTAATACTATAGCTCTTGTGCTAAAAAATGAAGGTCTGTCAATACATTCATTAATTATTCAGACGCTATAGCCCTTGTGAGAGTAGGCGTCTAGCCATCGCAAAAATAATTAAAAAGATAGGACTAAAGTCGTAGAAAAGATGGTACTAAAGTAGTAGCTATTTTTCAGTCAAGTCTTGTCATCCTGTGAACAGCTAATCAAATTGCACGAAATCTGCACAATTTTAGCCGCATCTTTGACATGCCTTCCCATTCCCACTGTCTTAAAAAAACTGTGTCGGATGCATAAAAATAGCCTCACCCACAATCAAATGGATGAAGCTGGCATTGCCTGCTGGCTGTTATTTTATTTGATCAAAATTCACGTTGTTTCATGTTGTCCAGCGGCTGAAAACGTGGTCTGAAAACGCCAATGAAAATGGCTTAAAACGCCTCATTTTCAGCCTTAAAAACGCTGGTATTGTTGACTTTTTGCTTTTGAAAACGGTGGCTGCTTAAAATGAACCGCGGTTCCACCCTACTTCACAGGACTGCGCCCTGTGCGCTTCGTTTGTTCTTCGCTCCCGGGTGCCGTGCGCTGGTCGTGGGCGGCTTGCACTCTCCCGCTCTCGCTGACTTGACCGCGCTTTACCCGTTCCTCACGAATGATTCATAGACATCATACGCTAAAAGACGGCGGGAGACAAGATGGTTTCTGAAAGTGATCTTAAACGGCGGCATGGGTCTGGCGATAGGCGGTCAAATCAACAGTAATCAGTACGGCAAAAGACTTGGCGGGAATCGCTAATTGATTCAACGGGGTTGATGCCGGCAGTGCTGTTTCGTCTAGAAGCATTGTGCCAATAAGGTCTTTACCCATTTCGATTGCTTCTTCAATAGAATCGCCCTGAGTCCAAGAACCGCCATTGATGTCGGGAATTTCGACAGAATAGCCGCCCTCTGTTTCAGGATGGAGAATGATTGGATATCCAACTTTCTGGTTAATCGTCATGATCGTCACTCCTCTGGTCGTTTGGCGCTGCATTTCGGGGCGGTAACGGTTTGAAATCCTCGTTCCACTGCCCCAGCGAATCAATAAACCGTTTAGACCGGGGATACGCCCCCACCGTGTCGCTATAAATTCGGTCAATGATGGTACGCAGTTCTGCCTTCGTGGTATTGTTCACCTTGATCGATTGGATCTGCCCAATATTCACCACCGAAAAGCGGCGCATGTAGTAAATGGTCTTCGCACTGGCATGGAACCGATGGGGATCCTGGGCCCAATGCCGGCTGCAAATCAATCCGCCGGCACTTTCTGAATAATCCATGGGCCGGTCGTCTCGCCCGCAAATTGCACAGACGCGCAGCTGCGGCGCGACCCCGAAGGCGGGCAGGAGCTGAATCTCGACGATATTCGCCAGAATACCAGCATCCAAACCGCGGTCTAAACCGAGCAGGACGTTTTTGCCGATATCGTACCATTTCGGGATGGCCTGCCCTTCCGGAAACGCCATGCGGATCAGATCAAAAATATAAGTGGCATAGGCATTAATGACGATATCCGCCATTGGTTGGCGAAAAAGGTGCGTTCCCTTGGCTGTCCGCAACTGGGACAGCCCCTGGGCGCGCACCACGCCAACGTAATCGCCCAGCGTAAAGGGTAAAGTCACCCCGGCCAGTTTCGCCTTAGGGCGCTTCAATCCGCGCGCGATAAACGTCTTGAACCCATATTGCTGGGTTAAAAAGCGGACTAGGGCATCATGTTCGCGATAGTCCTGGCGGGAGACCACGATGCCGGTGAAATCAACGGCTGCTTCAGCCATCAACTAGTCCAGTCGTTTGATGTTGTAACCAGACTGGTTGAGAAACTTCGGGTCATCCCGCCAGTTGCGCTGTACCTTGACCCACAGCTTCAAATTGATTTTTTCGCCCAACAGGCCTTCAATTTCCCGCCGGCCATTGATTCCAATCTGTTTCAACATCTTACCACCGGCGCCGATGACGATCCCCTTCTGGGAATCCCGCTCCACATAGATCGTGGCGTGGACTTGCAGTTTGCCCTCGATCCGGGTATTCATCGAGTCCACCAACACAGCGACCGCATGGGGAATCTCCTGCCGTGTCAGATGCAGCACTTGCTCTCGAATCAATTCGGCAACGACGAAATACTCGGGATGATCAGTGATCTGATCTTCTGGATAGTATTGCGGACCCGGTTTCAGATGGCTTTCTAACCCCGCAAGCATATCGGCTACGTTGTTTCCTTGGGTCGCCGAAATCGGATAGACTTCAGCAAAGTGCAGTGTATCCGTGTAATTGGCAACGATCTCCGGCAGCGTGTCGGGGTGGACCAGATCAATTTTGTTGACCAGCAAATACACCGGTGTCTTAGTCTTCTCCAACAAATCCATGATGTACCGATCGCCAGGACCGATTTTGTCGTCTGCGGCCACCATGAAGAGGATGGCATCCACTTCAGAAAACGTTGATTCTGCGGCGGCATCCATATAATCGTCCAGTTTGTTCTTGGGCTTGTGGATCCCGGGAGTATCGACGAAAACAATTTGAGCCTGATCCGTCGTGTAGATTCCCTGAATCTTATTGCGGGTCGTCTGGGCCTTATCGGACATGATCGCCACTTTTTCACCCACCAACCGGTTCATCAGCGTGGATTTACCCACGTTGGGCCGGCCGACAATGGCGACAAACCCGGATACAAATTGCTTTTCTTTATTGTCCATCAGACATCTGCTCTCCCTTAAAGGCATACGGTAAAAGTTCAGCGACGGTGGTATGCTGCACCGCGCCGTGCAAGTTGGTCAAAATAACGGGCATGTCCGGCGCACAAAACTCCGCCAGCACCTGACGGCACGCACCGCAAGGTGAGACCGGGTCCGCAGTGTCAGCAATCACCGTTAAATTGGCAAAGTCCCGCTCACCGGCACTGATCGCCTTGAACATCGCCGTGCGTTCGGCACAATTGGTCAGGCTGAAACTGGAATTCTCAATGTTGCAACCAGTATAGATCTGGCCGGTCTGGGTCAGGAGCGCTGCGCCCACTGCAAAGTGGGAATACGGGACATAGGCTTGTTCCCGGGCGATCTGCGCCGCCTTGATCAATTCTTTTTCTGAAACCATCAATTCTCCTCCTCAGCGGAAATACGCCCACACCAGCGGGATAAAGACCAAGGCCCCCACAAGCACGGCAAAAAATGCCGTCAGCAATACAATGCCGGCGGATAAATCTTTGATCTTCTTGGCCTGAGGCGAATAAGCCCCTTTGGTCACAAAGTCCACCATATCTTCCATTAGCGTATTGCCCAATTCGGCAAAAATCACTAACCAAATCGCAGCCAGCAGCCAGAGCCAATCATTCCAGCGGGCACGCAAAATAGCCGCCGCGCCGATCACGACAATGGCAGCTACTGCGTCTCGGCGCAGATTGCGTTCCTCGTGCAGCGCCACCCGGACACCCGCCCAGGCATGGCGCAGGGCTTGCAAGAAGGTATGGTTTTTATCAGTTTGCTTAGCGGGTGAGGCCATAGGCTTCTAGAATCCTCTCTTGCAGCGGGATCATCACTGCTTCGTCCGCCTTCTTGATATGGTCATAGCCATTTAAGTGCAAGAAGCCGTGAACAGTAGTATATCCGAGCTCTCGGGCAAACGAATGACCATACCGCTCCGCTTGTTCCTGGGCAATGGCCGGTGAGATGAACAAGTCCCCGATGTTGCGGGGCAGATCAGCTAACGCCTCGAGCGGTTCGCCAAACTCGCTATCGTCGTCGCCGTCTTCGATCGCAAAACTGATCACGTCAGTGGCCCGATCCACGTTACGGTATTGATTATTGATTTCCCGAATGCGCTCCTTCGTCACGAAGGTGATGGACATCTCGGTATCTTCTTTAAGGTGCAGCTGCTTCCCGGCAAATTCCACCAAGTCTTTGACCATGGCTAAGGAATCTGAGTCTAACAGGTGATCGTCGTCATATACGTCTAAATTCACTGCTTAGGTTCTCCGTTCTCTTGAGGATGTTGGGGCATTTCATAGGCGGCATAGGCATCAATGATCCGGGCGACTACCGGGTGCCGCACCACGTCCGCACTATTGAAGTGGACAAAGCCGATATGGGGAATATCATGGAGAATTTTTTCCGCTGACATCAGCCCACTGGCACTGTTTGAAGGCAAGTCGATCTGGGTGATATCGCCGTCCACGACCATCTTCGAATCGAATCCTAGCCGCGTCAACAGCATCTTCATCTGCGCCCGCGTTGCGTTTTGGGCTTCATCCATAATGATAAAAGCTTGGTCTAAAGTCCGGCCGCGCATATAAGCCAGCGGCGCAATTTCGATCACGCCGCGATCGATCATCCGGTTCGTTTGATCAGTGCCCATGATTTGATACAGAGCATCATAAATCGGCCGCAAATAGGGATCGACTTTTTCCTTCAAATCGCCGGGTAAAAAGCCCAGCGACTCCCCGGCTTCGACTGCTGGCCGAGTGAGAATCAGGCGTTCCACATCGCCGCTCTTTAGCGCCGCCACCGCCAAGGCAACGGCCAGATATGTTTTCCCGGTACCGGCGGGGCCGATGCCGAAGGTGATGTCATTGTGGCGGATCGTTTGCACATATTGCCGCTGGCCAAAGGTCTTAACGCGAATGTTACGGCCCTTAGCGTCACGGATAATCGTTTCCTTGTAAAGATCAGTGAAATACTCCAGCGTTCCCCGCTCGGCCATCTTAATGGCACTCATGACATCGGTGGATCCGATCCGGATGCCGGATCCGATAACGTCAGTGAGGGCATTTAATACCTGTTCGGTTAAGTGCACATCGTCCGGTTCGCCGGTGATATGGATCTCCACATCCCGAGCGGTAATGGACACATTGAGTCCTTCGGCCAAGAGTTGTAAGTATTCATCATTGACGCCCATCAAAGTGACAGCCATGGCCGGATCGCTGAGATGGTAGGTTTCTTCAATACGCGTGGCTTCTGCCAAATTCTCACTACTTTCTGGGTTAGTTAGTCTAATTGTATTTTAGCACAGATGGCAAGAGAGGGCGGAGCCGACCGGTTAGCAGCGTAGGCATAAGACAAGCCGGGCGTAAAACCCGGTTTTAGGTTTTGCGTCCGGCTTGTCTTATGCCCTAGCTGCTGGTCGGCGGAGCCCGTTTACGCGGAAGCAGCCTTGTTCGTTCCAGCACTGCCGTGCCAAAGCTGCGCAATCTCCGGTGGATGGGAGATCAGCCATGGCACTAGTTTCTGTGTGACATGTAAATCCTGCTTATCACGACCAAATTTCTTAGTGCACCGCCACTTCCCGCGCTTCCGGCACCTGCAATTTCCCGCGGAAATCGCTCAGCCGCTTGTATCCTTTGGCATCCATGATGGCGGTCAGTTCCTCCGTTAAGCGGGCAAACACTTTCGGTCCTTCCTTGCCCAGCTGGGTTGCAACGCCGACCATGTCGGCCCCGCACAGGATCAGTTCGAAAACATCCCGGCCGGTTTCGACACCGCCGGTACCGATAATGTTAATTTCGGGCTTCAGGAGCTGGCGCAGGACGCGGACGTTAGCTAAGGCCATCGGCTTGATGTAGCCGCCGCCGATGCCGCCCAGTCCGCCCTTAGGCGCAATCGCGGCGGTTTCGTCTTGAATCACCAGACCATTACCAACGCTGTTGATAGTGTTGACGAAGGTCAGCGGAAATTGATTCAGCACATCAGCAATCTGCTGGAAGTGCACCAGATCGAAATACGGCGGTAATTTCACGCCCAGCGGACCATGATAAATGCCGGTCACTTGGGTCAAGATCCGTTCTACCGCGGCAAAGTCATAGGCAATCTGCGGTTTGCCCACGACGTTGGGGCAAGACAAGTTTAATTCCACTAACCCGCTGAAATTGCTTGCGGCGATCTTTGTAAAGATCTTGCCGAAATCGTCGGGGCTGGTACCGGTCGTTGACAGGAAATACGGCTTTTCCGGATTAGCCTGATGGAATTCTTCAACAACCTGCAAGTAGTAGTCCAACCCTTTGTTGGGCAAGCCCATGGAATTGATCGAGCCCAGGTCGGTCGCCGCCATGCGAGGCTTGGGGTTCCCTGCCCGGGGGGCCAAAGTGGCCGTTTTAGTCACAAAAGTAGCGGCTGCTGAGGTATCGACCGCGGACAATTCCTTCCGGTCGTAACACCAAACACCCGCTCCGTTCATGATTGTATTGTTAAAATGAAAGCCGCCGATCGTTGTGGTCAACTCTGCCATTGTGTATTCCTCCATAGATCGGGGGGCATAAGCATAACGCTGTCTGCGAAATCCCCAGGAGGGTACTCCGTTGTCAGCAAAATGGATGCTCACTGTCACCCGTTATTTTGTCGCTTGTTGGTATTCTGCCACAAGCCGTCAAAAAACGCAATAAAAGAACCAGATCATCAAAAATGACCTGGCTCGTTTTTTTCGCGGAGATTTGCGTTATTCAAAGCCAGCGGAAAATCCGCCGTCCATTTGGTTGGTTACTGTTGGAGCAGACGTCAGGTCGACAGAACGGCCGGAGCTAGCCCAGCAATTCCTTGACCATGGCGTTCACTTTCGCCCCATCGGCCTTACCTTTGACCTTGGGCATGAGCGCCTTCATCACTTTGCCGAAATCAGACTTGCCCGAGGCGCCCACTTCAGTGATCGTTTCTTGAACGGTCTGCTTAATCTGGGCGTCATCCATCTGCGCGGGCAGATATTTCTCGACGATGGCGATCTCGGCTTTAACCCCGGTGACCAAATCGTCTCGATGGGCTTTTTCAAAGTCCTCAAGCGACTCCTTACGTTGTTTCAGTTCTCGGTTAACGACCCCGAGTTCCTCTTGAGCAGTCAGGTCGCGACCGACCTTGATCTGTTCATTTTGCAAAGCAGCTTTGATCATACGAACGACGCTCAGCGTGGTTTTATCCTTAGCCTTCATCGCCGTAATCATGTCGGCATTTAGCGAATCTAACAAGCTCATTTTTGCGCTCCAATCAATTAGAACTTCTTACGCTTTCTCGCTTCCTCGGATTTTAACTTCCGTTTCACACTCGGTTTTTCGTAGAACTCGCGTTTCCGGTATTCACGTAAAGTACCGCTCTTAGATACGGAACGCTTGAACCGCCGCAGTGCATCATCGAGAGATTCGTTTTTGCGAACGACTGTCTTTGCCATTTGACATCCCTCCCTCCGCGATGAGTGTAACTGTCGCCAGATGTACATGTGACAAACAATTCCTTTTCATTATACAGAACATTATTTTAGAGCGCAATTAATCTTGGCATATTTGTGGAAAAGATTCTGACTCGTGATTTTTCGGCCGCCCAGATTTGCTCACTGTTTCCCGGTGCGACGGGAATTATGGTATCATAGAGAAAAATGAGAGAAGCGGAGCATCGATATGACCGAAGCAAAAAAGCTCAACCTGTATGTCCTGTCTGATTCTGTTGGGGAAACCGCCTTCAAACTCGCCCAGGCCGTGATGGCCCAGTTCCCCCACGTGGAGACGACGTACATCCGGTATCCGTTTATGCACACGGAGAAACAAATTGACGAAGTTGTAAAGAAAGCCAGCCAAGACGGCGGTATTGTGATCCACACGCTGGTGACTAAGGGCTTGGCTAAGCAAGTGCATCAAGCCTGCCTGATCCACCACGTGGTGGATTTCGATCTGCTTAGTTCGTTGATTGATGAAATCACCAAAACCACCGGCGAAGAACCGACCCACGAAGCTGGTGCTATTCACCATTTGAATGAAAAGTACTTCGATCGGATTTCAGCGATGGAATTCGCCGTGCTGTATGACGATGGCAAGGATCCCAAGGGGTTCTTGGAGGCCGACGTTGTTCTTCTCGGCCCGTCACGGACCTCCAAGACGCCGCTGTCCCTGTTCCTGGCCGGTAAAAACTTGAAGGTGGCCAACCTGCCGCTGGTGCCCCAGGCCCACATCCCTGAGGAACTGTGGAAGGTCGATCGAAAGAAAATCATTGGGCTGACCAACGATGTCGAAGTCTTGAACAATATTCGCCGGGAGCGCATGATTGCCTATGGCTTGAATCCAGACACAACATATTCCAATGTGGACGAAATCAAGAATGAATTGAAATTCGCTCAAGATCTGTACACCAAGCTGGATTGCATGGTGATCAACGTTGCCCACAAGTCAATTGAAGAAACTGCCGCACTGATTCTGGAACACCTGGGGTTGGATGATTACCAACCCAATTTAACCAAGAAATAACTGATTGGTCGATAGAAAAGACGAGCCCCGTGGCGGGACTCGTCTTTTTGCTACGCTTCTGGTAATTTTCCTTCGTGTTCCTGAATCTTCTCAAGTAAATCCGGGTCAAATTGACCGCTGCGCAGCATCTGAATCTCGAAAGCGTACGGTGGGAATTGGTGTTTCTTATCCGGACCGACAAAGGGCGTCTCCATGATCTTCGGCACGTCCTTTAACTGCGGGTGGGCATAGACGTAATGGAGCGCATCGAAGCCAATCGTCCCGAAGCCGATGTTCGCATGGCGGTCCTTATGGCTGCCTTGGGGATTCTTTGAATCGTTCAGATGAATCATCTGCAGCTTATCCAGGCCAATAATGTGGTCGAACTGGTTCAGCACCCCATCAAAATCGTGGGCGATATCGTATCCGGCATCGCTGGTGTGGCAGGTATCGAAGGTGACACTGACCTTGTCATTGTTTTGAATACCGGCGATGATGTCGGCCAGTTGGTCAAAGGTAATGCCGACTTCGGTGCCCTTCCCCGCCATCGTTTCAATGGCAATGTGGGCATGCTGAGTCGGACTGATCACTTCGTTCAAGCCTTTAATGATCTGCTTAATGGCATTTTCCGGTGTGTCCTTCAAATGGGCGCCGGGATGGAGCGCGATTTGGGTCGCCCCCAAGGCATCGGCTCGGGCCACTTCCTCTCTGAGAAACTGGACCCCAAACGTATAATTTTCCGGTTTCGCCGTATTTCCCAAATTCACGATGTAGGGCGCGTGCACCACGACATCGTCAATGCCGTGACTGGCCAGCAGCGTCTGGGCTTGGGCAATCTCAAATTCATCGATCGGTTTGCGCCGCGTATTTTGCGGCGCACCGGTGAACACCATTAACGCGTCGGCGTGATAGTCGAGTGCCGTTTGGACGGACCCGGCAAACATGGTTTTACCCTTCAGGGGCACATGGGCCCCAAGATGATCATGCAACAAACAACTCACTCCCTCTTTGGTTCATAGTAATGGCCCAGAATACGGACAGTCGGCGTCACTGACACGAAGGCGTGGGCGTCGCTTTCGTGCATCACGTCCGTGAGATCACGCAGTTCGTATTGCGAAATGACAGTGAGCAGCACCGTCTTTTCTTCATGGCGATAGGCGCCCTCGGCATCATGCATGATCGTGATCCCCCGCCGCATCTGTTCCTGGATGCCGGCAATCACGGTGCGGGGATGGTTCGTCACGATAATGACCTGTAACCGCTGATCCTGAGTATAGATCATATCGATCACCCGGCCGTTGATAAAAATTCCCAGGGCACTGTATAGCGCGTGGGGCCAGCTGTAGATAAAGCCGGACAGCAAAACGATCAAGGCGTTAAACGCGATATTGATCGAGCCAACGGATTTGCCGGTCTTTTTCCGCAGCACGATGCCTAAAATGTCCAATCCACCTGTAGAAATACCGCTGCGCAGCGCAAAGCCAGTCCCAGCGCCATTGAATAATGCCCCAAAAATAGCACATAAAATCGGGTCCACGGTGAGTTTCCGAATGGGTGAAAAATGCAGTAACAATGATGACAGCACAACAGCCAGAATGGTGAACCAGGTAAAATGATGACCGATTTTGCGCCAGGCCAGAATAAATAAGGGCAGGTTCAAAGCCACGAGCCAAAACGGGGTACCCAGGAAGGTGATCCCCATCCGGGCCAAGACCGTACTCATCAGCTGAGCAAACCCGGTCACACCGGAGGCGTAAATCCCTCCGGGTTCCCAGAAGAAGTTCAACGCCATGGAGACCGCCACGGCGTACAACAGGGCGGCGGATACCCGCGTGAAGTTCCGGTACCGCCGGCTTACTTTTTCGATACTATCCATTGATTCTTTCTCGTCCCTTTTCCGTGGTGCGATTAGTGACACTATTGTAACATATTGGACAAGAAAAACAGGACCGGCATATGCCGGTCCTGCAAGGGATCAACGGTTATCCGCGGTCCCAATATTTTTTCTGGTAGGCTGCTCGGCCGCCGGCTTCTTCCATGGCGTACCGCTCCGGATTTTTCTTATAGAAATCCTGATGGTACCCTTCAGCCGGATAAAACGGTTGCGCATCTTCGATCTTAGTCACGATCGGTTTAGAAAACTTGCCGCTCGCTGCCAAAGCCTTTTTCGATGCCTCTGCGACCGCCCGCTGGGCCGGCGAATTAACGAAAATCACCGGCCGGTAGTTGTCGCCCCGGTCCTGGAATTGGCCCATGGCATCGGTGGGATCGGCCACCTGCCAATAAATATCGACCAATTGCTGATAACTCAGCACTGCGGGATCGAAAGTGATCTCGACCGCCTCAGTGTGGCCAGTGGTGCCGGAAGAGACCTGGGCGTAAGTGGGATTAGCCACGTGCCCGCCGGTGTAACCGGACACCACGGACCGCACCCCAGGATATTGATCAAACGGCTGGACCATGCACCAAAAACAGCCGCCAGCAAAAATTGCAGTTTCTTCTGCCATGTGCACTATCCCTTCTTTTCAAACAACGGGGCATACTGCCCGTATCCGGCCTTGGTTAAATCGGTCGCGGGAATGAAGCGCAGCGCCGCTGAGTTAATGCAGTAGCGCAACCCGCCCTGATCTTGGGGCCCGTCGGTGAAGACGTGGCCCAAGTGCGAGCCGGCATTCTGGCTGCGGACTTCGGTGCGGGTCATTCCGTGACTGGTATCCATATGAGTGTGTAATTTCTCGATGGGCTTGGAAAAAGACGGCCAGCCGCAACCAGCGTCGTATTTATCCAGCGAAGAGAAAAGCGGCTCGCCGCTGACCACATCCACATAAATCCCCGGCTCGTAGAAATCATCGTACTGACCGGAAAACGGCCGTTCAGTGGCCGCATGCTGGGTCACTTCATAGGCCAAGGGTGACAGTTTTGCCTTTAAATCCTGCTCTTTTGACTCTGCCATGGAATCCCACCTCTCTGATGCTGATTATACGCATTTTCGGGGTGGTTGTCATTAATTTTGTGCAATTAATTTGTTCCCTACTTACGATATTTGGCTTCGACCTCAACGCCCAGCTCATCCAGTTGTTCGGCGGTGACTGGCTGCGGCGCACTGGTCATCGGGTCGGTGGCCTTGGAGTTCTTCGGGAAGGCGATGACGTCCCGAATGTTGTCCCGGTGCGACAGCAGCATGGCGAAGCGATCCAGGCCAATGGCTAAGCCGCCCATAGGCGGGAACCCGTATTGCATGGCATCCAGCAGGAAGCCGAATTGGGCATAGGCCCGTTCCTTAGTGAAGCCCAAGGCTTTGAGCATCTTCCATTGAATATCTTCGTTGTGGATACGGATGGAACCGCCGCCTAATTCGTATCCGTTCAGGACGATATCGTAACTTTGAGCGTGAGCCTTATACGGATCGGTATCCAGCAAGTGGATATCTTCTTCGTTGGGCATCGTGAACGGGTGGTGGGCCGGTACCCAGCGCTTGGCCCCTTCGTCGTATTCAAACAATGGCCAATCAACGACCCACAGGAAGGCGTATTCGTCTTCCGGAATCATATCCATTTCCTTGGCAAAATGCGTCCGCAGATAGCCTAAAGAATCAGCGACGACTTTCCGACTAGCCGCCACAAACAGGATCAGGTCGCCGTCGTGGGCCTCCAGCCGCTTGGTCAATTCAGCAGTTTGGTCGCCTAAAAACTTCGCGACGGGACCAGTGAAGCCGTCTGCGGTCACTTTAACCCAAGCTAAGCCCTTAGCGCCAAAGCGCTTGATATATTCCTGTTGTTCGTCAATATGCTTCCGGGAATACTTGGCCGCTGCCCCTGGGACGCAGATCGCCTTAACCTGGCCGCCATCAGCAACGGCACCGGAAAAGACCTTGAAGGGGGAGTCCTTGAACAGGTCAGACAGATCCGTTAATTCCATGCCGAAGCGAACATCCGGCTTGTCGGAACCGAACCGATCCTGGGCATCTTGCCAAGTGATTCGGCGGAACGGCAATTTAACGTCGATCCCCTTTTCATCGTGCATGACTTGGGCAATGACACCTTCGGTAATATCCTGGATCTGTTTTTGATCTAAGAAGCTGGTTTCAATATCGATCTGAGTGAATTCCGGCTGCCGATCACCCCGCAAGTCTTCATCCCGGAAACAGCGGGCCAGCTGATAATACTTATCGAAGCCTGCACCCATCAGCAATTGTTTGAACAGTTGCGGGGACTGGGGCAGTGCGTAGAAACTGCCCGGATAGACCCGGGAGGGCACGATATAGTCCCGAGCCCCTTCTGGCGTGGACTTGGTCAAATCCGGGGTTTCCATTTCAATAAAGTCGTGGTCGTCCAAATAATGGTGGACGGACTTCACGATTTGGGCCCGGGTGCGCAAACCGCGCTGCATTTCCGGCCGGCGCAGATCCAAATAACGGTACTTCAGTTTGGTATCTTCCGTGGCGTCAACGCCGTCAACGATGTCAAATGGCGGTGTCTTTGACTTGTTCAAAATCTCAGCTTCCGTGATCTCCACTTCCACTTTACCCGTACGCATCTTGTTGTTCACCGCTTGGGCATCCCGGGCGACGACCTTGCCGTGGACCCGAATGACATACTCGGAGCGCATTTGTTCAGCAAGGGCTAACGCGTCCGGGCCGAACTCTTGACTAAAGACCAGTTGCAAAATCCCTTCCCGGTCCCGCAAATCCACAAAGACCAAGTTACCCAAGTCCCGGCGCTTGGCCACCCAACCGGCCAAGTCGACTTCCTGGCCGATATACTGTTCATCGATCAATCCTGCATAATTCGTACGTTTCATCCTATTTTCCCTCTTCCACTAACTGCTGATAAATCTTGTGAAACTCTGTGGTGACTTCCGCAAACGGCACTTGAATCTGTTGACCAGTGGCCATCTGTTTAATGCTGGCGGCACTGTGAGCCAGTTCATCTTCCCCAAGGGTGATGACCAGCTGCGCATTCTCCCGATTGGCCGTCTTGAATTGGCTCTTGGCTTTCCGATTCAAGAAATCCATATCTACGGTGTAGCCCGCTTCCCGAATCGCATGGGCTAAGACCAAGGCCTCAGCACCGGCCGGTTCAGATAAAGATGCAATATACACGTTCAAAGGCGCCGCTTCTTCCGCCGGCCGGTTGTGCTGAACCAGCAGCATCAGCCGTTCCGTCCCTAGCCCGAAGCCGACTCCCGGCAAAGCCGGCCCGCCGACCTGTTCGACCAGGCCGTCATAGCGGCCGCCGGCCAAAACAGTCAGTTCTTTGTTGCCAAACGCGGGGGATGTTGTCATAATTTCAAAAATCGTATGGTTATAATAATCCAACCCGCGGACCATCGTGGGATCCACAACATACGCAATACCCAACTTATCCAAAGATTCTTTGACTACAGAAAAATGGGCTTGGGCCGCCGGAGTCAGATAGTCCAGAATAGAGGGGGCATCGGCCACCAATGGCTTATCCTGAGGATCCTTGCTGTCCAGGATGCGCAACGGATTCTTGGCCAGTCGAATCTGGGAATCTTCACTGAGTTCAGCTTTGTGCGGCGTGAAATAATCGACTAAAGCCTGATGATAGGCCTGACGGGTTTCCGGATCGCCCAGAGTGTTGATGGCTAGTCGCAGATCATGGACACCAACGCTATGCAGCAAATCGACCCCTAGCTGGATCGTTTCCGCATCCAGCAAAGGCGAATCGCTGCCAAAGGCTTCAACGCCAATCTGATGGAACTCCCGCTGCCGGCCGGATTGGGGCCGTTCATACCGGAACATTGGGCCCATGTAGTAGACCCGGTACGGTTTTGGAAATTCTGGGCCATAAAGTTTGTTCTCTACGTAAGCCCGGACAACACCGGCGGTGCCTTCCGGCCGCAACGCCATGTGACGCCCGCCTTTATCATTGAAATCGTACATTTCCTTCGTGACAATATCACTGGTGTCGCCTGAAGAACGAGCGTACAGATCATAACTTTCAAATAATGGCACACGAATCTCACCGTAGCGGTAACGCCGGAATACTTCCCGGCTCTTCGCTTCGACTTCATCCCAGAGTTGTGCTTCCTGGGGCAGAATATCTGCGGTGCCTTTCGGCTTTTGGTACTTCACGCCAATCTTCCTTTCTAAAAGCACACAAAGCGCCCTCGTCTAAGACAAGGGCGCTTTGTGCGCGGTACCACCTTTTTTGTGTCTATGAGTAACGTTCATGCGGACGGGGGCGTAACGCCCCGGCAACGAAGACTGTCTTTTCAGTCATGAGCCCTTTCAGCAAATGGACTCTCTCTGGAATTCCTGACCTATCCTGTGTCTCCGTGAATGCTTTTCATATATCAGAATAAGCGTATGAAAGTTTCTTTGGAATGTCAATACACATACGCTAATTGTAATCGCTAACATGTTGTCTGCCAAGTTTTTCCACCCGGCCGGCGGTCAATTTGCTATAATGAATACAGCACTTTGACACGTGGCGTGCCGGTGTATTCTATGTTTAGAAAGCAGGTGGCCGGATGGCAGCCTTTTTCACCCGTTGTAAACAATTCCTGCGGCGCTATCCGCTGCTCGTATTAGTCACGCTGGTCGCTGTCCTGGCCTTCGGGTTTACCACGGCACTCGCGAACTATAATATGATCACCGTCCGAGCCAGCGTCTTGAACGTACGCCAAGGTCCTGGCCTTTCCTATAATGTGATGGCTCAAGTTTCCGGCGGCCAGAAATACACGATCCTCGATCAGCGCAACGACTGGTATCAGATCCGCCTAGACAACAATCGGATCGGCTGGGTCGCCAGCTGGCTGGTGGATAATACTGAAGTATCCCAAGCGACCAATCGCGTCGGCTTAGTCACGGTGAATGAGGCCAACATTCGCCAGTCGGCGAATACTGCCGCCCAGGTGCTGGGCACAGCGAAAAGCGGCGAGAAAGTCACTGTCCTTTATCAAGCCAATGGCTGGAGCCAAGTGCTGGTCAATAATTCCGTCGGCTGGATGCGCAACGATACGATCAAGCTGACCAATGAGACAGCCAGCACCGTGCAGACCAACGACGGCAGCAATGCACAAGTGTCCCAAGCCGCGATCAAGACCGTGACGACGAAGCAAACGGCTTACTTGCGGTCCAGTCCCAGCGATGAGGCCTCTGCGGTGACCGCGCTGTCAGCGAATACGACCCTCACCTACCTCGAAACGACGGGGCAATGGTACTATGTGCAGACGAAGAGCGGGCAAAAGGGCTACGTTGCCAGTTGGCTGGTGAGTTTGTCAGCCAATGACACCGCGGCCAAGACTATTCCCACCAAGCTGTCAGAAGCGACGATCATGCTCGATCCTGGCCACGGCGGCTCGGACTCCGGGGCTATTGCCAATAACGGCACGAGTTTTGAAAAAACGTATACGCTTGAAACCGCCAAATTGGTGGCAGCGGCTTTGCGCGCTGCCGGCGCCAAAGTCATTATGACCCGAACCAGCGATACCTTTGTTGATCTGGGCCCGCGAGCGGACATGGCTAATAAGGACGGGGTGGACGCCTACATCAGCATCCACTTCGATTCCGCCCCCACTGCCAACCAGGCCAGCGGTTTCACGACTTATTATTACAACCCAAAGAAGGACCTTGGCCTCGCTAAGTCCCTCTCCACTGCCCTTGGACAAGCCTTACCCTTGACGAATAAAGGTGTTTCTTACGGTAACTTCGAAGTTCTGCGGGACAACGACGAACCCGCTGTTCTGCTCGAACTGGGTTATATTAATAACGATACTGACTACAAGGAAATCAAGTCGGCTAATTACCAGCAGCAAGCGGCCAATGCGATTACGCAGGGGTTGTTAAAGTACTTCCAGTAGTGGGACAAAGAAGATAATTGGTCCTCCACTGCCGTGCCAATGCTGCGCAACCTCCGGCGGAATTGGGCTGGCGATGCGCAGCTAGTGGTGACGGCGCTTTGAGCCCGCAAAAACCGTGGTCTCAAAGTCGCCTAACCACATCAGCGGCAAAGCCGCTGTGTGGTTTCCACCACTGAGCCCATTCCGCCTCCGGTTGCTCCGCATTGGCACTAGATACGCCGTAAATAGCGGCATTGTTCCATATGATGTCTAAAACAAAGAGCCTGCACGGGTAATGTCCGCACAGGCCCTTTTATTATCGCTTCAATTACTTGTTAGTACGCATTCTCATCATCATCATTGCCTTGGGTCAAAAAATATGGCTGAATATCAGCCAGATCCTTCACCACCGCATCGGCACCGGCGGTATCGCCGAATCCATCGACATCAAAGAAAATGGTATGCACGCCGGCCTTTTGGCCCGCTTCCACATCGATCGCCCGATCGCCGATCATGACGGTCACTTGCGGATCTAATCCGTAATGCTCGACTAGCGCATTGATGGCCGTGGGATCCGGTTTCCGTGGGAAGCGGTCGCTGGCCGTGACGATACCAGTGAACAGTTCGGACATCCCTTCAGTGGTCAAGAAGGACAGCGCTGAGCGATCCCGGTGGGTCCACAGGAAATTGGCGCCGCGATCACTGATCAACTGCAAGATTTCCCGAGCGTGGGGATAGATTTCCGGAGATTCCGGCTGATACTGAATTTCCAGCGCATGCATCCGGTCTTCCATCGCTTGCAAATCCAAGCTGTTTTTAACCGAAACCGTTTCTAAGACGTGGCGAATCGATGTCTTCTTGATTTCCTTGTACAATTCATCATCCGGAATCGGTTGTGAAAACTCGCTGAGCGTTTTGCTCAGAGCCTTCAGCAAGCCTGGATAGGTGTTAAATAAGGTACCGTCGAAATCCCAAATTGCGTTGATAAAATGAAAGTCTGCCATCATTACCGTCCTTCTTTTTCAGTGTCATAGATGATCGTCACGGGCCCATCATTGATTAAATGGACTGCCATGTCGGCGCCAAACTCACCGGTTTCAACGTGGATCCCAGCGTTCCGCAAACCGGTGTTAAAAGCATTGTACAGCTGCTCACCCAGCGCCGGCGGGGCAGCGGCTGAAAAGCCCGGGCGATTGCCATGGGCGGTATCTGCATATAAGGTGAATTGGGATATTGAAAGCACGGCGCCATTCACCGCAGCCAGATCCAAGTTCATTTTACCGGCGGGATCGCTGAACACGCGCAATTTAGCAACTTTATGCACGAGATAGTCAACATCGGCTTGGCTATCCTCGGCACCCACACCGACTAAAATCATGAAGCCCCGCTGAATCGCTCCGACAGTTTGGCCGTCGATCACGACAGACGCAGCGCTGACCCGCTGCACGACAATACGCACGATTTTTCCTCCTCTAACCTTTAACCTTGGGCGCGTTTCACTTCATACACGTCCGGAATATTCTTGATACTGCTGATCATGCGGTCCAAATGGGCAGCGTTGCTCACGCCGACCGTCACATGGATATCCGCCATTTTGTTATGATCGACCCGGCCATTGATATTGTTCAGATTCTTGGTCTGGGTATTGAGCACTTGCAGGACATCGTTGAGCAGACCGTTGCGATTGTAGCCGTAGATTTCCAGATCCGCATTGTAAGACATGGAGGGATCCGACACATCTTCCCACTCCACGTCAATCAGCCGGCCAGGAATGCTCCGGGCGGATTGGACATTGGGGCAGTCTGCCCGGTGGATGGTGACACCGCGGCCCTTGGTGACATAGCCGACAATTTCATCCCCAGGCACCGGATTGCAGCATTTGGCGAGATGAATCAGAAGGTTATCGACGCCTTGGATGACCACGCCATTTTCATGCTTGACCTTCATGGTTCCCCGGGCCGGCGTATCCTTGGTAATCGTCGTCACCCGCGGGTTGGTCTCCATGATCTGCTTCTCGCGTTCCTTTTGGGCTGCCTCTTCCTTGGCTTTCCGAGTCTTTTCGGTGAACCGGTTAGTCACGATGAGCGGGGATAATTCGCCGTACCCCACTGCCGCGAAGAGTTCGTCTTCAGTCCCGAAATTGAATTTATCCAGCATCTCGCCTAACAACTGGCGGTTTTCCAAATAGTCCTTCGGGGCATAGCCGCCATCGAGCAGCTGCTTCTCCAAAAGGTCATGGCCCTTCTCGATGTTTTCTTCCTTATCCTGCTGCTTGAAGAATCGGCGAATCTTGTTGCGGGCCCGGGAAGTTTGCACCATGTTTACCCAGTCTTGGCTGGGTTTGGCATTAGTCGCCGTGAGCATTTCTACGATATCGCCGTTCTTCAATTGATAATTCAGCGGCACGATCTTGCCGTTGACCTTGGCGCCAATCGAATGGTTGCCGACTTCGGAGTGGACCTGATAGGCAAAATCCAACGGCACACTGCCTTTAGGCAGCTCGTAGACATCCCCCCGGGGAGTGAAGACATAGACTCGGTCGGAGAAAATATCTCCCTTGACGCTCTCCATGAAATCGGCAGCGCCATGAGTCTCATCCTGGATCTCCAGAATTTCTCGGAAAATATCCAGTTTTTGACCGTTACGATCCAGATGGACCGGACTCTTGTCGCCCTCTTTGTATGCCCAGTGGGCAGCGACCCCGTATTCAGCCACATGGTGCATTTCTTCAGTCCGAATCTGGACCTCCAGCGGCTTGCCCTGGGGCCCGATCACCGTGGTGTGGAGGGATTGATAGCCATTGGCCTTAGGCAGGGCAATGTAATCCTTGAATCGCCCGGGCATCGGCTTCCACTTGGAGTGGATCGCGCCTAAAACGGCATAGCAATCTTTGATGGACGGTACGATCACCCGAATTGCCAGCAGATCGTAGAGTTCATCAAACTGTTTATGCTGATCGCGCATCTTCTTATAAATGGAATAGATGTGCTTCGGCCGCCCATAAATCTCGTAGTGCAGATTCAGATCGGCGATCGTCTTCTTGATCTCCACAATGGCGTTTTGAATGTACTTTTCCCGCTCGCCCCGCTTCGAATTCATCAGGTGCACGATGCGGTAATACTGCTGGGGATTCAAATAATGGAGGGATAGATCTTCCAGTTCCCACTTGACCCGGCTGATGCCTAACCGATCGGCCAGCGGCGCGTAAATCTCCAAAGTTTCATTGGCGATCCGCCGCTGTTTATCCGGACGCAAATGCTGCAAGGTACGCATGTTGTGCAGCCGGTCCGCCAGCTTAACCATGATCACCCGCAAGTCCTTGGCCATCGCCAACAGCATCTTGCGGTGGTTCTCTGCCAATTGTTCCTGATGGGAGAGGTACTTGATTTTTCCCAGCTTGGTGACCCCATCAACGATTACCGCGACATCGTGGCCGAACACTTCTTCCACGTCGCCCAGGGTGACGTTGGTGTCTTCTACGACATCGTGAAGAAAGCCGGAGGCCACAGTTTCCGGATCCATCTTCAATTCTGCGAGAATACCGGCGACCTGAATCGGATGCATAATGTAGGGTTCACCGGATTGACGCCGCTGGTCCTTGTGGACGTAAGCAGCGAACTCATAAGCTTTTTTAACTAAGGCCAGATGGTCGTCATTCATGTATTCGTGACAAATGGCAAAAACATCATCGGCGGTAAATTCACGTTCTTTGGGCATAGCGTTCGACCCCTCTCTGAATCGGCCGGCCAACTGGCAGCAGCCAACTCAACACCAAATTGTACAAAATGTGAAGAAAGACACCCATCCTCAGACGCGTGCCTTTGCCTCCCTCTATTTTGCCAGAAAAATTAAAGAATAACAACTTGCTGAAACTAAAACTTTTTAATCGTACTGCCCCAGCCAAAACCAATGTAGCCCAGACATAAATACAAGGCACAAAACCAGTAATTATAGTCTGCGTAACGCCACAGGACCAGCAGAGCAAAAATCGCTGCCGGGAGTAAAAGCCACCAGCCGCTAGTACGCGACCGGCGCAGCCAGATGCCGCCTAAAAAACTGCCCAGTCCATTGAGGATCATAAAGAGCCAAAGCACCCGCTGAACTACGGGAATCCCAATCAAAGAGAACAGCAGCGGCAAGAGACCGAAAATGCCGATCACGACGACCAGGTAGCGGCACCATGGCCGCGCCCACATTGTTTTTATCGATTCCAAAATTCAATCATCCATCCAATTTACTTTTAACATGCCAACATCATAGCATAAAGCCCAGTCCTAGAAAAGCCGCCGGACCGCTATCCCACTTCGGTTTGCCGCTTGGCGGCAATGGCCGCCCATTCGCCGTTCGTCAGGGTATAAATGGGAACCAGGCCATGCTGGGCTAAGGCTGCCGTGATCGCCGCTGTTTTATCCCGGTAGATGCCAGACAGGATTACCGTGCCCTGGGGCCGCAAATGATCTGGTAATTGTGGAATCAATGGCAGGAGGACTTCAGCCAAAATGTTGGCCATGATGATGTCGGCCCGCTCGGTGACATCAGCCAACAGATTAGCCGGTTCGAGACGGATATTGCGGGCTTGCGGGTTAAGTTTGATATTGCGGCGGGCCACGTTCAATGCCTGGTCATCAATGTCGGTGGCCAAGATGCCGGCCGCCCCAAACAGAGTGGCCGCAATACTGAGGATACCAGCGCCAGTACCCACATCGATCAGGCTTTCACCGCCCCGCATGATCATTTCTAATAACGCGAGGCTGAGCTGAGTAGTGGGATGGGTGCCGGTGCCGAAGGCTTCCCCTGGATCCATCCGGATAATCTGTTCCTGATCGTTAGCTGGCTGGTAGTCGGACCAGGCGGGAACGACCGTTAAAAAGCGGCTGATCCGTACCGGCCGATACTATTGGCGCCAGTTGGTACTCCAGTCCTCATCTGCGATGATCTTCGTATGTACCGGACCCGCCGCAGCGGCCGTGAATCCGGCTTGGGGCAGTGCAGCCACCCGGCTTTGAATTTGGGCAAGCCGAGCAGCATCCTGATCATCCACCGGATAATACGCTGTGACAGCAGCCCCTGCCTGGCGATGGGGAATGGTTCGCCAATCAAAGACTTCATCGGCGGTCCGGGCTTGAATATGCTCCGGATCCGCCGCATCAGCGACCTGCACGCCATTGGCGCCGGCCGCTGTGAGAATTTCACTCACCGCGGCCACTGCGGCGGTCGTTGTTTCCACCGTGATTCTAAACCATTGCACTAAATCTGCTTCCTTTCTCATTGGCGGCCGTGATCGTCGGCAAACCTAAGGTCACGTCATAAATCTGCATCGGATAGGCTTGGAGCTCAATACCCAGCTGCTGCTCGTCGGTGACCAGCAACGGCGCCATCTGCTTTAACTTCGGCCGTTCTCCGAGTTTGATCACGGCATACACCGTTCGCACCAATTGGCGCATCTGCCCCGCTGAAATAGCAAACGGCGGTGTGAAGACCAATGTCACGCTGGTCATATCCGGACTATCGTCATCCACGTGCAGTGTGTTGACATGCATTCCCAGCAACTGGCGGGAGTCGTGGATGTGCTGCAAGAAAGCCAATACCCGGCCGGGGGCAAATGCCCCTTTAATGATAAACATATGCCATGTGACCATGATCAGCGCCTCCCTTTTCTTCCATTATGGCACAGCTGGCGCCGGCCAAACAACGGCGACGGGCAAGAAAGGCTGCAGTCACCGAAGGGAACTTAAAAAAACAAATGTTTTTTATATAATAAGGTAAAACTTATGTTGACCATTAGTTTTATAGATGGTATTCTATTTTTAGGCAAGCGGTACCAGCTGCTGCCCTGTTGGCTGTTATCCTGTATATGACAAAGAAAAAGGTGACTATCATGCGCAATATCATTACGCCCGCTCCTTACGAGAAGGCCTACACCATTGTTCTGAACCGGATTCTCGCCCGCTTCACCATGCTCGATGACGTGTTCGGCGAATACAAACGGACCGTGTTGAAGATCGTTCGGGGCCGTTGTCTGGCATCCGAGAATCTGCAAGACTTAGCCCGGTATTGGGAGCGCAACTGCCAACAGTTCAGCCGCTTCTTGGACTGTATTGGCCAGACTGCTGCACCGCCGGAATTTCAGCAATTCCATCAAGTTCTCACCGGTGAACTGCGTCATTTTTACAATCAAGTGTGTACTGCCCAGCAAGCCATCAACTGGGGACAGAATTCGTGCTGCCAAGCGACCCTGCAGGATGCATTCAATGAAATGACCTGCATCCGAGACCGGATCGACCATGCTCTGCAAAACGTCAACGGCGTCGCCATGTAACCCTCACGTGTATTCACTCACGGGGGATCGCCAGTGAATACATATCAGTACCATTCCCCCATTTCTTTAATCGTGTTTCATAGTGTTTCCCACATCCCACAACAGTGTTTCCCACATGAACGGGCTGATGCGGCCATCCCTAAAACGGGCTCAGGCGACCAGAAGCTAGGAGATAAGGACGGCAAGGCAAAAACCCAAAACCGGGGTTTGTGCCTTGCCGTCCTTATCCCTACGCTTCTGAGCGGTCGCCTTCGCCCTCTCCTGAGCCCTCTGAGTTGACACCTCTATCCTTTCGGTGTTACTATTCAATCGAACAAAGGAGGTGATGTCTTTTGACTAACGGAAGTAGTCTTAAGACATCAGCTCTGGAGTTAAATGCCTAATCGCGTTTAATCTTCAGGCCTGATGTCGAAGAACAAAATGGAGCTGCCTAATCAATCAGGCAGCTCCTTATTTTTTGTCTAACTTTTGGTCCCCGGCTTTGGACTTGCCGGTGTAGTTTTTCTGCAAGCGGGCGAATGCTTTTTGCACCTCTTGCAGATGACCAGGATCTTCCCGGACTTGGTGCATCAAACTGCTGAAGTCGTGGGCGGCCACGTCATCAGTTGCATCTTTTTTGTGAAACTTAAACCATCGCATGTCCTCACCTGTTTCGAGCACCATTATATCAGCATTGCCCCGCTTGTAAAACTGTGCCGCTTCACGGGAAAGGAAGATCTATGTGAGTAAGAAGAAACATGGCGAAATGAAAACGCTCGTCGAAAAAATGTTGGACAAGGCCAAAATCAGTTATGTGCCTTTCACTTTTCCGACCCATACCGCGGGTGATGTCCAGCAGCTGGACACTCAGGAAGCCGGTGTTGATCCGCATCTGGTCTACAAAACGATTGTTTTTGCGGGTAATAAAACCGGCCCGGTAGTCGGTGTCGTCCCCTTGGATCGGCGGGTCAGTTTGAAGAAAATTGCCAAAGTATCCGGCAACAAGAAAGTTGAACTGCTGCCGCTGAAAGATCTGGAGAAGACTACTGGCTATGAGCATGGCGCCAACACGCCCATCGGTATTCATGAAACTCATAATTACCCGATCTACATCGATGAGGTGGCCCAAGATCAGCCGCAAATCATTGTCAGCGCCGGCAAAGTTGGCCGCTCGGTGGGCATCGATCCGACCGTCCTAGTCAACTTTGTGGCTGGTCATTTTGCCGATATTGGCGAGGCCGATGAGTAAAGCCGATAGGCGTCTTCGTTGCATTTTACAGGGGGCTAGTCCAGAATATTAGTAATGAAGCATTGCGTGAAAGAGAGGATGACCCGCATGTTTAGTACAAATCGGTCGCGGTATGCGACCTTTGGGGTGGTTTCCGCGGTCCCCGGGACAATTATTGATGAAATATGGCATATCATTGACGACTACTTACAGGGCGTTTTGCCCTTAGAAAATGTGTTGAACTTTGCCTTCAGCAATCGGTCTGGTAAATTAACGATCACGTTTTCTGAGGACGGTACAGATGTAACGATGGGCTTTGATACGCCCTACGCGTATGCCAGCCAATTGCCGAAGACGGTCGTCGCCTATGATGACGGTCAAAGTCAAACAATTATTCTGCCCTCAGAAATACAATAACAACCGTTTCCATTCTTGTTATCGTGGGAATTGTTACGTGCCCCTAACAATTTGGTAAAAAATGTGTTATAATGTTCGCTAGCGGGGTGATGTAATGTATACAGTCGTATTGACCACCAACAAGGGTGAACATAAGGTTCAGGACGTAACGCAGGTCGTTGTCACCACGACAACGGTCACCGAAAAGAAGCCCGTCACTGAGTTTCAAAGCGTAGAACACGCCAAACGATTCATTTTCTTTGATGACACGTCGCTATTGTACGGCATTGATGCCAGCAAAGTGAACGAGGTTAAATATTTCAAACAAGAAGCAACTGAACAATGATCGTGGTTTAGATAGACGCGCCCAACGCCCTTACGGCTGCGGCGCGTTTTTCTATTTTCTTCAAAACCGCGCTCTTTTTTTGTCTTCTTTTTCCCACTTTGGCGTAACTGCGGGGCGCGCGGTGCAGGGAGACTTAAACTAGCGCGGTTGCACTGGTCTAGAGTGATTGCATACGCTATAAGTTAGGAAATCAGCACAAAAGCGCCCGAGAAAATTCACATTTTTTCGGTAATGTACATAGTGGAGTTGATTAATGCGATGAATCAAACAGAAGCACCAGCGCAGATAAACAGCGCGGCCGCGCCAGTCAAAAAGGCCCGGATCGCCTGGGTGGATATTGCCAAAGCAATCGGTATTTTGGCCGTTGTGCTTGGTCATGCCTATCCCCATAAGGACACCCTATACGAAGTGACCTACTGGTGGCACATGCCCCTCTTTTTCTTCATCGGCGGTTTCTTTTTAAAACCCCTCCCCCACACTTGGCAAGCCGTTCGCCGCTTCTTTCAGCGAAAAGTCTGGCCCCTGTATTGGGATTACTTAGTCGCCGGGGCAATCATCATTACCATCAATTACTTTACGGAGCATCGGACTGTCGCCTATTCACTGGATTACTTCCGCCGGCTGCTCTATGGTGGCACCGTCCTGAATGGCTACACCAGCGCCTTCTGGTTCGTGACGGTTTACTTATTGGCCCAAATCGGCGTGGTGGCGCTGATCAGTTACGTCAAACCGCAGTGGCTGCAGTGGCTTGTGGTCATTGCCCTCTTCATCATGGGCACCAGCTACGACAACGCGCAGCAGCTTTTTGGCTTTCCGCTCCCAGGGAACGCTGACGTGACCTTGATGGCCATGTTTTACATGTATGTCGGGTACCGCCTGTTTCCGTTGCTGAAACGCATCGTCGCCTCGCCCGTTTGGCTGGGCGCCTCACTGCTCGGCGCGGCCGGCTTTGCTTGGGCGCAATACGCGGATAAAATCGATCAGGTCGTTTACATGAAGTCGCACAATGTCACCGACGGCCTATTCGCTGCGACGGTCCCCATTCTTTTTGTCCTGGTGGTCATCGGCATTGCTTATCAGCTGGGGGAAACGAACCTGTCTCATCAGCTGCAGTGGCTGGGTAAGCAGTCCATGATCATCATGTTCAGTCACAAGGCAGTTTTTTATATTCTAGAGAAGATGTCCATCACCAATTGGGCCATCTTAGCGCTCTTCGGCGTGATGATTCCCATCACAGGCGTTATCCTATACCGCTTATCCCGGCGCATGTTACAATCATCCTTGAACCTGACGGTGTAACGCGCATATATGGAGGATATCCAGGATGAAAAATAAAAAATGGCTTTGGTTTATTCTGGTCGCGGTCGTCCTGATAGGCGGCGGCGGTCTTTTTTTCTGGTACCAGGCTCAGGCGGCTCGCCCCCAGGCGACACCGGCAGACGTGGGGCATTATCATACCCCGACCTTGTTCGTCCACGGCTTTGGCGGCGGTTACGGCTCGGAAAAAGATATGATTGACGATTTAAGTCAGCACCCAGGATTCCAGCAAGTGCTGCGTTTTGATGTCGATGCATCCGGCCATGTGCGGACCAGCGGACACTGGTCTGTGGGCGTCAAATATCCGCTGATTGCCGTGGTTTTCGCGACCGGCCGGCCAGACGCGCAAGCACTGGTGCCGATCCTGACTCAGCTGAAGAAAACATATGGTATTAAAGCGTTCAACGCGGTGGGCCACTCAGCCGGTTCGGTGGCTTGGGCCACTTGGGCAGTGACCGACCGAACCGCTGCCCAACCGGATTTACACCGGCTGATTACCATCGCCGGCCCCTTCAATGGCTTCCCCGGCATAGATCAGCAGGCCGCCACGGCCACGATTGGCAAAGACGGCAAGCCCAGCTACATTTCACCCAGGTACGCCCCCTTGGTGGCGAACCGGCAGCACTTCCCCACCACCGCGGCCGTCCTGAATCTATATGGCGATTTGGGTCACGGCACGGACAGTCGGGTGCCGGTAGTATCCGCCCGTGCACTGGGTTACATTGTCCGCGGTCGAGCAGTCAGCTATACGGAGCGCGTGATCAAGAATAGCAAGGCTCAGCACAGCCAGCTCCATGAACACAATCCGCTGGTGAACCGCTACTTGTATGAATTTCTCACCACCGGCAAAGTGAAATAGATAAGAAAATGGCCTCCGCCCGCAGTTTGGGCAGAGGCCATTCGTTTATTTTCTGTTTTTGTCCCGGGTGACCCACCAGGCCACGATTGGTCCGGCAATCAGGATGATAACGGCCGCGATCAGGACGATCACCGCCACATTACGCATTGCTTTCGCGCCCCATCGGTCCGGCTTGATGAATCGCGGGGGTGTGATGCGGACTATTGTGCATGATCAGCCGAATTGAAATGACCAGAAGAATCAACCCCAGCCAGAACAGGTTAGGCAGAATGAACATCACAATATACCCAGCCAGCCCCACTAGATTCCCAGCCAAAACCCAGGGGTATGGTAAGGAAATCAGGTACGACAGGATATGTAATAAACCGCCGATGATCCCGATGAAAAACGTCTTCGCCGCCAATGCCCAATACGTGGCAATGAATTCCTGCCAACTGAAAACAGACATGTTGATCAAGAAAATCATGACCGCTTCAACGGCAAAGGCAAAGAGAAAAACCAGACCATACAACGCCGGTGCTTTACGCCAAGAAAATCGCATCGATACTCACTCCCTGCAATAAGTATACCTGATTCAGCCCGGGGACGGCATTATTTTTTTGCGTATAAAAACGGTTACTCGGCCGCATTTTGCCCCGTAATGTGGGCCAATTCTGCTTCGGACACCTTAACCATCTTACCCGACACCATCCGAGCGATCCAGACGTGGACATCCTCGGTTGATTGTTCGATAAACTCGATCTGCGCGGGATTGATCCACGTCGGATCGAGTACGTACTCGTGTAAATAGACCATCGCTAACACCTCCCTGTTGATTATGACACAAAGCCAAAAATAAAACCCGCTAAGCGGAGATCATCCAGCTTAGCGGGTTGTGAGAGGAGAGTACAGGATCGCCCACGCCACGCCACTACTGGTTAAAAATCGATTTTGTCAGACTTTTGTCAGACCGCAATAAATGCTAATTCGTGTGCTTAAAAAAGCCCCGGCATTTCTGCCGAGGTGTAGTTAATCTGATTGTCAGTCTGGGGGGAATGACTAATCATGAGGTGTCAGGAGAGGACTCCCGACACATGGAATATAACACCAGTTGCTCCTTTTGTCTATCCTGGGAGACACAAAAAGGGCTTCCAGTATTTCTGCTGGAAGCCCCGAGTGATGACTATTGAGGAAAACCTTGGCCAGGGTGAATGGTGCCCTGGTGGAAGACATATTACCATTTATCAAGGGAATTGTCTATGCCATGCCAATACAAAAGCCTCACCGAAGTGAGGCCGAAAGGTATTCTGTTGCCGTACCCAATTATGGCACAATACAATCGGTTTCATTATATCACTTTGGCCATTATGGGTATACACATAATAGGCCCGAATTGTCAAATTAAGTGCAACAGTGAAGACTCATCCATGTGAATTGGTTTAGGTAGTGGGCAGGGATTCCTCCAGGCCCAGGGGGGAGGCCTGGAGCGCCGCGATTGCGCTGCGGTATCCAAGGCACTTCCTTAACCGGTGGTTTAAGACATCTTGG
>NZ_AUEH01000012.1 GCF_000425885.1 Schleiferilactobacillus harbinensis DSM 16991
AAGTCTCTAAGGAGAAGATTCGTAAGATCCAAGATGTCTTAAACCACCGGTTAAGGAAGTGCCTTGGATACCGCAGCGCAATCGCGGCGCTCCAGGCCTCCCCCCTGGGCCTGGAGGAATCCCTGCCCACTACCTAAACCAATTCACATGGATGAGTCTTCACTGTTGCACTTAATTTGACAATTCGGGACTTTAAACGAATTCTCTCGAACGATAAACTGTGGATCTTTATGAAAGCTTTCGTAGGCTCGGTATATCCGTTGAATCCCGGTACCATAATTTTCAGTGTACTTCATTTTATCAAGAATGTGGATGAGCCGCGGATTCCGTGCAGCTGTCAAACCGTCCTTGATCTCGGCTAACGTCAATCCATCTGGGATACCGCCCGGAGAGATAATCTCCATGCGATCGTCAAACACTTCGACCTTCACATTGGAATGAAGCAAATAATCACGATGGACAAACGCATTGATAACTGCTTCACGCCAACTGGTCGGCGTAGAAGTGGCCGGTGAAGGTGTTGATACCGACCGCACCGCCGCCACGATCGAGCGCGGCTCCGTCGGCATTTTTCACGGGATGAAGTCTCTCTTTCTCCAAGATGCCAACGGCCAGATTGACAAAGTCTACTCCATCTCCGCTGGCCTGGACTATCCGGGCGTCGGGCCGGAACACGCTGCGCTGGCTAGCGCCGGTCGGGCCCAATACGTGGGCATTACCGATGATGAAGCCGTCGCCGCCTTTGAATACATCGCTCGGGAGGAAGGTATCGTGGCCGCTATCGAAAGCTGCCATGCCATTGCTTACGTGCAAAAAATTGCCCCGATCATGCGTCAGGATCAGATCATTGTTTGTACCCTGTCCGGCCGTGGTGACAAAGATGTTGCCAATATCGTGAAATATAAGGGGGTGGACATTAATGAGTAAGTTACGAGAAATCTTCACTGACCACAAAGCGTTCATTCCCTTTATCGTTGCCGACGACCCGAACTTTGCCACCACGGTCGCCAACGTGCTGGCCCTGGCGGATGGCGGTGCCGACATCGTCGAGCTGGGCATTCCCTTTTCTGATCCCTCCGCCGATGGTCCGGTGATCCAAGATGCCGACCTGCGGGCCTTCGCCGCCAGCGTCACCCCCACCTCCGCCCACCGCGTGCAGAAAATTGCCGAAGCCGCCACTGGCTTCATCTACGTCGTTTCCGCTCTGGGGATTACCGGCCAGTGGGATGAGTTCGCGCATAATTTGACCAACCTGGTGGCTCAGATTCGACAGTACACCGATGTGCCAACGGCGATTGGGTTCGGGATTCATGATAAATGGGGCAAGGAAACCCATGATTTCAATCATGGGAGGAATTGCCCCGACCCTTCTTTCTTTGATATAATTTACTTAGCTGACAAGAACAAGTGTGTGGCTAAGGAGGTGCTCATGTGGAACTGACCAAGACAGTCAAAATACAGATCAAGCTGGCTGCGGCAGTAGATGGCGGCTTGTTGCGACAGGCCATGGAACAGTATCGTTTGGCCTGTGACGACGTCAGCCGCTATGTGTTCGACCATGGCTTTGTACTCAACACCACGAAACTGCAAATCGTCCTGTATCGCGACCTGCGGACTAAATTTGGTCTGAAAGCCCAAATGGCGCAGTCAGTCCTGCGGACGGTGACCGCCCGCTATAAAGCGGTGCGCACCCAGCTGAAACAGAAACCTTACCGCTATCAAGACGCGGCCGGCAAATGGCAAAAACAAGCTAAGGATCTGACCTGGCTGTGGTACCCGATCAGCTTCCGGCGGCCGCAGCTGGATCTGGTCCGGCGGCGGGATTGGGCCATCCGCAAGGACGGCTCTTTTTCCCTGAACACATTAGACCGCCGCATCACTGTTTGGCCGGTACTGAACCATTGGCGCGACTATTTTGATGGCACCTGGAAACTCGGTACCGCCAAGGTACTGACCAGCGGCGGAAAGTGGTATCTGTACATCAGTGCGACTAAAGAAGTGCCGGATTATACCCAGGACCAGACCGTCCACGTCGTGGGGGTTGACCGGGGGCTGCGCTTTCTAGCCACTGCGTTTGACGAGACCGGCCGGACCATCTACCGTTCAGGGACCCGTTTGCTCAACAAACGGCGGCGGTACAAGCACCTGCGGGCTAAATTGCAAGCCAAGGGGACCAAATCAGCGAAACGAGTCTTGAAACGGATCCGTCAGCGAGAGAACCGCTGGATGTCGAACGAAAACCATCGTGCGGCTAAGGCACTCGTTGACTATTACGGGCCAAACACCTTGTTTGTGCTGGAAGACTTGACCGATGTTCGCTTTGCGACTGAACAGGTCGCTAAAGACCGCCGCTATGAACAGGTCAGTTGGCCGTTTTATCAGCTGGAACAGTTTCTGATTTACAAAACCGCCGCGCAGGGCAGCCATGTGCTGAAAGTGCCGTCTGATTATACCAGCCAGCGCTGGCCGCAATGCGGCGTGATCAAGAAACAGCAACGAAATCACGACCGCCATGAATACCGGTGTGCCTGCGGTTTCCAGGCCAATGATGACCAGTCGGCCGCCATGAACATCCAGCAGCTGGGCAGCCAGTGGCTGGCCGGTACTGCTAAACCGCGATACACGCGCAAGCGAACCGGCTAGAGAAAAACTGCATCTGCGGGAGCCGTCAGCCCCCGAGGCCGTTGAGACACGACCTGAGATGTGACCACACCAAGTAGGAGCCGTTAGGCGTTTGCACTACTGCTGCCCGTTGAGCAGCGTGAGTCACAAGCCCGTCACTTTAGTGGCGGGTAGTTGACACGCCGGCGCAGGCGAGAAAAATGAGCGACCTGGCCGATGGCGCAATCATCGGCAGTGCCATTGTTGATTTGGTCCGGCAGCATGGAACGGCGGCACCGCGGTACTTAGCAGCGTATACCCGGGAGATTCGGGCGGCAATTGACGCGGAAGAACCCGCGGCGGCGGCCAAACCGGCATGACTGATCTACCGACAACACCCCCATGAACAACCAAAATATCGGCTTGCCTTCATCGCGTACTGAAGGGCAGGCCGATATTTGCTCGTTACAATTTGTCCTGCAGCGCATGCAGCACTGCGTTATTTGCCTCAGACGGCAGCGCACCCGCTTCGTAGCTGACCACCGTGGTCAGATTCCACCCCAGCATGTCGGCAAACTCGCTTTGCGTCAGGTTAATCTGCTTGCGCAAGGTGACGATGTCTTGGGAAGAAAAGTAGTCGTGCCGCCCGCGGCATACGGCAAACGTCTGCTCAATAGCAGCGTCATCCAATTGCTGGTCGAATACCGGTTTCCCAGTTTCTACATTAATTCGAGCGCTTGCCGTTATTGCTATTTCTTCACCGCGAATGGTGTACGTCTCTTTAAGTGGTATGACTTTTGTGGACATTGACTGCGCCTCCTTACTTATTCTTGCTTGCGTGTGTACCATTCATATGCTTTGCGCGCTTCAGCAACAATCTCTGCTCCAAGAATGCCGCTTTCCGAAATATTCTTAACCCAACGCACCGTAATATATCCCCAGGGATCGCTCCACTTAGCCTTATCCGAACGCTTTGAAAATCGGATATGGTTATTCCACACATCATCAATGTGGCGGACTACCAGTTCGGTTAATTCCTTCTTCTGGGCCGCCGTTGATGTTTTCCAAGCTAGCTGTAAATCCCTGCGTTCGAAAATATTAACCCTGAGGCCGTCACTAGCGTCTTCCTCCATTTCAGAGCGCAACTGTGAAATATAAAGCGTCGCAGCTTCTGCCTCGTTTTCAGAAACCACATGCAACTTATCATCAATCATCACTACTTTGGTCATTTTCCATTCCTCCTAAAGTTTTCTGCAAACAAAAAGTCGCACACGTATGCACGACTAAAGAAACTTTAGGTGCATCCGTCTATGGTGGGGCACGTTGCCATAAAGGTACGTTGCCGGCCGGTCACAGTGCATAGCCACTACCGACGCTCTTGATACAGAACGACTATTTATTTGACTTTATTGTTCCATAGCCAGTAAGTGATGTCAATACTGCCGGCCGCTTAACACAATTACCAAGTCCGCTTGGTATAAACTATAGACACTTCTTCGGTACGATGACTAAGAGATGGGGAGGTGTGTGCTGTGGCAGACGACAAACAAATTATCCAAGCTAAATTTGGTGCTGCTTTAATGCGCCTGCGTCAGGCCCAGCACTGCACCCGTCAAGAAGTTGTCGACCACAATGATATCTCGCTTAACGCCTTAGCCAGTATTGAAAACGGGCAGGCCCTTGTTAAACTGGACACGCTCTCCATGCTATTGCAGTATTACAATACGTCACTGGAAGATTTCTCCACCCAATACGTGGACGCGGCCAACAATTCAGATTTCGCCACGCTAATGCAGCAATCTATCACACCAGATACGCGGTTCTTCATCCTTGACACAAAGGGCGCCACCCCGGCCAACAACTATTCAGACCAAGATTTCTTCCAGTATCACTGGAATGCTCGGCAATTCAATAAAATGCGCACCGGTGATTGGTTTATCTATCGACGGCCCCAAGGCAGTGCCAAATTTTGGTATTTCTTTGGTGCTGGCCAAATCGGTCCGATCACCCACGACACCCAGGGCAACCAGCATGCCCAGATCATCAATTCAATTGCGTTCACCTATTATTTGACTCCGGAAGATCTGGCTGATTTTCCCTGGACATTTCGTCAACGAACACGCCAGGATTGGCAGCATTTCTTTAATCAATACGGCATGACTGAAATCAGACCGGCGGACTACCACGGTCTGCTAACCATTGCTCTGGACCAGATGAACGGCCAATCACTGCCGCCGCTCACCCGCGCAATCGTTAAAGAGGACGTGGCCGTCTACCGCGATATCCACCAGGGTCGATTCGGCGTAACGGAAAAAATTGAGCCGCACAAACAGCGCATCGGCCAGAGTCAGCTCGCCGAACTGGTCCGGTTGAACTACAGCTACCAATGCGCCGTGACCGGTATCCATACCCGTCCACTGCTGATTGCATCGCACATCATCCCTTGGGCCGTATCACCCCAGGATCGGCTGGACCCCAGCAACGTGATCTGCCTATCGCCATTGTGGGACAAAGTGTTCGATCAGGGCCTCATCACGTTCGATGCATCCGATCGCACCATCCGACTAGCCGCCCAAGTGCAAGCGGATAATCAATTGTACCGCGAATTGGCGCCGTTTAAGGGCAGAAAGCTGCATGATCCCGTGCACGATAAACCCAAAGAGGAATTTCTGGCGTATCACAATCAAAAAATCTTCAAGGGTTAAAATTGCTCGATAAAATGATTGGGATATTTGTCCCAATATTCGCGATATACCAGTGCATCTGTTTGCGCTAGATTGAGCTGATACATCCGAAAAGTAACCAAGATGTCTTTGGGTTGCCACTGTTCTTTGTAGGAATACTGGTATTGCATGCCCAATCGCTGCATCACCTTGCCGCTGGTGGGGTTGTTAACGTCGTGAGTGGCAGTGATGAAAGGCAGCTGTTGCGCCCATAATTCCGTGACGACAGCGCCGGCCGCCTCAGTCGTAATGCCCTGACTCCAATAGGCTTTGCGCAGGCCGTAGCCAAGATCGCGGCTCGGTCCTTTTCCGATGGTGACGTAACCAATCGGTGTGTCATCATCGCGCAAACAGATGGCGTACCACCGGGACTCAGAATTTGGTGCAATCCGTTTTTGATAGAAATCCTGCGCTTCTGCCAATGATTGGATCGGCCACCACGGTAAAAAACGATTCACATCCTTGTCCGCCAAAATCGCGTACAGAGCCGCCAAATCAGTTGGGCTATTTTGAAATGGTCTAATAACGAGTCGTTCGGTTTTTTTCATGATTGCCATCCTCCAAGAAGTTCAATTTTCCCTGTTCACTCTTCTATCTCCCGGCACATTGTGTATACAATAACCCCAAGAATCACGAGAGGGTGGTCACGATGACGAGAACGTATTTTCTAAAAACTCAGCGAATTGGTTTTGCCGTGTGGCAGAAAACCGACTTGCCGCTAGCTAAACAATTGTGGGGTGATCCGCGAGTGACCCACTATATCCACCAGAATGGTGCATTCAATCCAGCAGAGATTGCCACGCGGCTGCAAACCGAAATCAATCAGGAGAAAACTGCTGCAATGCAATACTGGCCGATTTTCAACCTGACCACTGGTCAATTCATTGGTTGCTGCGGTCTGAAACCAGTAGTAAACGGGGCAGAGCTGGGGTACCATTTACGGCCTGAGTTTTGGCATCAGGGTTATGCCGCCGAGGCGGCTGCCGCTGCCATTCATTACGCCTTCAATCAGCTCAAACTCCCGCAATTGGTCGCTGGTCATCACCCGGCTAATCTGGCTTCCGGTATTATTTTAAGAAATCTGGGATTTCACTTTATTGGCACGGAATACTATGCCCCAACAGGGTTGGAACATCCGACCTATGTGTTGGTGAACCGTAGGCAGGTCAACCCAAAAGCAACTCGCTAAAGTTCCTAATTTCGCTGGGTGACCGGACTAGTTAACACGATGGAAATCGATTGGCCATCCTGAATTATCGAATTTCTAATTGTTTCATGGTTAATAAATCGTTCGTCCCTTCAAAGGATTTTTCGTTAATGCAAGCGCTGTAATTTCAGATGAAACAGTATGCTACAATCCATGTTAGAAAGTGCACGATCACCGATCGAAGCACTCAATAATTCATGAGGAGAGCGATTGTTATGGACTTAATGCATCGTATCACACACGAGAATGATCAAACAAAGAAGTTACTGGCATCCCAAAACAAATTGCCCATTGGCTACGCCGCTTTTGTCAAAAAGAATCAAGCGGAAGAAATCATGGCAGAAGCAGATAAATCGGATAAGCGAAACTTTGCCAGATTCTTCGTTGAGTTGGGAGAAAAGGATGGCTTTGACTGGATGACACCCATGCGCAGCTACTTTCTCTATAACTTTTTGCGGTTAACCGTTGGTGACCGGATTTTGGTGCCGTCTCCAGGGCAATTTAGTATATTTGAAGTGACTGGTGTGCCCGAAGCTCTCACTCAAGATGATGTCAATAACGCCGATTTAGGTTTCGCGGTCACTGTTAAACCGATTGCAGAGCATTTACCCCGTAATAACTACCTTGGATCGGCACTCACTTCAAAGCTCAAATACCGAGGGACCAATCTGGTTCTCTCAACGGCCGAAGTCGATAGATTAATCGAGACCCTCAATACAAAGACCACCATCACCGACTTCTCCGCAACAAAAGATGCCGTTGTTGAACAGGTGCAAAAATATATAATCGATAAGCTAACCCCAGATCAGTTGGAGTTGCTAGTCAAAAACTATTTGGAAAACCTCGGTGCCGACAAGACATATATACCATCAAAAAACGGCCAACGCAATGATAACGATCCCGTTGCCGACATTGACGTCATGGGTCAATTCAACAATTTAGGTATTGCTGTTTATGCTCAGGTCAAGCATCACAAGGGGGCTGAAAGCCATGCCGGTTTCACCCATGCAATAGCTCAACTGGCGGCAAGCAGGTACACTGGGATTCAGGAGTACGATTCGCTTATACCCGTCAAGTGGCTGGTCACAACGGCCAAGGTTGATAGTGAGTGGATAGAAGATGTTGCTCCGCAGAATATTCGCGTTATTCAAAATGACGAATTCGCTACCCTATTGGTTGAAAACGGATTGACGATCAATGCGGATACATTCACCAACACTCCTGAATAACCCATTAATTATGTTTATATATTTTTGAATATTTACAAGAAAAAGAAAGCAAGGTCTGCTGACCCTGCTTTCTTTTTCAAGATAAATTACATATGATGCTCTTACAGAGAAATGGTTACTTTTCCCAGTTTATTGATCAGTTTCATGTTCTCGCGATAGTCAACTGGTGCAATAATCACATTGACACCATTGTCCTTTGCCAGACTCTGTTGCAGGGATGAAACCAGATCACTACGACTCGTCACTTTATGTGCGTTGGCACCAAATGAATTGACGTATTGGATAAAGTCGGGATTGTCAAAATCAACTTCGGAGTGGTGACCCATCTCCATGTCCATCTTCCACTTAATCAACCCGTAGGCCTTGTCGACCCAGAGCAGCACTGTCATCGGTACATGATACCGAACGGCTGTCTCCAGTTCTTGGGAATTCATCATAAAGCTGCCGTCACCCATGACAGACAGGATATGCTTGTCTGGCTTGGCCAACTTTGCGCCAATTGCTCCTGGCAGCGTCCAGGACATGGTGGACAACCCATTGTCGATCAAGCATGTGTTTGGCGCATATGTTGGATACAATCTTGCCATCCACATCTTCAATGCCCCTGTATCGACAAGAACAACCCCTTGATCGTCAACTGCCTCACGGGTGGCACTTACGATTTGTTGCGGCGTTAACGGAACGGCACTATCAGCTGTGCCTTGAGCTAATTCATCTGCCACGGCCTGCTTAATCGCCGGAGTGAAGGCAGGCGCCTGGTAGCCAGCCAAAGCCTTGGTCAAGGCGGGGATACTCTCTTGGAGTGTAGCGACAATATTGATCTTAACGGGATAATGTTCATCAGTATCTTCCGTGAAAGTATTTAAGTGAATAATCGGTGTTTTACCCTCAGGATTGATTTTTACCGGATTAAATTCGGATAGACCATATCCAATCGAGACAATCAAATCGGCTTGATCAAAGGCAAAATTCTCATAATCGTGGGCCATGAACCCAACTACACCGAGAGAATACGGAGAACGATCGTCAACCACACCCTTACCCATAAAAGTTGTTGCTACTGGTAAGTGCGTCGCATTCATCAGTTGCGTCATTGCCTCGCAGGCATGCCCGCGAATGATTCCATTTCCTGCCAGAACAACCGGATGCTTAGCCTGGCGAATCGCCGTAGCAGCCGCTTGAATTTCTTCTGGCCGAGGTGCATTTGTCTCAGCTGGCATAGGACTGGCAATTAATTGGGTACCAGTATCCTGTTCCTCAACATCTTGGGGAATACCAACATAAACAGGGCCTGGGCGACCATTAACAGCTTTGTCATATGCTTTCGTAATTACCTCAGAAGTAGACTGTGCGGTATAAATATTCGTGGACCACTTGGTGATTGGCTGGAACATAGCCCGCAGATCAATGACCTGATGAGACTCTTTATAAATTCGATTCAAACCACCCTGGGCTGTGATCGCAATCAACGGAGTAGAATTCGTTTGCGCATCCGCAACACCTAACAGAAGATTGATAGCTCCTGGTCCTAAAGTCGCGGTCGCCACCCCTGGTTGTCCGGTCAAGCGGCCGTATACTTCGGCCATAAAGGATGCTCCCTGTTCATGACGAACCAGAATGAACTGAATCTTATCCGATTGATTGATTGCATCCACCAAATGGATGTTTTCTTCGCCCGGAATCCCGAAGACGTATTTAACGTTTCGGTTCTCAAGAACTTTAACAATTTGTTTTGCTGTTTCCATAATAAAACCTCCACTACACTATCAGATGCTGCGAACGACGATGATAACCCCCATTGTCACTACTGAAAGAATGGTACTCAGGAACAAAGTTGAGGCCATTTCCTGCTCGGCCAAGTGATATTGGCTGGCAAAAATAGTGGCAATGGCCGCAGTCGGGATACTAATCGCCATCAAAGACATGTTCAAAATTGATGTCGGGGTGTGCGCAGCCAGCATAATGACAAACATTACTGCTGGCAGTGCAATATCCTTGGCCAACGAATTGACCCACACGGGCAACGATAATTTAGGCTGCTTCGTAAACAGGATAATCCCAGAAGAGAAAAGTGCTAAACCACCCGTGGCACTGCCTAGGACCGTGAAGTTTTTGGCCCAGGCCGCCGACAACTGACCACCGCACAAAACGATGATAAATGCCAGAATTGGGGCCCATACAACAGGCTTCTTCATCGCACCAAGCAAATTGGCACTGGCAGAAGTATGTTGTTTGCTCGTGGTGGATAGCATAAGTACAGTGAATGGCACCTGAATGATATTCATGATTAAACCACCAAGAGAAATCAACAGTGCGCTTTCGCTGGGAAAAAGTGACCCTAGAATGGTCGGTCCAACGAAGGGAATCGCTGGCCCCGCAATTGCTAACGCCCGCAACGCCGCCAATGCAGTGGACTGATGCAGAATAAAACGCGCAATGAGCAAAACAACAAGATATCCGCCAACCATTGCCACCAGCAGCCAGCCGGCAACCGCTAAATGAGAAAAGATTGCCGCGCGCTGAGTCGTCATAATACCGCCAAACAAACTTAACGGCAAAGTGTAATCCATAACCAATTGATTTAAACTACCAGCTTGCTGCTCACCAAAGTCCTTACGCCATCCGGCGAAGAAGCCCAAAAACAACGTCACAACAATGGGCAGCAATGAGCTGATTAATGCCTCAGCCAATGGTTCTGGTCATCTCCTAAAACTGATTTTGGATAAAATCATCATCATGATGTTGACAATGCAACAATAACGCCATGGTGTTGCATTGTCAACACCCCAATTCAGGATTGCTCTGCCAAGCAATCCATGTTTACAATAGTGGGGAGATTGCATTGACACTGATAGGAGTGGGATCTATGGTACTCAACACGTTCCCCGGCGATATTGCCCAGGCATTTTCGGTCATTCACCGTGCTTTTTTACGTGATACAAAACAAGAATATGCCGCACTGGGGTTAAACCCTACCAGCGCGTATATTTTGCTATATCTGGCCCAACACGGTCCCAGTACTCAATCCACATTGGCGCACGCGCTGATTATCGATAAGGGGCAAATTACCCGTGAAATAAAGAAATCGGTGACCCTCGGCTTTGTCACTAAAACTGTTTCAACTACTAATCGCACCGCAAACATTGTGGCAATTACTGCTGCTGGCAAAGCGATACTGCCCACTATTGTCACCATTCGTAATCAGTGGTGGCAAACACGTCTAACGCGCAATCATATCCAACCCGATGCGCCATTTGTACAAAGTATCGAAAAAATACAGGATGAGTTGATTACCCATTAAGCGTTTGCACCCAGCCCCCTGAGCACCGCTGGGCAATCACCCTACGGCGTTGATCAATACCACCGAGAGTTAAACGGTATCTCTTGAAGCCCAGCAGATGGTCTTACCTTTGGCCAAACACTTATAGATGAACCGCAAACAACTCACTATGTGGGCCGCAACAGTGCATTCGGTCCCACAGAAATTATTGCTGGCAAAGCCCGGTGATATCATCAAGGGTTGCAGACAGAACGGTATATCCGCTTGATTATTCTGAAATGGTCTAATAATGGGGTATTCTGCCATTTCGCATTGCAAAATTTTCTTTCTGCCCAAAAAAGACTAGACAAGTCTTACCCAAAAGTGGTATTAAGTCTCTACCACAAAAGGAGGCTGGTTAATTGTCACTGACCACTGATCAAAAAGAGGCCATTCAGGAATCCCTGCTGGCCATCGACGATCCATACTACCTGAATACTTTCACCAACGCCGCCGATGAAGACGAATGGTTCCGACTCAACGAAGCGTATATTCAAGATGATCTGCAACGCTATATGCCCGTTGGGATCAACACGCACACACCGGCAGTATGGCGCTGCATCCGAGAACTGCTGCGGCAATTCTCAGCTTAATGGGGTAACTTGCTGATCATTGCCGCGGCTTGGGCCGGGACAAGATCCGTCGTATCCAGCTTGATGCTGTTGACGGCGGCAAACTTCGGCAGCCGCGCAATGGCCTGCGGAATAGCATCTGCTGTTCGGATCCCGGCGCGAATATCAGCAGTAATATTCTGAGTCAGTTTCTCTGCACTGGGCATTAACGATACGTTGACCAGCCGGACGCCCTGCATGGTCAGGCCAGCCAGCACATCATCAATAATTGCCTGCTCGTCCATCACCCAGCAAAACACAATGTTGACCAGATCCGGCGCTTGAATAAACGCGTTCAGCAAGTGCTGGATATTGTCCATCACCATCGCTTTAGTCGCGTCGTTCACGACAAATGGATCCATCGCCCAACACCAGTCGCCGTCCAGCATCACCGCCTGCGGCAGCTGCTTGATCAGCTGCTCGCTAACGGCTGTCTTACCAGCCCCCATCGGTCCGCTGATCAGATACAAGGTCTTCGTCACCTCTGTCATCTCCATCTCCGTATCAAAAATGAGCAGCGTCCGCCACCAGGCGGCCTGCTCATTTTTGATAATACGCGATGTTCCAAAGAAAAGAAATCAGTTTTTCACCGGTGCTAAAGCTAATTTACGAATTGCATCCGCCAGTCCGCCCGCGTCATTCGTTCCTGTGACATAATCCGCATGGCCTTTGGCAATTTCTGAACCATTTCCCATAGCGACTGCTGTCCCCGCAAAACTGAACATCGGCAGATCGTTGGCCTCATCGCCGACGGCCATCACTTCCGCCGCAGTGATTTCCAGTTGTTTAGCCAACTCGGCCAATCCTTTGCCTTTGTCCACTTGCGGCGCCATGACTTCCAAGAAATTCGGACTGGCCCGGACGGCATAGAAATCGTCGCCGAATTCCGCCATCACCGCGGGCTCAGCGGCGTCCAGCACGGCTCTACGCCCAACAAAAAGTCCTTTGGCAATCGCAAAGTCCGCCGGCATTTCTGCCGGATCACGCACCAGCATACCGGCTGAGTTCTCCATGGCTTGGACGACCGTCATAAAGTCGATGTCCCGGTCCGCGGTATAGATTGTGCTGTGCTCGTCCAGCACGTTGAACGGCACATGGTGGGCGGCAGCAAACTCGGTCAAGCGGACATACGTCGCCCGATCCAGCAAATGCTTGACCAGCACCCGACCAGCGACGGATTCAATAATTGCGCCATTGTATGTCACCACATACTGATCATCGCCGGCGATGCCCAGCTGGGCAAGAAAGGACTTGACTCCCGCCAGCGGTCGGCCGGTACACAGCACAATTTTGATTCCTTGGGCCAGCGCATCGTGCACTGCCGCAATCGTACTGGGCAGGATTTCTCCCTTGGAATTCAGTAATGTATCATCAATATCCAGTGCAATCAGTTTAATGGTCATGGGAATTACCTCTTTCTAGAATTGGTTGGGGCTGATGGCGGAAGAACGCCGTGACGGCCACCGCGATCAGTCCAAGCAGGCCAGCGGCCCACAGGAGCACGTTGGTGGTTACGGTACCAGGCCCGAGCGCGCCCAGAAAGTTCCATACCGGCGGCGCGAAGAAGGCGCTGATTACTGTGGCGATGGTCAGCCAGCTGCTCATGGCATCAATTTGCGCGGGCGGCAGATCCAACTGGCTGCGATAGACCAGATAGGGGCCGGTATAGGAATAAATAAAGTTGAAGAACACCGCACTGCCCACGGCGACAAGTGTATTGGCGGTCGTCAACAGCAATACTACCGCTAAGGCCGCGCCGGCGTATCCCAAGGTCAGCGTGTATTGATGCAGATACCGGTGCACCCGGCCAAACGTCAATCCCGCCAGCAGTCCGCCCATATTCATCGCCGACAGGGTCCAATTGGCGAGTTCGGCACTGCCGAAGGCGCGGTCCAGGAATAACCACGGCAGCTTGAGCTGCACCCCCCAAATGAGCAGGTAGGTGACGAAAGCCAACGCGACCAGCAGCCAGCGGGATACCGGCAGCTTTTTAACCGCCAACTGATCCGCCGGGACCGCTGCCTCGCTGGCCGGCAGCCCGGCCGACGCCAGCAGCGCCACTCCGCCCAGCAGCAGGTAAAGCAGAAAGACATTGCGCCAGCTGAAGGCCACGACCAGACCCGCCAACGCGAGAAACAGCGCGTTGCCCAGTGCACCGAGGCCGGTCTGATAGCCCAGCAGCCTGGCGCGCAGTTCACCGTGATACGTATGGGCGATCAGGCCGATGGCGTGGGGCGAAAACAGGCCGATACCCAGCCCTAACGCCAATCGGCTGAGCAAAACCAGCCAATAAACATGGGTGAACAAAGGAATCACACCAGTCAGTGCCGCCAGCCACAGGCCCGTCACGACAACCTTCTTAATTCCCCAGCGGCGCGTCAGGTACGGATTCGCCAGCAGCGTCACCAACGCGCTGATGTTCGCCGCTGTCACCAGCCATTCGACCATCGTCGTGGACACGGTGGCGAACTCTCGCTCCAATTGAGGCAGAATGCCAGTGATCAGTGTCGACACCCCGCCGACCAGCGAAATACTGAGGATGCTCGCAGTCGTCAATCCAGTCGGCTTGCTCATTGCGGTACAGCCAGCCAGTCATCAATGAACTGCAGCACACCCTGTGCCTCATTCGTCGTGGTGATCGCATCGGCCACAGTCTTAACCGCCGGCTGCGCGTTGGCCATGGCCACTCCCATGCCGACTTTCCGGATCATTTCCAGATCGTTCCCGCCGTCGCCGAACGCACCCATATCGGCCAGCGCAATACCCAAGGTGTCGCCCAGGATCTGCAAGCCGGCGGCCTTATTCATCCCTGGCTGGATCACATCAATGTCCCCGTGCCCGCTGCTGGTCGGTTCGGCGACCCCAGTTAGCGCTGCCCGCAGATGGTCAACCAGCGCTTGGGTCTGTTCCGGTGGGCAGGTCAGCGCGAACTTCAAGATCTGATCGTCGATTTGGTCAAAACTGTCGATCACCTTGAGCTGGTGGTAATAGTGGCGGGCAGCGGCCACGTGGGCGGGATCGGTGGTCGTTAGTGCATAGGCACTTTTCTGCCCGCAAACCAACAGTTTCACGTCCGGCAAGGCCTGGACCACGGGCAAAATCATCTGGACCGCCGCCGGGGTGAACGCATTCAAGGCATAGATTTGTTTGCTATCGCGGATATACGCCCCATTTTCGGCTACGTAAATCGTGTCGGGATAAGCTTGAAAAAACGACCGTAGTTGAAAGTACTGGTTACCGCTGGCAACCACCCAGCGAATGCCGCGACGCTGCAGTTCAGCATGCAGCCGGGCAAATAATACATCGTCGTAACTCATGTCCTGCCGGAGAAAGGTGCCGTCCATATCGGTGGCCATCAACTTAATCATGGTGAATTGCCTCCAAATAGGCCTGCTTTTCACCTTGCCAGAATCGTTCATCGTTCGCCGTCAGCGGTCGAATCACCCGGGCCGGGTTGCCGGCAGCAATGACGTTCGCTGGAATATTCTTGGTGACGATTGCTCCGGCCCCGATGACGACATTGTCCCCAATCGTGACCCCGGGACAAATCACGGCATTGCCACCGATCCAAACGTTGTTGCCGATGGTGATCGGATGCCCGTATTCCAGGTCCTCATTGCGCACACTAGCCACCACGGGATGCCCCGCTGTATAGACACTGACCGCGGGCCCAAACATCACGTTGTCGCCAATCGTAATCGGCGCGACATCCAAGAAAATACTGCCGTAATTAGCGAAGAACGAGCGGCCTAAATGCAAGTTGCCGCCATAATCCATGCGGGTCGGCACTTCCAAATGGGCATCGCCACTGGGACAATCCACTAGGCCGGTCAGAATCTCCTCACGTGCGTCCTCGTCCTCTGGTGCTGTTTGATTGTAGCGATAGATCGCCTGCTGGGCTTTTTTCCGTAAGCCGATCAGCTCCGAATCATTAGAATTATAAAGTTTCCCAGCAAGCATCAAGGTACGTTCTGTTGTGGCTGCCATATATAAAAAAACCTCCTGTGTAAGTATCTGACAGGAGGTAGCATATCGCGGATAATACGGTTACAAGGGACAATTTTAAAAGCTGTGGGTATCATTTTTGTGATAACGGGCGAATGCCTGGCGATAATCGCTGGGGGTCAGGCCCTTCCACGCCTTGAAGTTGCGATTCAGCGTCTTATCACTGGAAAAGCCGCAACTAGCCGCAATATACGCCACTGTTTTGTTGGTCTCCAGCAACAGCCGCCGCGCCGCCATCAACCGCACCAAGCGGATATAACGATTGACCGACAGTTGCAAGTTCACTTTGAATTGTTGGTTCAAAGTCGTCAGCGATACATTGAACTGCTTAGCCAGCGTCGCACCGCTCAGAGTCGGCTCAGCAAAGGCGCGATTGATGTAAGTCATCACCGTGTCAGTCAGGCTAGGATTAGGATTAATATCCGCCGCTGCTAACGGCACGGTGAAATGTGCCTGTAAAACCACCAGCAGAGCATAAAACTCGCTCAAGATCGCCAACCGGGCAACATCGGTGACCCCTTTGGCGAGCTGATCGTGAATCGCCAATAAATGCCGGCGCAGGGCGGCATACGCTGCTGGGGCTGCGGCCTGGGATTTCTGCCCCGCTAAAGTGATCCGCCAATTCACGCTCTCAGGCAGTTGCGCTTGGAGAAAGTCATCGTCAATGATCAGTCCGAACTCGTCCCACTCAGCCGTTGTCGGCCCGGTGGCACTGTGGACGGCCCGCCGGTTCACGGCCCAGATATCCCCAGGCTGGTACTCCGCTGTCTGGCCGTCCGTCACAAACTTCAAGGTCGCTCCCGCCACCAGATAATTCAACTCAATCCCTTGATGCCAATGAGGTGCTACGTCAATCGCGGTCAGTGGATCATGGACATAATATTTAAACGGCAGCCGCGGGACCACCTGGACATTTTCGTGCTGAATCATCGTCTGACGCCTTTCGTTAATAACGGCTATCCTTCACCAGCGCCGTGCCATAGCTCTGGGGATTGACCGGCGAGAAACCGAGCGACCGATAGAAAGCCACCGTCTTGGGCTCCGCCTCGGACAGCAGCATGATCTGGCCTACATCTTGATACTTTGCTAAAAACTGCCGGATCAAGGTCGAGCCGATGTGCTGCCCCTGAAACTCCGGCCGCACCAGCAAGTCCTGAATATACAGAATCGTCTCGCCGTCGCTCACGCCGCGGATCAGCCCCACTAACCGGCCATCATCCGCCACCGCGGCTAAGACAGTTGATGCGCGCAGGGCCCGCTGGGTTTTCGCCACGTCTTGCAGGTATGCTTGCCAGCCCACCGATTGATAGAGGGCGGTAATGTGGTCCTGAGACCAGTCGTTTTGCCAGGTATAGGTAATCATATCGTTGTTTCTCCTCCTTCGCTTGCTGAGTCCAGCAGCGCCAGTAGTTGTTCTTTCAAATCGGTCAGTCCGGCCCGCCGGTCGGCCAGCTGCTTTTCCTGCACACTGATTTCAGCCAGCTCGTCGTCAATCAAATGCAGATTGAACTGCCATTGTTCCGTTGTACCGCAATGCTTTTCGTGCTGCTCACGGATTTGCTTGATGGCCGAAATCGAGAATCCCATCTGCTGCAGTGTCTTGATCTGGTCGAAATCTGATTCATCCGCAGCCGAATACCAATAATTCCGCCCGCGCCGCACCGGCGTGAGCAACCCCTCTTGGACATAAAACCGGACGGTATCCTTCGTCGTTTGATGCTTCTGGATAAATTCACCGATCAACATTGGCCAGCATCTCCTTGCCGTGGGGTGCACCCCACATGGTTTACTAGACCCATGGAGGTGTTTATTATGCGTATTCTATTCACTATTCTGGTTGTCGCCTATGCCGGATTAATGGCAACGGCCGCACTCTTATCGCGACACAAAATCCCAGCCTGGCTGATTGTCGGCACATTCGCGTTCAGCCTCTGCTTGCTAAGCGGCCTCTTTTGGCCATGGGCCATTCCCCTCGGCCTGGCCGGTCTGCTCGCTGCCGCGGTGGGCAACGGCCTGGCGCTCTATGGGCATGTCCATTGGCCGCATGTATTGGTGCGCGTTCTTCTTTCTGTCATTATACTTGGCTTGTGGTGGAAAATACAAAGGAACTGATCGTTACCGCCGTTTGAAATACGGCCAGAAAAGCAGCACCATGGCACCGGCATACCCCGCCGCAATAATGACTGGCGAATAGGGACACGCCGTCCACTTAAGCACACCAATCAAGCCAACCAGACCAAGCACCAGTAGCGTCGGCGCCCAGAGATTTCTTTTCTTAGTCGTCCCGCGCAACGCCCGGTAATAGCGACCGACCCGAGGTAATGACAACACGTTGGTCACAGTCATCAGAACCAGTAACAAGCTGAGCCCGTGACTGGTCGAAAAGCCCGGTACGGCCAACTGTTCCGCTACGAGAAACAAAATGAACCCAATGTCCAACAACAGTGACACGCGGAACATGATTCCCGCGTCCCGTAGTGCTGCCTCTTTATCTTGCCATGCTTTGATCATATCTTTATCCTCCCGAATCAAGTTATCCAAGGAGAGGTGATACAGCTCGGCCAGGGCGACTAAACTCGTAATATCAGGATACGTCCGTTCAGTTTCCCAACTTGAAATAGTTTGCCGGGTCACGTGCAGCACGGCCGCCACATCATTTTGCGTCAGTTCGCTATGCTGCCGGGCCGTCGCCAGCCGTTGGCCAATCGTCATCATCATTACTCCTCGCAGGTTTAATTTAGTAAACATTACAGTCGTGTTGAGTTGCCTTTATTATGCTGTTTTATGGCGTCGAAACGGCCGATGCATATCGGGCCAAAACATAACCATTGCAAAAACAGCATACCCAATACCAATCACAGCGATGGTATACCGAAAGTGCAAGATTCGAGTCACAATCATTAAAACGACCAAGCTGAATACAACAGTCCGCCACACCCATTTGGGCAGCGATTGTTCAGCCTGCATTGTCTGGTAGTATCGCCGAGCTCGCGGCAAGGCCAAGACGTTGGTGAAGGCCATCAATAAAAGCAGCAAACCCACCCCGTCATCCATGGCAAACCCCGGCGCATTGATGCAAAGTCCCAATAAGAGCAGCATGAAACCCACATCTAACATCATTGATACCCGGTACAGCACACGCGCCTCACGTAAGGCAGCGTCCTTCTTTGTCCATGCTTTCATCAAATCAGTATCCTCCCGAATTAAATCATCTAAGGAGAGGCGATACAACTTGGCCAGCGCGACTATGCTCGTCATGTCAGGATAGGTACGCTCAGTTTCCCAACTCGAAATAGTCTGCCGGGCGACATGTAACTCGGCCGCCACAGTATTTTGTGTTAAGTTAGCATGTTGCCGAGCGGCCGCTAACCGTTGACCAATTGTCATCAATCACTCACTCCTTGTCGTTCAACATAATTCGGTTCCTTTAAGCATACAAGCAAAGAAATGTAGCGGCCAGTATTTCCTGGGAAATATTAGCCGCTACAGTTTGTTGCATGTTCAGTTACCGGTATCTAGTCATTCTCTTTCAGCCAATGATCCAGTACACTGATGAATTCATCATGCTGATCCAACAGCGCCAAGTGCCGGCTGTTGGCAAATAAGTGCCACTTGGCCCCCGGAATATGGTCATACACCGTTTTGGCAATCAGCGGCGTGCACAGATCATCAGTCCCGTTAGTCACCAGCACGGGAACATGGATCTTGTGCAGCTGGTCCGTGACCTCAAAGTCGCTGATCGTGCCATTTTCAGTGAACTCATTAGGCCCTTCAGCAATCAAACTCGCCCGTTTGCCATTGGTCGGCCGGCGCAGCGGCTCCGGTGAGTTTTCATCCGGATCATCCCAGCAATACCGTTCCATATAGCGGTCATTCGCCGCCAGATACTTCACGTTCTTGAAATCACCCGTCCGCTCCGCCTCGGCGATAGCCATGCGATCTTCGTAACTCAGGTAAGAAATCAGCCGATGCTGCTCTTTGATCCACAACTTAATGGACGACGGCGACCCGTCGATCATGACACTCTTGATTCCCTGGGGATCAAAACTGGTCAAATAGTACATTTCCAGCATACCGCCCCAGGACTGGCCCAGCATATGCACCTCATCCAAGTGCAGATACTTGCGCAGCGCAATCAATTCCTCAGCCCACGTCTCTTTGACGTACACCTTGGGGTCCTCCGGCAAAGACGATTTCCCACAACCCACTTGATCATACATGATCAGCTGCCGACCGGTCTCGGCATAGTCATCCAGCAGCTCAAAGTAGTTGTGGGAGGATCCAGGACCGCCGTGGATCAGCAATAGCGGTGCCTTATCCGGGTTGGGTTCGCCAACAATGCGGTAATATGTTTTGTATTCGTGGAACGGCATGTAGCCTTCTTGAATTTTCATTCTTGAGTCAGTCCCTTTTACTGAAAATTGTAATGCTTAAGACTGATTGTACTACTTCTGATTTTCCAGACAAAAACACCCGGCGGTTTCCCACCGAGTGTCAAGTGTTCCTGGTGTTTCATGGCGTCGCCGCAGTTAGAACTTTAACTGTCCGTCGCCTGCCATTAAGGCCGTCATTTCTTCGATTTTATCCAACGGGAACGGCGGGTCTGCCACGGGTTTCATGGCAATTGACATGAGCTTCATCGGATTGTCGTCCGCCGCGATACGGTTGGATGATAACGCACCGCAGCGCCGGCAGCGGTGAATGATCGCCCACTCGCCGCCCTTTCTCACCCACACGGCCACGGGATCCATAATGCCGCCGCAATTGGCTTGCCGATCCCCGGGTTCGTTGTCGACGTGCAAGCTGCTCAAGCAGTTCGGGCAGTGGTTGCGCTGCTCCGTTCCCGCCCCATTGGGCATGACCGGCCGGCCGCAGACTTTGCAGGTGAAGCTGTCGTTGTTCGCGTGTGTTTTGTAATAGCCTTTAGCGTATTGTTTTCGTTTATTTTCTCGATTCACGAGTTGTACCCTCCTAGTTGCTTCGCTGATGACTCACGATTAGGAAGGTTTGCAACGTTGGTGCTGTGCACAAACCCTCCGGTTAGCGCACACTCGCCGATGTATAATTTTTATGCATGGAGCATAGTCCTTTCTTGGCATTGCCAGACCGTACCGTCAGGCCTTACGGAGGTACGAAAAAAGCACAGTTCCCACTGCGCTACAAAAGAGACTGCGGGTGCTGTCATCCGCGGCGTCATTCCGTAGGGCATTTGGGTACACAAAGAGTATCGTCTGAAAACCTCTTTTGTATCACAAATGGTTCCTTACGCAATCGCCGACATACAATACCTCACTCGCTATTAAGATGCTCAAATCTTAGCATGTTGTTGTATTCGCTGTCAACTGCTGCTTACTTTTCCGCCGGTTTTCTGTGGGTCCGATAATGCTGGTACACCATGTCTTTGACAACCAGGAATGTATCTAAATCGCTCAGACCGAGTTCTTTGCCCACCCAATCATAGAGATCGGCAACTTCTTGGCTCAGCATCCTAGCCTTCGTCCTGTGCTGATAGTCCTGAAGGATCGGATACTTCTTTGCCCACGCGCCGGTCCAGTCAATCTGGTCCGACAGCTGTTCCCAATTCGGATTGTCCACGGTGACATCATTACCCACTAATCGATCGTAGGTTAGGCCAAACAAATCAGCCAGGATCTTCCCCTTCATTAATTCCGGTACAGCCTGGCCGGTTTCCCATTTTGAAACAGTTTGCCGCGTGACGCCGACCTTTTCAGCTAATTCTTCTTGCGACAGCCCGGCTTTACGCCGCTGGTCACGCAGTTGGTCTTCGAATTTCATTGCTGATCCCTCCTGACGCCTCTTATTATCGCGGCGCTGGTTGTGTCTTGCTACCAACTCAAACGGGCAAAGTGTCAACTGAAATTAACAACAAAAGCATGTAGATAACTCTGGCCCCTTCAATCAAGGGCTAGCTCACGCACCGCCTGTACCTCAGAGTCACGGGCAGCCAGTACACCATCAAGAGCCGCATTTAGTTCAGCTCTCAACCGATTCAACCGCGGCATGTCCTTAACTACATCATCACTGTACATGATTTCTTTCGGTGTCCACCAAACCGGTCCGGCCTGTGCCGTGTCACCGTTATGCCGCGGAAACAGGTGCCAATGCACATGCGCATCCCCGTTGCCAAGCAGCTCAATATTCATTTTATCTGCGTGAAATGCTTTGGCGCAGGCTTCTTGGACCAAACTCATTTCTTCCAGAAAGACCAATTTCTCAGCTGATGCCAACTGGTGAAGTTCGGTGACGTGGCGTTTACTCAAGAATATCGTGTAACCTTCAAAATACTGACTATCAGCAAGTACGACGTAGCCGGTACTCAGCTCACGGACAAAGTATGGATTCTTGTTTTCTTGGATCAGCTTGATACGGTCGCAAATCAGACAATTATTGGTCAAGCGGACGGCCTCCTTAAGCTTGGTACTACTTATGATACGGACTCCCAATATTAATCATAAACGCCCGATAAATCTGCTCCATCAGCACCAACCGCATCAACTGATGCGGCATTGTCAACTTGCCAAAACTCAGCGTATCATTGGCCCGCTGCATCACCTCCGGACTCAACCCCAGCGTTCCGCCGATCACAAAGGTGACATCAGGATGGCCATAGGTGCCCAAGTCGGCAATCTCTTTGGCAAAGGCCTCAGAACTGCGCTGCTTGCCCTCAATGGCCAGGGCAATCACATACTCCTTGTCCTTGATCTTCCCCAGAATCCGGCTGCCTTCTTTCTCCTTCACCTGGGCCATCTCCGCTGCGGACAATGACTCCGGCGCTTTCTCATCGGCGACTTCCACGATCTGCACCTTGGCCAGCTTGTCCAGGCGTTTCTTGTACTCCGCGATGCCGGCCTTGAAGTACTTCTCCTTAAGCTTGCCCACGCCAATCACTTTGATATTCAACGGCTTCACCTCGCTATCATTATACAGGGCGGTGCGGGTACAAAACAGGCTGACCTGCCGCCCAGAGAACTGGAACAGGCAAGTCAGCCTGGATACTGGATTAATTGATTAGCGGGGCTGCAGTGAACTGCGCTCCGCGACGAATCGTGATTCGGTCGTCGGAACTTGGTTGGTCATCACTTCGGGAGAAAAGAGACGATCCACCAAATCGGGGGCGAGAATTTTCTTTTCTTTCAACAAAGTCTGAATGTCGCATTGCTTCGCCAACGCTTCCTTCACCAGCGCCGTGGTTTGAGCATAGCCCAGATAGGGATTCAGCACTGTGGCACTGACCGCGGAGTGGCGGACGTTCTTTTCGCACTGTTCCACATTCACCGTCAGCCCGTTCAAGCAATTGTGCACCAGCGTGTCGATGGCCTGGGTCAAGAACCGCTCGTTTTGCAGCAGGTCGCGGAACATGATGGGTTCAAAAGCGTTCAGCTCAAGCTGCCCCGCTTCCGCCGCCATGCCGATGGTCACGTCCTGGCCAATAACTTGGAACGCCACCTGGTTGACGACTTCGGGAATGACCGGATTGACCTTGCCGGGCATGATCGACGACCCGGCCTGTTTCGCGGGCAGCCGCAGTTCGCCGAAGCCGGCCTGGGGACCGCTGTTCAAGAGGCGCAGATCGTTGCAGAATTTAGAAAGGTCCACCGCCAGCACCTTCATGGCGCCGGAGAAGGCCACATAGGTATCGGTATTTTGGGTCGCATCAATCATGTCGTCCGCCAGCGCCAATTTCAAACCACTGATGCCGTTCAAAGCCTCGACGACGTGGGTGCGGTAGTAATCGGTGGCGTTCAGGCCCGTGCCAATAGCAGTCCCGCCCAGATTGATCTGCTGCAACGCCTCGGCGGCAGTCCGCAGGCGAGTTAAATCCCGGCGGAACAGCGACGCATAGGCATGGAAGGTATGGCCGTAAACGGTCGGCACAGCGTCTTCCAGCTGCGTGCGGCCCACTTTGAGAACATTGGCATAGCGATCCGCCAGATCCAGCAGCACCGCCACCATTTTCTCAATATTCTGCAGCAGCGGCGGCAATGCCTTGAGCATCGCCATCTTGCCCGCGGTCGGGTATGTATCATTGGTCGACTGGCATTGATTGATGTCATCATTCGGCAGAATCGTCACGCCGTCCGCCATACGCATGGCGCACTTGGCAATCACTTCGTTGACGTTCATGTTCACCGAGGTGCCGGCACTGCCCTGAATGGCCGGGGCGACCAAATCATCCTGGTGCTGACCCAACAGCAGCGCGTTGCAGGCCGCGACAATCAGCTTCGCCTTCTGCTCGGCCAATGTTCCGCCGCGGTGGTTAACGACTGCCGCAGCTTTCTTGATCTGAATCATGCTCTGGAAAATTAGGCTGTCCGTGCGTTCCGTGGTGATATTGAAATTGTGCAATGCCCGCGTGGTGTTGATGCCGTACAAGACATCGTCCGCCACTGCGAGTTTCCCAATACAATCTTCTTCGTAGTGCATGGTATTCTCCCTTCCCGTAGACCAATTAATCTTAGCTAGTATACCAAACCTGTCTGATCTGACAAGGGATTTTGTTAACTATCTTGACAGGGAAGCTGAAAATTATACGTGCGGAAAAAGGCAAAGCACCGAATGCCGGTTTCGGGGACACCGTGCTTTGCCTTTTTTGACTATACTAGGTGATTCGTTAACAGATATCTGTTTTAAAAATCGGTATTGATATCTAGACCAATACAAGAAGGGCGGCACTGTTTTTCTCATCATCACCGTCCCGATCAAAGAATCATCGTCTCTGACTTAATACTTGTCGAGTCGCTCTTTACCAACAGGTGTATCGTCAACCGTACCGTATGTCTTGCGCAATTCATCGAAGTCGATATTAGCGTATGTGCCATCTGTCCACGGATTGCTTTTTACCCGGTGATAGGTCAGGTCCCCATTCCCATTCACCGTTAGTTCAAATCTTGTGCCAGCAGTTACCCCCCGCAGTTGCTGGTACAGTGATTAATAATGAGTCCCCCACTTGGCGCGCCGTGTAAGTGCCTAGACTACGCTGCTTATTGTGCTTTGCCATGACCGCATCCATCCTTTCATTTTTACAGAAGCATTCACTGATACAAAAGCTCTTTCAACGCCATTTTCAGAAAGACGGCATACATCTCCGCCTGTTCCGTGATTTTTTGCTTCAATTCACCGGTCAGCGGTCTAAAGCTATCCACCGTCATACTTAATTGCTTTCCCTGTTTCCGCTGCCGCCACACCCCGACAATCTGCCCATCAAGCAGCACCGCTCCCGGATTTCCCACCGTCCGCCAGACTTTACGCTGCAATTTCTTATCCGGCAGCAGCAAGTCCCGGCCGTTCGCGTCCAGATAGGGATCGTGGGGCCCAAGCAGCCGCAAGGTACCAGTAGGACTGGCATTTTTTTGAAATTCAGACAAATCGGCCGTCAGCACACTCCCCGCGTCAACAGCTGTGACTTCACCAGCTATCAAAGCCCATAACCGCTGCCCCTGCGCAGTGGAACAGCCCAGCCATTTGGTAAACTCTTGGCGGTTGGTCGGTCCATAAGCATGCACATACCGCCAGGCTAACTCACGGAGCGCCCCAGACTCTTGCGGCCAGTCAACACCCCAATGCTGGGGGCTGGTAAACGATGGCGACTGACCGGACCGCTTGCCAAATACCACCAGGCCTTGAAAGCTGGCCGGCCGCAGCATGAAAGACACCGCTGCCTCACCCAGGGTCTGCTTGGCCCCATAAGGCGACGGCTGCTGCCACGCCGCCTGCTTCGCTGCCGGCAAGTCAGCCGCCACCGCATCAGCAATCGCTGCATCCAACTGGCCCTTGCCCGTAATTGTTTTGTCCGCCAGAACGGCCTTGGTCGCCTGGCCGACCACGGTTAGCAGTGTTGTGTAGTCAATCCCCAGCTGCGGCAGCGACGGTACCAGTCCGGCCGTATAGATCCAAGGGCCTTCATTCTTTTCAGCCACTAAGGCGTTGAGAAAAACAGCTGCATCCTGCGTCGGAAAAACCGCCGGCGCTCCGCGAAAGCTCCAAGCCTGAAGCAAGGATTTCTGCTTCTCTAACATCGCTCGCAACTCTGCCGCGGCAATATCCGCTATCCGGTTAGACACCGCCTGTTCCCACGCTCCCGGCGGCGAATTCTGGAAGCCGATCGTACCCGCCGCAGTTAATAGCTGCTGGGCCGGCAATCGCTGGTCCAAGTGGTGCGTCCGCACCCGAAATTGCCGATATTGTTCATCACTGATTACCATAAGACTCCGCTTCCCACGTTAAAAAGAGGGCCGCACTGCAATCGCTCGTGCTGCCCATTTTATCCTATTCCATCCCGGCTCTCGCCAGCAGTGCCTCAATCTTCGCCACCGTCTTGTGCATATACTGCCGGTCCGCATTTTCATCCACCCCGACCGCGGCGCCATACGCATTCACCGTCTTCGCCGGCAAAGGTGTATCAATCAGCGTATCCAAATATGCCGTCAGTGCCTTCACCCCAGGTGTATCCTGAGTCGCCGTACTCGCAGCCAGCAAGCGCCACTGGCGAATCTGGCCTAATGTGTGGGCCATCATCATGATCCGCGGTGACAGATACGGCGCGGTATCGCCTTCCCGGTGCGGATAAAGCAAGAACGGATCACCGCTTTCCCAATACCAATGATTGACTGACTTGAAGGGGTCTTCAACCCACCCGTCCAAGGCCCAGCGCAGAAAACCATCCACGCCTAACGACGCGAAGTACCACAACAGATACGCGGTCTCAATCGGCTCACTCAACGCAAACATGCTGGGATAATTGCCGACACAATTATAGAAAGTCGTCTCCAGCCCCTTCGCCTGCCGGTCCGCCACGAATTGCTTGAACGCATGGGGATCGCCAATATCAGCCTGATTGATCGAAATATCCTGGTAATGATCCAGCACATCCGTCGCCACCGTCTGGTAATTCACCGCGCCCGACAGCTTCAGCGGCTGCCCTGACGCAGTCTTGAAGTGACTCAGAAAATCGATCACGGTCTTCATCTCATCTATGGGCCGTTCGTCCAGCGCCATATATGTCCGGTCGAACCATTTCTTCTCATTCAAATGGCCAATGAAGTCAGTTAAGAAAGCCGTCCAGATCGCCCGCCAGCGGTCCGAACCTACTGCCGGCTTTTCAGTGACCCACGCCCCCTGCGCATCCCGGTACTTAATCTCGTTTTCCCACGGCAAGATTGAGAAGCACTTGATCTTGCGGTCAATGCCCAGATCCAGATTCCACTGCACATACCGATCAAAATTTGTGTAGTCAAAATGGAAGCCATCCGCTGCCCGGGTCCACTGCACCAAACTGGGATAAGCATCATAGGTCTGGTGATGCCAGGGATCTTCAACAATCGTCGTGGTAATCGAATGCCCGCCCATTGCGCTATATTTCTGCAAATTTTCCTTGGTCAGCCGCTCGTGTTCTGGGCCGAAGAGCTGATCCGCCGGAATATGGTAGAAACGTGCCACAGCATACGGGTATTCCCATAATTCCAAGCTGAACAATTGCGGGTCGAGGGGCATTGCGCCCGGCCCACCAACTTGCAAAATCAGGGGCAAGGTCTCCTCCCCGACTTGAATAACGGTCTCTACCGGCAACTCCGAATAGGCCTCGGCAGGCACGGTAATCGCGGCCAAACAATTCAGATACGGTGCTGGCGGTGTCTGTAAGTCGACCAGCGGCTGAACATAATCCGGAGCCGGCTTGTTCGGTCCAGCAGGAATCTCACCCCACGTCATCCCCCGCCCGATGTATGCCGACGTTTCTCGGACGACGCCGATTTCGACAGTCCAATTGGTCGGCAGATCAATACTGATGTCAGGTATCTTGCCATTCGTTAATGGGCCGACGGCGAAGCTAATGAAAGCCTGCTCTCCGCGCCAAACGTGGACAGTTGGGTGCTTCTGTTCCTTGGCCCGCGCCAGTTCCGTTTGGGTGTAATGCCGGCCAAAATCGGTGAAAGCTAACATGCCGATATCCCCTTTTCTTTTAGTGAGTTATCCTTTTAGGCCTATTGTCACAGTTGGTTTAAGCGCTGTCAATTATATCAAAAAAGCCCCCCACTGGGAGCCCCTGCCAATTACTCATGATATCCACGATTTAGTACTCAGGCTGCCGCATCTTAGCCCGATTCCCCTTAACTGCGAAGTCCAAAGCCCCCAGCTGATCGGCCACGATCCGTACCAGCTTCTGGAGTGCCTTAGGGTCATCCGCGGTGCTGAGAAAATCCGCCGTTGCCTTGGCGTAATCGTCCTTATACTCCGTATTCAGTGCCTTCCAGTTCACACCGGCAAAGGCCTGCACAGTTTTCTTAGAGTTGCTGGGCAAGCCGATCTTGCGCTGCTCGATCAGCACCGCCACGATCGGGTACCCGGCGTAATGCTGCCAATACGTCGCGTTATCGTTGGACGAATAAAATCCGTCCCCAAAGCGTACCGTATACTGCTTACTATGATCCGACGACACCACCAAGGCCTCGCCCGGCTCCTCCGTCGGGAACGTGACCCGCTGATCTGCAACAGCACTCAAGGCTTCATAAACCTTGGCGATGGGTGTCGGTTTTCTGTCTGCCATGATTATCAATGCTTCCTTTGTATGTAGGGATGTTTGCCTCCATTGTTGCGGTGCGCTGGGTCAATGTCAATCGTTGGTCTTCTCTGGCCGGCTGTAACCTGTTACACTGATGGCAAATCGAATACGAGGAGGGACACTAATGTATAAGAATCGGCCCTTGGGACCCTATCGCACGTTGCCTGAGCTCACGGCCAACCAACATTTGATTGGCGATCGCTATGCCACGAGAACCGGCTTGCTGAAGCGGTATCGCGTTGAGTATCGGCCGAACAAGCACGGGGCTTTCTCCGATTCACTGACGTTCCATAAGCGCTTTGAGAGAAAACTGCTGGCTGTGTTTCACGAGATGTTTTCCCAAGCCACACCCGCAGACAGCCTTGCGTATCGGAATTACTTGCGCGGCTACGTAGGTAGTTGGGACTACATTCATCTGTTTTTGCTGGCTGAATCGACCATCCGCCTGCACAAGCATTTTGGCGATACGTTGACCGCGGCAGAACAAGCCTACATGGATGTCCACGCCTCAATTGTGAAACATGATGACGCGATTTTGGAAAAGCCCGAACCAGGCGCCTACTTTGATGAGGAATATCGATTGAACCAACAGCAGGCCCGGACTCTGTTCGACTTGATGCAGGCCGACGTCAAATACGCCATTTTGGCCAAGATTATGATCACTGAGTTAGCTTGGGCCCAACAGACGCACGTGGATGCTGACGATACGAAGCGTGACATGCACCGGTTCATCTCTGGCTACCTCGTACCGCGCATGATCTACGGTCCGCTGGCTGGGCCAGAGGCCGAAACTTGGCGTGAGTTCTTAGCTGACCAGATTGCGGGGTGGTGGGACTAAATCAAATCAAACCCCATCTCCTCTGCTTTCTCCCGACCACGATTTTGGAAATGCGGATCATTCCCATCAAACAGCACAACGAACTGATCCGCCGTCTCTAAATTGATGGCGTAATGATTGTCGCTCCAGGAATATGGATCATTGGTTCGAATGTCCAGCCAGGGCAGCTCCAGAGTCCTAGTCGGTGCACCATCTGCAATCAACTCTAAATCCGTGAGATCCGCCGGAGTACCTTGGGCAAAATGATCTGTCAACCGGTCCACGAGTTGCGGCACAATCTCGTCATCGGTTAGTCCTTGCGCAACCCAGTCTTTGACATTTTGCGCCAATACATATGGCCCCGCCAGCGTCTGTGTTGCCAACGCATCTGGCAACTTGGTTCGTTCCGCCACAATGGCCCGGCGCGCGATTGCAGGGAACCAGTCCTTGCGGATCGCCACGTAGCCTTCACCGATTTTCTTAGTGAATGACTCATGTGCTGAGCCATAATCGGGGTGGAACAAAAACGCTGATTCGGTAATATGGGTCAGGTGGAGATCAATGATATCTGCCGGTAGTTCTAAGACTTCTGTGTTTTCGAAAGCCATTTTGATTGTTTTGAGCATGATTATCCCCCTAAGGTGAACTCAAATTCACCAGCTATGGTCTGGTCGTCAGCGTCAAAAGTGAAGAAGCTCAAAGGTCCCTCCAAGGCACTGAGTTTCTTATTTTTCTATCCAAGATCAAACCCAAAAAATTCCTGTAATTCCATTAAGACCCTCTCTTGCCGTTCTGTCGGATCATCGTAAACCAGGTACTTGCCCTCTCCTGGCACAATCACCACCAGGCCTGCTGACCGCACCATGGACTGCCAGTCGTCACTGGCGTATTGGCCGAGCATTAACTGCAGCACCCCGACAGTGTTCTTTTGATACCAAAAGGCGGTACCACCAGTCACTAAAGTGCCGTCCCTCAGGATAAAACACGCCTCATCAGGCCGTTCAATACCATAGTGAACGCCAGCCATGACTGGCAGACTCGCCGCTTTATCCATATTGTCTTTGATTTCTTGGTCACTGATCTCCGGCATCCAAGCCACTCCCAATCCTTAATCAATTGATCTTGGATCGTACCTGAATCAGCCGAATTGATCAAGCGTCTGTCTATTCTTCGTCACCACTGACTAACTGCAAGATCGGCGCATCTACCCACAGCTGAAACACCTTGTCTTGCGGCAGATCAGCAGTATCGCTGAACATCATTCCTAGCCCCGGAAAACCGCGGGGGTAAAGCAGACGATGTAACCATCCTTAAATGCATACACGACTGGATAGTTGTGTACCCGCTGCTCATAGGCAGCCTTTGCCGCCTTCATGGCCGTTTCCCGCACGGTTGCGCCATGCATCAGCGTGCGACCCACTAAGGAATCATCCACCGGCAATGGGATCCGAAAGATATGCATGTCCTGTCCCGCGAAAGGTGATTGCATTTCCGCCTCCGGATCGACAAAGCTTAACCAAACCAGGAACACCTCTTGGTCTCCTGCAATCGCTACTGGATCAAGCATACTGGCCAGCCGCCGTTGCGGATGATCTTTGATGAAGTTGGTGACTGTCTGTACGACATCTGCTGGGCCAAACGTATAGACTGCTGCCTGATTAATTCCTAAATCGTTGTAATAGTTCACCTAAAGCCCTTCTTTATGCTGTTTCAACTCTGTCCCGGTACCGCTGATGGCTTTAGCCGAGAAAAATACTCGGCAATCACGGTTGCCATGAGTTGCCGCCGCTGATTGAGAAAATCTGGATAGGTTGAGAAGTTGCCGTTCACGATGTCAACCGGAATTGCATTCTCGGCCAACCCTTTTGCAGTCGAAAATTCAGTTACTGCTGGATCCTTCATATACCGTTCTGGTGCCAAATCACTGATCTGTAAATTTCGGGGTTGTGTCAACCAGCAATAATTGGCAATTTGATTGATCTCATTCTGTTGTGCGCCATGCTTACGCAGATACGCCTTGGGGAAAATATGGTGAATATTGCCCTCTTGACTGATCACGGTCCGCACCGTAACATCCTTTTCCAACCAGGCAACGGTCTGGTTGTGTACCTGAGCCATTTGAAAAATTCGCCAACCGTTGTTCTGCGTACTTTGAGTGGCTAAATTATTCGGTAATTGAATTGTCCAATAGGTCTCTGGCAGTGCATCCGCAATTTCTTTTTCCACTGCTGCAACGACATCAGCACGGTGAAACAGATGACTATCCTGCTCCATCTGTGTTTCACTGGAACCACTATACCGGCCAGTCAAAGCGGACATAATAATCCACTGTTTAACCAGTGACTCGCGGACAGACTGAGGTATGCCGTTTTGTCCTTTCAAGATCAGAAACAACATATATCCAGCATTCAGGAACGCCGTGCCATTGAATTGCAGCTTACCGCTGATCATGCCGAGACTTTCCAGAATCATAATAAATCGGCGAAAGTCTGACTGATTAACAAAGTCATCAATTCCTTCACCCAACTTACTATATGCCGCCGCCATGGCTGTTTCCGTGTATTTCTTGGTCTCAAAATCACGGCCAGAAATTAGGGCAACAAGATCTGCATGTTTTCCTCGACCAAAATGGCTGCCCAAAATCACATGGAAAATATCGCCAAAGGTCGGTTGATAAAGGGTCGTGTTTTCACTCACGATCCAGGCAATCTTCTGCATTGCCGCCGATTGTGCAAATTTTGGATCAGACTCTTGAATACCAGACAACGCCGACGCGTCAGCTTGCAGATTGGTGAAATATTCAACCATTTTTCGTTGAATATTGCCTTGATGCAGAGTGTCCGCTGACATCTTAGACATGATGAAGTCCGCAGTGGATAGTCGGGTCCCCTGTGAATTAATCCGGTTAAAGATTTCAGTCACCTGATCAATCGTCAGCGCATCTAACAGGCTGATATTGCCGACGCCGTATGACGTAATGCGCTTCAAATCATCGATTGCGCGCGCCACTTCGTCTGGTGGGCAGTCATTGGCCTGGGAATAGGCGGTAATGAAATTGAAGCTTGAGAAGTCGTCCGCAAAAACTTCCGCGATATCACTGATCCAGCGTTTGTCCTTCTGGAGCAAAGCATTAGCCGTTTGAAATTCCCTGGTCAAAGGATTAAAAGCAATACTAATCCGCCGCCGCTTAAATCTTCGGTCGATAATCTTCTGCCCCGACAATGCGGTGGCTAATGCTGTGAGACGCTGCTGCCCATCGATCACGATCTTCTTTCCAACAGAGATTGACCCATCTTTAAGCCGAATACTGGGGTTATTCCAAGTGATAATGTAGCCAATCGGAAAACCATTAAACAACGAATCGATTAGATCCCGAACTTTGGTCGAGGGCCACACAAATGGCCGTTGCAGTTCCGGCAGCCCAATCTCCCCAGAGTTAATCCACCCCAATAATGTACCAATCTGACTATTCTGTACGTCGTATTTCGAATCTGCCACGGCTGATTGCCTCCCTTATACGTCTACGCTACTGCTGCACACCCAATGCCTTCATCACCGCATCCTCAATCGTGTTGTAGAACTTCAGCGAGAAAGCCGCAATCAAATCTCCCGGCACCGTACCCAACTCACTCGTGGCACTCGATGGAATCAAGACCGCCTTCGCCCCGCTATCCAGAGCCACCTGCAGCCGATCCGCCAAGCTGTCCATTTTCTTAATGGTGCCTCCGATGGAAAAGTCTCCCAAGATGGCTAACCCACCGATGACCGGCTTTCCAACCGAAATAGAAACCAGTGCGACATAGGTCGCCAACGACAACTCCGCCGCCATGGCGCCATTATTCAGGTTGGTTGCGTTCACGATATAGTCATGCTGCGCTGGCGCAATATTCTGACTGACCTGAGAGAAATTAGCCTTGAGGTAATTGAACGCCGTATCCATTTCTTCCTTGGCCAACCTATTGGATTGGATCCCGGTCCAACTCGTCTTCCCGTTGCCGGCCGTCATCTGCGACTCCAATTTTATCAAACTCAACCGTTCATCCGCATCATAAGCAACCGTGTAGACTTGGCCAGGTTTCCCTTCATTCTCAGGAATCAATCCCGTCGAACCCTGCTCTGGCACCGGAACGAAATGCTCGTCAAGCGTTTCCTTGTCGATGTAAGAAAAGTTAACATCGTAAAACTCCATGCCGCCAATTTTCTTCAGCTGCTCTTTCACCCGTCGACGCATCTCCAAGGCGAACGTCAGAATCTGGGCGATGTCATCCTTTGTGAACTTGCCATCTGGATACAGCAGCTTCACCATCCCAGACACCGTCTTGCGTACCGCAATCGTGTCCCGCTGGTTCAGCTGATTGCCCAGGGTGAAGTACTTATCGAAGGCATCCCCGTAAGAAATCTTCCGCAGGGCCCGCATGACCTCCGCGAAATAGTCCGTGATCAGGCCATAGCCGTTCGTAAAGAAATTCGGCCGATACTTCGGAATCTCCCAGCCAGGCAAGTAGTTGTGAATCCGGTCCAAAAAGGCCGTGTCGTTAGCCATGACAGCGGGAAACGGATCAAACAGATTGGACGTCCGCATGACCACGTCCACCGGCTGATTAATATTCCCAACAAAGACCATCCCGGCAGACGCCTGAATTTCGTCCCGGCCCCGGGCAAAGGAGCCGGACGCCATGTAGTCCTTCATGATCTGGACGCCGTCGTTATCCTTGAACTTAATGCCCGCCACTTCGTCAAAAGCCACGACATCCCACATGCCGACCAGGCCGACTTCATGCCGCGCCATATTGAAGAACAGGTTGGCTACCGTTGTCTGGCCCCCAGAAACCAAGATCGAATTGGGTGATAATTCTTTGTAGACGTGGGACTTCCCGGTACCCCGAGGCCCCAGTTCCACGAAGTTATAGTTGTTCTCGACAAACGGAATGAGCCGCGATACCATGAGCCACTTCACCCGGTCATCGAATTGCGTGGGCTCCATGCCAATCGTCCGCAGCAGCAAGTCAATCCACTCGTCGGTCGTGAATTTCTCCCGGGCATCATAAACTTCCTGCATGTTCACAGACGGCACCTGAACCGGGGTCAGCTGATCAATGAGAAAATGGTCATCGCTGGTATGGTCGTAGCGTACCCGCACGATGGACCAAATACCACCCACTAGCAACCGTTCATAGTCCTGGACGTAGCGCTCATCCACCGGCACACCGGTGATCCCCAAGTTGCCAAACGCCGCCTCGTACCGGTCCTTATCCGAGTTCAAAGTCACCGTGATCTTGTCGATGACCGTATACGCTCCCTCTTCCCGAATCCGAGACTTCACCTTTTCCGCCTCGTCCGGCCGCACGTAGTTATTAGCCAGCGTCTTCTTGACGTTTTCCACGCCCCGTTCAATGATCACCGGATCCGAGCTGTTGGCATACTGCCCCAGCAGGAATTCCAGCACATAGGTGGGGACATTGGCCCCCTCCTTAATCTTCTGGGTCAGATCCTTGCGCACAAAGCGCCCGGGGAAAAAGGCCTCCAACTTGTCCAGCAAGTCTGTCTGCACATTTTCTGCCGCTTGCTCCTGAGCAATGGCTTCCGCTGGCACTGCCACATCCCCGTCACTCTTCGCTCGTAACTTTTCTTCCTCTTGCTTGTTATCAGATGTCAAAGCCGAAATCCCCTTTAATCGTCAAGTCCATTTGATATTGAATCCGCTGAATCTCTTCCTTAGTTTCTGCATTCTGGATAATCAGATAGTACGCTCCGCTGTTGTCGAAGTCCCGATCCTGCAAGGTCAGGTAGAAGCTCTGGCGCCGGCTTGGGCTCTGAGGATCATCCTCCCGACTATCGGCTACATAGCGTTGTTCGTTAGAAATGGGCCGATCCTGGCTATCGACAAAGTAGAGTACATAGGTGGCGGCGGTGGTTTTGTCGGTTACCGGTTCTTCTTGAGAAATGGGCACCATCACGCTGCGGCTGGTGATGCGATGGGCGCCTTCTGTAACCTTGATCGACACCGGTGTGGCCTTGGATCGACCACTTTGTGTCCGCACGTGCAGCACCGGCACAATCATTTCTTCCGGTGAGGCGCCGCCATGCACGTAGTTTTGCCCAGCTCCAGCGGACTTGAAGATACTATCCGTGGCCGGATAGTAGACACGCCGCTGATCATCATTATCCAGCAGTGCCCCCAGACGCTGTGACCGCACCCCGGGCTGCTCGATGGTCTCACTGCTAATTGCATAGCGCTGCCCCAGCACGTCCAGATCGTGGCCGCTGATGTCGATCTTGTCCGCCGAATCCAGACCAGACCGTTTGTACAGATAGCCATGATCGGCGGTCACGATGATGTGCGCTACACTTAAATTACGCAAAAAACCGATTGTCCGCGCAATTGTGTTGATGGCTTCCTCGGTGGCGTTAAAGACCTGCTTCTCGGTCTTCGCGTCATCACCAGTGGCATCCACTTCGTTGTGGTACAAGTAAACCACCTTTTGCCCCGCCAAGAGTTGTTTTCTTTGCGGCGTATCCCAGTCTTTGAGAAAAGTCATCACATGGTCGGCGTTGCTCTGCGGATCCCGATTTTGCAGGATCTGACGGCGCTTCTCCAGCGTGTCTGCTTTGAGTCCATCCACTAAGACCGTCTTGTCCGGTTGGTACGTCAATGTTTGATGCGGCAGCAATGCTGGCATTCCAAAATACGTCACAGAGGGCAAGCCAGAGTATACCGTATCGAGTTCTGTACTGTAGACATCCTGATCATCCAGCTTGCGTTTCAGCTCCGCTGCAGCTTCAAACCGAAAGGCATCAGAAATAATCACGACGATCCGTTCCTTAGGAGAACTGATAAATGTCCGATAAAAACTGCGCTGCCAGCTACGCGGTTCAACGTCTCGCGGATCAAACACTGTGGTCCAAGCTGTCACCGTCGGGGTGAGAAATTCATTGACGTAAGTGTTGTCCACTTTGTCAGCGATACCTTCCAGAAGATCCATAAGGTCGATGGCAATCCGGTCGTAGCGCTGAACGAAATGCCGGTACGCCGTATCCACCGCGTAATCAGTGGTGATGTACTGTTCTTTGGCGGCCGCTAAGTTTTTTACCTCACGCCGGCGGTACGTGAGAATTACCAATGCAGCGCGCAACAGGGCATATGCGTCGTGATACGTCTTGCCGAAGTACATCTTTTCTCGCTGGGTCAAAACATCCGCCAACGGTGTTGTCCCTGCCACGGCATGAAAATCATCCGCCTGCAATCGCTCGACGGCCCAAGCCAGAATTTGCCGATCAAAATTGGCAAACACATCCGTCTTGAGCAAGTCCACGATATCCAGTTGCTGGAGCTGCCGGGAAACACCACTGAAGCTTTCAAGATGCTGCCACACTGTTTCGGCCAACTGACGATATGTATCCGCAAATGTCTGGTCATTTCTTGCTAAGGACAGAAAGGTGACGGCATTGTTGGCGCTGGTCAGCTTGTAATTATCGATACTTCGCGGCAGATCCTTCTCCATTTGGTAATAGGCAAAGTTCAAATACAGGGCCGTCGTGAAATCCAGCAGTGAATTGGTGGCGCCATTGAAGCCATAAGCGTTCCGCACGTTCTCCCAGAACTGGGTGAGCAGACCATATTTTTTAAACTCTGCTAGAACTGGATTGGTATCACCAATGCCGGCCTGCAGCACGGCCCGCAAGACCATCGTCATGGTGTGGTCACTGGCTCCGGCCAGCGCAGCCATGATCGCCATTTGCAAATCCTTGCCCGGCTGATAGAGTCTCTGAAATTTAGCCTGGCGGTCTTTGCTGGCAAAAAACCGTTTCTGCTCCTGGAAGGTCGCGGCATCCTCGTCCGGCACTCGCAACTCCTGCCGCAGCATGACCAGCGCATTAGCGGTGTATTCCCGCGAATAGTAAAGCATGTCCGTCATGAAATTCTCCGTCAAATCTGGCTTCGGCGCCGGCGAATAAACCAAGGCCGACTGCCCCTGCTGCTCCATCGCCACCAGCGTCAGCTTGGTCTTAAACTGCTCGTTTTTCCCCATGATAACGACCGGTTCCCGCAACTGCTCTGTAATATCCGCAATGTTGTCCGCAAACTCGCCCTGTGCGTCATACCAAAAGACAAAGTGATTATTGTCCGCAAACAGCTTCTCAATACCCGCCACGATCTTCTTGGTGTCTAGCTCCGCCATGTTTTTCATTCTCCGTTCCAGTGTCCGCTTATCCGTGTTCTCAACCTGTGTTAAGTATAACGAAGGGGCTCTGCCAATGCCATACTTCGCTAATCTTATCGTTCACTCCCAGCTATCAGAACGGGGTGATCAAGGAGCTTGTAACTGAGGTGCCGCGGGATGACTTTGACGTGGAGAAGGAGGGGCAGGTCGAGATTATTGGGTGGCTGTACCAATACTACAATGAGGAACCTAAGGATGTTGCCTTCAAGAAAAGCAAGTACGCTGCGTCAGACATTCCAGCCGTCACTCAGTTGTTCACACCAGATTGGATCGTCAAGTACTTGGTTGAAAATTCGCTCGGCCGCTATTGGATCGATGTGCTCCATATACGCGGTGATCAACGGTCTGAACAGGATATTGCCCAGAGTTTTGGTTGGCGATATTTCATGCCCGCTGCTCAGCAAACTGAGAATGTTCAGCAGCAACTGTTGGCGACCAACAGTCATCTGTCAGACAAGAAGCTTCAACAGATCACCTTCTTAGATCCTGCCATGGGTTCTGGCCACATCCTGATCTATGCATTCGATGTCTTCATGCAGTTATATCAAAGCGAAGGCTATTCAGCACGAGAGGCTGCCAATAGCATTGTTACCAACAACCTGTTTGGTCTAGACATTGATCGGCGTGCCTACCAGCTCGCCTACTTTGCAGTGATGATGAAGCTCCGGCAATACGACCGGCGCGCACTGAATCAATCCATTGATCCGCAACTGTCGGATATTCCGCAAACTAATATTCTCAATGATGATCTCAACGAGTTAACCAGAGCCTATGCTAATCAGTTGCCACAGCAACAAGCCAAGTCCTTTCAGGGCACAGTGAAGGAGTTCAACCGGGGCGATGTTCTCGGCTCCTTGATCAAGCCTAGCCTCGATCAAGGAATACTATCTGAACTCCAAACGAGTGCAGCCACAGAGCCAGAATCAGCACAGCTTTCCTTTGCGACGACAAATTTCAATTCTGAAGAAATGTCCCGCATCACCCACGTGCTCACCATCTTGGCTACCCAGTACACAATCGTAGTAACAAATCCACCCTATATGGGGTCTGGCAAAATGACACCGAGCCTTTCAAAGTTTGTCAAAAGGGAATACCCGGACAGTAAAGCAGACTTATTTGCTGTCTTTATGGAATTGGCACAGAAGTTGAATGTCCAGAATGGATATCACGCACTCATTACCCAACATCAGTGGATGTTTCTGTCTAGCTTCGAAAAGTTGCGAGTCAAGCTCCGTAAGAATGTACTCGTCAATATGGCCCACTTGGGTACCCGTGCATTTGAAGAAATTGGCGGCGAAGTGGTCCAATCAACTGCATTCGTGATGAGAAATTCGTCTATACCGAGTTATGTCGGCACATACGAGAGATTGGTGAATGCTCCTTCTCAGACCGCTAAAGAGAACGCGTATTTGGAAATGGTGAAAGATTCCTCCTGCAAGGGTCTCTATCGAACTAACCAAGCGAATTTTGAAAAGATATCAGGAAATCCAATATCATATTGGATTCCGAAAACTGCCGTGGAGATCCTGAATAACACAAAATCAATAGCCAGTGCTTGGCAGTCGGGAGGTAGGCTAAAGACCCATAACAATTTAAAATTTCTGCGTTATTGGTGGGAAATACTTTTAGGTGACGGCCGTTGGAAGCCCATTGAGGATGGAGGAAGTTTTAGAAGATGGGCGGGCAACGATTATATAGTGGTTGATTACTCTCCTGCGGCGATTAGCGCGTATCGGGAAAAGGGAGGGTTACCCAATCAGAAACTTATTGACAAACAGGGCATCACTTGGAATCTAATCACCTCCGCAGACAACGCATTCAGAATTAAACGAGAAGGGAACGCCTACAGTTCGGCTGCCCCAACCATAATTCCCATAGATGATGTAGATATAAGTGACAATACAACAGTGCTTTCTCTTTTGGGGCAACTGAATTCCAAGTCAACTGCTTATATTCTTGAGGGCTTAAACCCGACGCTAAATACAACGATACATGATGTAACAAGACTTCCGCTATTCAAAAGCAGCAACCAAATTGCACTCATAGTGACAGAAAATTTATCAATTTCCAGTGCTGACTGGTCTGAATCCGAAACAGCTGGATCATTTCTAACCTTCAGCCTTGTCACTAATATTGCTGAGCATAATCGAAATTGGACCGTGAAAGCAGCTTTCAACCAGTGGAAACAAGAAGCCCAAGACCGGTTCAATCAACTGAAGAAGAACGAAGAAGAACTGAACAAGATCTTTATTGATCTGTACGGCTTGCAAGACGAATTGTCCCCAGAAGAGTCTGACAAAGAAGTTTCCGTGCGTAAAGCAGATCTGGGACGGGACATCCGCGCCTTCATGTCCTACTTTATTGGAGTCACATTTGGCCGGTACTCGCTAGATACGCCAGGATTGGCATTTGCTGGTGGCGATTGGGATGCTTCGAAGTACACGAGCTATCAACCCAATACAGATGATGTGATTGTACTGACTGACTCGGATTATTTTGGCGATGATCGGGATATCATGCACCGCTTCCGGGAGTTTTTGACGGTTACTTTTGGTGAAGAACATTTGGAAGAGAATCTCACGTTCATTGCCAAGGCACTGGGTAAAGTGGGCGACACAGCGGAAGATCAAATTCGGAGTTATCTGTTCAACGACTTCTACAAGAACCATCTGACTATCTATCAGAAACGACCAATCTATTGGCAACTGGACTCCGGTCGGCAAGGTGGCTTCAAAGCACTGATGTACCTGCATCGGTACGATGGCGACACGATGGCGATGATTCGCACATCGTATTTACACACCCTACAGGCCGCTTATGAAAAGCGGGTGACCACGTTGGACACCTTCATCGCCTCAGAGACCAACACGCGTCAGAAGAACCAGTTGATTAAACAGCGGGACCACACCCGCAAACAGTTGGAAGAATTGGTGAAGTATGACGCTCAACTCCAACACGTCGCCAACATGCATATTGCGATTGATCTAGATGACGGCGTCGTGGTGAACCACCAGAAAGTACAAGCAGACGTCAAGTTATTGACGCCCATTAAATAGATATTTCCCCTCTAGAATCAATCTGGAGGGGATTTTTGTGCCAACAGATGTGCCAACTATGCATTCTCGAGAATTGCCAGGATTTTATCGGTATCTTTTGCCTCCAATTCCTTGATAATGTGCAAGTATGTAGACTGAGTGGTCGTGATGCTGCTGTGGCCGAGACGTTTGGAGACGGAAAGGACACTCACGCCTTGGTAAAGGAGGACGGAGGCGTGGGTGTGGCGAAGCCCGTGGAACGTCACTCGGGGTAGTCCCAGTGCATGCAACTTGTTTGTCAGGACTTGGTTGATTTCGGCACTGACCATGGCGTGGCCGTCAATCAAGAATAGCGGTGTATTTGGTGGTGTGGGGTGGTTCTCTACGAAGATGTGCAGGCGATGCAAAGAGATCGAGTCGAGCGGCAACTTACGCATTGACGCTTTGTTCTTCGTTTTCTTGAAGCCGGCGTGGTACTTGTAGTCCCACGTCTTATTCACGTCAACAGTACCATCCTGCCAGTCAATGTCATTGGTGGTTATGCCCAGGATTTCTGCATACCGCATGCCTGTGACGGCGGCCAAGTAGATCATCATTTCTGGAATCTGTTCTGTATCCAGATGATGGATCAGCTTCTGCCATTCGCCATAATCGAGTGCTTTTTTCGAGCGGTGAACTGCCACCCCGGTGACCACGGCCTTGCGGGTTGGATCGTTGGCAATGATGTGTTCATCCAACGCATCAAGTAGCGCTGCTCTGATTTGCTTATGGAATGCCGACACGGTGCGGGGCGCGTGATCGCGAGCAAAGATGTTCAGCCGTTCTTGGTAAACTGTTCGGGTAATATCCTTCAGCGGCATTTTGCCGAAGATCTTGCGGATGTGGTTCAGCGTGTTTTCGTACTTGACGAAAGTGACGTTGGTCACAGAGTTCCGCTTATAGAGATTTATCCAGCGTTCGAAATAGACGCTCAGTGGAATTTCGCCCGCCTTGAACTGGCGTACATCAGCATAGAGCGACTTCACCTGACTAGCTGCCAACTCCGCATCAGACTTGAGGCGAAAGCCAGACTTTCGTAATTTCTTGTACGCACCATCCAAGTCCTTGTACGAAATCTCGTACTGCCACACCTTGCCTCTTTTTCGGTAACTGACCATGTTAATGTCCTCCTAATCCAAATATTTGGCACTTTTTTGGCACATTCTGTATTTTATGCCACCAAGTAGTCAATTTTTGGGCCTGATGCTCAATCGTAGCGCATATGTTGGAAAGACATTGTTGAATACGGTGAATTGCCAATACCGTATGCTCAGCGATGTGGCTCACTAAACATTCTCCGGAAAAGTCCATGGCCTCTTCAAACTGATTCCAATCCAGTTTTGATAGAAAGATATTCTTTTGACTTAATTGACTAACACGATTGATCGAATCTATCTTTATCGGGAGCTTTTCTAAATCACTCGCTTGAAAGTTTATGGTGGGGTTTAGTTCTGCCGTCATTGACAAGATTGGCGAATTAGTCAATGCAAGGTAATATTCAACATTAGTGTCAGGAAATACCCCAGTAGTTGCGGCAGAAAATATTTCTTGGTCAGTAACAACTCGGAAACCCAGGATTCCAGACGTTACTTTGGATGTCACTATTCCAGTAGAGAAATAATTTGATTCATTTTTTACCACGAACCCATAGTTTCCATGTAGATATGGGTACTTATTGGATACGTATGACTTGATTTCAGAACCGTTGTTTTCCCAGTTAACTATAAAACTCGTATTTCCATACCATTTACGATAACCGCCTCCTTTATCATAGACCGCCCATTTGTGCTCTCTACCAATTGATCGATAACGCACTTCATACCATAGCCTGACAAATTCCTTGTCATTGCTAGTTTGCAGACCGGTTCCTGCTTTGAACATGGAACCCAATAAAGGTAAAGTAAATAAACTCACGGCCTTGTCAGAAAACCAATATATAATTGGGCTTCCAGGAATCTTTTCAAAATTCGCTTGGTTAGTTCGATAAAGGTAGTTTACAGACGGATCTACGATTGCCGCCGTGACCTTTTGACGTTGTACCTCCATACCACCCGTGAAATCGACAAGACGCAAATACGTACCGACTTTATCGGTTTCATCGGTTGCTTTCTTCAATACAAATGTATTGATAGTGACGTACGCCTCATCGAAGTAGGCGTGTGTCTCCATCTGAATTAAACTAGCAATACTCGTCAGCGTAAGCACAGAATCCCGTAGTTTTTCAAACGATTTCAAGAACATCCAAGAAACCGGCGTCATATAGCCAGTATAGCCGTTAGTCTTCGCCATGTTGATATTGTGCCAAATGAAAACAGAGAACAGATCCGCAGAATAATCCTTATAGTGCTTCTTCACGTACTTCTTCAGGGTACTGTTCATCTTGTTCAAGTACGGCGGATTGGTTACCACAACATCGTATCGTTGGGTCATCGTTTCCGCAGTGGCAATGATTTCCAGCAATTGCTGGGCTGTCTGCTGGTTGCCAAAGAGGCTAATCTTTTGAGCTGTCGCAACTGGTTCTAGCGCATTCCGCATGCCAGCATAGTCATAATTGGCTGGCAACTCAATAATCGAGCCGAGAGTCTTGGCATCCATAAAGTGGGCAGCGATGTCTTGAATCTCGTCAATCACTTCTGAACTTGCTTTCAAACTATGCAAAAATTCTTCCGTTACTGCCGGGGCAGCAATGAAGACGTGGATATTAGGCATCACACTGCGGTTTAATGCTTGGCGATCATATCGACGCAATTTCATCATCAGTGAGAAGTACGAGAGCTGGAAGGCCCGTCGGTCGATTTCCAGACCAAATAGGTTATTCTGAATGATGCTATTAGCTGCTTCACGTTTGGCATAGCCTTGATCCTCGTACATGGTCATCAGCACATCAAACGCATAGGCCAAAATATGACCCGAGCCCATGGCATTATCCATCACTTGGATTCTGGTGATGTCAAAGTCTGAATGATCCGGCGTTATGTCTCCAGGCAGTAAGTACTTGAGCTGCTCCTTAACTGGCGAATTAGGATAATATTCCAGATATTTCTTGCCCAGTGAATTGTCCACCATGTAGCGGACAACCCAGTCGGTGGTAAATAACTGCGTGGCTGCGGGAATGTCATCAGTTTTCACTGGTCCACCATTGATGTTCACCACTTGATCATGGGGCTCTTCATTATAGTATTGGTACAGCCACCCAATAATCTCGACCTGCCCCTCCTTCTCCACGTCAAAGTCATCCCGCGGCACCTCAGTTACAAGCTCCTTAATCACCCCGTTCTGATAGCTGGGAGTGAACAATAATTGCAAGGCGTCAGTTGTTTTCTCAAACAAATGGGGCAAATTGGCGTTCAAAGCGTTAGCCTGCTTCAAAAACAGCAACCGATACGCATCATCCATCGCCGCTGGTTCTTGGGTTTCTTGGGCACGCTGAATAAGATCCCGCTGCTTTTCGGAAAAGCCGCCAAGGTCGTCTTCGATTTCCAGTGCATGAGCCAGAATGTCCGGTTCTGCCCGTCCTTCTTCGGAAGAAAGCACGGCAACCCGGCTCGGCAAATAATGGTTCACTTCCATGAATCGTAACGCAATGATCCGGTTGAACCAAGTGTACGAGGCCTCTTCTACGAGATTATCGTAAGCGGTCTGCCAATCGTCCTTGGCTGCTGCTGTCTGCAATCTCTGAACTAAGCCGACGCGACGCGACGTGTCAAGTCCGCTGACCCCTTCAGTGTCGTTTGGCACATAGAAGGCAATCTCGGCCGTCGATGTTGGCAGTTTCTCTTTCACACCGTCTCTGGTGATCCCCACTTGGGTCAGCTTTAACTCAACACTCTCGATGAGCTCGCGGCGGGCTTTCACCGCGAAATCATGAATCTTCTTTTTATCCATTGCGATTCCTTTCAAAATAACGGCCACTCCCACGAATGGCCGTTATTGTCTGCTAGAGAGTAAACTTCGTGATCTGGTTTTCTTTAACTTGATCCAGCAATGCCTGCCGAAGCTTCTCAACATACCGGTTTACGTCATCTTCAGAGGAAATGGACCATTCCCGTTCGATGGGTAGTTGATCGGCTTCAAGATACTTAGTTTGAATAACAACAGGTGCTGCGGGTTCTGGTTGAGGCGCCGGATTGGGGCCAGGAGCAGGAAGCGGATCCACAAGCTTAATGGGTTCCTCGTCTGAACTCGGCTTTGGGGATACTTTCTCCACCTCGGCTGTTTTCTTTCGAGCGAGTTCTTCCAACCGCTCTTTCTCAGCCAGCTTCTGTTCTTCTGCTAGTCGCTGCTCCTCATTTTCCAAGCTCTGCGTAATGCGCCGTAACACCGCATCAGCTGCTGCCGGTTTGGCCTCTAAGCGCGTCAAATCCGGTGCTTCCTCAGCCTCGGTCATAATTCGCTTAATCTGCTCCGTCAACGTCGCCAGCCGTTGCTGTTTGAAGTCATCTCCGGTGGAAGAATCGTTAATCCGCTGTTTGGCCTTTTCATTGACTGCTTGGATTTTGTCGGTCACTTGTTTCTGGTGATCGTCCATAATCTTAGCAAAGGTATCCACAAACTTCTGGTGAACGGCGTCAATTTCTTGGATAACACGTCCAGCTCGGTCCTCATTCAGCAGTTTGTTCAGCTGCTGGTAGTCCTCAGCCAAAGCCGTGCTGGTAAAGAAGTCATGGGATGCCTTGTACCGCGCGATGTCATCCAATCCCCGCGTCCAGATTGTCTGCTGCTGATCGCTGAAGTAGAAGTCCATGATTCCCTTATCGCTCATGTCGTCTGCCCACTGCAGCAAATCATCATAACGGGTATGGATCTTGTCGTAGAAAGTTTCCGCATCATTGATGGCCAGTAATTCACTGAACATCTTGCTGCCCTGTTTGAGCAGTTCATGACCCGGGAAGGAACCATTCTTTTGATCAAAAAACTGCAGCGTCCCGTTGTCCTTGGCAATCTTCTCCTTCAATTCAGCCACCATCAGATCCGGCTGAGCTGCACTGAATGACCGCTTATTGAAAACCTGATCGGCGACATCCTTCATTTCCCGCAGGTAACGCGGATTGATGTCTTTCTTCACCTGAATCGAAATCTGTTCCGCGTATTGCTTCTTGGTCAGGAAATTGGCAATATCCTGAGGCTTGTACGCCGTATTGACCGGAGAAAGTACTTGATCCTGTAGATTAGCCTGAATCTTGCCATCCGCCAGCAGCTTGGCCACCAGCCATTCGATGTCGTCCTCAATATAGCCATAGGGAATGGCCTTGAAGTTGTTCAAGATGGCCTGCAACGTCACATGCTTGTCCTTTTGCATCGTCCGCTGGAGCCAGCTGTACACTGCTTGGACCGCGCGCTCGTTTTCCTGCGTGGATACTGCCAACTCATTATCCTGATCCAGGATTTGCGTAATATCTGACGACGACTTGGCTGCATCAATGAGTCCTAAACTGCGGTACGTATCATCCACCAACATCTTCAAGCCGTCGGTGAAGCGGCCCTGGAAGTCTTTGCCGCCCTCAATCTTATGCCCGGCAACATAAACGTCTGCTTGTTCCAAGGCCGTCATAATCCGCTCCCGAGCCTTGACTAACAGCTGCTGCCGTTCAGCAGTCCGCTGTTCTTTGATGAAGTTGAACCGAGCGTCGGCATGGGCGTTGCCAAGCATGACAAATTTCCCAATCTGCTCCGCCCGCCGCAAGTCGCCGAGATAGTCGTCCGTGCTCGGCAGATCAACCACGATCTTATGTTTAGACGGATCCATGGACAGAAGCAGCAGGTTAGCCTCATTCCGATTATTGGCGCCATCCAAAGACGTGATGACTTGGATCGTCATGTCATTGTTGGTCCGCCCCTGGGGAGTTTCATCCACGTATTGATTCAACGTGAAATTGTAACGGCCTTTCAGCTTGGGGTAGGTGTACTTATTGGTAATGCCGGTCTTCGGATCAAAAATAAAGTTGCCCATCCGGTCTTCCATTTCACCCGGCAAGACTTCTTCCCGGCTGATGGCCTGGTTGACTTCCTGTTCCGCATCGGTCAAGAATTCGTAGTTATCCAAGTTTTTCTCGACAAACCGTTGCTGCCGCAGAATGGCTAATGCATTCTGGACCTTTTTCTGCAATTCAACCCGATCAGTATCTACTGAGTCAATCATCAACGTCACGATGTTGTTCAACGTGGCGTCAAAGTCCTTCAGGTACTTGACCATGAACAGCGCCTTGAGTACCTGAACGTTGAAGTTGTCTTCTTCATGGGTAGGATCAACGGTGTCGTTGTCCACCGCGTGGGCAATCACAATGCTATGGGTGTGGTCCAAGAACTGGCGCAGGCCTTCAAAGAACAAGCTGAACGGCACTAGCGCCGTATCTTGTTCGTCCATAATGGCTTCCACGGACTCCTGGAAAAGAGACAGCATCGACCGTGCACCTTCAGACAAGTGCTTGCCATCAGAGCCGTGGGTCCGGACCGCTGTGAGCACATTTTGCAGCAAGTTAAACTGGTACGGAACGAACGGATATGTCGCCGCAAAATCTTCCCCTGAACGGAACTTAGGCCGATCCACGCCATCGTCAAAATCAATCATGTTATTGATTGCGGCTGCGTTAGCCTCGTAGTCTGCCGCAAGTTGTGTTGTAGCCGGCTCTGTCTTTGCCAACAGCCGCTTGCGAATGACTTCGTCCACGTTGGCCGAACTCATGCTGATTTTGGTCGCAAACCGGCCTTGAATCTTGGAAAAGTCCTGACCGCTGATTTTGTCCGTAATGGTATCAATGGCCTGCTGGGAAGTGACGACCACCCAAGCCTTGCCGTGAGTAGCCGCGCCCAAGTCTTCAACCACTGTTTGCAAGTTGAGCATCCGTTGCGTGCTTTCCCCAACGAACTGGCCAACTTCATCCACCAGGAAAACGACCCGCTTCCCGGTCTTCTTGATATAGGCGGCCACCAGTTTAGAGAAGTCCTCAATACTGACTTGATAAGATGTCGTCAATTGATCCATCAAGCCCTGGGCATCCTCTTCACTGTATGCATCGACTTGCACTAGGGCATCTTTGATCGTGCCTTTCTTGAAAATGGCATGATCCCGACCAACCGTCCAGTCCATGTGAGTGTTATCCAACTCCGTGAACTTGTCCTTGAAGGCGTCGTACTTACCCTGCGCAACTAATTGGCGCTCCATTTCAGCAATCCAAAAATTGGTACTCGAAAAGCCCTGCATTTCGTTAAACACTTGCAGGAAAACATTGATGATGGCATTGTCATCTGACTTGGCACCAGTCTTAGCTTTGGAATCAATATTGAACAGCACCACGTCGGTTGGCTGTTGCGCAGCCAGCTCAATACGGTTGATCGTCATCTGGTCATTGATTTTCTCTTTGAAATAGTCAATGGCGCTCTTGCCGTCAACTTTCCGATCTTCCAACAGATAGGAGAGGATTTTCAGAAAGTGTGATTTACCAGAACCGAAGAAGCCGGAGATCCATACTCCCATCTCGTCGGTATCGTGGTTGATACTTTTCTCGTAGGCCGCAAAGAAGTCGTCAAAGTGGCCCTTCAATTCCCGGGTAACAACGTACTCGTCTAGTTCCTGCTTCACGTTAGCGTCTGCATCCTGGCCAACCTTGATGACGCCTTGGATATTTCGATCAATCGGTTTAACAAATAAGTCGCGTATTTGCATTGTTATCTCCCCTATTCGAAATGAAACGCGCGGTAGTAGTTGTCTTCCTGTAACTCCCCGAAGGCCTGCAACCGCACACTGTTGTAATTACCTGGATAGAACATCATGACCGGAATTTGGTCAATGACCTGAGTCATGGTGTTCAACACCTTGTGAGCCCGGATAATTGGATAAACCTGCCCAACACCGGTAATGAACACGATGGTGGGACCATCTTTGTTCAAATGGTCGCTGATGTACTGCACCACCAGGTTATGTTCTTCGTTCATCTCCATGATGTTGTTCATCCAATCAATCACTTGGGTGATGCCATCGCTTTTTTCCAGGTCTATGAATCCCTCGCGATACCCAAATTTGTCGATGATGGACAGCATAATGGTGTACAAGTTAAATACTTGGATCGTGGCGCCCGTTGGTGCCGCTTTAGCTTGGCGAACGATATCGCCAATTTCTCCACGGACGTATAGTTCTTTCTCGGGATCATAGTCGAATATATAATAGCCAACTTCGTTCGATAAGCCCCGATTCTCTTGAAAAGACTGGCTTTGAATCTTTTCTCGTAAATCCTGAAACTTCTTCTTCAGCGGTACCATTACGACGTCCTCCCTGTCAGAATTGCCAAGTAATCCAGGTGATTTTCTTGCTGTAGCTGGGCGACTAGCCGTTCATCCAGCAAGTAGTTTTGCACGACGAGTGCGTCCTTATAGTCCTTAACCACTTGGGCACTGCGTAAGTAATGCGTTACCGTAGCTTGCAGCCTTCTTATCGTCTGCTCCGTCCATTGCGCCGCTTCATGATGCTCCAATGGTAACTTTTTGAAAAAAGCAGAAAGTTCGTAGTTTTCAATTTGGCGATCACCTAGAATTAATTCTGGACGGAAGACATCGTACATGAAGACATACATCAGCTGTTCCGTATTCATGATGGCAATGAGATTCACGATGCGCTGATTGACTGGATCTAGCCGGTCAAACAAACCACGCATCGCCGGAGTGAGTGAATCTACCCGGCGCAATACCACATTTGTCTCGCTCTTTAGACGCGCTGAAGAGGACGCTTGAAATATATTTTCGGCTAAGATTTTCTGACGAACCAACGAAAGGTCGCCAGAGTCAACGACCATGCCAATTGATTGTACAAATTCAGCAAACCAAAACTGATATTGAACTGCACTAGCTGATATTCGTTTCATGTCGACCTTCCTCGCTTGTGAATTGGTTATCGATAGCGTGAAAAATAATTTTACTTGCTTGAGCTCAGTATACCAGATTGGCGGTGAAACCGTATGCCCTGTCTGACTTCGCCATATATTTTTCAGCTGGGACTTGACGGCCTTCAATCCGATCATGTTACGCTATTTATGGTGAGTAAACCGCTCCCATGGGACTTATTTCTCTTGGCGGGTATCTCTTGCTCAATTCTGACGAAGTTCACTTTGAGAAAGGAGTCCACCATTTCATGGATCACAATGCCGAAGAAGCACTAAAAGCTGCCTACGACCAATATTTACGTGAATACACGTTGACCGATGTCACTACCGCTCTCGAAAACAACATTCCGTTAGAACAGGTTCAGCGAACGTACTGTTTCGCAATCAATCCCACCACGACCTATCTGCTTCAACCAACTATTCTCTTCGAGGAGAAGCTGGTGATGGGGATGAATATCGCGCTGGACCCGATTGAGACCTTGTTTCAGGCAGTGTACCTGTTTGACACAAAGACTGGTCAACCGAAACCATCGTTCTTACCCCGAATCAGGAAATACTTCGAGGACCGTCCGGCTGGAATCCCCTACATCTTCGAATTTGTCGACGGGTTCATCATGATTAATCACGCTCATTCCTTGAAGAAAAAGGGGAAAACGCAGGCCCCTCGCTTCATTGCTGAACCAGTCGCCCGGCCGATTATCTATGATTTCTTTGAAGTGTAACCATTAGTTTACCCCACTTCCTCCCATGTGCTAAAATATCCCCCATTACATCAACTGCCACTGGGTAGCCACCACACACCGTTCCGATAGGTCATCGGAGGAACGGCGTGTAGTGGCTATTTTTGTTTGGCGGCCAACTTTCAAGGAGGACCTACATCATGGCGTGAATCTACTTAGTTTTCGCAGGCATCTTCATAGGTAACGATTGGGACTGATATGTTCGACGCGTCGTGCATGTTTCTCAGACTTTAGGCACTGATCCATGATGAAATAGCTAAACCGCCAGCCGCTTTTGTTCCATTGAGATTAGTTGCTTTTCGAGCTGCTCAGCTGCGTGATCATCTACTGAACTCGTTGCTTCAGCAGTGGAGATTGCCATTGTTGAATTCTGAGCGTAGTTCTCGAATGTTCTGCGCTTTCGATCCAATAGCTCCAGCATTAAATCGTCGACACTGTTTTCAGTCAACAACCGATACACGCTCACCTTCTGTGCTTGTCCCATGCGATAGGCCCGTGACAATGCCTGAGACTCCAAAGATGGCTTGATTTGCGGCTCACAAAAGATGACAATGCTGGCTTCTTGTAAATTCAGCCCCAGGCCAGCTGTATTGATTTGAAGACACAAAACATTTCTGTCTTGAGAAGCCTTAAACTGATCGATAATTGCCTGGCGGTCATTGCTGCTTACCCCACCCATGATCACTGGGAAGCCAATGTCCTGAATCTCATTCTGAATTTTCTGTAATACCGCGCGGAAAAAGGAAAATACCAGCACTTTACGTCCCGTTGCATGTGCTTCCCGACATATCGCACTCAAACGCTCCATTTTCGGTGACGATCGTACCGTCTTTCCTGTCCACGCTGCTCGGCGCATGGCCATAAAGTTGCCGTTTGCCACCGCTAACCGATAATTAGCTTCTTCCTCTACGCCAAAATCAAACTTTTCATCACTCTGCTGAAGTGCCGGTAACTCACCCAATACTTGTTCTCTTCGACGCCGCAGGTATACTGGTGCCACGGTTCTTTGAAATTCAGAAGGGGTCATAAATACCCCATTTGGCAAAGACTCTGCTACTTTTGGTTGTAGTGGTTCAATTAAGTGGATCATATCGTCCACAACATTTTCAATTGGCGTACCCGTCATGAACACAGCATAGGGCACCTCTCTGGCTACTTCATGTATACACTGTGAGCGCTTGGCCAACGGATTCTTTACATACTGGGCCTCGTCGGCGATTAAAATATCCGTCATGTGTACACCTTCAGGATTAAGCCGCCACATCGTCTCATAATTGGTCAAAGCAATACCACCGTTAATCATCCATTTTTGAAATTGCTCATTTCGATCGGGGCCATGAATAATCGTCCCCTGCAAATGGGTGTGTTTATGAACTTCACTTCGCCAATTTGGCAAAGTACTCATTGGTGCAACAACGAGTGCATGAGTTTTCCCCTGAGCGGCCAATTTGCAAATCACTGCCAACGCTTCAACAGTTTTCCCGAGCCCCATCTCATCGCCGAGAAGAACCTTCTTCTGCGCCAAAATATACTTGGCTCCGAACTTCTGCCAATTTCGTAAGCGCGCTTTCAGTAGGGGCGACAACGGGTCGATTTGACTGATTCGCGCCATAATCTGGCGCAACGCATCGTTGATTGGCGGTTCTTGACCTGGTCTTGCGCCATCAGCTGTCACGTCTGCACCACTGGCCATTCTTACGAATTGGTCTTCGCTAGACTCGGTACCCTGTGTGCCTGGTAAACCAATAGATTCAAAAAACGCGTAATAGCCAGCGGCATTTCTAAAAAAGTCAGCCTCGATATCCGCTTGGCTACCGACAACTTGTTGAAAATACGCTGAAAAGTCGCCAACTATCGCCGTTAGCTGATTTGTATCCTCTTTCAGCCGGAAAAATTGCCGAATGATCTTTTCTTTCGTTTGACGGCGCGTTAACAACCACCGCATATTTCCAATTCGTTGGACCGGAAATTTATTAAAGTACTTGGTCAACGGTTCTACTTTTTCACCGTTTATAACGCGTAACTTGGCACCTAATCCGTCTACCTCACCCCATAGATGAGCTCCCTGCAGTATGTCAGTACTTAGCTTCCTGTATCTGGAAAAGTCAATCACAAGTCTTGTATTTCTTTGTACATCCTGCTTCAGCTTTTCTGCTGCCGCTCGTAAATTCTCACTCTCGACAAAGGAGAATCCCGGGAGTATAAAATCCGAATTTTGGCAGAACGAAAGTAATTGGCCCAGCGTACCAATCCCTTGCGTAGCCAGTTTGCTAATGATTTTTTGATAGCCGCTACCACCCGATTTGTTGAGTTGATACGCATTGATCGCATCTTGGACTTCAATTTCATAAAGGCGAGCCGCATTCTTTACCAAATCGGGTTTAATTGTCTTTACGATGGACTCATATGCACCGATGTGTGCTTTAGCCGCATCAATTTCTCTTTTCAACCGGTTATAATCACTTTGTTTCGGTGCCACCAACTCCAATGTAACTCTCCCCTTTGACGTCTAAGTACCTACGCAAACTATTCCTATGCAGCTTATCGTAGCACAGGATATCTATGGACACACTACTGAGTTCCCTTACCCAGGGAACCGCCAGTGTTGCCGAATTTTGCTTAGTGCGCCAACGTTGTTTGCCCCCACCCTCCCCATGTGCTAAAATATCCCCCATTACATCAACTGCCACCGGGTAGCCACCACACACCGTTCCGATAGGTCATCGGAGGAACGGACCATGGGTGGCTATTTTTATTTGGCGGAACGCTGCGCCGCACACCGCGCTCGGCATTCCGCGATGGTGGCCAACATACAAGGAGGAAACACATCATGGCATGGATCTACTTAGTATTCGCAGGCATCTTCGAGGTCGTTTGGGCGACCTTCATGAAACTCAGCAACGGCTTCACCCACTTAGGCTGGAGCATCGCGACGCTGATCGGCATGATTGCCAGCTTCGGGTTGCTATCCCAGGCGACGACCAAGCTGCCCATGAGTCTAGCGTACCCGATCTGGACGGGCATCGGCGCGGTGGGCACCGTCATCGCCGGCGTCGTACTTTTCGGTGATCAGTTGAAGCCGGCGACCTGGTTCTTCGTTGCGCTGCTTTTTGTGGGAATTATCGGCATCAAGCTGACCACGGGCGGTGGCGAGTAATTACGCTCAATAACTGACTGGCTGCCGGCGAAAAATGATTTCTGCCGACCGCCAATCCTTTTGTGAAGCAAACATACCCGCTTTCTGCGCAATCTTCGGCCCACCGCGAAATCGACGCAAAGCCGCCCACTGTACGGCATTCAGCTGATCCCCCGCTGACAACAAGTGAATTATTTTTCAAGACGTTTTAGTTGGCATCAGGTTCCCACCTGGTGTACGATGTAAAATGTAAGCGAAATCATTGTACACAAACAAGTTTTAAGGAGGCACCACACTATGGCTGAAGAAGAGAAATTCATTTTGGCAATTGACGAAGGCACCACCAGTACCCGGGCGGTGATCATCGACCACGACGGCAAAAAGGTGGCCGATGCGCAGCGGGAGTTCCCGCAGTACTTCCCGCATCCGGGCTGGGTGGAACATAACGCGAATGAAATTTGGAACGCGGTATTATCGACCATTGCCACAGCCTTCATCAACTCCCGCATTCAACCGCGGCAGATCGTGGGTATCGGCATCACCAACCAACGGGAAACGACGGTGATCTGGGACAAGCAGACGGGGCTGCCGATTTATAACGCGATCGTCTGGCAATCTCGGCAGACTAGCGAGATTGCGGATAAGTTGCGGGCAGACGGCTATGCGGATAAGATCCACGATTCCACCGGCTTGCTGATCGACCCGTACTTCTCGGCCACGAAGGTCCGCTGGATTTTGGACCACGTCCCTGGGGCTCAGGAACGCGCGGAGAAAGGCGAGCTGCTCTTCGGCACCATTGATACCTGGCTGACCTGGAAACTCTCTGGCGGGGCCTTCCACGTCACAGATTACACCAATGCGTCCCGGACCATGCTCTTCAACATTCACACCCTGCAATGGGATGATGAAATTTTGAAATTATTGAATATTCCGAAGATCATGCTGCCGGACGTGAAGAGCAACTCAGAGGTTTACGGCAACGCGGCGGCGTACCACTTCTTCGGCAGTACCGTGCCCATTGCCGGGATGGCTGGGGACCAGCAGGCGGCGTTATTCGGCCAGTTGGCGCTGGAACCCGGGATGGTCAAGAACACGTACGGCACCGGGGCGTTCATCGTCATGAATACTGGTGAAAAGCCGACCCTGTCCAACAATAATCTATTGACCACCATCGGCTATGGCCTGAACGGCAAGGTCACCTACGCTCTGGAAGGATCCGTCTTCGTTGCCGGCAGTGCCATCCAATGGCTGCGCGATGCGATGAAGTTATTGGAGAAAGCCGGCGACTCTGAAGCCGCTGCGCTGGCTTCCCAGAGTCAAAACGAGGTCTACGTCGTTCCGGCCTTCACTGGCTTGGGGGCGCCGTACTGGGATTCTGGTGCGCGGGGGGCCGTGTTCGGCATTACTCGGGGGACGACCCGGGAAGACTTCATCAAGGCGACGCTGCAATCCCTAGCTTACCAGTCTCGGGACGTTGTGGACACGATGAACAAGGATACCGGCATTCCGATCCAGACTTTGCGGGTTGACGGCGGCGCGGCCAACAACAACTATTTGATGCAGTTCCAAGCGGATATTCTGGGCATTCCCATTGAACGGGCCGCTAACTTGGAAACCACCGCCATGGGGGCCGCTTTCTTAGCCGGTCTGGCCACTGGTTTCTGGAACAGCACCGATGAATTACAAAACATTGTGGCGATTGGCAAGCGCTTCGAACCGAAGATGGCCGCAAAGGAACGGGACTTCCTGTACGATGGCTGGCAGCAAGCTGTGGCCGCCACCCAGATGTACAAGCACGAACCCAAGGAAGGGTAAACCCATATCTGGGGGATATGGCTGCACCGATTTTCTAAATAAAAGGAGATCATCACCATGGCATTTTCTAAAAATACCCGTAAACAAACCATTGAGAACTTAAAGCACACGGACCTGGATCTGCTCATCGTCGGCGGGGGAATCACCGGCGCGGGCGTCGCGATCCAGGCTGCGGCATCCGGCGTGAAGACCGGCTTGATTGAAATGCAGGACTTCGCCGAAGGCACCAGCTCCCGGTCCACCAAGCTGGTCCACGGCGGCATTCGCTACTTGAAGACCTTCGACGTCGGCGTCGTGGCCGACACCGTGAAGGAACGGGCCGTCGTGCAGGGCATTGCCCCGCACATTCCCCGGCCGTTCCCGATGCTGATGCCGATCTACGACGAACCAGGCAGTACCTTTGACATGTTCAGCGTCAAGATCGCTATGAATCTGTACGACCAGCTGGCCGACGTGGAAGGCTCCCAATATGCCAACTACACCGTCACCAAGGACGAAGTCTTGCAGCGCGAGCCGCATATTGAAGCCACCGGTCTGCAAGGCGGCGGTGTCTATCTGGACTACGTGAACAACGACGCCCGTCTGGTGATCGAAAATATCAAGGAAGCCGACGAGCTGGGCGCTGAAGTTGCCAGCCACGTGCAAGCCACTGGGGTCATCTACAATGAGGCTGGTCAAGTCGCCGGCTTGCACGCTAAGGATCTGCTCACTGGCGAAGAGTTCGACATTCACGCCAAGCTGGTGATCAATACCACTGGTCCGTGGTCCGACAAGTTCAAGAGTCTGGATGGGAAAGAAAACCAAGCCCCGACCCTGCGGCCGACCAAGGGCGTCCACCTCGTCGTGGACGGTTCCCGTCTGCCAGTGCCGCAGCCGACTTACATGGACACCGGCTTGAATGACGGCCGCATGTTCTTCGTCGTTCCCCGGGAGGGTAAGACTTACTTCGGCACCACCGACACGGACTACACCGGTGATTACAAGCATCCCCGGGTAGAACAAAGCGACGTGGATTACCTGCTGAAAGTGATCAATACCCGCTATCCGGATGCCCACATCACGATCGACGACATCGAGGCCAGCTGGGCCGGCTTGCGCCCGCTGATTGCTAACAACAGCAGCTCCGACTACAACGGCGGCGGTGCCAACAAGGGCAAAGTGTCCGACGCGTCCTTCAACGCCTTGATCAAGACCGTGGACGACTACGAAGACAAGACCGCCACTCGGGAAGACGTGGAACGAGCCATTTCAAAACTGGAAACGGCCCACGCCGAAGCCGCCGGCCTGACTCCGTCGCAAGTCTCCCGGGGCAGTTCGCTGACCCGGGCAACCGACGGCATGATCACCCTATCCGGCGGCAAGATCACTGACTACCGGAAGATGGCCGCTGGCGCGCTCGCCCTGATTCGCCGCCTGTTAGCTGACAAGTTTCACGTGGAAACTAAGGAGATCGACTCCAAGAAGCTCCAGGTTTCCGGCGGTCACTTCGATCCGACCAACGCGGAAGCTACGATGAAATTCTACGCCCGGATTGCCGCTGATGCCGGCTTGCCGGACGCCGACGCCAAGGATCTGGCCAACCGTTTCGGTTCCAACACCGGCCGGGTCGTCACCTATCTGGAAGGCGGCGCCGCACCGGGCTTGAGTCTCAAGGAAACCATCAGCCTGCGCTACTCCGTGAATGAAGAAATGACCTTAACGCCCGTGGACTACCTGCTCCGCCGGACCAACGCCATTCTCTTCCACGCCGAAACGCTAGCCGCCCTGAAACAGCCGGTTATTGACGAAATGGCCCGCTTGCTGGGTTGGGATGAGGATGAAAAAGCCATTCAACTCGCCCGCTTGAACGCAGCAATCGACGAGAGTGCATTAGCTTACCTGAAGAAGGCCGCCACGCCGGCCATCACCCATTAGAAAGAGGGAGCACTATGTGGACAGAAGCATTAGGTGAACTGGTCGGGACTTTTATCCTGGTCCTGCTTGGTGACGGCGTTGTCGCCGGCGTTTCATTGAACAAGTCGAAAGCCCAAGGAGCCGGCTGGATTGCGATTACCCTGGGGTGGGGTCTGGCGGTAACGCTGGGCGTCTACTCCGCCGCCTTCATGGGCCCGGCCCACTTGAATCCAGCCGTGACCCTGGCCTTCGCCGTAATCGGTAAATTTCCGTGGGCGTGGGTCGCTCCTTTCATCATCGCCCAAGTACTTGGCGGCTTTCTCGCCGGCGTTGTAGTTTGGATCCAGTATTACCCGCACTGGGCGGCTACCGATGACCCGGCCACAACCCTGGGCGTGTTCGCCACCGGCCCGGCGATCCGCAGCTACTTCGCCAACTTCATTTCTGAATTCATTGGCACCGCCGTCCTGATCTTCGGCCTGCTGGCCTTCTCCCGGGGCAAGTGGACCGACGGTTTGAATCCCATCGGGGTGGGCATTCTGATCACCGCGATCGGTCTCTCCCTGGGCGGGACCACCGGTTACGCCATCAACCCGGCCCGGGACCTGGGACCGCGGCTGGCCCACGCCGTACTGCCCATCGCCAACAAGGGCGACTCCGACTGGGCCTACTCCTGGGTGCCGATCATCGGTCCGTTCCTGGGCGGGATCGCCGGCGCACTGATCTTCGTTCTTTTACCATAATTAATTAAGCGCTGCCATTATCTGGTCAATAAAAAGCCGATACCGTCCAAACCGCGACGGCCTCGGCTTTTTGCGTACTTAACGAAACGTCCGTAATTGTAGATCCGCATTGAAGAATTGCCCATACGCCAAGTAGCAGGCAATCGTGCTGCCCAAACTGGTGGCGGCCATCAGCATGAACGTGACCATGATCTGGTACATGATCGCCTTGGTCGGGTCCACCCCGGCAAAAATCAGCCCGGACATCATCCCCGGCAGGCTCACCAGGCCAACGGTTTTCGCCGAATCAATGGTCGGGCTCATACCGGTCCGGATCGCTTCCCGAACCACTGCAATGGCCGTCTGGTACTTCGTCGCGCCCAGGGACAGCCGTTCCAGCAAGGCCTGGCGCTGATCATGGAATTGACTGTTCATACTGCGGTAGGCCAACCCAATGGCGACCATGGCATTACTGGCGATCATCCCGGAAATCGGCACGATCTGGCTAGGCACAAAGGCAATCGCTCCAGCTAACACCAGCAGAACAATGGTCACGCCGGTAGCGGCAGTGATCGCCAGCAGGCTGATGGCAAAGGCGTGGGGAATGCCTTGGGCTCGGCCGCGGGCGTTCCACGCGGCGTTGAGCACAATGATGGCCACCATCAGCAGCGTCAGCCAATGCTGGTTCACCTTGATGATGTACGTCAGCACATACCCGACCACCGTCAGCTGAATGACGGCCCGAATGACGCCGACGATCAGATCCTTTTCCAGGCCGATTTTTTCTTTCAAACTAATCACTAACGCAATTGCCACCAGGGCGACAGCGAACAGCAGCGCGGTGGGTGTTACCACGAGTTGGGTCATACCGCCACCGCCAATCGGCCATCTTCAATAGTCAGCAGCCGGTCCGCTGCTGCCAGTTCCACTTCATCGTGAGTCACGGCAATCATGGTCAGCCCTTGCCGATTCAGGTTGGCAATCACGTCGTGGACAGCCTCTTTCGTGACCGCGTCCAATCCCGTCGTGATTTCGTCCAGCAGCAGCACCTTGGGCGTGAACAGCAGGTTGCGGATCAGCGCCACTCGCTGCTTCTCCCCGCCGGACAGGTCCGTGATCGGCTGGTGCAGCATCGCCGCTGGTAATTGGACTGAAGCCAATGCTTGGGTCATGCGTTCTTCAGAAATATCGACATGTCGAATTTGGAATGGAAAAGCCAAATTATCCCAGACCGTTTCGCCGAACAGACTCGGCTGCTGGTAACAATACGATACTTCCCGCCGATAGGCCGTCTTTTCATAACTGGCCTGGGGCTGCCCGTTATACATAATCGTCCCGCTGGTCGGCGTCAGCAGCGTCGCCAATACCCGCAGCAAGGTACTCTTCCCCGACCCCGACGGTCCGCCGATGGTGACAAACTCCCCAGGCGCCACGGTGAATGAAATGTCTGCTAATAACGTTCTCTCCGGCACGTCGACGCCGACGTTGTGGAGGGTGAAAATAGGCTCCGCCATTAATCATCGCTCCCTTCTATAACCATTCTAATTTAGAAGGAGAGAAAGGTAAAGCGGTACGTTTCTGCTGGTTCTTTTTCAGAAAATAAAATACGGTTTCTTGTAATTTTTCACTTGCAACACCTGTCGTCGCGACCTATGATTAATCAGTCGTTACGACCTATGGAGGTATGCATGTACGATTTATTAATTCTAGGGACCCTGATGTCCCGCAACATGTGCGGTTACAAATTACGCCAGGTGGTGGAGAGCAGTTTGATCCCCCGCCGGGAAATTTCCAACGGGGTGATGTACCCGCTGCTGGCTAAATTAGAAGACCACGGCTACATCGAATTTCACACCGATGAGCAGGATCCGCGCCATACAAAGGTGGCTCAAATCACCGCCGCCGGCCGGGCTCGCTTCCTCGCCCTGATGGCGGCCCCCATCGCTCCGGATGCCAAGCGGGAGTCCATGTTCCGCTTCAAATTCCGGGGGATGCCAGCAGTCGACAAGGCCCACCAAGAAGCAATTCTAGATGACTACGAAGCCCAGATCAAAGCCGACCTGGCCACCTATGAAGGCGTCCGTACCCACCTCCAAGAGGTCCTTCAGGCACCCGATACCAACAAACCCTACGTTGACTGGACGATCCGCAATCTCGATCTGAGTATTGCCCTCTGTCACACCAAGTTGACTTGGATCACCGATTCCCGTCAGGCAGTCAATCAGAAAGCAGAGGCCCAATCGAATGGATAAACAACAACAGCCAACCAGCAGAAAACAATGGATCGCCTTGACCGCCATGGGTCTGGGCGTCTTCATGGGCCTGCTGGACGTCACCGTCGTCAATGTCGCCCTGCCCACGATGGTCACCGACTTCAAGACCACCTTCACGGATCTGCAATGGGTGCTGAATGCTTACACCCTGGTTTACGCCGTGACGTTAATGATCATGTCCAAACTCGGGGATATGTATGGCCGCAAGAAAATCTTCCTCGGTTCCCTGATCCTGTTCGTCGCTGCTTCTGCCGTGAACGGCATGGCGCCGAGCCTGTTGATCCTCGATATTGGCCGAGGCGTCCAGGCCATCGGCGGGGCCGGGATGATGTCCCTGTCCATGGCCCTGGTCGCTTCGAACTTTGCCGGCCTTGAACGGGGCTTGGCCCTGGGTATCCTGGGCTCGGTCATCGGCATTTCCACCGCCTCTGGCCCGCTGATCGGCGGCTATTTGGTTGAAAACTTCGGCTGGCCCGCAATCTTCTACGTTAACGTACCCTTTGGTATCCTCGCGGTGATCTTGACCATCGTGTATGTGAAAGAAACGCCCAGTTATGGGAAAAATCAAAAGATCGACATCGGCGGGATGCTGCTGTCGGCCATCGGATTATTCGCCATTATTTACGGCTTGATCGTGAAAGAAGCCCATCCCAGCTGGGGCTGGACAAACCCCGAGATCGCTGGGCTGCTGCTGGGCGGTCTGGCCGTCATGGCCCTCTTCATTTGGGTAGAAAGCCGAGTGGCCCACCCGATGATCAATCTGGCGATCTTCAAGGAACGCCACTTTGTCGGCACGGTCATCGTCGCCTTCGCGCTGGGCTCGGGCATATACGCTTATAACGCCTTTCTCACGGCCCTGATGCAGAACTATATCGGTTATTCCGCCATCGAAACCGGCGTGCGCCAATTGACCATGAGTGTCTGGTCACTGGTTCTGGGACCGATCGTCGGCCTGCTCACCGCCCGCTTCTCCAGTAAATGGATGATCAGCGGGGGCATGCTGCTGGGCACCATCGGCTATCTGGCCATTGCCTGGGTCGTCGCCCCCGGCGTTTCTTTTCTGGAACTGTGGCCGGGCATGGTGCTCATCGGGATCACCAACGCTGTGGTCAATCCGGTCTTGAACACGGCTGGCATGGCCGGAGTGGCACCCCACGAGATGGGGATGGCGTCGGGCTTGCTCAATGTCTTTCGCCAATTCGGTACCACCGTTGGCGTTGTTGGGTTGGGGCTGATTCAAAACAACAGCTACGTCAGCCACCTGAACGCCAACCTGCCCCAAGTAAAGATGCCTGCAACCGCCTTGACGGGAATCAAAGATGCCTTGATCAATGCCGGCCCCTTCTCCGGGCACACCATTGCTTTTTCTGCTCGCTTGACCAAGAGTCCCTTCGGTCACCAGATCCAAGCCATCGTGGTGCGGGCCTACGACAACGGGATGATTGCCCTGACCCTCACCGCCGCCGGCATTGCCCTGGTTGGTGCCTTAGCGGCGGTGCTGTTATTGCGCAGCCACCAGCAATCGCAGAAGCTAGACTTGCAAGCGGCGCATCATTAATTCTCTTATATCCAGCCGACGTCTTCACGATGTCGGCTGTTTGTGTGCTCAGCCGGTCCATGTTCCACGTGGAACATCACCACGCTCGCCAGACGTAGTATCATGGAGACAGCAAACTCACTACAGAAAGTAGGTTTTCTCCATGTCTGATATCAACCCCATCGCTCAAGTACTGGCCGCCATTGCCCAGTACGACACGATCATCATCCACCGCCACATCAATCCCGACCCCGACGCCATCGGCTCGCAAACCGGACTGGCCACAATTCTGCGCGAAGCCTATCCCCAGAAAAAGATCTACACTGCCGGCAGCGCCGCCCCCGGCTTAGCTTGGATCGGCCCGCAGCAGCAGGTCCCGGCCACCGCTTACCCTGACGCCCTGGTCATCGTCATTGACACCGCCAACACGGCCCGCATCGACAGCGACCATTATCAAGAGGCGGCTAAGCTGATGAAGATCGACCACCATCCTAACCGGGAACCCTTCGGCGACATCCAGTGGGTGGACGCCGGCGCGTCCAGCAGCAGCGAGATGGTCTATGATCTGGTCACCTACTCTGATAACCTCGCCATCAGCAAAGCAGCCGCAGCCCCCTTGTATGCCGGAATCATCGGCGATACCGGCCGATTCCTCTACGACTTGACCACCGCCCGGACCCACGAGGTCGCCGCGGCGCTGCTGCGCACCGGGATTGATGCCCCCGCCATCGGCCGCCAGGAGGATCAGTTTTCACCCCAGACCGGCAAGCTGCTGGCTTACGCCTTGGCCCACGTGACCGTCACCGCCAATGGTGCCGGTTCGCTGATTATGGATCAGGCCCTGTTGAAAGAAATGGGTCTCCCCGCCGGCCGGGAACAGGCCGTGGTCGGCTTTCTCGGTAAACTCAGCACGGTGGACCGCTGGGTGGTCTTCACCGAACGGCCCGATGGCAAGTACCGGGTGGAATTCCGCAGCAAGCGCACCCCGATCCAGCCCCTGGCCGTCCGGCATGGCGGCGGCGGTCATCCGTTAGCCAGCGGAGCCGTGGCAGATTCGGCTGATGAAGTGCAGCAGATCATCCAGGAACTCACGGATTTGTCAGCAGCCAATTAAGTGGCCTACAATCAGTTGCACTTTTTTCACAAGAAGCGATAATGGAAGCGGCACGGAATGGGATCAATTCGAGAGAGGGTTCTTTCCATTGGCTATTTCACTATTGTTAAACACCGTGGTAACGGTGATCGCGATTCTCGTCGTCATGGACTTTTGGACCCAGCGGCGCACGCTGTATCAACTGCGGCGGACGCTGCTCAAGGCCCATGCCCAAGCCGACATGGCCCGCACCCGGTATCACCACGAATTTGATCACTCAATTACGGTCGCCGATTTGGCGGCCGGCCTGGCGCTGATTCTTTTAGTACTGGCCTTTCTCAACCTGGCCAGTTTTCTCGCCAGCCTCTGGGCCATCGGCGGCATGATCGTCTTTTCGCTGGCCAACATTGCGCTGGCGGATCACATTCAGGACTTGGCCGACCGGGCGTGGAAACCCCGGGAGATTTTCTATCCAGTCCATTTGCATTCTTAATTTCCCTTTGTAGAGACAGCGGCCTGCGAGGTTATCCGAACAAGCACAGGTCCCAGTTTCGTGCCATCGCCTCTGTATGTCTGACAGCTGTCAAAAGAAGCATCCTCAACGTTCGCCGAGGATGCTTCTTTTTCTCATGCGCGAGATTTAATCGCCGCGTACAACTTTTGCTCATCGTAGAAATGCAGCAGGCCAATCATCACCAGATACAGCCCCAGCGGGATCCAAACATAATTCAGATCGATCATCCGCAGCGTCGCTGCATTCTGGGCGTGATTGGCGACGTAGCCGGCAAGGCCCAGCAAACCGCCAGTCACCAGGCCGCCCAAGCCAAGGCCCAAGTTGACGCCCAAGTCATTGGCCGAAGCAAAAATTCCTTCGGCCTGCACGCCCAACACGACGATGCCATAGCGGATCGTATCGGCAATCATGATCGAGACCAGCCCGACGATCATGCCTTGGCCAATGCTGTTCACTGCGATCGCCGTGAACAGCAGCGGCAGCCAGCGGAGATATACCCCACCGGCCAGCAGAAGCTGGCCCGCTAACGCGATGAGCATCCCGGTGCCCATAGTCCGTTTATTCCCCCACCGGCCGGCAATCAGCATGATACTGACAACGCCGATCAGCGAGGCAAAGGTGAAACTGTTGGCCCAGGATACCAGATTCTGGTTGTTTAAGACGTACTTGAAATAGTAAACCGTCGTCTGATTCTTGATCGCCGTCACCAGCCAAAAGCAGAAAATCACCAGCGACAGCACGATCCATGGGGTGTTGTGCCGGGCCGCCGAGAGGACTTTGCGCAGCGGCTGGTGGGCGATCTCCGGCTGGGTGAACCGTTCTCGAATCTGGAAGAACGTGTTCAGGATCAAGGCGAGAGAAATCACCGCGAAGAGGCTGATGGTGCCGAGGAAGCCCCGCTGTTCGTTGCCTTGACCAAAGAACGCCACCAGGGGCAGCGTGAATACCGCGACGATGATCTGCACCGAACTGCCGAAGAACTGGCGGATCACCCCGAGCAGCGTGAGTTCCTGGTCGTTTTCTGACAGCGTCGGCAGTACCGACGTGATCGGCAAATTCACAGTGGTGTAAAGAAACCCCAGACCTAAGTATGTGACATACGCCCACGCCAGCTTGCCGCCGTAGCCCACGGGCGGCGTCACAAACGTCAGGACCGCGAACACCACGTAGGGCAGCGCATACCACAGGAAAAACGGCCGGCTCTTGCCGAAACGGGAGTGGGTGCGATCGATCATGATGCCGATCAGCGGCGATTCGATCACGTCGCAGATCCGCGCAATCACGAAAAGCAGCGCCACATCCCCAGCAGTCAAGCCGTAAACATCCGTATAAAAGAACAGCAGATAGGTGGTCATCACCTGGAAGACCAGATTGTCCGCCGCGTCGCTCAGGCCGTAACTGATCCGTTCCGGCCAGCGGGTCTGCCATTGTGTGTGTTGCCGCATTGCCTCACCCGCTTATTTCTTATCGTTCTCCATTTCTTCAATCACTAATTCATTGACCCAATTCCACACCGCATGGCCCAGCGCTTCAGAGACATGCTCTTCCATGGGCTGATCCTGAACCTTGGGCACCGTGCCAATCGCCGGCATGGCCACCAAGTGAGCCACAGACCAGACGCCCAGACCCCAAGCGGTCCCTTTGCCCAGCTTAGCCAGCGGAATGTAATGGCGCACCACGGCGTAGAGCATAGCCAGACTGGTCGAAAAACCGAAATGGATCGCCAGACTGGTCCAGGGGATCTCATGCCCATTATAGGTGAACGTGGCGTGGGCCAACTCCGCCGGCATACCCAGTTGTTCCAGAAATTGCTGGGGCGGATTGGTCGCGTCCCGCGCCGGTGTCCGCGGCGGCAGGATATTCTCCCACCCTAACTTGACCAAACCAGAAACTGTACCGGCCACTGCCCCCGCCGCCAGTGCTTTATGGATCGAAAATTGTTGTTTCGCCATATTCAAGGCCTCCATTCAAGATTTCGAATTGTTCACTTACAATTGTATAGCAGTTGGCCAGCGTGTGCCAGTTGCAGAAACTCAATAACGGAAATGTCGCTCGGAATTTCGTACAATAAAACTATCAACGACTGACATCGGAGGAATCCCTATGACCCGCTTAACTGTTGATTTAGACACCGAAAAGACCACAGTCACCCTGCCTGGCGACCAAGGTACCGTCACTTTGTCGGCCGCGCCGCTGCCAGCGCCAGAGCACGGGGTGCAGCTGCCGATCGTTGGCGGCCGCCTCAACTCGGAAACCGTCGCAACAGCGGATGAATACCTGACGATCACCCTGCCCTGGACAACTGAACCGGCCTTTGTGACCCGCTTTCTAACCGCCTGGGCCGCTGGCGAAGAAGCTGCCCTGCCCGCCAACCAGGCGGCCGGACTAGCCGATTATTTTGATCTGTTGATTCGGCTCCTGACCCGCTTGGGCATCCAGTCCGGCCAGACAGTCCCAGCCCCGGCGAAGAAGAAAGCCGCGAAAGCCCGCCACCGATTCGATAAAGCCCTCGCCGACCGGCCCTTCCACGTGGCCCGCCACGGCAGCACAGCCACCGTCTACTGGACTGGGCGCAACGAAATGACCGTCAAAGCCGGCGCCGTGCTGGCCCAGGAACAACTAATCAATCGCGACGGCTCGCTGCGCTACAGCACGAAATACGGCGAGAAGCTGCGCGCCGACCACGCGGCAGCCATCACAGACGGGCAGACGATCGCCGATATTCACTTGCGCAGTGTCAATGAAGTCGGGCTGTTTCTTTATTTTGGCGACACCAACGGCTGGTTGGAACTGGTGGATGATGGCGGCCATACGCTGGATGCGCTAACCAAGGTTGATTGACACTCCTTGCAATGTATCACGCGTTTTAGATTGGCGCCCAAACATCAGAAATCCATTCCCCCTAGCCCTGTTCGTAAGCGGTCGTTGAAATAGGTGTGAAGACAAAAATGGTGCAATCCTCTATCATGAAGATTGCACCATTGCTTTACCCGCTGTTATTCGTGACAGAACGCCTGCACCTTCGGCGCCCACGGCAAATAGTCCTGCAAGGCGACCATGTCGCCGGGAGCCGGCAAATTAGGCACTGTGTCGAATAGATAGTTGAAATATTTACTCGGATCGAGGTGATTAGCCCGTGCTGTCGTGAGCAGACTAAGAATGACCCCCGCAGCCGTCGCGCCGCGTTTGCTCTGCGAAAACAGCCAATTTTTACGACCGATGACCAGTTCTT